>NZ_PKLB01000001.1:806930-1085278 GCF_002858905.1 Bacillus sp. UMB0893 | reverse complement strand
TGAGGAAGTTTTTTTAATACCACGCTGAAAGCTTTTTGGAACCCCGGGCCTAGCCCGGGGTTTTCATTTCACAATCAAAAAGATTGACCTTGTATTAATTATGGTCAATCTTTCTGATAAAATATTTCGCTATGAGCATTTATTTCACTGGATCCACATAATCCGGATAATCCGTAATAATCCCATCTACTTTCATTTCCAAAAGAAAATCAGCTGTTTCTTGACTTCGAACGGTCCATGATTGAATTTTCATTCCTTTTTTATGCACCTGATTTACAAGATCTTTCGAAACGATTGTATAACTTGGATTAAAATAATCTGCATAAGTACTAAATTCTTTTAATGCTGGCTCTGTTGTATCTAAACGTGATGATGTTAGCACACCGATTGGCATTTTTGGCAGGAGTTTATTCATTATCTTCATCGATTCAAAATTAAATGATTGAATGATTGTTTTCTCATTTTGAGGTTTATCCAGGTTTCGTTTTTTTAGCTCTTTTGCAACGCTTTTTTCGATTCCAGGGTATAGTTCAGGTGCCTTCAATTCAATTAAAATACCGATTTTACCGTGATATCGATCAAGAATTTCATCAAAGGCAGGAATTTTTTCGCCAGTGAATTCTTCTCCCTTCCAGCTGCCTGCATCCAAATTTCGTAATTCTTCATACGTGAGAGATTGAACAAGTCCGCTGCCATCAGTTGTACGGTCAACTGTTGTATCATGAATCACCACTAATTTACCGTCTTTGCTTCTTTGTACGTCAATCTCAATGTAGTCTGCTTTCATTTCCACCGCTTTGTCAAAAGCTGCAATGGTGTTCTCTGGTGCATATCCTGAAGCTCCACGATGAGCAACATTATCCACCTTCTGCCCCGCTGATTCTGCTGCAAATGCTTGGTTGAACGGACTGACAAATAATGCAAGTGCGAAACCCGCTCCTGCTAGCCATTTTTTATTCAATTTCAACCTCTCCCATACTATTAATTTTTGAAACACTCTTAGTCTAATAGAAAATTGTTTATTAAGTATGTGGAAAATATGTCAGAATATTTTCATTACCGTGAAGAAGAATAGGATGATTTTCATACTTTCATTTACAAACATTTCAGACCAGTTCTCCCTCTCTTGGAAAAATGAAACAGCTATTTTGAAGTTCACGGCATGATAAAATAGCGTGAAGGAAGTGATGACTTTGAAGTGGATTATAAAACATATTATTCTATTATTATTCTTACCTATATTGCTTAGCTTGGATCCACTTACCTACGATTCTGATTATCATGCCATTTATAAATCTCCAGAAGGTATTCTTTTCCTTAGCTATACCAATGCTTGGGACGAAGAAAAATTGAAACAGCTTTACCAGGAATTAATTAAAAATAAGCATGGAGATGAACTTCAGTTTCTTCAAGAAGTTCGAGTCAGAGGCGGTGCATTTGGTGCATCAACAACAAAAGGCAGTTTTCATGCTTTAACAGATACAATCACTCTTTATCAGGGTGATAAATATACGGATGTCTCTTCTTACACGGACACACTTTCACATGAGTATGGTCATCATTTTGCTTATCATTATCTGCAGTCTCATCACTTTCCATTTTCCGAATGGAGTAAAATTAGAGGATTGGAAAAGAAGCCTGTAAGATGGGATGCTTATTGGAACTATGCTGACGAAAATCATAAATGGTATCCGCAAGAAATAATAGCTGAAGATTATGTGCTTTTATATGGATCTGGGAAAAAAGGATACATGCAAGATGTAACAAGCAGCAATGAAGCGTTTTATTTGAGAACACAGCACGAAAACGAGGATATTCCAAATGTCTTGGGAAATAAGGAGCTCATTACTTATCTTGAGGAAGCAAGCGGCTTAAAAGTTGATAAAGATCGACTATTAAAAACACCAACCTTAATAGAAGCCAAGAATCAAGAAGTCATTTTCAAAATAACAGAGAGAAAAGATGTTGCCTATAAAGTCAATTTTACGTTTTATGAGGATGGTATAAAAAAGGATACAAAAGAAATTCTCAGGATTTCATCTCCCGATACGAATGAATTGAAAATTTCAATGCAGGACTTATTGAATCAGGAGTATCTTTCACAAACTGTCAAAGTTACAGTTGACGTACTTGATCTCAATACCTCAATTGGTTTTGAAACAAAAGATATCTATCTTAATATAGATAGTAATCTAATTTCAATCAAATAAATATCCATCGATCTTCTCAGCAGTATGTGTTTTTCAAACCTGGGATTGAACTTGTTTTAAAATCGATTTACAATAGTGCCACTCGCTCTCCTCTGGTGAAACAACATGTTTTATGTGGTGATTTTTCACCACTTTTCTTATTTGTTATTTTTATTATTTTAATGATAAGCAACGAAAACGGTTATACTTCGTCATCTCACCTTCATAGCCACCACCATATTTACAAGACCCATACAGAACGACATTCAATATCCCCCCTTACTTGAGAACGTATCACTTAAAGGCTTTCTCCTTCTTCTTGGATAGAAGTTGTAGACCTTGTGAGTTAAATATCACAGACACTTTAGGTAAAGTCCTATTTCTAATATAATTTTGTCAGATTCCTTAGCACTATGGGCTAATTTTATAGTCCATTTTTTATTATTTTCTATTATATATGAGATGTATTGGGTGTTTTTAATAGACAAAAACATTTCCACCTGAATAAGATAGCTATATAATTAGTGGACGAGGAATGAGACTATGCCTTCAATTATAGGATCTATCAATATCAATACAGTATCTGGCGGAGTTGTGAATTTTGGAGATTCTTTTAATATCTCCCCTAAAAGTGTGTCTAAAGCGATTACTGGGTCCGGCGGAGGCAATAACGGAAATTTTATTACAGTTAATAATGGTATTAGCAAAACCAATAGTATTGATCCTGATGTTAATGATCTGAATCAAGCAGCAAATCTTTAAATGTCTTAACAACACCACGAATTTCTAATACTCCGAAATGATAATGCTATTAAAACAGAACTACTATCCACTTTAAGATCCTTATGTAGTTTCGACATTTTTTAATGCCAAAGCCTCTGTAACGATCATTTATGTCTAAAATAAAGAGGAAGTTAAAGGACAAACATAGCAGCAGAGTATGCAGGTAGAATCGGTTATACTACTCCACGTGATTTTTTTCTTTATGCTTTAAATTGAATTCCTAGAAGCCGAAAGCATTTATTCATCAATAATGAATAAATGCCTTCATTAACGATTCATTTAGACAGATTGAAACCCCTTGGGCACCCAAGGGGTTTTGTTTTTGTTAACTTTCTATTAGGAGCTAATATTTAAACAACAACAAAGCTTTTATTGTACGATGTTACACTTTAATTGTAGAATCATAAAATTGATAGCCACTTTTGAAAGTCCCTTACACTTCGTTCGTTTTTTTAGCACTTTTCTTTAGGGACCATTTTTATAGACAATCAAATTTCTATATATTTGCTAGTAGGGGACATCTTTAAATAAGCAATCGAAAAGCACAAACAGGGTTCAGTTTATTCAACCCAAAAAAAGACATTCCCATAAGCATGTCCTGTAAAGGAAATTCTTTGGTAATGTCGTCATCGATTTTTTTCATTCCCGGCTAAAGTCGGAAACCTTTTAGGCTCAATGAAGATTCAGAAATTCGGTTTTTTACCTTTTATTTAGTTTCTTCTATCTCATTATCTCCCCAGCACTCTGTGTTTTTCAGGCCTGGAATTGAGCTTGCTTTAAATACAGGGTTCTTCCCTTCCTTGCGCTGGCGTCCGTAATCTTTTAAAACTGCAAACGCAAGTTTAGAAAGAATAGCTATTGCAATCAGGTTGGTTACAGCCATTAGACCCATAAATAGATCTGCCATGTCCCAAATAAGCTGGAAGCCTGAAACAGATCCAAAGATCACCATTCCAATTACAGCTATTCGATAAATAAATAAAACCGTTTTATTTCCATTCAAGAATTCAATATTTGTTTCGCCATAGTAATAATTTCCGATAACCGAACTGAATGCGAACAGCAGAATGGCAACAGCCAAGAATGTTCCAGCCCAGTCGCCGATATGTGACTGCAAAGCAGCTTGAGTAATCTGGATGCCATCTAATGCTGAATCTGGTGTCGTATCAAATAATAGGATAAGGAACGCCGTTGTGCTGCAGATTATGATTGTGTCAAAGAAAACACCAAGTGTTTGAATAAAGCCTTGTTTTGCCGGATGAGTAACACTTGCCGTTGCAGCCGCGTTTGGCGCACTCCCCATACCAGCTTCATTTGAGAACAAGCCTCTTTTGATTCCATTTTCAATCGCTGCACCTATTCCGCCGCCTACAGCTTGTTCAAAACCAAATGCATTAGTGAAAATAACAGCCATGACCGAAGGCACTTCCGATATATTGCCGATAACGACTACTAAAGCCACACCTATGTATATCAAGGCCATTACAGGAACAATAATCTGACTGGCAGCAGCAATGCGCTTTAATCCGCCGAATATAATAATTCCTGTGAATACAGCAAGAATAATGCCCATGACCGTTTTATCCACGTTAAATGAACTTTCAAATGCAAGTGCGATCGTATTCGCCTGCACTGCATTAAAAATTAATCCAAAGCAAAGCGTAATCAAGATTGCAAATAAGACTCCCATCCACTTTGCATTTAACGCTTTTTCCATATAATAAGCTGGTCCGCCTCTGAATTGATCGCCATCTTTTACTTTGTAGACTTGAGCAAGTGTGCTTTCTACAAAACTTGAAGCCATACCGACAATGGCGATTAGCCACATCCAGAAGACTGCTCCTGGTCCGCCGACTGCAATTGCTATGGCAACGCCTGCCAGGTTTCCTGTGCCGACACGTGAGGCTGCACTGATAAAGAAGGCCTGCAGCGATGAAATGCCTCTTTTTCCTTCTTTCGATACCATGCCTGGTTCTTTTAATAACCGGAACATTTCTCCAAAATAACGAAACTGCACGAATTTAGAACGGATTGTGAAATATAATCCAAGTCCTACGAGCATATAAATAAGCAAATAAGACCAAAGAACCGTATTTCCGCTTGAGATGATTGCTTTTAAAAACTCCATGTAAAACCTCCTGAAAATAATGATAATTTAATAATTATGTTAGGTAATCTAACATCACAAAAGTAAATTATATCACTTTTAGTCGGTTTGTATAGGAAAAACAAAAAAATTTCCTCTATGCTAAATTGTGATATTGCGTTATGATAGGTCTATTATTAAAAAGAGGAGGAGTGTTATGACACAGCGTATCCTCTTAATTCTCATTGCCTTACTCCTTGCAGGAACAATTCAGCACGTCCAGCATTATAAATCTGTTTTTCCTGCATTTGATCTTGAAGAGCATGTGAAACCTTTCGGTGATAGTAAAGAAGATGATTTTAAATTCACATTTTTCACAGAGTTTGATACAGGAGAAAAAGAGTCTTATCTTTTAGTTGCTCTTTTTAATCTGTGCATGCTGGCTAGTTTGCTTGCCGGCAAAAGGTTTTTACTGGCTGTCTTTTATCAATCTTCCTATTTCGGCCAACATCGCTTCCATCCTAAAGACAATTAAAAAAGGAGGAGGCCGCCACGATGTTTTGGTTAAGATTGATCATGGTGACAAGTTTTTCATTAACGGCTGTCAGTCTATTTTTGTATCAGGGTATTGAGATTATGCATGCATTCACTGATTACTTCACTAAAAATAAATAAAAGAAAAAGACATCCTCTTTTTTACTAGAAGGATGTCTTTTTTTGACTTATTGTTTAGCTGTAACGAGCCAAACCTCTTTTACCGGACCTGCTTCTCCCTCGTCTATAAAGAATGACCCGTTGCTGTAACGGTCATTTGCTCTTAAAGTTTTGGGTTCAATTTCTTCGATTTGGCCTTTTTCTGTTTTGATGATAATTTTGTCATCTGTCTGAATAAGGTTCATGCCTACAATGCGATGAGGATTATTTTTCAGCTCCCGCAGCATGATCAGTCCCCGTTTTGCACGTGATGTTTTTTCGAATTCCTTCAGCGACATCTTTTTCGCTGCACCTCTTTGAGTGACAATGATAATGGAAGGAATTTCACCTGAGCGGAATACCGAACCTCCGACTAAGAAGTCATCTTCTTTTAAGTTAATACCTTTAACTCCCGCTGCTCTGGCTCCAACGATGTTGACTTCTTCCTCAGAAAACCATAGACCGTATCCATTTTGAGTGGCTAAAAAGATTTCATCTTTTCCTGAGGTTACATGAACGTCAATAAGAACATCCTGGTCTTTAAGGTTAACTGCCATTAATGCTTTAGAATATCGCTGAGCCTTATATAACCTTAGTTCTGTTTTCTTGACCATGCCGTTCTTCGTCACAAATAAGAGATATTGTTCTGTGCTGAAATCTTTGACAGGAATCGCTTTTATCAGCTGTTCATCCCGCTCAAGATTCACAATGTTCGCGATGTGCTGTCCAAGGTCCTTCCAGCGGATATCTGGAAGTTCATGAACAGGACAATAAATGTAATTTCCTTTATTCGTAAAGAGAAGGACTACTTCAGTTGTATTCACATCAAATTTTGCAAGCAATCGATCTGTTTCCTTCATACCGAAGTCCTGTCCGTTTGAGGCTGCGTATGATCGCCCGCTTGTTCGTTTAATGTACCCATCTTTTGTAACCGTCACAATCACATCTTCTGATGCAATCATGACTTCCAGATTGATTTTGATTTCCTGTATTTCATTCTCAATCACAGATCTTCTTTCATCAGCATACGTTTTTTTGATTTTTTTCAAATCTGATTTTATGACTTGGAACAATCTTTTATCATTGTTTAAGATTTCAAGCAGCGTTGTTATTTTTTCATCAAGTTCCTTTGCTTCACTTTGCAGGGCTGTAATATCTGTGTTTGTTAAGCGATATAGCTGCAAAGATACAATGGCTTCTGCCTGAAGCTCCGTAAATTGAAATTTTGAAATTATGTTGTCTTTTGCATCCCGCTTGTCTTTTGAAGCGCGGATGGTCGCAATCACTTCATCTAGTATAGATAATGCCTTAATTAACCCTTCAACAATATGCTGTCTTTCTCGTGCTTTCTGCAAATCATAATTAGAGCGGTTCGTAATGACTTCTTTCTGATGCGTTATATACGCATCTAATATCGTCGGAAGCGTCATTAATGTTGGTCTGCGGTTATGTATAGCAACCATGTTGAAATTGTAAGTCACTTGCAAATCGCTGTTTTTATATAGGTAATTTAATATACCCTGCCCATCTGCTTCTTTTTTCAGCTCAATCACAATCCGCAGACCCGTGCGATCTGTTTCGTCACGGACCTCTGCAATGCCGTCAAGCTTACGTTCAACTCGGAACTCATCCATCCGTTTGACAAGATTGGCTTTGTTCACTTCAAACGGTATTTCTGTGATGACGATTTGCTGTTTCCCGCCTCTAATGCTTTCAATTTCTGCTTTGCTGCGGATAATGATCTTGCCTTTTCCCGTTTCATAGGCTTTCTTAATGCCATCGATTCCCTGAATAATGCCTCCTGTTGGAAAATCAGGACCTTTGATAACTTGCATTAAATCATCAACCGAACAATCTGGCTGATCAATTCGTTTCATAACAGCATCAATGACTTCACCAAGATGATGAGGAGGAATATCTGTCGCATAGCCTGCTGATATTCCTGTTGAACCATTCACAAGCAAGTTCGGATACATGGCTGGGAGGACGAGAGGTTCCTGACTTGTATCATCAAAGTTAGGAACAAATTCGACCGTTCGTTTATCAATATCACGCAAAAGTTCAGCTGCTATCGGTGAAAGCCTGGCTTCTGTATAACGCATGGCTGCCGGAGGATCTCCATCATTGCTTCCGTTATTTCCATGCATTTCAATGAGCAGATTGCGGACTTTCCAATCCTGGCTCATCCTTACCATAGCGTCATATACAGACGTATCTCCATGAGGATGATAGTTGCCGATAACGTTACCGACTGTCTTTGCTGATTTACGGAAATTTTTATCATTTGTATTTCCATCCACATGCATGGCATACAGGATTCTGCGCTGTACAGGCTTTAACCCGTCACGTGCATCAGGTAATGCTCTGTCTTGAATGATGTATTTACTGTAGCGTCCAAAACGGTCACCTATCACATCTTCAAGAGGGAGATCGCGAAATTTTTCTGGCTGTGTCATTTTATTATTCCTCCTCTGCGACGGACAAGTTCTCGTTTTCTAAGATGTTGGTTTCTTCATCTAAGCCAAAGGCAACGTTGCTCTCAATCCATTTACGCCTTGGTTCAACTTTGTCCCCCATTAAGGTAGTCACACGTCTCTCAGCACGGGCTGCATCATCAATGCGGACACGGATTAACGTTCTTGTCTCAGGGTCCATAGTCGTTTCCCATAGCTGATCTGCATTCATTTCTCCAAGGCCTTTATAGCGCTGAATCATGTAGCCTTTTCCCACTTTTTTCAGAACGTCTTGAAGTTCTTCATCAGACCACGCGTATTCCACAACTGCTTTTTTTCCGGTGCCTTTGCTTACTTTATACAATGGCGGCAGTGCAATAAATACTTTGCCAGCTTCAATCAGCGGCTTCATATAACGATAAAAGAAAGTCAAAATCAGAACTTGAATGTGTGCACCATCTGTATCTGCATCTGTCATGATGATGACTTTATCGTAATTGCAGTCTTCTACGTTAAAGTCTGCTCCGACGCCTGCACCGATCGCATGAATTATTGTATTAATCTCTTCATTTTTAAAGATATCTGCAAGCTTGGCTTTTTCAGTATTGATAACTTTACCCCTTAGTGGGAGCACAGCCTGAAAACGGCGATCGCGTCCTTGTTTAGCTGAACCGCCTGCTGAATCACCCTCAACCAGGTAGATTTCATTTCTTTGAGGATTCCTTGACTGTGCGGGAGTGAGCTTTCCGCTAAGTGTCGCTTCTGAACGCTTTCTCTTCTTCCCGCTTCTTGCTTCTTCCCTGGCCTTTCTAGCTGCTTCACGAGCCTGAAATGCTTTAATGGCTTTTCTGACAAGCAATGTGCTCGTCTCAGGGTTTTCTTCTAAAAAGTAGGCAAGATTTTCCGATACGACAGAATCTACAGCCGATCTTGCTTCACTCGTGCCAAGCTTTCCCTTTGTCTGACCTTCGAATTGAAGGAGCTCTTCAGGAATCCTGACAGAAATAATGGCAGAAAGGCCTTCACGAATATCTGAACCATCAAGGTTTTTATCTTTTTCTTTCAAAATACCCACTTTTCTAGCGTATTCGTTAAATGCACGTGTCATAGCTGTTTTAGAACCCGCTTCATGAGTACCGCCATCTTTTGTGCGAACGTTATTTACAAACGAGAGAATGTTCTCGGAATATCCGTCGTTAAATTGAAAGGCAAATTCCACCTCTATGCTGTTTTGAATTCCTTCAAAGGACACTACCGTATGCAGGGAGTCCTTCTCTTCATTTAAATAGGAAACAAACGCTTCAATTCCTGTTTCATAATGATAGATTTCTTTCGTCTGATTTCGATCATCAATCAACTCGATTTTCAGCCCTTTTAAAAGAAATGCTGATTCACGCAAACGCTCGCTTAGTGTCTCAGCGTTATAAGTTGTGTTGCTGAAAATAAGCGGATCTGGTTTAAAATGGATAATTGTTCCCGTTTTGTTTGTCTTCCCGATATTTTCAAGAGTCGTTGCAGGTTTACCGCCATTTTCAAAACGCTGTTCATATATAAATCCATCACGATGAATGGTTACGATCACCCATTCAGACAGTGCGTTTACTACTGATGCACCGACGCCATGCAGTCCTCCGCTAGTCTTATAGCCGCCTTGTCCGAACTTCCCGCCTGCATGAAGAACGGTCATAATGACTTCAGCTGTCGGTTTGCCAAGCTTGTGCATTCCTGTTGGCATGCCGCGTCCTTTATCTTGTACAGATATACTGTTGTCTTTATGTATTTTAACGATTATGTGATCTCCAAATCCGCCTAATGCTTCATCAACGGAATTATCAACGATTTCATAAACGAGGTGATGCAAACCTCTTGAATCAGTGCTTCCGATATACATACCCGGTCTTTTCCGCACTGCTTCCAAACCTTCTAATACTTGAATCGCATCATCATTGTAATCAAACTGTTGCTGCTTACCCAAACGATTTAAGCTCCTTTCAAAAAAAACAAATGTCACGTCAGAGATTTGCTGCGTATCAAAGAACGTATGTTTCTATATCGTATCTTACATTCTGGCAACGTGACAAGTCCTGCACCTTTACTCTTTATTAATTTTACCATTGTTTAGAAAAAGTAGCGTATAAAAATCAATACCCAAGCTATATTTTATCGGTTACAAATAATTTCGCAAACTAAATATTAGCAGAAGTCAGCTAAAATGAAAAATATTTTGGAAAAATGTTGAAGTTTATACTCAATTCAGCATTGTCATTATGTGATTTCAAATGGATATAATCATACAAAAGGAGCAATTATTATTTTTTCCTGCTAAAGGATACGATAGCAAAGGCCAAAGCTTCTGAACTGTTTTGGGGCATGTGCATCGGCAGCAGCTGGAGGAAACTAAAACAGGAAGGGAATGATTTGATGTATAAGAAAAATCACAGGGATCATACCCTGCGATTTTTATTTCGTTAACGCATGTTCTACTTTTATGCAGCGATCCATGATGACGGTGTAGCCTTTTTCTTTCAGCAGCTGATAAGCTTCTTCATTCACAAGTCCAAGCTGTGCCCAAAAAACATCAGCATCAATTTCTAAAAATTCTTCTGCAACCGGAAGCAATTGTTCTGAGCGGCGAAATACGTTCACGATATCTATGTGTCCATCTATTTCTTTCAATGAGCCGACAGCTTTAACTCCTAATGCTTCCTTAATTGTTGGATTTACAGGGATAATTTCATATCCCGCATCCTGCATGGCTTTGCTCACCATGTAAGATGTCCGGTCTGGCTGATCAGATAAACCTACAACGGCAATGCGTTTGCTCTTTTTTAAAATGCTGCCGATTTCTTCTCTTGAAGGGATTGATATACTCATATAAAAAACTCCTTTTAGATGATTTTTTTCCGTTTCTTTCTTATGACGTAGTCTTAAGTGCTAGTTACATGATAAAATAAGATTATTCATTTTAAGATTAAAGGAGAGCGTATCCATTGATGATTGCAATCATTATTATTTTAGCTTATTTACTCGGTTCCATTCCTTCTGGCTTAATTGTAGGGAAGGTTGGATATGGTATTGACATTCGTGAGCACGGCAGCGGGAACCTTGGGGGAACGAACACATTTCGGACACTTGGTGTAAAAGCTGGCTTGATTGTAACAATTGCTGATATTCTGAAAGGAACACTTGCTGCATCTCTCCCTTTCCTATTTGGAGTAGAAAGCGTGCATCCGCTGCTTATTGGACTTTTTGCTGTCATCGGCCATACGTACCCTCTGTTTGCTAATTTTAAGGGCGGTAAAGCAGTTGCAACATCAGGAGGCATTCTGCTGTTCTTTACACCAATATTGTTCGTCACAATGCTAGCTGTATTCTTTCTCATATTATACATCACAAAATACGTATCGCTGTCTTCTATGCTCACAGGCATCTATGCTATCATATTCAGCATCTTCAATGGAGATCCGATTCTGATTTTAGTAGTCAGCATCTTGACCTTATTTGTTATATACCGTCATCGGGCAAACATTAAACGCATAAAGGACAAAACAGAGCCTAAAGTTAAATGGATATAAAGCTGCCTTGCTGGCGGCTTTTTTCATTTTCGCAAAAAAATTTTATAATGAAAGACAATGGCTATATAGCAGACAGTTAGCACCTGTTCCATCTGGATCTTAATTGGTTTTTTGAACATGATTTCTTTTTTACAATGTATCGTTTATGATAGTAAAAAAGATCTTAACAGGAGAATAGGCAGATGAAAAAATGGATAATCACAGTAATTGCTATACTCGCTTTAATCGTAATATCACTTTTTATTTTTGTAATACCCAATGCGGAAAAGACGTACCCATCGAAAGCGCATTCAGGATTGAATATGGGTCATACTTCTAAATCATTTAAATCAGAGGTTACGCTATCTGCACTTGGAGATATCCTCATTCACGGCAGGGTCTACAATCAGGCAAAGACAGGAAGCGGTTCCTATAATTTTAAACCAATGATACAAGATGTTAAACCTTTAATTGGAAAGGCAGATATCACGTTCGCCAATCAGGAAACGATGATTGGCGGAACAGAAATCGGACTATCTACTTATCCATCATTTAACAGCCCTTTTGAAGTTGTAGATGCTTTTCAGGATGCAGGTGTCGATATCGCCGGCATTGCCAACAATCATACACTGGATCGCGGTGAGAAGGCAATATTAAATGCAACCGACCGGTATGATGAAATTGGTCTTCCTTATGTAGGCGGCTATCGCAATCAGCAAGATGCAAATACTCCACGTGTCATAAATAAAAATGGGGTAAAATTAGGTTTTCTTGCTTATACATACGGAACAAATGGCATTCCTGTACCAGAAGGGAAACCTTATCTCGTTAATTTAATTGATAAAGATAAAATGAAAAAAGAAATTGAAGAAATGAAAAAGCTGTCAGACGTAGTTATTGTAAGCATGCATTGGGGGGTTGAGTATATTCGGCTTCCAAATGAAGAACAGCAGGAGTTAGCCCAGTTTCTGGCTGATCAAGGCGTCCATTTAGTCATTGGCCATCACCCTCATGTTCTTCAGCCGATGGAATGGCTGGAAGGTCAAAACGGGAGTAAAACGTTTGTTGTCTATTCTTTGGGTAACTTCTTATCAGGTCAAGTTGGTGATTATAAAGATATTGGCGGAATATTCTCCATTAAAATGACGAAAGAGCTAAAAAATGGAACAAAGAAGATTGAATTGTCTGAGCCTGGTTTTATTCCGACGATTGTTGTCAATCAAACGAACTACCGTGTAAAAGAGCTTGAAAATGTAGATAGTGAAAGAAATAAAGCGATATATGAGCACATGTTTCAATATCTTAAGTAGGAAATTTGCTCTTTTCTGTTTTTGTTTTGTCTTTTCGTGGTATCGTATGAGGGAAGGAGTGATACTCAGATGAACATACATATTAGCGATGAGGCTGTAAAGTGGTATCAGCAGGAGATGAATATTGTAAGCGGAGATTCCTTTCGTTTTTTCGTCAGGTATGGAGGAAATAGCACAATTCAAAAAGGTTTTTCCCTAGGTGTTGTAAAAGATCAGCCTGAACAAATTGGTGCAAAAACAGAAAGAGATGGCATTACCTTTTTTATTGAAGAAAGTGATATCTGGTATTTCGATCAAAACGATCTAGTTATTGATTTTGATAAAGAAAAAGGCGAGCCCGCTTTTGATTATAAAAAACCCGCAGATTAATGATCTGCGGGTTTTTATTGTAAACGGAAGCGTTCAATCTGATCCGTCAGGTTATGAGCTGTTAAAACCTTAATTTGAACGTCCCCCATCAGGTCAAAATGCGGATAATGCTTGTCCTGATGAATCCACTCTTTTTTTAAGCCGTAGATTTCTCCCCAGGCAATTAGTTTTTTAATATCTGAGCAGCCCGCTTTTGTAACAGCATGTGATTTCGAAAACCGCGGATCTATCCAATAATGAGTTAAAAAAGCAAGTTCACCGGCGGCTACTTTTGTTTTCCAGGCCACAAGTTCCTTACGTTTAATTCCAAATGCCATTCATTACCCCTACTTTTTTGCTTTTTCATATGCCTCATGCCATTCCGGATACTTTTTTCGAATTTGTATTGGCTTAAAATTCTCTTTTTTAACACATACATGATTCGATACAGCCTGAAGTGCCAATTCTCCATCATCTTTGTACATTTCATAGCCATAAGCTACTTTAAATCCGTTATATTCTTCGATCCAAGTATGTACAGTTACTCTTTCACCATATTTCATCGGTTTTTTATACTGTACCTGCAAATCAACAACCGGTGAGATAATTCCTTCTTTTTCCATATCGGCATATGAAAAACCGAGATCTTTTATAAGCTGTGTTCTCCCGACTTCCATCCAAATTAAATAATTTGCGTGGTATACAACACCCATTTGATCTGTTTCTGCGTACCTTACCTCAATCTCTTTTTTTGAAACAAGCATGAATCTTCCCTCTCCTTATGCAGCATCCAAAAATAGGACAACGAATAAATATTATCATACCATACCCACTGAATTTGGCACAAAACAAAAGAGATGACCTATAGAGGCCATCTCTGATTGGATTTTTATGATTTATAACCATTTTCACGAGCAGCCGCTTCATCGCTGATCTCAGCACGAAATGCTTCAATACTTTCCTCACGGCGGTGATTTTTAGCTTCAATTCTTTCACGTTCTTCTCCACTTGCAAATTCTGCGGTTTCTTGTGCTTTTTCAATGTTTGCAATTGTGTTCTGAACCATGTCCTGAAGCTTTTCTACATTATCTGAACGATCATCTGGATTTGTTTTATAACCCATGAGAGAACACATCCTTACCATTATTTAATCAAAAAACACTTGTATAAACAATTAGTTAACATAATATTATTATGTTTTTTATACTACTCGCCTTTTGTTTGCATGACCTGTGGATGTTCATTTGTTTTATTCTGCATTTTTTTGCCTTTATTTCCCCCAAAGCCTCTTGATTTAGTACCGATATGATTGGGAGTAAAGTGGCTTTGTTTATCGTTAGAGTTTGTCATGATTCTTCGCCTCCTCACATTTATCTTTTCCATGAAGGGCTCAGGTCATGATAACCAAGTGTTGGATTTAGCTCAGCTTATTCAGCAGACGCTGCTCCACTCTCTCTTCAAGTCTGTTTATTGCTTCTTCATCTTTTAACAATTCTCTTTTATTTTCCTGCACCAATTCTTCAAATGTAAGTTTTTTTATTTTTCTCATTCGTGCACCTCCATATGTATTAAACACAGCTTTTCCATTAAATAGAAAAAATAGTACAAGTTTTTTGAAAAAATAAAAAAAGACTGTTCCATTAAGATGTACAGTCTAATCAAACTTATAATTCCAGCATTTTTTCCATTGTTTCTTTTGTCATGGCTCCACGTGAAATGTTTAATATATTACCTTCTTCATCTAGAAAATAAGTGGTCGGATACGAATAGACTTCATATTGAACACTGACCCTTCCATCTTTATCCAAGGCTACAGGAAAAGTCAAATTTCGTTTAGATATAAATGATTCTACATCTTTTATGCTTTTCTCCGCATTTGTCATATTTACAGCTAAAACAATGACACGATCACCTTGTTCTTTCTGAAGTTTTTCCATTTCAGGCATTTCTGCTTCACACGGAGGACACCATGTTGCCCAAAAATTGATCATCACTTTTTTGCCTTTTACATCTTCAAGTGTAACTTGTTCACCGTTTAGCATTTCTAAATTAAACTCAGGCGGCTTATTGCCGATTTCGAGCCCTTCTTTTGGTTCTTTTGGCAAGACGGCGAACCAAATAGCATAGCCAGCCAAAAACACCAGCAGCCCAATTGCAAGTATCCTTTTCAAATCAAGTCCCCCTTGTCCCACACGCTACTACACCAATTATATGTACTTCCTGATTAATTAGGACAACCTATATGTATGTGTACCATTTCATTAAATCATCTTTATTTCAAAAGAACAATAAAATACATTAAAAAAAGGACGGAAATTCCGTCCTTTTCACTTGTTAGCCTTTAATTTTTTCGCGTAATACCATTTGAAGGATGCCGCCATGACGGTAGTAGTCAACTTCAACGTCACTGTCAAAACGCACAAGCACTTCAAACTCTTTTTCATTTCCTTCTTCATCAGTTGCTCTCACTTTTACATGGTCACGAGGTTTAACAGATTCATCAATCAAAACTTCGATTGTTTCTTTACCAGTTAAGCCAAGTACTTCAGCACTTTCACCTTGTTTAAACTGTAGTGGAAGAACTCCCATAAAGACAAGATTGCTTCTGTGAATACGCTCGAAGCTTTCAGCGATTACTGTTTTGATGCCTAAAAGGTTTGTACCTTTTGCTGCCCAGTCACGTGAGCTTCCCATACCATAATCTTTCCCTGCAAGCACAACAAGACCTGTTCCATCTTGTTTGTACTTCATGCAAGCATCATAGATAGAAGTTACTTCACCAGTTGGCCAGTATGTTGTATAGCCGCCTTCTGTTCCTGGTGCTACTTGGTTTTTGATGCGGATATTAGCAAATGTACCGCGCATCATAACTTCATGATTTCCTCGGCGTGATCCGTAAGAATTAAACTCTCTAGGGCTTACGCCTTTTTCCTGCAGATAGCGTCCGGCAGGTGTATCTTTTCCGATTGAACCAGCTGGCGAGATATGATCCGTTGTTACAGAATCCCCGAATTTTGCAACTACTCGTAAATTCGTAAGCGGCTCAACAAGACCTGGCTCTGGATTTAAGTTTTCAAAGAATGGAGGGTTTTGAATATAAGTAGAATCTTCATCCCACTGATACAAAGCCTCATCTGTTGTTTGAATCGCATTCCAGCGCTCATTATCATCAAATACTCTGCCATATTCTTGGCGGAATAGTTCTGGTGTTACCGTTTGTTTTACAATTTCATTTATTTCATCCATTGATGGCCAGATGTCGTTAAAGAAGACATCATTTCCATCTTTGTCTTTACCTAAAGATTCATTCTTTAAGTCGATATTTACTGTTCCCGCTAAAGCGTATGCGACAACGAGCGGTGGTGAAGCAAGATAGTTACCTTTTACAAGCGGATGAATTCTTCCTTCGAAGTTACGGTTACCAGAAAGTACTGATGTAACAAGCAGGTCGTTTTCAGCTACTGCTTTTTCAATCTCATCAGCCAAAGGACCAGAGTTGCCGATACAAGTTGTACATCCATACCCTACAACGTTGAAACCTAATTGATTCATATATGGCAGCAAGCCTGAATTTTCAAGATAGCCAGTAACAACTTTTGAGCCTGGAGCCAAAGAAGTTTTTACATAAGCAGGTACTTTCATGCCTTTTTCAATTGCTTTTTTAGCGACTAAACCAGCTCCAACCAAAACATATGGGTTAGATGTGTTTGTACAGCTTGTGATAGCAGCAATTGCGATCGCACCAGTCTTCATTTTTGTTTCTTCGCCATTCGCCATTGTTACTTTAATTTCTTTATTAGCTTCTGATGCTTCCAAACCGAAGCCTTGGTTGCCGCTTGGAGCAGCAAGTGCAGTTTGAAAAGATTTTTGCATAGCAGATAGAGGGATTAAATCTTGAGGACGTTTTGGTCCAGAAAGATTTGCTTCAATTTCTGCAAGATCGATTTCAACAACAGATGTATAGTCTGGCTCTACATCTGGTGAGAAGAATAGTCCATTTTCTTTGCAGTATGCTTCTACTACATTTACCAGCTCTTGATCGCGTCCAGTCAATGTCATGTATTGCAATGCTTCATCGTCTACAGGGAAGAATCCGCAAGTTGCACCGTATTCTGGTGCCATATTTGCAATTGTTGCACGGTCCGCAAGAGGAAGCTTTGATACACCAGGTCCAAAAAATTCAACGAATTTTCCTACAACGCCTTTTTGACGAAGAACTTGTGTTACTTTTAAAGCTAAATCCGTTGCTGTTGTGCCATTTGGCATTTGACCTGTTAATTTTACTCCGATTACTTCAGGAACTGGGAAATAAGATGGCTGTCCAAGCATTCCAGCTTCAGCTTCAATACCGCCTACACCCCATCCTAGAACACCGATTCCGTTGATCATTGTAGTATGTGAATCCGTACCTACAAGTGAATCAGGATATGTTTCAAAAGTACCATCTTCGCCCTCAACTGCATGGACAACATTAGCCAAGTACTCTAAGTTTACTTGGTGAACGATGCCTGTCGCAGGAGGAACAGCACGGTAGTTATTAAACGCTTTCTTTGCCCAGCTTAAGAATTTGTAGCGCTCAGCGTTACGTTCGAATTCAAGCTCCATGTTAAATTGCAGGGAATCCATTGTTCCCGCTTTGTCAACCTGTACAGAATGGTCAATAACTAGATCAACTGTAATCTCAGGATTGATAACATCCGGGTTTCCGCCAATGTCTGCCATAGCTTTTCTTAAAGAAGCTAGGTCCACAACTGCAGGTACACCAGTAAAATCCTGAAGAATGACACGTGATGGCTTAAATGGAACGTCGAGCTCTTTTTGCTCTGCCGTGCCCCAGCGAGCGAGATTTTCAACATGTTCTTTTGTAATAACTCTTCCATCTACTTGTCTTAAAACAGACTCAAGTAAAACTTTGATTGAGTACGGCAATTTAGAAACATTGCCAACTCCTGCATCTTCTAATGCTTTTAATGAATAGTAGTTGTATGTTTTTCCGCCTACAGTAAAACTTTTACGCGCTTGGAAAACATCGTGATGTGATAATTGCTGCTGTTTCGTCATATGTTTTCTCCCCTTTTAAATCAAAATCGACGTGTGTCGAAATCTCGGTCTCTCCCACCAAATTATTCGCACATTTTCATCTTAATACATGTTTTAACATAAGTAAATAACAATGCTGTTATCAAACATCATAAGCCATGCTTATAGTTATAAACTTCAGTACTTTTTTAATATATTGAATTGTAACCGGACACATCTTTTTCCCCTGACAAACAAACACTATGGCCATGGGGGTGAGAAGTATGGCAAAACGCAAAGCAAACCACGTAATGGAAGGTATGAACGCGGCTTCTGCACAAGGAAAAGGTGCTGGCTATAATGAGGAATACTCGAATGAGCCTCTTACTGCAGCACAGAAACAGAATAATAAAAAGCGCAAAAAAAATCAGTAAACAAAAAACGACGGATTTCCCGTCGTTTTTACTGTTCCTCAATATTCACTTCATCAACAATCCGTGCAAGATCTCTTCGATACTGTTCAAGTGTTTCACGCTGTGTTTCAGAAGCAACCTCTAATGCATTGTTAATTTGTTCATATGCTTCATTCACTTCTTCTTTTAAATGGCTTAGCTGAATCCCATAGTCTGATCCATCTTTCTCTAGCTGCTGAAAAACATTTTCTGCCTGTGCAGCTCCTTGCTGTGCTGCCTGAAACGCCTGCTGCTTGTTTTTATGATAAGGCATTTGTTTCCCTCCTTTACTGGTGCTGACCTGCCTGAACCTTAGTGTGGTGAATATATGGACATATTATACAGGCTGAATTTTGAATGATACCTCCTTAAATGTTTTATCCTAACTAGCAAGGAAGGTGAAAAAAATGACGAACAAAAATTCAAGCAAAGATATGCACAAAAATGCTCCAAAGGGAAATAATCCCGGGCAGCCTGAACCTTTAGATGGGTCAAAAAAGGTTAAAAACCGTAACCATTCTCGTGAAAAACACAATTCACATCACGATATGTAAGCTTTTTGAACGGCTCTGCAATCTGCAGCCGTTCATTTTTATTTTTTTGCCTATGCATGAACGTTCATGTCAATTAATAAAATATCTTAAGCGAATCATCTTACCCTCTTCTGCTTACTTATACTCGAAAAAACCCGCTTTAAAAAACACTGGAAAAATTAATTGTTTTTTCTCTTCAAAGCTTGTTTAATTCCTTTCACACATTGTTTATGAATTGAATAAGATTTAAGTAGCATGGTTTTTGGAGGTCAACCTGAGATGGACAAAAAAAAACGTTCAAAGCCTTCTGATCTTAGCTGTATTGAAGAGTGGATGAATCAATTCTTCACAGATCCATTCTCAGCACTGATTGACTACCATTCTTTTCGCGTTGATTTATTCGAAACAAGTGAGGATTACATTGTTGAGGCAGAATTTACAGATATGAACCCAGAGCAAATACGAATTGAGATCAATCAAGAATCGTTAATTATTAAAGTCCTTGCCACACTGTCTGAGAATGATGAAAAAGATCAGCTGGAACGAACGATTCTTCTACCCTTTACCCTTGAAAAAAAAGTAATAGAGGCTTTTTTTTCAAATGATATCCTGGAAGTTAAAATAGCTAAAGACGGAAGCTGCGTTCGAAAAGGATGCCATATCCCTGTTCAATATACAAATTAAAGCAAGGTTTTATTCTTGCTTTTTTATTTTTCTATTTAAAGGTCTATGTTTAGACAAGTCCTTCTCATTTATATATAAGTAAAGAGAAATATGGGTGTATTAATTAAAAATCTCGTGATCAGCGAAATTTCGGTTGGTGTCGTTAACTACGGAAAATTCCACTCTTGCAGGAGCCGTGGAAAAAAATAAATCCGTTCAGGATGCGGCAGCTTAAGAAGAAGGAAAAATGAAAACGACACCATTTTAGGATGTCGTTTTAAGAGTCGGGCTTATTTTTAAAATCTTGGATTTTAAGCTTTTGGGTTTGAACATTAATTTCTATTTTATTAATATCATGATTTCCGCATCGTTTGCAAACATCATTATTATTTAAAAGCAGCATACAATTCACACAATAGTACTTTTCCATTTTCATGCCTCCCATTATATATCACTATATGAATGAAAGAGATGAAAGTTTCATTTTTTTATAATGATGAACAACCTTCTTCGTTCTTTTTTTCTCCAGATTCACATATTTTTTTTAAAATAGATAAAAAGGGGTTTCGTATGGCTTATTATGGTTCAAAAGGATGGTATGTCAATAAGCTAAGAGAAACGGGATTGACAAGACACCCAATTGAAAGAAAAAAACTTAAGCTCTACAAAACGTTTGTTCTGCGAAATCTATATGAAAATTTAACAGCAGAAGATAATAAAACTTCCTTAAATTAGGAAGTTTTATTATTTGTAGGTATTTAGAATCACTATATTTTAGATAATTACAAAAAAATAACATTAATAAGGAAAAAAATTCTTTTTTATAGTAAATTTTAATCATATAATAGACGTAATATGAAAATGTCAGCAAGGAGGATCGTTTATGACTCTGCTTTATGAAATCCTTTATCTCCCTACAAAATCTGGAACGATTCGCATTGATTTATCATATAAACGCTCTTCATATACTGCTCACGCTGAGCTTGGAGGGCATCTATCAATGGGAAAAGATCGGAGCAAACGCAAAGCGATCAAAAAGTCACTCATGGAATTAGCAAAACAGGTTCATTCAGATTGACCTAGCTTTCCAACCTCTATTCGGTCGTGTATAATAATATCAGATTGCAGTATGGACCGGAGGTTATTTTAATGTTAGATGGCTGGTTTTTATGGTTTATTTTATTCTGGGTCGTCTTCTTGGCAGGTATGCTTGGCATTGGCGGTTTTTTTATGTTTCGAAAATTTTTAAAGCGTTTACCGAAAGAAGATGGAAAGTCAGACCTTGATTGGGAAGCTTACTACATACAGCAAACGAGACATCTTTGGGATACGAAACAAAAGGCACTTCTAGAAGATCTTGTCGAGCCCGTTCCTGAACTATTCAGAGATGTTGCCAGGGCAAAAATTGCAGGGAAAATTGGACAGCTTGCATTAGAAGAAAAGGCAAAACAAATTTCTCAGGATTTGGTGATTCGCGGATATATCGTAGCAACACCAAAACGGGATCATAAATTTTTATTGAAACGTCTCAAAGAAAAAAAAATCGACCACTCACCATATCGAGCATTGTTTTAATAAAAGCGCAAGAGCCCGTTTAGCGCAGGCATGACAGAAAAGAATCCGGCAGAAAAGTCCTGTTTTGACTTTTTTGACGGATTTGTTCTGGCCTAGGAGTTGGGCGTTGGAACTAAACACCAATGCGCAAAATTTTATACTTTCTTATCTTTTCAAAAAAAACCATCGGAGACTTTCGATGGTTTTTTAGGTTGCTTGAATATTAGGAGGGTTCAATTGATTTTCAAGTTTTCGATAAGAAACATACATGGCAATTCGCCAAGGAACTATCATTCCGAATGCGAGAATCCAAAACATACCGCTGAGTTCGCCTACATCGATCGAGTTGCTTAAGTAGAATTTCAATGCAATTCTTAATACTAGAAGCCCTATCAAAATAAAAGCAAATGCTTTAGATCGTTTTAAATAAATTTTTTCATCTTTCACTTCAAAGGTTGAGGTTTTAATAAGAAAGATAGAAAAAATACATCCGAGTGTGATCGCTTCCAAAAACTCCAGTGGAGTAACTCGAAACATTGGATGCAAAAACATCAGTGCACCAGTACTCATAAAAATCGGAGGCAGGATAATTTTTTTTGCACTTGCAGGTTTTTTTGAAGCTTTCATGCGTATCATCATGACAGCTATAGCCATAATTACAGCAATTATCGTTGAATAAATGACCAACATGATCAATCCTTTACACGGAGTTACTTCTATTATAATACATCTTATAGAATAAATAAAAACCATCACATAATAATCTGGATGGCTTTTCGTTATATGCATTTTAGCCTAAAACACGGTTAATTGCATCACTTACTCTTGTTTCGTCAAATGGCTTAACGATAAAGTCCTTTGCCCCGGCTTCTATTGCTTCAACAACCATTTTTTGCTGTCCCATTGCTGAGCACATAATGATTTTTGATTGGGGGAATTCTTTTTTTATTTCTTTCAGTGCTTCGATTCCGTTCATTTCCGGCATAGTAATATCCATCGTAACCAGGTCCGGCTGCAGTGTTCGAAAAAGGGTAATCGCCTCTGCTCCGTTTTCAGCCTCGCCAATTATCTCATGTCCACTGTTTGTCAGTATTTTAGATAATGTCAATCTCATAAACTTTGCATCATCCACAATCAGTACTTTAGCCATGTAAGTTCCTCCCCACAATTCCACCGAAAGCAAAATCTACTGCTCTATGAGATATTATATCAAAAAAAAGAACAAAAGATAGTAATATTGACTCAAAAATTTTATTTAGTTAGGTCTAAAATCCTGTAAATCCTCCAAATAATCGGCTGAATACAATAATAATCTGTGTCATCCAATTAAAAAAGAGCATAATCCCGATAATGATCATCAGCCATCCGCCAACCTTCATAATCTTCAAATTGTGCTTTCGAATCCATCCAAGTCTTCCAATAAAAAAAGCAAGAATTAGAAATGGTATGGCAAAACCAAGCACATAAGCAAGCATATAAACCATTGCAGAACCAGGATTGCTTAAAGTTAAGGCGAAAACTGCTGTTAAAATAGGTCCAGTACACGGGGTCCATCCAGCAGCAAATGCAAGTCCAATCAGCACAGAACCTAAATATCCTGATGGTCTGTTCTTTAATTCAAATCTGCGTTCTTTCATTAAAAATTCCGGCTGGAATACCCCTACAATTACTAGACCGAAAAAAATGATAAGAATGGCACCGATTTGCCTGATTAAATCTTTATAATCAAAAAAGAATTGTCCGATAAATGATCCGCCAAAACCGAGTGCAATAAAAATAATGGAGAATCCAAGTAAAAAAAACAAAGTATGCAGGAAGCTTCTTCTTTGAAGCATTGCATTTTCCGTTTTTATTTCACCGACCGATACACCTGTTATGTATGATAAAAATGCAGGATATAATGGCAAACAGCAAGGTGAGATAAAAGATAAGAAACCAGCTCCAAAAGCTAAAAAGAGATTCACATCCGTCATCTTTCAGCTCCTCCTCTCTATAATAAGTCACACTATATTCTAGCAAAAACACTTTGAAAATCATATGTTTCACTATGTGACATTTTTATGTCAATTCCCTAACAACTATGCAAAAGAGATTTCTTCACAGATCGGATACCTATATAATGGCTATATATCATAAATAAAAATCCTTATTTTCCCTTCGAATTATTTTCCAAATTAGGATATAATAGAAATTAATAGCAAAAAGATCGTTATGAACTTACATAAAGAAAGGACAAGTTTTCGTGTCTAAACAAGAACTATTGAAGCTTATAGAAAAAAAACGTGCGGAAATGATCGATATAGCAATAAAGAATGGAATCAATTCAAACGTGTCCATTCAATACAGTCAAGAACTCGATCACTTGCTAAATGAATACAACCGATACAGCTATACTACATTAAAAAAAGTGAGCTATTCATAAATAAAGGCTCTTTTCGTAAAATTTGTTGCTTTTATAGAAATGGTTAAAACCTTTAGTGGATTGTAGCGGAAGGCACTTGACTCCTGCGGGAAATAGAGGGGAATGGGAGACCCCACAGGCATAGCCGAGGAGGCTCCCATTCCTCCCTGCGGAAAGCAAGTGCCTGCAGCGGAAATACACTGGCGAAATTTATAACCAAAAAACAACAATCAATGCAAAACAGCCTAAATAAAAAAGTACGCTGCATGCGTGCTTTTTATATTGAAAGATAAAACTCCATATCCCCCTCGATTACGGCATATCGGAATT
The DNA here is from genome assembly GCF_002858905.1 of Bacillus sp. UMB0893. Taxonomy (NCBI): domain Bacteria; kingdom Bacillati; phylum Bacillota; class Bacilli; order Caryophanales; family Bacillaceae; genus Bacillus; species Bacillus sp. UMB0893. The sequence continues at coordinate 1,060,910 of NZ_PKLB01000001.1, read as the reverse complement.
CAGTGATCATTTGTGCACTTATTTCGGAAAGCTCATAAGCAATCCGCCTATCTCCTTCCTTTATTACTTCATGGCCTTATGCATAATAATAATGTCCCTTATTTTTTATCCTTGATCAAATACTTTAACATCTTAAGAAGAACACATATACTTTTTTAGAATTCGTCTATGTCATCTGGCATTAGTTAACTACTTAAGTATGTTGTCGTATTAATTAACATTTATTAATAAATGTGTGAAATTTGTCTAATCTAATCTAATCCTTTCCTCATAAGATATAGTAGTCCTACACAAAGGAGGGAATAAAATATGAGCGACTATGGAAGAAGAGACAACAATTTTGCATTGATTGTTGTTTTATTCGTTCTTTTAATTATTGTTGGAGCATCTTTTTTGGGAAGATACTAATAGACAAAACTCATTCAATACCAACCGCTTAATTTTTGGTCAGGCTTGTGCCTGATCTTTTTTTGTTTTATTTAAACCTAAATCGATCTTACCTCTCTCTTCCCTGGCACTTACTTATCATCGGTCTCTCTATGAATCCTTGGCAAAGCAATGATTCAAACCAAATTTCAATAAAAAAACCGCCTTCCTGTTAATTTTCAACAGAAAAAGCGGTTTTGAATTGGTAAAAAGAAAGATTAAGCATTTTTTAAGTATTTATGATGAAGGATTAAGTCAGAGGGTTTATGCAAAAAAACAAAATGCTTAAATTATTTACCTAAAACCCTTTAAAAAACCCGTATTCAAGGAATTTTTATTTTGCTTGATTGTTCATCATTTTCATCATTTGGTTAATTTTCTTTTGAGAAGGTTTCATTCCCATTTGCATCATCATCATTTTTAACATTTGCTCATTAATTGGCGGATTTTTCTTCAAGTAACTCATCATATATTGGCGAGCAATGAAAAATCCTAGTGCTACTCCAGCAAGTAATGCCAGAACGCCTACTAGAATGACTACCCACAGATCCATTGTATTTCCTCCTTCATGTTGTCTATTTTACAGTGTACTAAACCATAGGATATTATACAACATTTACTCCATAATTTCTGCCTTTTTAGACAAATTTTCTTTCTTTTATCGGTTTTAGCCATCCGTACCTTTTTGACTCGAAATCCATTGCTAAAAAACATGAATCAATCTTCCTCAAAATTTCAAAAAAGATAGCTTCCATATCAAAGCTACCTACAGAAGTGACCTCTATATACTGATCTCGAACATGAAGAAGAGCGTTCCCCTGCTTTGTCTCGCTGTCAATTTTATGGCTCGACTCATCACGGACATAATTGTAACGGTTAACCAGATTTGTTTTAAGGATATTCTCTATTGGTTGAGCAGGAATCTCCTTAGTAATATAGTTAATTTGCTTATATAAATGATAAAATTCTTTTTGCTCAGGGCTTGTCCGAAAGTATTCCTGAAAAAGATGGAATAGCTTTGCTTCTCGGCCGAAAAAGTGATTTGCAAATTCTTCTTCTATTAAATAGACATAATAGTGCCTCATACTTCCACCCCTTGATAACTGTTATCGCCATTATAATAGAAGGAGACACTAAAAATTTGTCTAAATAAAGGAGGAAGATAACACTTTTTTTGTCGAAAAAGAGAGAACGAATATTCGTCCTCTCTGGATTGATTATTTTTCTAACAATGCTTTGACTCTTGCCATAACATTTTCAACAGTAAAGCCGTATTCTTTCATAATCTTGTCACCAGGAGCAGATGCACCAAACTGATTAATAGCAAGAACATCGCCTTCATCACCTGTGTAACGTTCCCAGCCAAGCGGTGCAGCCATTTCAATGGCAAGACGCTTCTTAACTGATTTAGGAAGAACAGATTCACGGTATTCTTTTGTTTGGCTTTCAAATCTGTTCCAAGATGGCATGCTGACAACAGCCACATCAATACCTTCTTTAAGCAGTGCTTCCTGAGCTTCCACAGCCAGTCCTACTTCAGATCCTGTAGCTAACAGCAAAGCATCAGCTGTTTCTTTTCTGCTTGCAGAGATTGTATAAGCTCCTTTGGAAACACCATCATATGCTGTCTCAGAAGTACCTGCAATTGTTTTTAAGTTTTGTCTTGTCAAAACAAGTGCAGTCGGAGACGTTTCAGACTCTAACGCAAGTCTCCATGCAGCTGCAGTTTCGTTTCCGTCAGCAGGACGAATGACCGATAAATTAGGCATCGCGCGAAGTGAAGGAAGCTGCTCAATCGGCTCATGAGTTGGTCCATCTTCACCAACAGCTATGCTGTCATGTGTAAATACATATGTTACAGGAAGTCCCATTAATGCAGCTAACCGAATCGCTGGACGCAAGTAATCAGAGAATACAAAGAAAGTTCCTCCAAACACACGCAATCCGCCATGAAGCGCCATTCCATTCAATGCAGTTCCCATAGCGAATTCACGAACGCCGAACCAAATATTACGTCCGCTGTAATCCTGTGCTGTAAAGTCTGAAGCACCTTTAATTGAAGTATTATTTGATCCTGCTAAATCAGCAGATCCTCCAAAAAGATAAGGAATCTCCTTCGCAATTGCATTTAATACTTCACCAGATGAAGCTCGTGATGCAAGTGCTTTACCTTCTTCATATACTGGTACTGATTGATCCCAGTTTTCTAGTAATTCGCCTTTAATCCCTGCTTGCAATTGTTTAGCAAGCTCAGGATATTGTTTCTCATAGCTTGCCATAAGCTCGTTCCATTCTTGCTCTTTCTTAGATCCTGAAACTTCAGCTGATTCTTTGAAATGAGCATATACTTCGTCAGGAACATAAAAATCTTCCTCGAATGTCCAAGCATATGCTTCCTTTGTAAGCTTGATTTCATCAAATCCAAGAGGCTTGCCATGAACATCTGATTTACCTGACATATTCGGAGAACCATAGCCTATAGTTGTTTTTACTTCAATTAATGTTGGTCTTGTAACGTCTTGCTTCGCTTCTTTAATAGCATTGGAAATTTCTTCTATGTTATTGCCATCTTCTACACGAATCACTTGCCATCCGATTGATTTAAAGCGATTTTCAACATTTTCAGAGAAAGAACGGTCTAAATCACCATCTAATGAAATATCGTTGGAGTCATATAAAACAACTAGTTTTCCAAGCTGCAAGTGACCTGCAAGAGATGCAGCTTCTGAAGAAACACCTTCCATTAAGTCGCCATCTCCGCAAATTGCAAATGTAAAGTGGTCAACTACAGGATAAGATTCTTTATTATATGTATGTGCTAAGTGACGCTCTGCCATCGCCATACCAACAGCCATTCCAATTCCTTGGCCTAATGGTCCAGTTGTTGCATCTACACCAGCTGTATGGTGGAACTCAGGGTGCCCCGGCGTTTTGCTGCCCCACTGTCTGAAAGATTTGATATCTTCCATTGAAAGATCATACCCTGATAAATGAAGAAGGCTATATAATAGCATTGAACCGTGGCCTGCAGACAGTACAAAACGGTCACGATTAAACCATTCCGGGCTTTTCGGGTTATGATTCATAAATTGCGTCCACAAAGTGTAAGCCATTGGAGCTGCCCCCATTGGCATTCCAGGATGTCCTGAATTTGCTTTCTCGATTGCATCGATTGATAATGTTCTGATCGTTGCAATTGATAAGTCTTGAATTGAGTGTGACATGATTGACCATCCTTTCAGAAATAACATTCTACTTTCTTATCATAGCGATACACACTATATCATACAACCATTTCGCATGAAATTTTACAAGAAGTTTAGATGTGTAAGAAACTATTCTAATGTATTATGCGCAAATTGAAAAGGAATACATCACAAATTGACGTATTCCTTTTATTAATGTAGGTTTCTTTTCTTTTCATCTTTTAATTTTTGTGGTGTTACATCTTTCCCATTTGGATCTAGAATAGTAACGCCTTTTAACGTATTTTTCATAGAACCTCTGAATGTTTGCAGATATTCTTGTCTAAGATTTTGCTGTTCCTGCAATTCTTTATCTGTAAGGGCTGTTGTCTTAGCCTTTTTAGAAAGTTCGTTAATTCTTGCCATTTTATCTTTTGAAAGCATGCTGGTAACTCCTTTGAATAGATTCACTATGCTATCGTACTAAAAATGATTGTAAAAAACAACTTATTGGATTGTAGTTTGTTTCATGTATTCCTGGTATCTCCGATGAACAGTTGCTTTTGAGACATCATGTCCAAACCCTCTTAAAGTGGCTGCAATTTCAGCAAATGTGAGCTTATTTTGTTTTAATCGGACAATTTCATCAATTGGCAGTTCTTTTCTGTCTTTACCGGGGCTCAAATGAATATTAGAAAGGTTTTTTTCTGGCTTATACCCGTTTTGTACAGCTCGCTTCATGCCCCGTTTGATTTTTAGATTATGAATCTTTCGCTGATATTCCTCAACAATACTTACGATTTCCAAGACCATTGAATCAGCTTCAGATAGTAATAGCTTACCATTGTGCGTCACTGAATAAAGAGTGATTCCTTCTTTTTGAAAGAAATGAATAAGTGCAATTCTTGCATTTCCTCTTCCTAACCTAGTTTCGTCCTGAATTAAGATTGCATCTGCTGATCGTTCTTTTATGAAATCAAAAAGTTCAAAAATTCCATCTCTTTCAATGTCATATCCGCTTGCCTGCTCTTCAATCACTTTTACAATAGTCATTTGGTGCTGTTCGGCAAGCATCATAAGTTCTTCCTTCTGCCTATGCAGAGAAGACTCTTGTTCTTCTTTCGTGGTGCTGACTCTGCAATAGATGATAGCGTTCAGTTTTTTCCACTCCCCACTTATTTCTTGCTTGCTAGCTGGTTCATATCATAATATGCATTCTTGTCAATTGGAATAAAAACGGTATCCCCGGGCTTGATGATTGCTGTCTGCATTCCATTCTTTTCTTGAACCCACTCGACAAATTCAGCTTTAGAGAGATTATGATGTTCTTTAAATTGATCAGCAATGCTCCAGATGCTGTCACCTTCATTGATTTCTACATGCACGAAATTCTCCATGCTGTCCTTTTCCCCAGTATAAGATAATGCAAATACAGCTACAATAACGACGATAAAAAATGATAGTAAATATGAGAATGATTCTTTCAACATGATCTCCACCTCGAATAGAATGTTTGTTCGTACTTCTGATATTTTTAGTATAATGCGAACAAACGTTTCTGTCAACGGGTTTCTCGAACTTATGTTTGTATGCAAAGGAAAAACATGCTATAATCAACATAAATTACAGGACGCGAGGTGCAAAAGATGACAAAACTATCAAAAAGACAGCAGGATATCTTAAACTTCATCAAATTAGAAGTTCAAAAAAAGGGTTATCCGCCTTCTGTACGTGAAATTGGCGAAGCTGTCGGCCTTGCTTCAAGTTCAACAGTACACGGCCATTTAGCAAGATTGGAAAGCAAAGGCTTAATCAGACGCGATCCAACAAAACCAAGAGCTATTGAAATTTTAGAAGAAGAAACATCACATATTCCTCGGATGAATGTCATTAATGTACCGATTATCGGTAAAGTAACAGCGGGTTCACCAATAACTGCAATTGAGAATGTTGAAGAATACTTTCCTCTACCAGATTCGTTCGCTGCAGCAGATGATCACATTTTTATGCTGGAAATTATGGGAGACAGTATGATAGAAGCCGGTATCCTTGATGGCGACATGGTTATTGTCAAACAGCAAAAAACAGCAAATAATGGGGATATTGTCGTAGCCATGACAGAAGATGACGAAGCAACCGTTAAACGCTTCTTCAAGGAAAAAGATTATATTCGACTGCAGCCCGAAAACTCAACTATGGACCCTATCATTCTTCGAAATGTAACAATCTTAGGAAAAGTAGTTGGAGTATATAGAAATATTCATTAAAATCCCGCTTTTACTAAGCTGGATTTTTTTATTTATTTGTTTTAAGAAGCTCGTCACGGGGAAAATAAACATAAAACAAAATGATGAGGTACTTTATGAAATCCATTACTGATCTTAATGAACCCAAGATACAGAGGACTATTTCACAATTCATTTTCCCTTTTTCATGGAAACAGGATTGTGTCAAAGAATTAATAGACGAGCTTATCAATAATGGCTTTGAATTCTTTTCTATTAATAATCCTTCACGGAAAAGCAGCTTTTACGGGGAAAATGTCAATATTCCGCACAAGCGTTTAAACCATTATTTCCTTCCATACATAGAACAGATTCTCTTTCCAAATCAATTTAAAGAGAAAGCAATTAACCGATATTCTAAATCTTTAAATTTAGACTGCCGCTTAGAAACTGCCCACAATTCCTACAATATGAAAATCCATTCTATTGATATTTATATTTGTCCCTTTTCGATTGGGATGATTACAATCAGAGCGGAACCTTACAGTATGGATAAGATCCTCACTTTAAGTGAAGCACTCGATTTTATGGATCACTTCCGTGTGCTGGAACCGCTGATTACTGAGGAAAAAGGCACGTCCATTTATGCTGAACAACAAAAATACGATAAAATTCAGGAATTTATCTTCCAAGACCTCTGTCCTTACATCGTTCCTTTTATTGAAAAAAGCAAAAATGATCAGTCTACCTATCTCGGAAGTCTGCCATATTTTATAGATGAAAGAATGTTCGTTTCCAGTCTATTAGTGACGTCTTCCGATGAGAAAATCACAGATGAAGAATTGTTCAGGATTGGCCACATGAATGGCTTTGACAAAAACGGGAAACCATATTTAGCTGCAAGCAACCCAGAATACATCCACAATTATATTAAGAAGCATGTATATGAACGATGGGCTCCAGCCAGTTATCATATCATCAGTGATCATACTTTTGCCTGTCTTACAAATGACATTGAAAATGAAAAAATAATAGCCGAGGAAATGTACGGACAGCTCTATTATAATTTGATTCTTCACCTGTTCTATAAAATCGTGTTATTAAAACTTTCATACAGCTATTCACAGCTCTATATAGACCAAAAACAAGATAAAATGGATAAACTTATTCGTTCCATTACGAATTTTACTGCGAAATACATTTTTTCAGAAATCAGCAGCCGTACAGAAGGCCAAGAATTATCTGTTATGATGAAGGATCGTTTCAAGATCGAAACACTTTACAAAGAAGTAAATAATACAATGGACAGTCTTTATCAGAACCAAGAGAAGCTGGCAAGCAAACGTCATAATTCTCTCTTGCTGATATTAACGACATATACCGTTATATCTGGTATTTATGGAATGAATTTAGTTATAGAAGACTGGAAAGGTAAAATTGAATGGAGTAAGCTTGCAGAATATTCCTTATTTGAATACATCTCACTAATCGTCGCATTATCTGGCATTGCTGTCGGCGGTTTCCTTGCTGGAATTGCAATAATAAAATTAATGAAAGATTATTTAGATAAACGAAAATCAGAAAACCTTGACTGAATGATTTTGTCAAGGTTTTCTGATTTTAATATATTTTATCCTAAAGCAAAAACCCTCAACACAAAGGTGCTTAGTTCACTGTAAAAATACCGATAAAATAAATGTCCAAATACAAACAAAAGCTAATAAACCAAAGCTATATTTTAATGCCATTTTCATTAAAGCAGATTCTTTTCCTGTTTCACCAACTGCTGCAGTTGCAATTGCAATAGATTGTGGAGAAACTAGTTTTGCCATAACTCCCCCGGCAGTGTTCGCAGAAACTAATAATGATGGGTTTGTTCCTATGATATTACCTGCTGTAGCTTGTATTGGAGCAAATAACGTATTGTTATTTACTACAGACCCAGTCATAAATACTCCGATCCATCCTAATATTGGAGATAATACTGGGAAAATATCTCCTGTTGTAGAAATTGCTTCCCCTAAAACAGTTGTTAATCCACCATATGTCATTAACTTAGCTATACCGATAATTGCACATATCATAATGATAGGTATCCAAAATTCTGAAACTGTTTTTTTAAGAGAACAAATCCTTCACTGAAATTAATTGCTTTAGTAGTGCCTATCGTTGTTAAATTTGCTAATAAAATGGCTGTACCTGTAGCTCCTATTAAATCAATGCCAATATTTATTGATGATCCTGGTATAACGAATTTCATTACAGAAGATTCAAGGATTGCACCTTCAGTAAATAAACCTTTAAATGCTGGCAGACTCCAGAATAATATAAATATGGTCAATAAATAAAATGGAGACCATGCCTTTATAACTTCGCTCATTGAATGCTTTTCAACTTCACAGTTCTTCCCATTGAGTAAAAATATTTGTTTAGGCTGCCATTTTTTAAGAAATAATGCCAACAGTCCCATAGCTAAAAGAGAAGGTATAATATCAGCTAACTCTGGTCCTACAAATAGCGTAATAATAGCTTGGGTCACTGTATAGGTAATCGATGTCACTAAAATAGCTGGTAATACTTCTTTTATACCTTTAATCCCATCGATTAACCATATTAATAAAAATGGAATGGTGAAATTAATGATTGGCAGTGTTAAAGCAGTCATGATTGACACATTCATTGAGGTTACATTACCCTCCAGACCAAATGTATCTATGATGCCCACAGGAATACCAATTGCTCCAAAAGCCCCTGATGCACCATTAGCTATCAAACAAAGCATTGCTGCCTGTAATGGTTTGAATCCCAACGAAACTAATAGAACAGCACATATTGCAATTGGAACACCAAAACCTGCCGCTCCTTCAAGAAATGCGTTAAAGCAGAATCCAATTAATAAGAGCTGAAGACGCTGGTCTTTTGAAATCCCCGCTATACTGCCACGTAAAATATCAAATTTCCCCGATTTAACTGCAATTTTATAAAGCCAAACTGCCATTACAATAATGTACCCAATTGGCCATACCCCTTGTATTGCACCTTGTATGACACTCCCTATTAAATCTCCAATAGGTAACTTGAATACGAAAAGGACGATGAGGAAGGTTACCAATAGATTTAAAAGCACTGCATGAATACCTTTCATTTTAAATACGGTCAAACATAAAAGGAACAAAAGGATCGGTATAGCTGCAACTATTGCTGAAATGATAAGATTATTAAAAGGATTGAAAGTATCTACTAACATAATAACTGCTCCCTTACATATTTCTTACTTAAGAAATAAGCCTACTCCCAAAATAGAGCCTGAATATCTTTAAGAGTTTTAACAGAATGTGAAAACTTTTCTTTTTCGCTTTCATTTAATGAAATCTCAACAATATTTTTTACACCTGTTCGTGTAATGACAGATGGAACACCAACATAAACATTTTCGTGACCATATTCACCTTTTAAAAATGCTCCAACTGGTAAGATTACATTTTCATTTTTTAAAATTGCTCTTGTTATTCGTGCTAATCCCATTGCTATTCCATAATACGTTGCTCCTTTGGATTCAATAATTTTATATGCAGCATCACGAACCTTTACGGAAATCTCTTCTTTTCTTTCTTCTGTTAACTTTGGAGCTATTGGTGTTCCAGAAATATTCGCCGTACTCCATACCGGAAGTTGTGAATCACCATGTTCACCAATGATATAGGCATGAACACTTGTTGGTGCAGTATCAAATTCTTCACTTAATAAAAAGCGAAATCTTGCAGTATCCAATATTGTCCCTGAACCAATAATTCTTTCTTTCTGCAGACCTGAGAATTTCCATGTAGCATATGTCAATATATCCACTGGATTCGTTGCAACTAAGAAAATGCCATTAAATCCAGATGCCATAATTCTGCCTACAATAGATTCAAAAATATTCACGTTTTTACCTACAAGATCAAGTCTAGTTTCACCCGGTTTTTGTGCTGCACCAGCACAAATAACTACAAGTGCGGCATCCATACAGTCTTCATATGAACCAAATTTAATTTTCATAGCGCTAGGGGCATAAACAATACCATGATCTAGGTCCATTACATCGCCTTTTGCTTTTTCTTCATTTAAGTCAACAAGAACCAACTCATCACATATACCTTGATTCATCAATGCATACGCGTAACTTGAACCTACTGAACCTGTTCCAATTAAAACCACTTTATTACCCAGTGTTAAATTCATAACGATTGCCTCCTATTTTTGTGAAGTATTTCACAAGAAAGAATAATATGAAATGGACAAATTCCATTTACGAATTGGTGAAACATACTTTAGTTTAACCATTTTCTAAATAGTGAAATTTATCCTGTATTCACTGCTTATTTCTCTTTTAATTTGTGAAATATTTCACATGTTAGTTTGTAAAAAGATTCACATTATTTCCACGCTTTAAATATACTCCTGTTTTTTCAGAACTTCAATAGAGTTCACGTATATGTCACAATTCTTACGCTTTAACCTATGTATTCCTATCTTATTCAAATGAATAGAATCTTTAAAATCTCAAATACTAACCACAGTCATATATTACAAGGGATGCCGATACTGTGTTTAGCATCTAAAGTACTCAAACTTCCATCTTCAAAAATATGGTATTCAAAAATACCACAATAAGTATGAATCGGTGCAAAGCTCTGAACTAACAGTTGATTCTTTTCAGGTGTAGAAGGTGTTATAAAACCAAAATTTTCTACTGCATGTTTAGTTCTAGCAGGCAAATACAACCTCATTCCAATCATTAAATATCCGATAGCAGACCGTTATATAAACGTATAGTTTCAACTGGAGTGAAACTCATTTTGGAAATGGAATATAACGAATCCCCAGGTTGAACAATATACATATCTGTTGGAATGAGTAAATCTTGTCCTGGTACTAAATATCCGTTTTTATCCGTTCATTATGCGTATGCTATCCATAGAAACTTGATATTTTGCTGCAATAGAGAATAAGGAATCACTAGATTTAACTATATAAATAAACATAGGTCCACCTCATTTCAGCAGGTAACTGATTAATTTAATTTATGTAATTATTATTTTTGTATGTCAGAATCATCAAAAAAGCCCTTAATTTCAAAACTGAGGGACTGCTGCAGATTTAACGCCTTTAATGTGGAATACAAGTGCATGGGGACTTCTAACCTTATTTCTTATTAATCTTTGTAATACACGAAAAAAGTCATTCATAAAAATTTGGTGGTCAAAAAATGGTCAGATTTGTGGTCAACGCTATTCTATATAAAATTTTAAGAATTATAAAAAACCCCTGACACCAATGGCATCAGGGTTTTTAGGTATTAATATTGAGACATATACTGTTCTCTTTCCCAAGGGTGAACTTGAGTACGGAACATATCCCATTCAATTTCTTTCGCTTCGATAAAGTGCTCGTATAAATGATCGCCAAGCGCATTAATAATAATTTCATCTGTTTTCAAGTTATCAAGTGCTTGTGCAAGTGTTGCAGGAAGATCTACAATCCCATTTTCTACACGTTCTTCCTTAGTCATCACATAGATGTTGCGATCGATTGGTTTTGGAGCAGAAAGTTTGTTCTTGATTCCATCTAATCCAGCTGCAAGCAACACAGACATTGCTAAATATGGGTTAGCAGCAGGATCAACACTTCGTACTTCTACGCGTGTGCTTAAACCGCGTGATGCTGGGATACGGATTAACGGACTTCTGTTTTGTGCTGACCAAGCAACATAGCATGGCGCCTCATAGCCAGGAACTAATCGTTTGTAAGAGTTAACAGTCGGATTTGTAACAGCTGTGAAGTTTGGAGCATGCTTAATGATGCCGGCGATGAAATGTTTAGCTGTTTCGCTTAATTCAAGTTCACTGTTTTTGTCATAAAAAGCATTTACGCCGTTTGTGAATAATGATAAGTTCATGTGCATTCCAGATCCGTTTACACCAAACAGTGGTTTTGGCATGAATGTAGCATGCAGACCATGTTTGCGGGCAATCGTTTTAACAACAAGTTTAAACGTTTGAATGTCGTCACAAGCTTTTACTGCACCAGCGTATTTGAAATCAATTTCATGCTGTCCAGGAGCTACCTCATGGTGGGAAGCTTCAATTTCAAAGCCCATCTCTTCAAGCTCAAGCACGATATCGCGTCGGCAATTTTCGCCAAGATCCGTAGGAGCTAAATCAAAGTAGCCGCCATGGTCATTTAATTCAAGAGTTGGCTCGCCTTTTTCATCAAGTTTGAATAAGAAGAATTCCGGCTCAGGCCCAAGATTGAAATCTGTGAATCCTAAGTCTTCCATTTCTTTAAGCATACGTCTTAAATTGTTACGGGGATCTCCTTGAAATGGAGTTCCATCAGGGCTATAAATATCACAGATAAAACGAGCTACTTTTCCTTTTTCAGAAGTCCATGGGAAGATAACAAATGTATCGATGTCAGGGAACAGATACATGTCAGACTCTTCAATACGGACAAAACCTTCGATAGAAGAACCATCAAACATACATTTGTTGTCCAATGCTTTTTCAAGCTGACTCACTGGAATTTCAACATTTTTAATTGTTCCAAGGATATCTGTAAACTGTAAACGGATGTACTTTACGTTTTCTTCTTGTACTAATTGTACAATATCTTCTCTAGTATACTTAGCCATTCTGAAAATCCTCTCCTAACAATACAATGATTTATTTATTTTAATTTAGGTGAATCTAAGTTCGTATCAGTGAAAAAATCTCGACATGTCTCCTTGTCTTAAAGATGATCTTTGAAAACGCCCTGCCTGCATAAGCTCAGCTTTCAGCAATTTTCGCAGTTCAGCATCGGATAAATCCGGTTTTTCCACTTTTTTAGGTTGTTCCTCATTTGGCAAACCAAAACTCTCTTTCTTGGAAAAGATTTGTTTAATGCCTGCCAGGTTGACGCCCTGTTCGATTAAACTTCGAATTTCAAGAAGGGTGTCAACATCATTAAATGAAAATAATCGTCTGTTCCCCTCAGTTCTTGCTGGAGAAACCAATCCATTTTCTTCATAATATCGAATTTGTCTTGCTGAAAGTTCAGTCAGCTGCATAACAATTCCGATCGGGAATAAGGGCATCGTGCGTCGAATTGTATCACCCATCATATTCCCTCCTTTTCTTAACTTAGTATTATTATATTCCATGTCATATAATGTGTCAATATCATGTTAGGAAAAATGACATCGATTTTATTACAGATGAATGAGTCCTTTTTCAAGCAAATGATCAATAGCTGAGCAAATGGCTATTTTAACATGCGAATAAGTCAAACCGCCTTGTACGTATGCAGTATACGGAGGGCGAAGGGGTCCATCGGCTGAAAGTTCAATACTTGCTCCTTGAATGAATGTCCCTGCAGCCATAATAACATCATTATCATAGCCAGGCATATAGCTTGGATAAGGCGTAACATGAGAATTAATAGGAGATGCATATTGAATGGCCTGACAAAAAGCAACCATTAAGTCAGCCTGATTAAATTGGACGGATTGGATGAGATCTGTCCGTACAGAATCCCAAGAAGGATTTGTAGTTAAACCTGCCATTTCTAAAATGGCTGCTGTAAACACCGCCCCTTTAAGAGCTTGTGCCACTACATGCGGTGCAAGGAAAAATCCTTGATACATTTCCTGCAGACTATATAAAGAAGCACCAGCTTCAGCGCCAATACCCGGTGACGTCATCCTATAAGAACAGGCTTCAATTAATTCTTTCTTTCCAACTAAATAACCGCCTGTCTTTGCCAATCCTCCGCCCGGATTTTTTATTAGAGAACCTGCAATTAGATCTGCACCTGCATGACAAGGTTCAAGTTCCTCAACAAATTCTCCGTAACAATTATCAACAAAAACAACAACATCTTTATTAATCGATTTTACAAAATCGATCATCTCTTTTATTTCAGCAATCGTATAGGAAGGTCTTGTTGCATAGCCTTTTGAACGTTGAATGCCAATCATTTTTGTCTTATTGGTCATTGCTGCTTTTACTGCGTTAAAATCTACTTTCCCTTCTTCCGTTAAATCTACTGCGTTATAGCTTATTCTGTATTCACTGAGTGATCCGATTCCGCTTCCGCGAATTCCTACAATCTCTTCAAGCGTATCATAGGGCTTCCCTGTTATATATAGAAGCTCGTCAAATGGGCGGAGTATTCCGAACAAGGCAATGGATATCGCATGTGTTCCAGAAATGATCTGCGGACGGACAAGCCCTGATTCCCCTCCAAAAACGTCTGCGTAAATTTTCTCAAGCGTGTCACGTCCATGATCATCATACCCATATCCAGTTGTGGGAATAAAATGAGAATCACTCACTTTGTGAGCTCTATAGCTTTGCAGGACACGATACTGATTACTTTCCATTCTCTCATCAATCTTTTTGTGGATATCTCCTATTTTGGCTTCTGCTGAATTTGATAATTGTGAGATTTTTTCGCCATATTTTAATTGATTAAACATTGCTGTTGCCCTTTCTATTGTACATCTGAATTTGACCGGCAATTGAATGCTGCGGCAAATAATGTCCTTGAATTTCGTATTTATTTGTTTCTTCATTGAATAAAAATTGGTGGACCATTGTTTCCGTCTTTATTAAGGAAAGAAGTCTTCCCTCTGAAGCCGGAACTTCAATGTTAAATGGCTCCATTTGGTGAATCGAAACAGTTTGGATCTTGTTTTTTAAAAGGTCGATATCCGCTTGACTGAATGCGCTAATCAAAATATGTTCCTCATTTGGAGAGGGGACAAATTCGATTGATTGTTTATCCTTCTTGTTGTAGACAGTCAGAACTGGTATCGCTGAAACCTTCAGTTCTTCCAATAATTTATAAACCGTTTTTTCATGATTAACGTAATCCTCATTTGAGCTATCTACAATATGAAGGATTAGATCCGCTTCTTTAACCTCTTCTAATGTAGAACGGAAAGCAGCGACAAGAGTTGTCGGCAAATCCTGAATAAAACCAACCGTATCTGTCAGCAGGGCTTGATATCCAGACGGAAGTGTCATTTTTCTAGTCATCGGATCCAGCGTTGCAAACAACAAGTCCTCTTCAAAAGTGCCTGCATCTGTAATTCTGTTAAATAATGTTGATTTGCCTGCATTTGTATAGCCTACAAGCGCAATTTGGAAAGCCTGATTTTTCTTTCTTCTTTCGCGGTAGCGGTTACGATGATTGACTATTGCAGCAAGCTGCAGTTTAATTTCGTGAATTCTGCTTCTAATATGCCTTCTGTCCGTTTCAAGCTGGGTTTCTCCCGGTCCTCTTGTACCGATTCCCGCTCCTTGACGAGATAGGTTTATTCCCTGTCCGCTTAGTCTCGGCAATAAGTATTGCAGCTGCGCAAGCTCAACCTGAAGTTTTCCTTCTCTTGATTTTGCGCGTGTCGCAAAAATATCGAGAATTAATTGGGTGCGATCAATAATTTTGATATCCAAAGCTGCTGTGAGATTCCGCTGCTGACTTGGAGAAAGCTCATCGTTAAATATGATTAAATCGGGTTCAAGTTCTTCTGAGAGAGCAAGAAGCTCTTCAACTTTGCCTTTGCCTATGTATGTAGCAGGATGGATTCTTTCTCTTTTTTGCGACAGCTGAATCAGCACTTCACCATTTGCAGTTTTCGTTAATGATGCGAGTTCGGTCATTGTATATTGAAAGGCCTCATCATCCGTTTTCGGGAGCTGGCAGCCAACAAGGATTACTTTTTCGATATCAGAATATATGTTCTCTTTCAAACGCGTACCATCCTTTAAATAGAATTTTGCATTCTAATCATAACAAAAAAAACGCGAATTCACTAATTCATTCCAATATATATGATGAAAAATAGTTGCATTTCTCCTGAATGCCATTTAAAATCAAAACGGTTACATCTAGAGCGTTAAGGCAAAGGGGATACATTTCATGACGTGGGAAGTATTAAGCATCATTGGCACAATTGCATTTGCAGTCAGCGGAGCTATTGTTGCAATGGAAGAAGAATATGACATTTTAGGAGTATATATATTAGGTATTGTTACAGCGTTCGGAGGCGGAGCCATTCGAAACTTGCTGATTGGTGAACCAATCTATGCACTATGGGAACAGGGAATGCTTTTTCAAATTGCATTACTTGCTATGACAACTGTGTTTTTATTTCCGAATAACTTACTTCGACACTGGCAAAAATGGGGGAATTTCACAGATGCAATCGGCCTGTCTGCATTCGCCATTCAAGGTGCTTTATATGCATCAGATATGAATCATCCGATAAGTGCTGTCGTAGTAGCAGCAGTTCTAACCGGAAGTGGCGGCGGAATCATTCGCGATCTATTGGCAGGGCGAAAACCGCTTGTCCTGAAATCAGAAATCTATGCAGTCTGGGCAGTGCTCGCCGGCCTTGTCATCGGATTTGATCTTGCACATTCTTCCTTGCATCTTTATACTCTCTTTATCATGCTTGTTGTGTGCAGAGTTCTTTCGTATACAAATAAATGGCGCTTGCCGAATAAATCGATCCATCACTAATAAAGCCGCAGCTGCGGCTTTATTCTTTTATGACGAGATCTTGGCTTTTAATCATAACCAAGTCATCGCGATGATATTGATCAGAAGTTAATAATCTCATTGCCTGAGATCTGATTGATTTTTCAATGACATTTCGAACGTATCTTCCATTTGAAAATTTTGCGGGAGCCATATTCGTTTTAATCAAATTTAAATGATCGCGCAGCTTCCATTCTGCTTCTTTGCTGAATGCATATTCTCTTTCTGCCATCATTCTTTTCGATATCTCCATTAATTGATCGACCGAATAGTCGGGAAAATCAACAACAAGCGGAAATCTGGAATGAAGACCCGGATTAAGAGAGAGGAAATGTTCCATTTCTCTAGAGTACCCTGCTAAAATCAAAATAAATTCATGCTGTTTATCTTCCATATGCTTTACAAGCGTATCAATAGCTTCCTTGCCAAAATCTTTTTCTCCGCCGCGTGCAAGTGAATATGCTTCATCTATAAAAAGAATCCCGCCAAGCGATTTTTTTATCAGATCTCTTGTTTTTTGAGCGGTGTGGCCAATATATTCTCCTACTAAATCTGCCCGTTCAGCTTCAATCAGATGTCCCTTTGAGAGAACATTCATTTCAAAAAACAATTTGCCGATCAGCCTGGCAACTGTTGTTTTACCTGTTCCGGGATTTCCTTTGAACATCATATGAAGCGACTGTTTTCCAGCTTTAAGCCCTTGTTCTTCCCTCTTTTTATTAATAAAGATCCAGGCATAGATTTCCTTCAGCATCCGTTTCATTTCTTCCATGCCTACAAGTGTGTTCAATTCAGCTTCCATTTCTTTAAGGATGACATGCTGAGGCTGTGTTTTCGGAATTTTAATTTCATAAGTTGAAGTTTCGCTTATTCGTTCTTGATGAGTCTTTTTTTGTCCATTCAAAATCACATTAATTTGACCATTGTTTTTAAATGTGACTGCTTGATCCAAAGATGTTCACCTCACATTCTTTTACTACTATACGTCGCATGGTCCCAAATCGTGACAGATGCCTATATAAAATATGAAAATAATTTTAAATGTCGAAAAAAATTGTTAGTATTTGAGGTGTTTTGTTGGATTATGCGCTTTCCCGAGAAATAATTTCACTATTTCCATCTGGGATTCAGGATGAAATATTTTCGTCGTATGTGTAAAAAGCAGCCTCCGAATTTACGGAGGCTGCTTTTCTTATCAAGCTATTCTAATTCAAGCGTTATATTCTTCTGCGGTGCAAAAGTTGAAATTGCGTGCTTATAAATAAGCTGCTGTTTTCCATCTGTTTCTAAAAGAACCGTAAAGTTGTCAAACCCTTTAACAAGTCCTCTCAATTGAAATCCATTAAGCAAAAAAACCGTTACAAATGTACCATCTTTACGCATTGAATTTAAACATTGGTCTTGAATATTTACTGATTGCTTCATGTTTCGTCCTCCTCTTTTCTCTATATGTTATGTATTCTAGCTTCAGTCAAGCTTTCCTGCTATATATGTAAAAATTTCATTGAATCTCTTATCCATATCTAATGGCTGAGTCATATCAAACCATTTTACATCCATTTTATTTCGGAACCACGTCAGCTGGCGCTTTGCATATCGTCTTGAATTTTGTTTTAGCTGGTTTGTGGCTTCATCAAGCGAAATCCAGCCGTCGAGGTATTCATATAATTCTTTATAGCCAATGGCTTGAATCGACTGACAATCGCGTAATCCTTCCTGATATAGGGCGGTTACCTCATTGAGTAAACCTTGTTCCATCATCCTGTCAACTCTTTGGTTAATCCTTGTGTAAAGCTGTTCTCTTTCCATTGTAAGTCCTACGATGACAACATCATAAAGCAGAATTTGTTCTTGATTCTGAAGATATTCTGTCATGGTTTGACCCGTACAATGAAAAATTTCAAGCGCTCTGATGACGCGTCTTACATTATTAGGATGAATTCTTTCTGCAGATTTAGAATCAATCTTTGCTAACTGTTGATGAAGCACTTCATTTCCGTCATTTTTGCTCTGCGTTTCAAGCTGTTCCCTGAATTCAGGATCAGACGCTGCTTCAGTAAATTGATAATCATAAATGACAGACTGAATATATAATCCAGTTCCTCCAACAATGATCGGCAGCTTCTTTTTTGAATGGATTTCTGTAATTAAGGGCCGGACGATTTGCTGAAATTCAGCCGAGGAAAAGTCTTCATCCGGGTCTTTTATATCGATTAAATGGTGTTCAATCCCGTCCATTTCATCTGGCATAACTTTTGCAGTTCCTATATCTAATTCACGGTAAACTTGCATACTGTCTCCGCTAATGATTTCACCATTCAGTTTTTTGGCTAACTGAATACTGAGATTCGTTTTGCCGACAGCAGTTGGTCCAATGATTACGACCAGCTTTTCTTTCTTCAACTTGCAACCACTCTTTCGTTACATTTAGTCCACTTTTCAACATCTTATCACTTTAAATCAGTGAATACCAGTTTATTATTTCCAGTTTTCGTTTCTGTCAAACTCACTTTTTCTAATATCCGATAGGTCCACTTGTACGCCCGCTGTAAAAATGCTGGTGAACAGGGCGCTGCTGCTGAGAATAAACAACTCCTCCAAACTGAGTTGGTTCCGAGTCCGTGTAATTGCGGTAGGATTTCCCAAAAAACAAATGATAATGAGATCCATCCAGCATTGGAATGGGAGGACCGGTTTTTGCATAATAACGGTGATAATGCTGATTATCGAATGTTGTTAATCCTTCAATGTAGTGAAAATGGCCGTCATACGAATTTCCATTTAATGGTTTGCTAAAGCCAGTCAAATTATGAAAGTGGCCTTCTTTCATTTCTGTTACTCCTTGAAAAAAATGCGCGTGAGGAATTTGAAGCGGCTGCCGAGTACATTCCATGATGAACACTCCTCTTTTTCTTCTGCTATAAGCTATGAGTCTTTAAGCATTAAGGCGCATGAATGAGGAAAATATTTTCATATTTCTAGTATAAAGAATTCATCTTATATTTTTCAGTTTTAATCTGATATGTAAGGGAATTTAATCCTTAGTAATAATTATAGGAGGCGCATTTTCATGTTTCAGCTGGAGGATATGATTTCATTTTTTTGGGCTTTCTTTTTTGTACTGCCTCTTGTTGCGTTTATTCATCAGCTTGGACATTTTGTTTTCGTTTGGATGTTTGGGGGAAAGGCCATTTTTATTCTTGGCAGAGGAAACCTTCTTTTTAAGTTTGGAAAATTCGAAGTGAATCAATACTATTTTCTAGATTCATTCTGTCAATACGATAATTTAAAGTGGGATAATCGATACACACATGCACTTGTTTACGCAGCTGGGTCCCTGTTTAATCTTTCTTCAATCTTGATTATTAATCTGTTGATTCATAAAGGCTTCCTTCAACCGCATATTTTTTTCTATCAATTTGTTTATTTTTCTGTTTCTTTTGTTTTCTTTTCTCTTTTGCCAATAAAGTATTCTGAAACGCATTCTTCTGATGGAAGATCGATATATGACGTTCTTAAATACGGAAAAAGCTGCAGTCAGCTCGATTAATAATAGATAAAAAGGAAAGACATCCAATGGCTTTCCTTTTATATGATCCTTTTAAATATCTTATCCATCTCATAAGTAGAATTATCCGAGTATGAAGGCGGCAGCCCCTCTTTAGCTATAAACTCACAAAGCATTAAATACCTCTGACGCCTCACCGTTAGATTATCGCTACGCATATTTGACCCCATCTCTTCTCTTTGTCTTTGCAGCTGATAATATATTGTCGAGCTTAAAAATACGGACCTGCTGTTTAGAGAAGCAGAAAGCCTTTATGTGATTCTCTTTGACTTTGTTCACAATTACTGTTCGGTGAGTAATAGCCCCTTTGTCAGACAGATAAATTATTTCAACTGGCGCCTGCTGCTCTTTTGATCTTTCTAATAAGCCCTTCATATTATTATCAGCTCCTCTGTTGTACTTTAATTATATACGAACATACATTTGAATACAAATGATTTTACAAACATACATTCGTATAATCTATGGATAGAAATGAGTAAAGGAGTTTACCAATGAAAGCTCCAATCCCACAAGAAGTTATGATATGCGAGTACATACATAAGATTTGCCTGGTGGATACCTTAGAAAAAGATTTAAATTTCATTGCCCCCACTTTCTAACCAATCCCCAATACGGTGTTTAATGTCTTGCAAAACATCGAAAGGTAAATGATTCGCTATTGAAGAAATTTCATTAATTGCGTTCGATTTAGTCATTTCCTCACTCCAATATGACATATATCAGATCACCTTCTAATACCTTTTATTATCGTAAATAATAAATGAATCAAATACAGGGAGAGGAAAATATGGCAATAAGACCTCCGATGCTGCAAAGAGGTGATACGATTGGGCTGGTTACACCTGGGAGCCCTCTTGATGCAAATACTATTAATGCCAGAGTACAATATTTGAGAGATATCGGCTTTAATATAGTTTTTGGAAGGTACGTTTATTCTTATGAGGGCATCACAGCTGCATCTGCTAGGCAAAGAGCCGAAGATGTAATGAATATGTTCAAAGATCCGAGCGTCAAAATGATACTATCCACACGAGGAGGGACTGGGGTTCAGACTATTCTTCCTTACCTGGATTTTGAAGTCATAAGAGAGAACCCTAAAATTATATCTGGTTATAGTGACATTACAGTATTACTAAATAGTTTGTATCAATTTAGTAATTTAATTACGTTCCATAGCCTAATGCTTATTGATTTTAGAATTGAGACACCTGCTTATAATTTTAATCAATTCTTTGAAGCAAATTCCACATTGACTTCTCCCAGGATTATCCAAAATCCACCGAATATGTCCCTAACGAGTTTAGTACCAGGAAATGTAACGGGTCAAATAGTAGGTGGAAATATGACTTCTTTAGTCAATACTCTTGGTACCCCATATGAAATTAATACAAAAGGGAAAATACTTTTTTTAGAAGAGGTCCATTCTCCTACCACAATGGTTTTTCGGTATCTAACTCAATTATTGATGTCAGGTAAATTTCAAGATTGTCTTGGTATTATCATGGGAGAATGTACAAATTGCCTAGTATCTTATGATACAACTTATGATGATTTAATTAATGATTTGTTAGTCCCCCTGGGAAAACCACTGATAGTCAACCTAGCAACAGGGCATGGCTTTTATAAAGCTGCTATTCCTATTGGTGCTAATGTTAATCTCAATTCGACAGATGCTACATTGACTGTGCTTGAACCAACCGTTTCTTAGTGATTTGAAAAAAGTAGTTTTCGGGTACGGTTAAGGATGTTTGATACATCGAATGTTTCCTGATGCTGACCTGAAGCCATTTGCTTCATGATTCCTTTCAATTTGTCAAGAAGACAAAAACTAATTCAAGTATTAGAAAAATTGTTATAGATGAATCTTTAATTTTGGACCTAAAGAAATACTAAACTTGGCAAAAAATAAAAATAAAATGAAGTATTGTGCAAACTATATAGATTCAGATTTTTAAATTACCTCTCCAAACGAAAAAACGATGGGATTATTTTGAATGAATAAAATCATAGATACAATTTAGAAAAAACAAAACTGCACCACATTTCTCCGCATGGTTTATGACACATTCATGCAATCATTCTTTTAGAAAGTGGCGCAGATATAAGTTTGTTAGTGAACGTTTAGGCCATACTACTGTCAACATGACAGCTGATGTTTATCTTCACATTACAAAGAAATATGAAGATGAAAATGTAATGAAGTTAGAAAGGTATTTAAGGAACTAGGTGGACAAAACATTACCTCCCCTGCTTCACACCTTTCTACATCACACGTTTAAACATCTTTTCCATTTCATAAGTAGAATAATGGATGATAATCGGTCTTCCATGAGGACATGTGAATGGATCAGTTGTTTTCCTAAGTGTCGCAAGCAAGGCAAACATTTCATCATTTCTTAGGTAATGATTTGCTTTTATCGCAGCTTTGCAGCTCATCATGATTGCAGCTTTTTCCCGAAGTTTTTTGATATCCGCCTTTTTATGATCAAGAACTTCCTGAATGATTTCTTCCATCAGATTCTTTTCATCCCCGCGCGGAAACCATTGCGGATGAGAGCGGACAATATAGCTGTTTCCCCCAAAAGGCTCCAGGAAGATTCCTACTTCAGCTAATGCAAGCATTTGCTCGTTTATTATCAAAGCTTCATCTGCAGAGTAGTGAAGCGTTATTGGAACAAGAAGCTCTTGAACCTCTGTTTCAACTTGTCCCACTTTTTCTTTAAAGTATTCATAGTTGATTCTTTCTTGCGCAGCATGCTGGTCGATAATATATAATCCAGTTTCATTTTGAGCAAGAATGTACGTGCCATGCATTTGCCCAATAGGATAAAGAGCAGGGACTCTAGATTCGGATTCCGCTGCTGCTGTTTCCTGAAATTCTTGATTTTCTTCTAACGTATCATGATAGGTTTCAGTTTCTTCTTCAATAATCGGTATGCTTGGAGCTATTTGAACTGATTCCTCATCTAATTCGAATACCGGCAGAGATTTTTTTTCAGTTATCTCAGACACTTGCGGTGATAAATTCATTGGTTTTTTTTCAGTATGACTGAAAGAAAAGGTCTGCTGTTCATCAAAGCTTTTTTCTTTCCTTTTAGGCTGTGCGGCTTCAGGAATCAGCTTTTTGTGTGAAAAAGCATCTTTAATGCCTGAAGTAATCAGTTCATTTAATTCAGCTTCTTTACTCAATCTAACTTCCATTTTTGCAGGATGAACATTTACATCTACTAATATTGGATCCATATTGATTTCAAGGAAGACGATCGGGAATCTGCCAATCGGAAGCAATGTATGATAGCCCGACTGAATCGCTTTAACAAGCGGATAATTTTTAATAAACCGCCCGTTCACAATCGTGGAAATATAATTCCTTGATGCACGTGTAATTTCAGGCAGGGAAATAAAACCCTTTACTTCAAAATCGAGAGACTGAAGGTTAATCGGAATCATTTTCTTAGCAATTGCCATTCCATAAATGCCCGCTATTACCTGACGTACATCACCGTTTCCACTTGTATGCAGCATTTGCTTTCCGTTATGTGTAAGCTTAAAAGAGATAGAAGGATTAGAGAGTGCAAGCCGATTTACGACATCCGTGATATTGCCAATCTCAGTGTGAACCGTTTTCACGTATTTCAATCGTGCAGGCGTGTTAAAAAACAAATTTGTTACAGTAAGATCGCTGCCTTTTCTGCTTGAGGCGGATTCATGAATGTCAACTTTCCCTCCAGAAAGCACCATTCTTGTCCCAGCATCAGCTCCTGTACTTGTTTTCAATTCAACATGAGAGACAGATGCAATACTAGGCAATGCCTCGCCTCTAAAACCAAGCGTGCGGATTCTGAAAAGGTCATTTTCATCTTTAATTTTACTTGTAGCATGTCTGTGAAAGGCATTTAAACAATCCTCCGGCTCAATGCCATCCCCATTATCAATAATCCGGATCTTGCTTAATCCCGCTTCTTCAATATGAATTTCGATAACAGAGCTGCCGGCATCTATGCTATTTTCCGTTAACTCTTTGACAACGGATGCAGGACGTTCGACTACTTCTCCGGCAGCAATTTTATTTGAGAGCGAATCGTCAAGGCGAATAATTTTCCCCATGTTTTTACCCCAGCTTTATTTTAATTTTTTTTGAATTTGATAGAGTTCGTTCATTGCATCAAGCGGCGTCATTTCAAGCAAATTAATCGAGCGGATTTGGTCGAGTACTTGCATGTCCTTTTTCGGAACCTGCTTGTTTTCTTTCTTTTTAGGCATTTCATTGAAAAAGGAAAGCTGTGTTTCATCATTTTTAAATGCTTCTTCATTAACCATCACAGCAGGCGGTACCTTCACTGTCTGCTCCGCTTCAAGACTTTTTAAGATTTCTTTAGCCCTGCTGATCAGCTCTTCAGGCAGCTCTGCAAGCTCTGCTACATGAATACCATAGCTCTTGTCTGCCGGACCTTCTTTAATCTTATGAAGGAAAACAACCTTTCCGTTTTCCTCAATTGCAGAAACATGTACATTTTGAAGCTGCGGTAATTCATCCGATAGACTTGTCAGTTCATGATAGTGTGTCGAAAACAGTGTTTTTGCTCCGATATAGTGATGTATGTGTTCAATAATTGCCTGAGCAAGCGCCATTCCATCATATGTCGATGTTCCTCGGCCGATTTCATCAAATAGAATTAAGCTATTTTCTGTTGCATGAACGATTGCGTTTTTTGCTTCAAGCATTTCTACCATAAATGTGCTTTGTCCAGAAATCAGATCATCTGCCGCTCCAATTCTCGTGAAAATTTGATCAAAAATCGGCAGAACAGCCTCTTCTGCAGGAACAAAGCAGCCGATTTGAGCTAAGATGGCAGTTAGCGCAACCTGTCTCATATACGTACTTTTCCCTGACATATTAGGGCCCGTAATTAGGAGCATCCCGCGTTCTTTAGAAAAAGAACAATCATTAGGAACATATTCTTGTGAATTCATCACTTTTTCCACAACGGGATGTCTTCCTTCTTTGATTAATAATTCTTGATTAGAAAAAGAAGGCTTTGAATAGTGTCTCTTTTCACTAATCACGGCAAAGCACTGAAGCACGTCTAATTCGCTAATGCATTTAGATAAAGCCTGCAATCTTGGAATATACTGCTTCACTTGTTCACGGAGGTTAACAAACAATTCATATTCAATATCCACCATTTTTTCTTCTGCTTCAAGGATAAGCGTTTCTTTTTCTTTCAGTTCAGGTGTGATAAATCTTTCTGCATTTGTTAACGTTTGTTTGCGTGTATATCTTCCTTCTTCAAGAAGATGGATATTTGCCCTTGTCACTTCGATATAGTAGCCAAAAACACGGTTAAAGCCTATTTTTAAAGATTTTATGCCTGTCCGAACTCGTTCCTGCTGTTCAAGCTCGGCAATCCATGACTTTCCATTTCGGCTCGCATCACGAAATTGATCAAGCTGTTCATGAAAACCGTCTTTCATAATGTTACCGTCTTTAATAGAAAGAGGCGGATTTTCTACTAATGCCGCTTCTAGCAGCTCAGTTAGGTCTGAACAAGAATCAATGTTCTCGGCTATTTCATTCATACGTTCTTGTTTAATAGAGGTTAATACGGCTTGTATGGCCGGCACCTGCTCAAGCGATTTCTTCAATTGAATAAGATCTCTTGCGTTTACATTTCCGAACGCTACCCTGCCTGCAAGCCGTTCTAGATCATATACTTCTTTTAATCGTTCTCTTAGGTCTTCACGTTCAAAATAGTGATCAAGCAGGGTTTGCACCATTTGAAGGCGATTTTCTATTTCCTGCTCAGAAAGCAGCGGCCTGTCAATCCATTGCTTAAGCATTCTTGCCCCCATTGCCGTTTTTGTTTCATCTAACAGCCACAGCAGCGAACCCTTTTTTCCTTTAGATCGAATCGTTTCAGTAAGCTCCAGATTTCTTTTTGAATACAAGTCCATTTTCATAAAGTCGTGCAGCTGATAAATTTTCACTTTCTGTAGATGATCCAGGCTTCGTTTCTGGGTTTTTTGCAAATAGTTCAGCAGTCTGCCAAACGTTTCTTTTAATCTCAAATCCTCAAGATGATCAATTATCGGTGCAAAATCATCCGTATTCGTTTCTCCCTCAAACGATATCGTAATTTTTGATCTCTCAGTTATTTTTTTAATCCATTGTTCTGGAAATCCATGGTCAACTACCAGTTCCTTTGCTCCCATAGAGTACATTTCATTGATGATATCATCTAAACTGTTTAACAAAGCCAATTGATTTTCACCAGTTGATAAATCTGTAAGGGCAAAACCAAACTTAGAAGGGAATGCTGTAACTGACGCCAAGTAATTATTTTCACGTTCTTGAAGTCCTTTTCCGTTCATTACGGTTCCTGGTGTAATCAGCTGGACGACTTCACGCCGAACAACACCTTTAGCCTGTTTTGGATCTTCAGTTTGTTCACAAATAGCTACTTTGTAGCCTTTTTCAATTAGTGCTTCTATATATCCTGGAGCAGAATGATACGGTACGCCGCACATAGGAATTCGTTCAGCGCCACCTCCATCTCTGCTTGTTAAAGTAATTTCAAGTTCAGCAGATGCACGTTTCGCATCTTCGAAAAACATTTCATAAAAATCGCCTAAACGAAAAAATAAAAAGGCATCCTGATACTCTGCCTTAATTTTTAAATATTGCTGTATCATCGGCGTATATGTAGCCATTGTAATCCCCCATTGCATTTGCATACGTTCCAAAACAAGCTTTATTATAACATAACTAGGGGTTTTCATGCTTTAGCTAAACTTTGAAACTCTTTTTAATAAAGAAAGGCTGTTTTCGTAAATATTGTTGCTTTTTAGACTAGATGTTTAAACCTTAAGTGGATCTACGCTGCAGGCACTTGACTCCTGCGGGAAATAGAGGGAAATTGGAGACCCAAAAGGCATAGCCGAGGAGGCTCCCACCCTCCCCGCGGAAAGCAAGTGCCTGCAGCGGAAAGCAACGGACAACGTTTATAATCAAAAGCAACAATCAATGCGAACACAGCCAAAGAAAAAAACCAGGAAGATGAATTCTCCCTAGTTTCCTTTTATTCTTCATCATCGCCGACTAAAAATTCAGGATTTAGATCTTCAAATTCTTCATCCAGATCTTCTTCCCAGTCATCATCTGATTCTGTAAACGCTTCTGTATTGATAGAGACGACAACTTTTGTCTCTCCAACCACCTCAGCAAGAAATTCGCGTTCTGCTGAAACAACAACCTTGCCTCCGCTTGGCGAAATATTTACCTCCATGCAGTTTGGCTGCTGCATGACTTTTGCAATGACCTCATGCTCATCGTCTAAAAAGTTATTATCTTTATATTTTAGCTTGATGACGTCCACATAAGAAACTTTTTCAGTGACAACTTCTGTTTTCGTATTATCGGCATACGAATACCATACGTTGATGTCGTAAGTACCTTCAACTTCGACTGTTTTGCCAACCTTTTTCGCATCATATTTATGGTTGATCAACCAGCCGCCTAGAATGCTCGTTGGTTTTTGCGAAGGAGAAATACTGTGTGTGGATTGAGTAAACTTTTTGCCTTTCGCAACTACCGCTTTGGTGATTATTTCTCTGTATTCAGCCATTCGTACATACCCTCCTCAATCAATCTTCATTTAATCCTATGCTGGGCTAGTATGGTTTGTGCTACTAATATAAAGGAATAAATAATATGTTCCACCAATACATGAATCGGTATAATTCATTGTATGCGTGTACGCCCAGATATGTGCCTAAAATTTAAAAAGAAAAGCGGAATCGCACATTAAGGTCAGTTAGGCACAAAGGTTTTGGCAGTAAAGGCGTTTTTGCCTTTGCTGCCAGTATTATTGTCATTGATGATTATTTAGAACATAGTTTAAATAGATAATTTAATTATATGATGGCTATTTTTGAAGTGATTCTTTCTGCAAATGGAGATAGAAAGCTGAGCACCAATATTTATCGGTCTCTATTTAATTTTTATCAGGACCTTTTTTCTGATGATCAGGCTCTAACCCATTTTCATCCAAGACAGCCGCTTATTACTGGCGCTGCTGGATTTCGATTCTGCTCGTCTAACCATATAAAAAAGCACACTGTTTAAAACAGTGTGCTCTTCTTTAGTGACAGGCAGAGCCTGGTGAATTATTTAGTTTTGAACCCGTTTCACCGCTTAACAAATCTCCGCCAGTTGTACGGATAATTTCATCTGTTACATGATTTGAAATGGTAACAGCGATCAATTGAAGCATATCATTCACTTCAACTTGAGATTCTTTGAATTCTTGAATAATTGGAAGTTCATCCAATTCTTCCTGAATTTTATCAATTTTATCTTCTACTTGCTTCAATGCCTCTTGTTTACTGTAATGCTGGAAGTTTACAGCTTGTTTTTGAAGACTTTTAATACTTGCAACCTTTTCGCGGATTTTTTGGTTTTCATTGATTTGAGCTTCCGCTTTTTTGAAAAACTCAACTTCTTTAGTGTCTGCAACCATTTGTGCTAATTCACGGGCTTTTGCTACGATTTCTTCTTTAGTATATAATGACATCCCTTATTTCACCTCTATCGCTTCTTCTACCATTTCCCCATCTAAAGACCACGTTTTTGCTTTTTTGATTTTCACTTTAACAATTTGACCGACTGAAGATTTAGGACCTACAAAGTTTACAAGCTTGCTTTTAGATGTATATCCCGCTAATACATCTGGGTTATTTTTGCTTTCGCCTTCTACTAGAACCTCGACAACCTGACCTTCATACTCCATCATTTTCTTAGCTGAAATTTCTTTTACAAGATCATTCAGTTTTTGAAGACGTGCTTTCTTTACTTCCATTGGAACGTTATCCTGCATTTTTGCTGCAGGTGTGCCTTCACGCGGAGAGTATATGAATGTGTATGCACTGTCAAATTCTACTTCACGATACATGGAAAGCGTTTCTTCAAATTGCTCATCTGTTTCATTTGGAAAACCGACAATAATATCAGTTGTCAATGAAGCTGTTGGAATCGCTTCCTTAATTTTTTTGACTAACGTCATATATTTCTCGCGATCGTATTTTCTCGCCATCAGCTTTAGGATCTCAGAGCTGCCTGACTGAACCGGCAAATGGATATGATCAAGCAAGTTTCCGCCTTTAGCCAGCACCTCGATCAGATGATCGTCAAAATCACGCGGATGACTTGTTGTAAAACGGACGCGTGGAACATTGATTTTACGGATTTCATCCATTAAATCTCCGAGGCCGTATGAAATGTCTTCAAAATCTTTTCCATATGCATTTACATTTTGACCGAGAAGTGTAATTTCTTTATATCCGCTCGCAGCTAATTGACGGACTTCCTGAATAATCTCCTCAGGGCGTCTGCTTCTTTCTTTTCCGCGAGTGTAAGGAACGATGCAGTACGTACAGAACTTATCACAGCCAAACATGATGTTCACCCATGCTTTGACATTTCCTTTTCGTTCTCTTGGAAGGTTTTCAATGACGTCTCCTTCTTTGGACCAAACTTCAATAACCATTTCCTTCGACATATATGCGTCTTTTAAAATGTTAGGCAAGCGGTGAATGTTATGTGTTCCAAAGATCATATCGACGTGCTGATGCTTTTTCATAATTCTTGTTACAACAGATTCTTCTTGTGACATACATCCGCAAACACCAATCAGAAGACCTGGTTTCTCTCTTTTAAGAGATTTTAGGTGACCAATTTCTCCAAAAACTTTGTTTTCGGCGTTTTCACGGATCGCACACGTATTCAGAAGAATAACATCTGCATCTTCAGTAGTATTTGTTGCCTCATAGCCAAGTGCAATAAAGATTCCTGCCATAACTTCAGTGTCATGTTCATTCATTTGACATCCATAAGTGCGAATGAGAAATTTCTTCCCATTTCCCAAACCTCTGAACTCTTCTGAAATTTTGAAATCATTTTGGTATTTGACTTCCTCTTTGCCGCGCTTTTTTGCATCCTTTAAGGAAGGAGGCATGTATACGGCCTGAAAATACTTGCTGTAATCCTTTTCGGATTTTTTGTCCGCTGGTGTTACTTGCGTATATTCCAAACGCTGCTTTTCATTCATGTAAAACAGTCTCCTTTCAAACCCTTCTAACCTGACTCTCGGAGTGAGAGTATACCAATTTTATAGTATATATATTCCTAATGAACAAAACAATATACATTTCAAGAAAGGACATATATCTATAGTAAAACAATCCTAGGAAATAAACAAATGAATAAGATAAGCAGAGCCAACTGGTTAACCTATATTCAGCGCAACTAAACTCCTAGAGATAAAAAAAGAGAGGAACTCCCTCTTTTTAATAAAAAGCTTATTTTAAAATATTTAATTCCTTTGCCGCTTTTTCAAAAATATCTAAAGCGGTTTGCAATTCTTCTTTCGAATGCTCAGCCGTTACAATTGTTCTGACTCTTGCATGACCTTTTGCAACTGTCGGGAATGCAATGCCTTGTGCAAATACACCATATTCTCTCAATTTATCTGAGAATCGATGAGATAATGCTTCGTCACCGACAATAACTGGTGTTACAGGAGTTTCGCTTTTTCCTGTATCAAATCCTAAGTCCTCAAGTCCCTTTTTGAAGAATTTCGCATTTTCCCAAAGCTTTTCAATCAGTTCAGGCTCTTCAATCAGCACGTTGATCGCTTCGATACATGCAGCTGTAACTGCTGGAGGATGAGACGTACTGAACAGAAATGGACGTCCTTTTTGGATAAGGTAATCAATAAGAGTCCGGGTACTGGCCACGTAACCGCCTAAAACTCCAACCGCTTTGCTCAAAGTTCCAACCTGGATATGCACACGACCATCAAGTCCAAAATGGTTTACCGTCCCGCGTCCGTTTTGTCCAAGAACTCCTGAAGCGTGTGCATCATCTACCATCACAAGTGCATCGTATTTTTCTGCAAGTTCAACAATTTCAGGAAGCGGAGCAATATTTCCATCCATTGAGAAGACGCCGTCTGTTACAACTAAACGAACTCGGTAATCAGCAGATTCTTTTAATGCTCTTTCTAAATCTTCCATATCCACATGGTTATACACTTTGCGTGCAGCCTTTGTCAGACGGATGCCATCGATGATTGAGGCATGATTCAGAGAGTCAGAGATGACGACATCTTCTTTTGTTAAAATGGAAGAAAGGACACCCTGATTTGTCGTAAATCCTGATTGGAAAACAAGGGCTGCTTCTGTATGCTTAAATTCAGCAAGCTTTGTTTCCAGCTCTTCATGCATGGTAAAAGTGCCTGCAATCGTTCGTACAGAACCTGTTCCCGCTCCAAATTTTTCTGCAGCTTTAATTGATGCTTCTACTAGTCGAGAATGTGTAGTTAAGCCTAAGTAGTTGTTTGATGATAACTGGATTAATTCTTTTCCATCGATAACAACTTTTGAAGCCTGGTCAGATTCAAGCGGAATCAGTGTTCGAAATGTTCCTTGCTGTTTCATTTCGTCCAGTTCTGCCTGCAAGTATTCGAAACCTTTCATAATAGCCCCTCCAAATTCATTCTTTTATGGGTGTAAAACGACTTTACCACATTTTCCTTCAATCATTAAATCGAAGCCTTTTTCAAAATCTTCTAAGGAGAAATGATGCGTAATTAATGGGGTTACATCGACCTGTCCAGATTTTAGTAATCG
Source organism: Bacillus sp. UMB0893 (assembly GCF_002858905.1). Lineage (NCBI taxonomy): Bacteria > Bacillati > Bacillota > Bacilli > Caryophanales > Bacillaceae > Bacillus > Bacillus sp. UMB0893. Next base: position 1,029,249 of record NZ_PKLB01000001.1, on the reverse strand, counting down.
TGAAACCTGCTGCCATGTTTCATACATTTTTCTGCCTGTAATTCCTTGTACTGTAATTCCTTTAAATACAATATCATTCGTAATATCGATTTCAACCGGACGGACAGGAAGGCTCAGTATAGAAACACGCCCGCCATTTGTCACCATTTTAAAGCCTTGATCCATTGCGATTGGATGACCTGACATTTCGCAGACGACATCAACGAAGTTGCCATCTGTTAATTCATTGATTTTCGCTAATGGATCTTCATTTTTCGAATTAATGACAGTAGTTGCTCCCATTTCCTTCGCCAAATTTAAACGGTAATCGTTTAAATCAAGCGCAATGACTTGAGAAGCACCTGCTGCTTTTGCAACGCCGACAGCCATAATCCCAATCGGACCGCAGCCGATCACTGCCACACTTTTACCGGCAACATCTCCTGCTAATACCGTGTGCACTGCATTACCCATCGGTTCTTGGATAGATGCTACATCAAACGGCATTTCTTTTGGATTTTTCCAAAGATTCACTGCAGGTAAAGCTACATATTCCGCAAAACAGCCATTTGTATCAACACCGATAATTTTCGTATTTTTACAAATATGATACTGGCCTGTTAAACATTGCGGACATGCGTAGCAAACCAAATGTGTTTCAGCAGAAACAAAATCTCCTAATTCAACATTTGTTACTTTACTTCCAATTTCAACAACTTCTCCCGAAAATTCGTGTCCAAAAACATATGGCGGATTTACTCTGCTTTCCGACCATGCATCCCATGTATATATATGAACATCCGTGCCGCAGATTGAAGTAGCTTTTACTTTTATCAATACTTCATTTTCTTTTATTTGAGGGATGTCTACCATTTGCAGCTGAGCACCAAAACCTCTGTGATGCTTAACGATCGCTTTCATTTTTCCATTCACAACGAACACTCCCTTGCTCCAAGAACCATCATTTTTTATGATTACATATGAAATTCTATCATCCAAAAATAATGGTGTAAAGCGGGATGTCCATCTCAAAAAGACAGATGAACACATGAGGTAAAAACTCGTTTTTTTTTTATGAAAAGTAAAAAAACGCCTATCAAACGGATAGACGTTTTCGTTTGTTACATAAATTCTGAAAGTAATTCATTAAATTTCTCTTCACTGATTTGAAGATCTGCCTGGGAAAGTGGTGTTTCACTATAATTATGAACAAGCTCCTGATAAGATGGCTGATTTTTATTTTGATAGATCAAGCCTGTTACAAGTCCGTTTCTCTCCATCAGTGTCTGCATTGCAATCATACGGTTAGATGGATCATAGCCTTCAATGTCACTAAGCTTTGTAAGATTTTCTTTAAACCAGTCATATGTGTTGATTTTATTATAGGTTACACAAGGACTGAAAACATTGATTAATGAGAACCCTTTATGATTGATACCTGCTTCGATAATGGAAGTCAAGTCTTTTAAATCAGTTGAAAAGCTTTGAGCTACAAACGTTGCGCCAGCTGTAAGGGCCATTTCCATCACAGATAATGATGATTCAATCGAACCTTTAGGCGTGCTCTTTGTTTTAAATCCGACATCACTGCGCGGGGAGGTTTGGCCTTTCGTTAAACCGTAAATCTGATTGTCCATCACGATATAAGTGACATCAATATTTCTTCTGATGGCATGTATGGTATGGCCCATTCCAATCGCAAATCCATCGCCATCACCCCCTGAAGCAATAACAGTTAAGTCTTTATTTGCCATTTTAACCCCTTGGGCAATTGGAAGAGAACGGCCATGAATGCCATGAAATCCGTACGCATTAATGTATCCTGAAATCCGTCCGGAACAGCCGATTCCAGATACAACAGCCAGCTGATCTGGTTCAAGGCCTGCATTTGCAGCAGCCCGCTGAATCGCAGCCTGAACGGAAAAATCACCGCAGCCAGGACACCAGTTAGGTTTTACATTGTTTCTAAACTCTTTAAACGTAGCCATTTAGAACAACTCCTTGCATTTTGAATGAACTTCATGCGGCAAGAGGGGATTTCCATCATACTTAAGTATACTGGAAATTTTCTCTGCATGACCAACATTCATTTTTATAAGACTTGCTAGCTGTCCAGTCGCATTATTCTCGACGACAACAACTTTTTTAGCTGCCTTTACAAGCGGCAGCATTTCCTTTGCCGGGAAAGGATGCAGCAAACGAACGTGAGCATGATTTACTTTTACTCCGTCATTTTCCAGGCGGATCATGGCTTCTTCAATTGTGCCTCTAGTGGAATTAAAGCCCACAAACAAAACATCTGGCTCAGCGTGAGTAAGATTTTGATATACCGGTGTGTCAAACCTAATATCCGAAAGCTTCCGAAGACGTTTGTCCATTTGCGCTTTGCGGTTCACAGCTACCTCTGACGGTTTCCCTGTTTCGTCATGCTCAACACCAGTTACATGATGAATGCCATTCTTCATTCCTGGCACCACACGCGGTGAAACGCCATCTTCTGTTACTTCAAATCGCTTAAAGTATCCTTTATTATCAATTTCAGGAAGCTCTTCGCCCTGTACAAGCTTTCCTCTGCGAATTTTGATTTTGCCGTATTCAAGAGGCTCTACAGTTTGCTTGCCTAAAGAAAGCTGAAGATCTGTCAGCAAAATAACAGGACATTGATATTCTTCGGCCAGATTGAAAGCTTCAATTGTATCGTAAAATGCCTCCTGAACAGTGCTCGGTGCCATCACGATCTTTGGAATCTCTCCATGAGTTCCGTAAATCATTGCCATCAAGTCAGATTGCTCCTGTTTCGTTGGCAGTCCTGTACTTGGACCGCCGCGCTGTGTATCAATGATTACAAGAGGCTGCTCTGTAATTCCAGAAAGGCCAATCGCTTCCATCATAAGGGACAAACCAGGTCCTGCAGAAGCTGTCAATGTGCGGGTACCGGCATAGTTTGCACCAATGGCCATCGTACATGCAGCAATTTCATCTTCAGTTTGAATGACTGTTCCGCCAAAATCAGGGAGCTTTTTAATGAGATATTCCATAATTTCAGATGCCGGCGTTATTGGATAGGCAGCCATAAATCTAGCTCCGCCTGCGACTGCCCCTAAAGCAATCGCATCGTTCCCAATCATAAACATTCGTTTTTGCCCGTCTGCTTTTTCAAGGAACATATCGTCACGTGAAAAATTCAATTCATGTTTCATATATTGTGAGCCTTTATTAATGGCTTCTAAATTCTTTTCAACGATTTGCTGCCCTTTTCGGCCGTAAATTTCCTGTACGACATTTTGAAATTGTGAAATGCCGAGATCGAGTACAGCGCTGGTTGCACCGATGGCAACCATGTTTTTCATTAAAGATGTACCAAGCTCAGTCGCAATTTCAGTAAAAGGAACTGAAAATAATGTAGCATTACAGTCATCTGGGATAACTGGATTGAACTTGGAATCAGCAATAACAAGACCTTCTTTACGAAGTTCATAGACATTTACATCTATTGTTTCCTGATCAAAAGCTATTAAAATATCAAGATCATCTGAAATCGCACGGACTTGTGTCGTACTGACCCTTATCTTATTATTAGTATGACCGCCTTTGATTCGTGAAGAAAAATGACGATATCCATATAGATAATAGCCCATTCTGTTTAACGCAATTGAAAACACTTCTCCTGTACTTTCAATACCTTCACCTTGCTGTCCCCCAACTTTCCATGAAAGTTGACTGATCATGTGCCTTACACCCCTTCTTAAAAACACTCATATATTTTTCGCCCAAAAAAGGACACGTTCACACGGATTAAATTGTTAGAATTATGTACTAAACGTTTACAATTGTAGAACTTTCACAAAAAAAAAACAAGCTTTTCAAGGAAATAATCACGTTCTTCGCTGTTATTTTTTTAATTTTTTTAAATTTTAGATTAACTCATTTAAAAAGGTACAGAATTTACGAAATTTGAGTATATCAATTTGCGGACTTGACTTTCTGAATAGTGTTTTAAAAGAGTGTTTATTAAGTAAGAGTATTGTTCATACCCTTCAAGCCCTTCTACCGTTTCTTCAATTCCGTCAAAATCAGATCCAAAGCCGACAGCGTCACTTCCTGCCAATCCGCATATATAATCCACATGATTTAAAACATTCTTCATCACTGCAGGCTTCTCGGTAGATATAAATTGAGGAACAAAGGTTATCCCGATTATTCCCTTTTTTTGAACTAGGGCACGAATTTGATCATCTCTCAGATTTCTTGGATGCGGACAAAGGGTATACGAATTTGAATGACTCGCAATTGGGTGGTTTGCTAACTGAATGACATCCCAAAAGCTTCTTTCAGAAAGATGGGATACGTCTGTCCACATTTGAAAATCATTCATTTTCTTAATCATTTGTTTTCCTTTCAATGATAAGCCAGAGTCTCTAATCTCTAACGCGCCATCAGCAAGTAAATTCGCAAAATTCCAAGTCAAGCCAGCGCCTCTGACTCCGAACTGATGAAAAATGGTAAGCAGGCTTAGATCGTGCCCAATCGCTTCACAGCCCTCTAGCGTTAGGATGGCTCCTATTTCATCATTTTTTAACGTCAGAATATCTTGCTTTGTACGAATATGCTTAATTTTTTCATAGCGGTTTACGATACATTCAAAAAATATGGCTGCCTGTGCTAAAGCAGCTTCTAATTTATTTGTTGCTTCTACTGGAACAAATATAGCGAAACACTGTACCTTCGCACCAAATTGAAACAATTTTTCGATGGTGACATGCAGCGAATGATTATTCCATTCACTGACCTCAGTGTTTCTCCATAGCTGATACAGCAAATCACAATGAGCATCAAATATGCGCATTTCTTATTACCCCCATCGAATTTGAAAAGCGCAAGGACAATCGCCAGCATACGGATCATTCTTTCCAATAATTCTCATGCACTGCACGAGTTGCAGAATATAAAACAAACCTGTTTGCTCGGACAGCAAACAGGTTGAATATTCGTCTATTTAACGTGGCTCAATAATTAATTTAATAGCCGTTCGTTCTTCTCCGTCGATAAGAATATCAGTAAAGGCAGGAATGCAGATTAAGTCTACTCCGCTTGGCGCCACAAATCCTCTGGCTATCGCAACAGCTTTTACAGCCTGGTTCAGTGCTCCGGCTCCAATTGCCTGGATTTCCGCTGCACCTCTTTCACGTAGGACACCTGCTAATGCTCCGGCTACAGAATTAGGATTGGATTTTGCTGAAACTTTTAATATTTCCATTTCTAGTATCCCCCTTATTGTTCAATGGATTGTGAATGTTCATTGGAACATGCTTTATTAGGTCTGTTCAGATGGCCCATCCCCTTTTGAAACCTTCTGAACCTCTTTCACAGTCATTCCATTGATACTATATTCACTAGAGGGAACTAGTATTCCTGCTTGTTTCTTCATTTTTTCGAAAATTTTGAAATATATATACTATTCAAAAAACATATGATCATCATTGATTAAAACCCGTTCAATTTTCTTGGCTTTTCCCGATTTATCGTGTACATCAATGACAACAGCAGAGAGCTGTGTTTTGCCTTCTGTTACCTCAAAGCGAACGGGAAGGCTTGTTAGAAACCGTTTGATCACTGCGTCTCTTTCCACGCCTAATATGCCATCATACGGCCCTGTCATCCCTACATCAGTAATAAAGGCTGTACCTTGATCAAGAATACGCTCATCTGCAGTCTGTACGTGAGTGTGGGTTCCAACTACAGCTGTCACTTTACCATCCAAATACCATCCCATTGCCTGCTTCTCGCTCGTTGCTTCTGCGTGAAAATCAACAAAGATGATCGATGTTCTCTTCTTTGCTTCTGCTATTAATTCATCCGCCTTTTTAAAAGGACAGTCAATTGGCGCAAGGAATGTTCGTCCCTGCAAATTAATGACTGCAATTTCTTTGCCATCGCAAGTAACATACGCAATTCCATTGCCAGGCGTACCTTCAGGAAAATTCGCAGGACGAATTAAATTTGGATAAGCATCAATAAATTCGAAAATTTCACGTTTATCCCATGTGTGGTTTCCCATCGTAACAACCTGAGCGCCTGCCTGGTTCAATTCATGATAGATTTTCTCTGTTATCCCTTTGCCATGCGCTGCATTTTCACCGTTTACGATGGTAAGTGCAGGTCTGTATTTTCTCTTAAGCTTTGGCAAATATTCTTTTATCATATCTCTGCCTGGAGATCCAACTACATCCCCTACAAATAATAATTTCATTTTTCATAAAACCTTCTCTCAGAAATGGTGTGTGCATAGCTTTAAGTTTTGCATAGTTTGCAAAAAAAATAAAGCGATGCAGAGTGCACCGCTTTATTTCGCATATTCAACAGCTCTCGTTTCACGGATAACTGTTACTTTAATATGACCAGGATAATCCAATTCTTCTTCAATGCGCTTACGGATATCACGTGCTAATCGGTGTGCCTGAAGATCGTCAATTGTATCTGGTTTAACCATGATACGGACTTCACGACCCGCCTGAATGGCAAACGATTTTTCGACACCTTCGTATGACTCTGAAATCTCTTCTAGCTTCTCTAAACGTCGAATATAGTTTTCGAGCGTTTCACTTCTTGCACCTGGACGAGCTGCTGACAACGCGTCTGCTGCAGCAACCAGAACCGCAATGATTGAAGTTGGCTCTTGATCGCCATGATGGGAAGCAATACTGTTGATGACCACTGGATGTTCCTTGTACTTAGTAGCAAGTTCCACTCCGATTTCAACATGACTTCCTTCTACTTCATGGTCAATCGCTTTTCCAATATCGTGCAATAAGCCTGCCCGTTTGGCAAGTGTAACATCTTCACCCAGTTCTGCAGCCATGAGCCCTGATAGATAGGCCACTTCCATGGAATGCTTTAGAACATTTTGACCGTAGCTCGTTCTGAACTTCAACCGGCCCATGATCTTGATTAAATCTGGATGGAGCCCGTGAACACCAACTTCAAATGTTGTCTGCTCACCAACTTCACGAATGTACTCATCAACCTCGCGGCGAGATTTATCAACCATTTCTTCAATACGTGCCGGATGGATGCGTCCATCTTGAACAAGCTTGTCCAGTGCAATTCTGGCGGTTTCCCTGCGAATTGGATCAAAACCAGATAGGATAACAGCCTCTGGCGTATCATCAATAATCAGATCTATCCCAGTAAGCGTTTCAAGTGTACGTATGTTACGTCCTTCACGTCCGATAATTCGGCCTTTCATCTCATCGTTAGGCAGGTTAACGACAGATACGGTTGTTTCAGCTACATGATCAGCTGCACAACGCTGGATGGCAAGGGAAAGAATTTCTTTCGCTCTTTTATCCGATTCTTCTTTCGCACGGTTTTCGCTTTCTTTAACTGTTACCGCGATATCATGTGAAAGTTCATTTTCAACTTTTTCGAGAATGATCTGCTTAGCCTCTTCACGAGTCAAGCTGGAAATACGTTCAAGCTCTGCTTGCTGTTTGCGCACCATCTCGTCCACTTTGCTTTCCATCTCTTCAATATGCTGTTGTCTTTCATTTAGAGAATCTTCCTTTTTCTCAAGCATGTTCTCACGCTTGTCTAAAGATTCATTCTTACGATCAAGATTCTCTTCTTTTTGTAATAAGCGATTTTCTTGTTTTTGCAGCTCATTTCGCCGTTCACGAATTTCTTGCTCTGCTTCTGTTCGAAGCTTGTGAATATCGTCCTTAGCTTCCAGCAACGCTTCTTTCTTCGTTGCTTCAGCATCACGCCTCGCTTCTTCAAGAATCTGCTCAGCTGTTCCTTTCGCACCGGCAATTTTCGCTTCTGCAAAGGATTTACGAACAAAATAGCCAACAACTGCACCGACGATTAGGCCAAGCAAAATGGAGATGATCATTGTAATGGGATCCATCATTTCACCTCCTCTTGCTATGAACTTGTTTCTTGCTAGATTTAAGTGTCGGCATGTATATTGTACAAAGTTCTTCAACATACAGCACAAAGCTTAAGGGTTTCATGGAGACTCTGCAACTATCCGTTTGCAGCTGTCAACATTTGCTTTCATAGTGCCTCGCTAAAAGTTCTAACAAAATAATAATACACCCTAATTGTAAATGTGTGAAATTTTCTTGTCAAGCCTGCCATTCTGGCGTTTTTAGAGCAATTGAGAATTTTCAGGTATTGACTTTCATTTCTTAAACAGGAAATGTCAGGATTGCTTAATAGACATTGATAATATAACCATATGATTGCGTACAAAAAAGAGGCGAATATCGCCTCTTTTTAATCTTCTAACAGATCCAGTTCTTCTTGACCTTCAGGAACTGTAACGTCCGCATCCAAGCCATAGTGGCTGCGGATTTTCTCTTGTATTTCAAGACGGATGCTTGGATTTTCTTTTAAGAAAATTTTCGCATTTTCTCTTCCTTGACCTAGGCGTTCTTCGTTATAAGAATACCATGACCCGCTCTTTTGAACGATATCAATTTCAGTTCCAAGATCAACGATTTCGCCTTCTTTTGAAATTCCTTCTCCGTACATAATATCAACCTCAGCAACACGGAACGGCGGAGCTACCTTGTTTTTAACGACTTTGATCTTTGTTTTATTTCCGACCATTTCATTTCCCTGTTTCAATGTTTCAGCACGGCGAACTTCTAAACGTACAGAGGAATAGAACTTCAATGCGCGTCCGCCTGGAGTTGTTTCAGGATTACCGAACATGACTCCGACTTTTTCACGGATTTGGTTAATGAAGATGGCAATTGTTTTTGATTTGCTGATTGCTCCGGAAAGTTTACGCAATGCCTGGGACATAAGACGCGCTTGCAAACCAACATGAGCATCTCCCATTTCACCCTCAATTTCAGCTTTTGGAACTAAAGCTGCAACAGAGTCAATGACCAAAATATCAACTGCTCCGCTTCGAACAAGAGCTTCTGCAATTTCTAGCGCCTGCTCTCCTGTATCAGGCTGAGAAAGCAGCAGCTCATCTATGTTAACACCTAATTTTTGTGCATAAACAGGATCAAGTGCATGTTCAGCATCAATAAATGCTGCTTGTCCGCCCTGCTGCTGAACTTCTGCAATGGCATGAAGAGCAACAGTTGTTTTACCTGAACTTTCAGGTCCATAGATTTCTATAATTCTTCCACGCGGATATCCGCCAACACCAAGTGCTGTATCAAGTGCCAGCGAACCGCTTGGAGATGTAGAGATCTTCCGGTCAGTCTGTTCACCGAGCTTCATAATTGAACCTTTACCAAATTGCTTTTCTATTTGTTTCAGTGCCATTTCTAAGGCAGCTTGACGATCACTCACTGAGTTTCCTCCTTTAGTTATCAACCTATTAATAATATACCTTTTATTTTAACGTTTGACAAGTAAAAAACGAACATTTATTCGGTTTTTTTACGTTAGGAAATAGCTTGAAAATATGATTTTCTCTAATAGAAAAAGAGATTTTGAACATCTTTTACTCTGCTAAAATATGATTATTGATTTTCTTAGGCTGTTTTCGCAATGAATGTTGTTTTTGGTTATAAAGTTCACCCGTAGATTTCCGCTGCAGGCACATACTTTCCCTGGGGAGGGATGGGAGCCTCCTCGGCTATGCCTGTGTGGTCTCCCATTCCCCTCTATTTCCCGCAGGAGTCAAGTGCTTTCCGCTCAATCCACTAAAGTTTTTAATCATTTTTTCTAAAAGCAACAAACTTTACGAAAAGAGCCTTTTCTTAAAAAGAAAAATACAGCTTATTTTGCTGTATTTTCCATTAAAGCTTTTATGAGCAAGTAACATCCATATTTTACAGTGCGTTTTCTTATGCTGTTCCGGTGTCCCGCAAGATGAAGAAGTACAGACTTGGCTGGCTGATTTGCAAAAGATAAGCCAATGTACACCGTACCCGGCTCTTTTCCTTCCACAGGATCTTCACCTGCAATGCCGGTAAAGCTGATGCCGATATCACTGTTTGTCATTTTTCTAATCTGTTCTGCCATTTCTCTTGCACATTGCTCACTTACAGCTCCGTGGTTTTCAAGTGTCTCTTTAGAAACCTTTAAGATGGATTGCTTTACTTCGTTTGTGTAGCAGACAATTGTCCCTTTAAAAACATCAGATGTACCTTTAACGGCTGTTAGGTGATCTGAAAAAAGGCCTCCAGTCAAACTTTCCGCAGCTGATATAGTCATGTCCCTTTGTCTGAGATGTCTGAGCAATTCATCAGCAAGCGTAGTCTGGTCGTACCCGTAAAAATAAGTGCCAGCCCTGCTGTTTATCGTTTTCTCCATCTCATTAATCAGACGGACTGCTTCAGCTTCATTTTGGTGGCGTGCCGTTAATCTCAGCGTCACTTCCCCATCACCTGCGAGCGGAGCAATTGTGGGGTTGGTTTGGGCATCAATCAAATCCTGAATATCCGTCTCAAGCTGCGATTCGCCTATACCAAAATAACGTAAAACTCTTGAAATGATTTTTTCATTCTGACCAAGCTTCTCTCTAAAATAAGGCAGGCCAAAGTTCAGAAACATTGGCTTCATCTCGCTTGGCGGGCCAGGGAGAAGCATATAGATGCTCTGATCAGCTTCTATTGCCATTCCCGGTGCCATCCCGTGCTCATTCTTCAATATATGGGATCCTTCAAGGACAAGAGCTTGTTTTTTGTTATTTTCAGACATGCTTCTTTTCACTCTGACAAAGTAATCTTCAATGCTTGATAATGCCTCTTGATCAGTCACAAGTTTTCTGCCCAGTATATTTGCAATCGTTTCTTTCGTTAAATCATCCTTCGTTGGGCCAAGACCGCCTGTAAAAATAATAATATTTGAACGCTGTTTTGCAATATTCACTGCCTGCTCAAGCCTGGCTGGGTTATCGCCGACAACAGTGTGATAATAAACATTAAGCCCATTTTCGGCAAGCTGCTGGGATAAAAACTGTGCATTTGAATTCACAATTTGTCCCAAAAGCAATTCTGAACCGACTGCAATGATTTCAGTTTTAGTCTCCACTTTTACTCCCCCTGATAATGAAGAATTACTTTGAATTTAATAATGCTGCTTTGTTCTTTGCAAAATAGTCCCACCCTGAATAAACAGTAAAGAATAGTGCTACCCATAAAGAAATTGTTGCAAACGGAAATGAAATAAAAGTAAATGGAATGTTATGCAGCAGCAAGGCGGAGATCGCAATAATCTGAGCCCATGTCTTAATTTTTCCGAGCATGTTTGCCGCAACCACTTCACCTTCACCTGCAAGAACAAGACGCAGTCCTGTCACAGCGAATTCACGGCTGATAATAATAATCACGATCCAAGCTGGCGCTTGCCCAAGCTCCACTAAAATAATCAGTGCAGCAGAAACAAGAAGCTTATCTGCAAGCGGATCTAAAAATTTTCCCAAATTTGTGACCATATTCAGCTTCCTTGCGTAATACCCGTCAATCCAATCCGTAGTAGAGGCTATTATGAATAATAGTGCTCCTGCTAAATGGGTGACTGGAATGGAAGAGTCAGCTATAGTCACGATGCCCCAATCAAACGGAGCGAGCATTATCACCATAAAAACTGGGATTAAAAGGATTCTTGAGACGGTGATGCGATTAGGTAAATTCATCTTTTTTTCCTCCAGAAATGTAAAAGTATGTATCAGAAAATATAAAAGAAAGAAAAAGCCATCTTGAAGATGACTTTACTCCTTAGTATATACAATCTGCATATCTTGTCTTACTGTTTTTTTAGGATCAATTTGATATTCTACAGGCTGTCCATTTACTTTAACCTCTGCAGCAGAAGCATTTCCAATCACAATAAATGCTTCTGTTTCATTTGTAAAATCATGGGCTTCAGTCTGATCCTTCTGAAGCATGCCGCTGTAGAATTTTTTTCCTTCGGCATTTCGGATTTCAATCCAGGTTTCTCCCTTAGAGGTAACTTCGAGCTGGAATTTATCCGCTTTTTTCAATTCATACACAGCTTTTCTGGCCGTTTTTTCTTTAAACGTCAATTCTTGAACAGATTCAGCAGGTTTTTCTTCTGCTGCCTTGTCATCTGTCTTGCCAGTATCATCAGCTTGTTGTTTTTCTTCCTGTTCTTTTGTGCCATCAGATGCTTTCTCATCATTCTCAATTGAATCATACTCATTTTCCCCGCTGGAAATTTGCTGACCCCGGCTGGAATTCTCTTCAGCTCCGTTTGGCTTGTCCTTTTGCACAAAAATCCAAATGACGACAGCCACCAGCAAAAGCAATACAATGATTAAAATTCTCGGCAAAATCTCCAAAGCCTTTGAAGCAGACTTAGGAAGTTCTTTATGCGTTTTTACCCTTGAAAGCTCTGGAGCTTCTTCGGTATGCACGACCGGTATTTCGTTCTTGAACTCGTCAAAAATACGATCTGGATCCAGCCTTACCGCTTCAGCATACTGCTTTATGAACGCACGCACATAGAAATTGCCGGGCATAATGCTGTAATTGCCTTCTTCAATGCCAATTAAATATCTCTTTTGAATTTTTGTCATTGCCTGGAGATCGTCAAGACTTATGCTTCGCTCTTCCCGCGCTTGTTTTAGTCGATTCCCTAGTTCACTCAACCATAACACCTTCCATATCTAAAAATCAAATCCGGAAAAACCTGATTCGTCAAACATCTGTGTTCCAGATGCTTCCTCATATGTGATCTTTTCATCCGGATCGTTTCGAAGTTCAATTATATAGTCAAAATCATCGAGTGTATACTCTGTATTTTGCACAAACATATCTGGATGCTCAACAACTTTTGTCGCAGAGAGCCTCATGATCTCTCTCACAAGCTGCAAATGCTTTTCCGAACCTCTTCTTGTAGATACAATGCCATCGATAATAAATACATTATCCACACTGTACTCATCTGCAATCAGCTGACTTCGTATCGTCTGCTTTAATAACGTAGATGAAACAAAAAGCCACCTCTTGTTGGCACATACACTTGAAGCGACAATTGATTCGGTTTTGCCGACCCGCGGCATGCCTCGGATTCCAATGAGTTTATGACCTTCCTGTTTATATAATTCAGCAAGAAAATCAACAAGAAGCCCAAGCTCATCTCTTACAAATCTGAATGTTTTTTTATCATCTGCATCACGCTGTATGTATCTCCCGTGGCGAACCGCCAGAGTATCTCTTAATTTAGGCTTTCGTAATTTCGTTACTTTTATATGATCCATAGTGTTCAGGATTGATTCTAGTCTTTGAATTTGTTCATTGTTTTGGCATTTCAGCAGCAGCCCTCTGCGGCTGTCATCAACACCATTTATCGTCACAATATTTATAGAAAGCATCCCGAGCAGCGAAGAAATATCCCCAAGCAAACCAGGACGGTTTTTTTGAATTTCGTATTCGAAGTACCATTCGTGCATCTCCAAAAAAGGACCCCCTTCAATAACCAGGTCTATTACACCTATACCCTTATCATAAAGCATTTTCATGAAAGAAGAAAGAACAATTCCTTGACATCCTAAAACAAGGTATGCGGTCCTATGAAATGTGGAATCACACGTTTAGCTCAGGCATGGCAGAAAAGGATCCGACAGAAAAGTCCGGTTTTGACTTTACTGGCGGAGCCGTTCTGACCGAGGGGTTAGGCGGTGGAGCTGGACAATACGAAATGTGGAACCGCCTGTTTAGCTCAGGCATGGCAGAAAAGGATCCGACAGAAAAAGACAGTTTTGCTTTTTCTGATGAAACATTTTAACCGAGGAGATGAACGAGAGGAAGAGGCTCAAAATCCTCATTAATAAAAAATGAATAGAAAAAAGAGAGGACCTGCGTCCCCTCTTATCTTGTGCCGTTGTTTTGCACAAGCTTAACCATCATGTTTGCGATTGCATGCTGCTCTTCTTTAGAAGCTACACTCCAAAGATCTGCAAGTACTTTTTCCTGTTCATTTTTTGGATCAACCTGTTTTGCTAAGTAATCGCCGATTTCATAAGCTAAGTCATTCACAGCTTCTGTTTTCATTCCATCTCCTTCAGCGTGGTGCATGCGATCGCCAAGGAAGTTTTTCCATTGATCCCAGTTATCTAAAACAGACATTATAACCCCTCCTAATTATGTGGAATACAATGTTAGTTTGTCTTGCATGTTCTGTTTTATACGGCAGTTTTCCGAAAAAAATTAAGCATGCCATCCCCCGTTGATTGAAAGCACCTGACCAGTAATGTAGCCAGCTTTTTTTGATGACAGGAAAACAGCTGCATCAGCAATCTCATCAGGCTGTCCAATTCGTCCTAAAGGAATTTCTTCAGCAAGATTTATTAGCTCTTCATTTGTAAAAGAATGAAGCATATCTGTTTCCACAGCTCCCGGAGCTATCGCATTGACTCTTATGCCAGAAGGGGCTACTTCTTTCGCCAGTGCCTTTACAAAAGAATTTTGCCCGCCTTTAACCATACTGTAAAGGACTTCACAAGAAGCTCCGACAATCCCCCAAATGGAAGAAATTACGATAATATTTCCATCTCTTTTATTTACCATTGAAGGGATGATTTCTTTAGCCAGCATATAGGGACTTGTGATTTGCAGCTGAACCATTTGCTGCACTTCTGCTTCGCTCATATCTGTCATTAACCCATAATAACTCTTCCCGCTGTTTAAAATCAGCAGGTCAACCTTGTGATTAAGCTGACTAATGAGTTTTTTTACACCATCCTGTACAGATAAATCTGCATTCACTATCATGCATTCTGTCTTGTCCGAAAGCTGATGGATAAGCTGATTGATGCTTTTTTCATTTTGATGATAATGCAGATATAAGATATAACCTTCCGATGCAAGCTTCTTCGAGATTGCTTTGCCAATACCTCCGCTTGCACCCGTAATCAATGCTACTTTCTTCATGTGTATCTCCTTTATTCAAGCGATAAAAAAACATCCTAAAAAGGATGCTTTACTTCGGTACGACTTGACAGACTGAAAATAAATTCTCATCTATCATTTCATTCAGCGTATGATGGATATCGTCATTTGTCAATTTTTCAAGAGTTGGGACGACATCAAATAAGTTCATTTCGTTAAAAGAATAGCGTGTAAACTGGTTCGCAATATATTCAGGAGAATTAATTGCCCGTAAAAAGGACCCGATTTTCTTTTTCTTGGCATTTTCTAATCGATTAGCAGGTATGCCGTCTCGTTTTGCTTGAAGCAAAGTACTTTTAATCTCTTCAGCCAGCTGATCAGGCTGTTCTGTATCTCCTCCGATCATGGCAAACCCAAAGCCGCTCTCTTCCGTATAATCATAGCTGAATGTATCATCAATCAGCCCATTTTCATAAAGCTCCGTATATTTTTCAGAGCTTTTTCCAAATAGCATATCCAAGATAAGATTCATTGACAGTTCGTGTTTTAACAGTTCTTCTCCAGATCGGTCAGCCTGCTTTGCCTTTAATCCGACTAAACACTTTGAAGATTGAACATTCATTTTCAATTTTTCGAGTGGTTTAGCTACTGCATCCGGTTCATTTATTTCAGCACGTTTAATCTCAGATTCAGGTTTAAACTCTTTTTTAGCCTGATTATCCCTGATCTGAGTCAATATTTTCTCCGGATCGATTGGCCCCACAACGAATAGCAGCATATTGCTCGGATGGTAAAAAGTATGGTAGCATTCGTAAAGCAAATCCTTCGTAATTTTGGAGATTGAATCAACAGTTCCAGCAATATCAATACCGACCGGATGCTTCTGGAACATATTTTGAATTAAGCCAAAATAGAGCCTCCAGTCAGGATTATCATCATACATATTAATTTCCTGGCCGATAATACCTTTTTCTTTTTCAACGGATTTTTCTGAAAAATATGGCTCCTGCACAAAATCAACAAGCGTTTCTAAGTTCTTTTCAACATTTGAAGTGCTTGAAAATAAATAAGCAGTTCGTGTAAAAGAAGTAAATGCATTTGATGAAGCACCTTGTTTGCTGAAATCCTGAAAGACATCCCCATCTTCTTTTTCAAATAGCTTATGCTCCAGAAAATGGGCAATCCCGTCTGGTACAGCTATCATTTCGTTTCCATCAAGCGGAACAAACTGGTTGTCGATAGAACCATATTTCGTTGTAAAAGTTGCATATGTTTTATTGAATCCTTTTTTTGGAAGAACGTAAACATCAAGTCCATTTTCCATTTTTTCGTAGAAGAGTTCTTCTTGAAGCTGTTCAAACTTTATCGATTTTGTCATTGTTCACCCTCCATTCCTTTTAAGAAATAGATCGTATCAAGCTCAATTTTTTTGGCAGCAGCGATAATTTCATCTTTCGTTACCTTTTCTATGCCTTCCATGTATTTATCGAAAGGTTCATTCACATTCGAGATAACATTATGGTAAAGGACTTCAACAGACCCGTAAGATGTATCAATTGTTTCCAGTAATTGATTTTTGATGACTGCTTTTGTCTGTTCGATTTCTTTATCAGTAAAATCTCCATTTTTCATGGCTTCGAGCTGTTCTTTGATAATCGTAACCGCGCGTTCATAATTCGCAAATTCAATTCCTGACATAACCATCAGCAGTCCTTTATGACTTTCGATTCTTGAAGCTGCGTAGTATGCCAGGCTTTCTTTTTCACGGACGTTTATGAAAAGCTTAGAATGAGAAAATCCGCCAAAAATACCATTGAACACTTGAAGAGCGTAATAAGCCGGGTCTCCATATGTGCAGTTTGTTCGATATCCTATGTTAAGTTTCCCTTGCTTTACATCCTGATCTTCAATTACTTCGTTAGGCTGTTTAATCTCCCTTTCAGTGATCGATTGCTCCACACTTTGATGAGAATTTTCAGAAAAACTGAAAAACGTCTTTGTGTATTCGCTCACTTCATTAGCTGACACATCACCAACTACATATAAATCCATTTTGTCTTCTTTTAGAGCTTTTTTATAATATTCATATAAGCTTGCTGGCGTAATTTGTTCAAGATGATCAATCTCCCCGTTTACATGGAGTCGATACGGTTCATCTTTGCACATTTCTTGCACAAGTCTTAAATTTGAATATCTCATTTTATCATCATAAACCGCTTGAATCCGCTGTTTTAGTGTTCTTTTCTCCTGATTAATGATTTCGTCCGGAAAGGACTCATCTTTTATCACCGGAGAAAGGATTATGTCTGAGAGCAGTTTCAGTGCTTTTTCCAGCAATGGGGTTTGATCAGACAAAAAACGTTCATTTGCCACCTCAATCCGGATGGAAATGATGTGATGATCGCCTTTTTTCGATAAATCAACAAATAATGTTGCACCGTAAAGTTCATCTAGATGCTTTCTTAATTCTGTGCTCGTTGGAAATGATTTAGTGCCCCGCTGCAATACGTAGGGAAGAAGTGCCCGGAATGTGACATCCTCCTCATTTAATGGTGCGAGCATCTTAAACACGAGTGAGTTCGTTTTAAATTTATTCGTTTGCACCGTGTGTAAAGTTAATCCATTGATTGTTTCAATTTGTTCTTTTAAAAACTCCATGGTGACCCTCCTTGCGAAAACAGATTGTTTTTATTTTTTCCTGTTTTATATTTTAGCGTATGGATACATTCTAGTAATTATATCAACTTTAGGATAATTAAGGAAATGTTATGCAAAATCAAATATGAAAAGACGCAAAACTTTCACTGCGCCATTCGCATTAAGCCGGTTTCTCTTCCTTTGTAGGCTTTATGAAAAAAAGGACAACGAATACTGCTAAAAGGGTGCCACCAGCTGAAACATTATTAACAAGATGATCTCCAATCGACATGATGTAAGCATAAACCGGCGGTCCGGCAGCAAACACCAATAAAACGCATTGAGCTGCTTTATAAACGCCTTTAATGCCATATTGCTTTTCTGGAGTTTCAGAAAGATAAAACAAAACTCCAAATAAGATAAACATGATAAAACAGCCAATGGCAAATATCGCATACAGCCATCTGCCTTTTTCTTTAAAAATTGATTTAACGCAGCCCAGAAACTCTATAAATGACTGCTTTTCTTTTTCTTGCTTCGGAATTTTCACTAAAAAAAAGACAAGTGCTACACTGATGAAGCTGAAAAAAGGAATGAATCAAAATGGCAAAAACCAAATAAAGGATGCAAGAATAGGTCCGATGATCGGGCTCAGAACTTTCCCTGCTGTATTTGCTGTCTCGATCAGACCAAGACCTGAACTTACTTCTTTATTTTTCTCAGACATATCTCCGATTAGAGGTATGACGACAGAAGCGGCACCAGCTGAGCCAATTCCCTGCAGAACACGTCCAAGCAAGATGATCATGAAAGGATTCTCCATTGTCCATGAGGCCCATCCTGATACCGCTCCGCCGGAACCGGCAATCAGCAGGCATGGCACCATCACAATTTTTCTGCCGAAACGGTCAGATAGATAGTCTGTAACAGGAATAAGCAAAATAGCGACAACAGAATAAACGGTAATAATGAGAGACACTTGAAAGGAAGAGATCCCTATTTGTTTCTCAATTAAGAGCAAAACAGGAATTAACATTGAATTACCTAATGACATCACTAATGGTACGGATGACAATGCAATTAGATCAAGCTGCTTTTTTTTGCACCCATGCTGTTCACCTATGTTTCATATTTTCTTGCAATGTTAAAATTTTGCCTCCAAAATAACAAAACTATGCGCTGACCTTGAATCTCCAAATAGACGAAGAAGAGAATAATTCTTAGAACAAAATCACATGCGCTGCACTTGAAGCAGATTAATTAACTTTTATTATCTATACAACAAAAAAGCGGCCAATGCAGACTAACTAAAAGTCTGCATTGGCCGCAAATTAAAATCAGCGTTTTCCTTTTTCATACGGTGTGCCGAGTGCCCTTGGAGCATCTGCACGTCCAATAAATCCAGTTAAAGCTAATATTGTTAATACATATGGCGTAATTAACAAGTACATCGTCGGAATACCTTCCAGAAGCGGGAGCTGTCCGCCTATTACACTTAATCCTTGAGCAAGACCGAAGAAAATCGCAGCTGCCATTGCACCCAGCGGATGCCACTTACCGAAGATTAACGCAGCAAGTGCCATGAATCCTTGTCCGCTGATTGTAGCATGGCTGAAATCACGTGCAATGATTGTAGCATAAACAGCTCCGCCGACTCCTGCAAATGCACCGCTCAGAATGACTCCAATATAGCGCATTTTTACAACATTGATTCCCATTGTATCAGCAGCCATTGGATGCTCTCCGACTGATCTTATTCGAAGGCCAAATGGTGTTTTATACATAACAAACCAAACAGCAAATGCAACAATAATTGCAAGGTACGTTGTAATATAGCCATTTGAGAAAAATAATGGTCCAATAACCGGGATATCGCTCAATAACGGAATATCGATTTTATTAAAGCTTTCACTAATTCGATCTGTCTGGCCTTTTCCATAAAATAATTTGACAAGGAAAAGCGAAAGACCGATTGCCAAAAAGTTTATTGCTACTCCGCTTACAACCTGGTCGGCGCGAAACGTAATAGAAGCAACAGCATGCAGGACAGACAGCAATGCTCCAGCAGCCATAGCAGCTAAAATTGAAATCCACGGTGTTGCACTGCCAAGTGTATCAGCAAATGATAAGTTAAAAACGATGGCAACGAAAGCTCCAATGACCATTAATCCTTCAAGTCCAATATTGACGACCCCAGAACGTTCACTGAACATGCCTCCAAGTGCAGTGAAAATAAGCGGAGCTGCGACAAATAAAGCTGTAGGGATGATGAGTTCTAGCATATGAAGTAAGCTCACTTATTTCCCCTCTTTCTTGAAACGAAGTAAAATCCAGCGAATGAAATAACTTGATGCTACAAATAGAATGATAAGGGCGATGACAATTTCAACAAGCTCGTAAGGCACTCCAGCCATAGAAGGCATGTTCAGCGCTCCTACTTTTAAACCGCCAAATAGAGCAGCGGCAAAGATAATGCCGAGAGCAGTATTTCCGCCTAAAAGCGCTACTGCGATACCATCAAATCCGACTCCGGTAAATCCGCCTTTTACAGATACATATTGGAATGTGCCAAGTCCTTCCATTGCACCTGCTATTCCAGCAAAGGCTCCAGAGATGACCATTGAAAGGATAATGTTGCGGCTGACGTTCATTCCTGCGTATTGAGCCGCATCCTGGTTAAACCCAACTGACCGAAGCTCATAGCCTTTTGTCGTCTTTTCAAGGAGGAACCACATGACAAATGCTCCAATTAATGCAAGGAAAATCCCATAATGCATTCTAGAATAATCCGTCATTGTCTGGAAGAATTCTGAGCTTAAGGAAGCTGAAGGGAAAATATTTTCTGATTTATCCCCTTTATCAGATAAAACATATTGAATTAAATGATTCGTTAAATATAAGGCAATGTAATTCATCATGATTGTAACAATAACTTCATGAACTTTAAATTTCGCTTTTAATAATCCTGGGATGAATCCCCAGAGAGCTCCTGCCACTGCAGCTACTGCAATCGCAAGCGGCAGATGAATGATCTTTGGAAGTTCAAACGCTACGCCAACCCATACAGCTGCAAACCATCCTACGATCAGCTGCCCTTCAACCCCGATGTTAAAGAGGCCTGTACGAAATGCAAATGCTACAGCAAGTCCAGCAAAAATATATGGCGTTAACTGACGGATCGTTTCCCCGATATAGTAGGACTCTCCAAAAATTCCACTCCAGAGTGCCGAATAACCTGCAATTGGGTCGTAACCTGTAATAAGCATAATAATTGCACCGCAAATTAACCCTAGCAACACAGCAATAACGGGTACAATAATATTAAAATAACGTGCTATTTTCATGATGTTGCACCTGCTTCCTTGCGGCTGCTTCCTGCCATAAGCAAACCAAGCTCCTGCTCTGTTGTTTCTTTTGGATTCACAATTGCAACGATTTTCCCTTCATATATAACCGCAATCCGGTCGCTGACATTCATTATTTCTTCCAGTTCAAATGAAATAAGAAGAACGGCTTTCCCTTTATCTCTTTGCTCAATTAAACGTCTGTGAATAAATTCAATTGCCCCTACATCAAGACCTCTAGTGGGCTGAGCAGCGATCAATAGATCAGGATCTCTGTCAACTTCGCGTCCAATAATAGCTTTTTGCTGATTTCCCCCTGATAAAGCGCGGGCAAGCGTAGAACTGCTAGGAGTTCGCACATCAAATTCTTTAATCAGCTTTTCTGCTTTTTCATAAATTGCTTTGAAATTCAGGACACCATTTTTTGAAAACGGTTTTTTATAATATGTTTGTAATACCATGTTTTCTCCTACTGGAAAATCCAGCACTAATCCATGCTTGTGGCGATCCTGTGGAATATGGCCAACTCCGGCTTCTGTGATGCTGCGAGGACGCTGATTGCTGATATCCTTTCCGTTCAAAAGAATCGATCCTGATTCTGAACTCATCAAACCCGTAATAGCCTCAATTAATTCTGACTGACCGTTTCCATCCACACCTGCAATACCGACAATTTCACCAGCTTTAACAGATAAATTCAAAGAATCAATCACTGTCACATTGCGGCTGTCCTTCACTACAAGATTATCAATCTTCAGAACTTCTTCTTTAGGATGAGCTTCCATTTTCTCAGTAGTAAAAAGAACCTCTCTTCCAACCATCAGTGCTGCAAGCTCGTTCGGATTTGTCTCAGCAACATTAACAGTTCCGATGCCTTCTCCTTTTCGGATTACCGTTACACGGTCACACACTTCCATGATTTCCTTTAATTTATGAGTAATCAAAATAATTGATTTGCCCTCTTTAATTAATGCTTTCATAATCGTGATCAATTCTTTTATTTCTTGAGGTGTCAGCACAGCGGTAGGTTCATCAAATATTAAAATTTCAGCTCCGCGATAGAGTGTTTTCAGTATTTCCACACGCTGCTGCATTCCTACAGAAATGTCGCTGATTTTAGCAGAAGGGTTCACAGCAAGTCCATACTTTTCCGAAATTTCCTTTACTTGCTTCTCTGCATCCTTCAAATTGATTTTTCCAGTTTTAGTAGGTTCATTTCCTAGAATAATATTTTCTGTAACAGTAAAATTGTTGACAAGCATGAAATGTTGGTGTACCATACCAATTCCTAGATCATTTGCGATGTTTGGATTTGTTATATTAACAGCATTTCCCTTTACACGTATCTCGCCTTTTTCAGGCTGATATAAACCGAATAAAACGTTCATTAACGTCGATTTCCCTGCACCATTTTCACCAAGAAGCGCATGAATTTCACCCTTCTTTACTTGAAGGTTAATATTATCATTTGCGACGATTCCCGGGAATTCTTTGCGGATTCCGAGCATTTCAATTACATATTCCAACATGATCACTCCTTTTTCCTGAAGCTCATTGATGATTAAGATGATAGATGTTAGGAAATTTTATTTTGTATTATATAAATTATTTAATTGACTCCCTTTATACTTTTAAAATCACCAACTAAAAATCTATAATCTGCACTGTTTTCATATGCAAAATGGCCTATCTTTTGTTTATAGACTTTTAGTCAGGCGACTTTTCAGGCTAATAAAAAGGCTAGTTCTTCCTAGCCTTTTTATCAGTAATATGTTTTAAAACTTACTCGAATGGTACTTTGATTTCACCGTCGATGATTTTTTGTTTAAATTCATCAATTTTAGCAATAACGTCTTCAGAAAGATTATCTTGTGTAGGAGCAATGCCTACACCGTTTTCTTTAAGACCGTACTCAATGATTTCTCCGCCAGGGAAGTCGCCATCTTTACCTTTTTCGGCTAAGTCTTTAACTGCTACATCTACGCCTTTTACCATAGAAGTTAATGTTACGTTGAAGCCATCACCTTCACCAAGCTCGTGCTGATCACGGTCAACACCGATAACCCATACATCTTTACTTGCATCTTTTGTTTTCAAATCAACAGCTGCAGTGAATACGCCGTTTCCAGCTCCGCCTGCTGCGTGATAAATAACGTCTGCACCTTGACCATACATGATTTCAGCTACTTGCTGACCTTTAGCTGCATCACTGAACGTACCAGCGTATTGAACGATTACTTCAGCATCAGGGTTTGCTGCTTTAACGCCTTCTACAAAACCAACTTCAAACTTCTTGATTAATGAGCCTTCGATTCCGCCAACAAATCCTACTTTGTTAGATTTTGTTGAAAGTCCAGCTGCAACACCTACTAGGAATGAGCCTTCGTGCTCTTTAAACGTAATGCTTGCTACGTTTGGCTTGTCTACTACACTGTCAACAATTGCAAAATTAGCATCTTTTTGCTGATCAGCAATTTTTGTAACAGCATCCGTCATTAAGTATCCGATACCGTAAACTAAGTCGAATTTTTGACGAACTAGTTTATTTAAGTTTGTTTCATAGTCTGCGTCACTTTGAGATTGAAGATAGTCAAATCCTCCAGTCCCTTTTTCAAGACCATTTTCCTCACCGAAAGACTGAATGCCTTCCCATGCAGATTGGTTGAATGATTTATCATCTACACCGCCTGTGTCTGTTACCATTGCAACTGAGTAGCCGTCTTTTTTGCTTCCACCTGCATTATCTTTATCTTCAGATGATCCGCAAGCGCTAAGCAATGTACCTGCAGCAAGAACTAGTGACAATGTTAATCCTAAACGTTTCTTCACTTTCATTTTCCCCCTAAAATTAATATGAAATGATTGGTTTATAAGAGCCTATGTCCAAAACACCTTCGTCCTTTGAACCACCTCCTTATGGTTTCAAACATTTATTACAAGCGCTTTCTTACAACATGGAAACTAAACTGATCAGCGCGGAAGTAATTCAGTGAATATAAAACAGGCTGGTCTTTTTCATCAAAATGCATTTGTTTTAAACATAAAAGTGCGGTTTCAGGATCACATTCAAGAATTGGAGAAATCTTTTCGTGGTATCCGATTGGCTCTATATGTGTGACAGCATACGAAATATAGCGCCCTGCTTCATCCTGCAGCAATTCAAACAATGATTCTTGCTCATGAATAAATGACTGCGGCAGTATATGTCTTGGAATCTTGTCCAAGCAGTAGACGACAGGCTTGCCGTTTGCTGTTCTGACACGTTCAAGCAAGAAAATATCATCACTTGCCTGGCATTTAAAACGTTTTACATCTTCTTCTGTTGGGCTGTTTACTTGAGAGGATAAAAAGATGGTTCCAGGAACCATGTTTGCCTGTTCAATCATTTCTGTTACACTATTCAGCTGTTCAATTCCAGATGTGAAGAGCGGTTTGGAGTTAATGAAAGTTCCTACGCCATGGCGGCGGATGATAACGTTCTCTTCTTCAAGTATGCGTAATGCTTCTCTCAATGTTGCGCGGCTTACCCCTAGCTTCTTTGAAAGTTCAAACTCAGAAGGAAGTTTTTCTTTCTCAACATAAATACCATTCTCAATATCTTTTTTAATTTTATCAATAACTTGTAAGTATAAATGACGGTTATCTATTTTTATGGTCATATTTTGCCTCCGTCTAATCGTTTCAATCCAGAGATCAGACATCTGATGTTATACCCTTTCTCTAATCGAAAATAATATACCATGTATTTAAAAATAAATAAATAGAAATTTATAAATTTTGTCGAAAATTGATAGCCCTTTCTCACTACAAGTGTTTCTTTTCTAGAGATTTTTGCACACAGAGTGTTTGTTTATTCTATACTTTATTTACTATTTTTATTTCTAATTTGTATTTACGCAAAAAAAGAAAGGCAACAGTGCCTTTCTTTACGAACTTACTTCGTCATAATGATCTTTTGAAAGCAAGACCTCACGAGGTTTGCTGCCTTCATATGGGCCAACAACGCCACGGTCTTCCATTGCATCAATCAGTCTTGCAGCTCTAGTATATCCGACTCTGAAACGGCGCTGCAGCATGGAGACTGAAGCAGTTTGCATTTCTAAAACTAATTGAACTGCATCATCATAAAGATCGTCACTGATCTCTTCTTTTACCTCAGCAGTTTCAGTAGGAATCATTTCCTCTTGATATTGAGCTCTTTGCTGTGAGATGACATAAGATACAACATGCTCCACTTCTTCGTCTGATAAAAATGCGCCTTGCACCCTGACAGGCTTCGATGCTCCTACAGGAAGAAACAGCATATCTCCTCTGCCAAGCAGCTTCTCTGCACCGCCCATATCAAGGATCGTTCTTGAATCCGTCTGAGACGAAACGCTGAACGCTATTCTTGAAGGTATATTTGCTTTTATGACGCCTGTAATGACATCGACTGAAGGACGCTGTGTTGCAATTATTAAATGTATCCCTGCAGCACGTGCCATTTGTGATAAGCGGGTAATTGAATCTTCCACATCAGAAGAAGCAACCATCATTAAATCAGCGAGCTCATCGACAATGACAACAATATACGGGAACTCAGGATTTTTTGTTCCTTCTTCCAAGTTAGATCTTCTTATATATTCATTATAACCCTCAATATTCCGTGTTCCAGTATGGGAAAAGAGTTCATATCTTCTCTCCATTTCATTAACTACCTTTTTTAACGCCTGTGATGCTTTTTTAGGATCCGTTACAACAGGAGCGAGCAAATGAGGAATTCCATTGTAAACATTCAGCTCTACCATCTTAGGATCAATCATCATCATCTTTACTTCATGAGGTTTTGCTCTCATTAAAATACTGGTAATGATGCCATTAATACAGACGCTTTTCCCGCTTCCAGTAGATCCTGCCACTAGAAGATGCGGCATTTTATTCATTTCAGCCAATACCGAATCACCTGAAATATCCCTGCCAAGACCCATCAGCAGCTTTGCATCCGGACGGTCATTCGCTTTTGATTCTAATACTTCCCTCAAGGATACCATGGCAATCTCTGAATTTGGCACTTCAATGCCAATCGCTGACTTTCCTGGAATTGGCGCTTCAATCCGAATATCTTTTGCGGCAAGTGCAAGAGCTAAATCGTCACTTAGGTTGACAATTTTGCTTACCTTTACCCCAACATCAGGATATACTTCATATTTTGTAACTGCAGGCCCTAAATGAACTTGAGTCACTTTAGCCTTTACACCAAAACTTTGAAACGTCTTTTCAAGTTTTCTTGCATTTTCATAAATATTCTTTTTATCTGTTTGCTGGCTGTTGACTTTTGGCTGAGATAATAAATCCAGCGAAGGCAAGAGATATGATTTATTTTCTACTTCGGTAAACGTAATCGGCGGCGTCTTCGTTTCCTCAGGAGATACCGTTTCGTCTTTCTTCTTTGGTGTTCTTTCCTTTGGAGCAGGTCTTTCCTGCTCCTGATCAAACACCTTGATTTCTGGCTCAGTTCTATCAGCGAAGCTTGAAATGATTGGCTCAATATGAACCATTTCACCTTCTTCTTCCACTTGATCATCTTGTTGCTTCGGTTCTTTTTTTATTTTTTTCGGTTTGGATCTTTGAGTATTTTTAGCATTTTTAAAGGATTGCGGCAGGTTTTTCATATCTTCAAAAAACGCAATTGCCTGTGATTTCATAAAACTCCCAAATGGTCTTATCATTTTTCCAAGTGTTGTGCTTAAGGATCTGCCTGTAATCAGAACAATTCCAATCAGGATTAGAATAAATGAAATAATGCGTGATCCTGCTGCCGCAAACAAGTAATATGATGCTGCAAAAAGAATGGCTCCGATCATTCCGCCTCCTAAATCCGGTGTGCGGATCTCTCCTTTTACTTCAAGCTGAAAAAGTTCCCACGTATTTGAGATGACACTAGGTGAAGAAAGAACTCCTTGTTTTGTAAGCATTTGAAACAATGTAACATGACTCAGCAATAGGATAGCTGACAAGATACAATACAATCCTACGATTTGCCGTGAAAATAATGAAGGCCACCTTCTGTTCCACATGATGTATGCAGATAAAACAAGCATTCCTATCAAGGCAGCCATAAACCATTCACCGATAAAAAATCGGAATAAAAAGACGAATGTTTTCCCGACAAACCCTAGATGAGCAATCGCTATCAGCGATATAGCCATCAGTACTAAGCCTATTAGTTCAAATTTTAACGTGTGTTTCCAGTCATCATTTTTTTTCTTTTGTCTCCGTTTTTGTTTTGCCATTTATTATCACCTATGTATGAATTTTGCTTGATAAACAAAGAAAGCAGCCAAATGCAGGCTGCGGACATGTTTGTGTAAAAATAGTATAGCACATTATGATGAAAACGAGAATGTCATAGATATTTTTTGTCCCGGCGAATAGTTTTCATTTAAAAAGTGCTGCGGATCTGTACTTAATATTCTGACGATTTCGTATTGGTTTTGTTCTGCTTGCCTGACAACCATTTGCAACCCGTTCACTTCAATAGTTGATACACTCTCATAGTCAGAAGATTGCACTGGGAAAATGAGTTCTTCAGGCATTGAAGTGTATAGAATCATTGCAGCATATTCTCCTTGCTTGTTTCGTCATGAGTATTTCCAATTAGTTCGTTCAATTTCATGATCGCTTGTCCGACGCCGCCGACTCCATCAATCAGACCATAATCAACGGCATCATTCCCGACCACATTCGTTCCAATATCGCGGGTTAAATTGCCTTTGGAAAACATAAGTTCTTTAAACTTTTCTTCCGTAATATTTGAATGTTTCGTAACAAAGTTTACTACTCGATCTTGCATTTTGTCTAAATACTCGAAAGTTTGCGGTACCCCAATAACTAGTCCCGTTAATCGAACTGGATGAATGGTCATGGTTGCCGTTTCTGCAATAAATGAATAGTCACAGGAGACAGCAATTGGAACTCCGATAGAATGGCCGCCGCCTAAAACAATTGATACAGTCGGTTTTGAG
The DNA here is from genome assembly GCF_002858905.1 of Bacillus sp. UMB0893. Lineage (NCBI taxonomy): Bacteria > Bacillati > Bacillota > Bacilli > Caryophanales > Bacillaceae > Bacillus > Bacillus sp. UMB0893. The sequence continues at coordinate 1,001,460 of NZ_PKLB01000001.1, read as the reverse complement.
AGTGATGCAAGCATTTCAGCTATTGCCAATCCTGCTTCTACGTCTCCTCCGACTGTATTTAGAACTATAAGCAAACCTTCTATTTTAGGATTTTGTTCAATTGCGACGATTTGCGGTATGACATGTTCGTATTTTGTTGTTTTATTTTGAGGAGGCAGCTGAATATGCCCTTCGATTTGCCCGATAATTGTCAGACAGTGGATTCTTGAATCCTGCGACAATTGAGGAACGTTCGTTGATCCAAGCTGCTGGATTTTTTCAACTAGTGAAGGTTCTTTGCCCTCTTGTTTGTCCTGATTTGGTTCCGGGTTAGCTTGTATGTAGCTGGAATCTTTGCTCATATGGCTTCATCCTTCCTTTCATGAATGCTTTTATTATTCTCAGGACTTCTTGAAAACATTCGAACGGGCTGTAAATATTAGAACTTGCAGAAAAAACAATCGAAACTGTTTTTTGATAAAGTAAAAAAGAGCCCTTTAAAAGGCTCTTTTGCTTAGATTTCCATAATGATCGGCAGAATCATTGGTCTGCGCTTCGTTTGTTCAAATAAGAATCGATTCAGCGCTTCACGGATATTTAATTTTAATGCGGACCAATCAATGCCATGACCCTGCATGCTTTTTTCAACGATTTCAGATACGATTTCAGATGCTTTTAAAATGAGCTCTTCAGATTCACGCACATATACAAATCCTCTAGAAATGATTTCAGGCCCTGAGATCATTGTTTTTTTGGATCGATCTAGCGTGACAACAACAATTAATATTCCGTCCTGTGAGAGGAGCCTGCGGTCTCTCAGCACAATATTTCCGATATCACCGACACCAAGTCCATCTATTAACACATTTCCAGAAGGAACTTTCGAAATGGATCTTACTTTTTGCTGGTTAAATTCAACGACATCGCCTTTTTCCACAACAAAAATATTTTCTTTTTCTATTCCAACAGATTGTGCAAGCTTGGCATGTGCTTTTTGCATTTTATATTCACCATTGACTGGTATAAAATACTTTGGTTTCATCATAGTCAGCATTAGTTTTAATTCTTCCTGGCTGCCATGGCCGGAAACATGGATTTGCTTTTGCCCAAAAATAACATTTGCGCCAGCACGGTATAACAAATCGACTGTTTTTGAAAATTGGAGTTCATTCCCTGGAACAGGTGTTGCAGAGATAATTACGGTATCATCTTTTTCAATTCTTATTTGTTTATGAGCACCTTTTGCCATTCGAGTTAAAACAGTAAGCGGTTCACCTTGATGGCCTGTTGTCAAAATAGCTACTTCATTTTTAGGATATTTATCGATATCTTGGACGGGTATGATTAAATTCTCACTATCAATGATGTATCCTAATTTTTCTGCTATTTCATAAACGTTTTTAATTGAGTTTCCAAGCAGAACAAGTTTTCTTTTATTCTCAGATGCCGCTTGGATCACCTGGACAATACGGTTAATATTCGATGCAAAAATCGCAACAATCGTTCTGCCTTCAGCTGTATACATGGCGTCAGAAATTTCTTCCCCGACTACAGTCTCAGATGCTGTAAAACCTGGACGCTCAGCATTTGTACTATCTGAGAGCAGACACAATACGCCTTGTTCGCCAATCAATGCCATTTTCCCTAAATCTGAGCTTGTATTCAAGACAGGTGTGGCATCAAATTTGAAGTCTCCAGTATGAACAATCGAGCCAAGTGATGTGTGAAAGCAAACGCCGACAGAGTCAGGTATGCTGTGAATCGTTCTGAAGAATGATACGTTGACACCATCAAATTCAAGAACAGTTGAAGAATCAACTTCCTGATAGTCTGCTTTTTGCTTTGGATTTACTTCTTTTACTTTTTGAGAAACTAAGGAAAGCGTCAGTTTTGTCCCATAAACAGGTACCGATAAATGTCTAAGAACGTAGAAAACGCCGCCAATATTCTCGTCGTGACCGTGTGTTAAAAAGATGCCCTTCACTCGGTCTGCATTTTCACGCAAGTATGTAATATCAGGAATGACCATATCAATCCCTAACATCCCAGCTTCTGGATACATCAATCCAGCATCAACGATAAAGATGTTATGATCGATTTCAATGACATACATATTCTTGCCAATTTCTCCGACTCCGCCTAGGGCAATAATCTTGATGTTTTCTGTCTGTTTATTCAATTGGTAATCCTCCCTGAACCCGTCCAATACAACTAATGATTATTATAACTGATGAAAGAAATGGAATACAAGGAAATAATCTCTTATAACTAAAATCCATGAAATTATTTAATGATAACAAAGCAATTAAATTCTCATATTTCCGCAAATAAAAATGGCCAATCAGATGTGAACTACTTCCCGAATAATGGACACTTAATAAAAAGTGCCCCTTATTCAGTTTTTCTATGTCTAAACGAGTGAACCCGTTTATAATTAAATCATTAATTTGAACGAAGAAAGAGGCAGGCACTGAAGAACGACGTTAAATGGTGCATCAGGGAAATATCATCTTATTGGGAATTCTTCTTTGGTCATTTTAAGGATCATGTTAATTACAAAGCCTGTGACAACTACCACCAGTTAAAGCAAGAAGTTGATCTGTTTATGGAAGAGTATAATCATCATCGTTATCAATGGGGACTAGAAAAAATGACCCCGGCTCAATACCGGGGTCATTTACTAGCTGCTTAAGTCTCTTTTTTATTAATTGAATATAAATAATTTCAAGCAATTATTAATAGCTGCAGCTATGCAAGGAACCACTGCTTTTGTTCTTACAAGGAAGTCAACACTTTCGTTAATTCGCTTCTTTCAGTTTCAGTTAAAGAAATCAAAGGCAGTCTTACAGGTCCAACATCAAGGCCTCTTAACTGAAGTGCTGTTTTTACAGGTGCAGGGTTTGGTGCTTTAAATAACTGTTTCATTATTGGAAGCAGCTGTCGGTGAATGGCGCCTGCTCTTACAGTTTCACCTGATTGAAAGGCTGCAATCATTTCCTGCATTTCATTTCCGATAACATGGGATGCAACAGATACAATTCCTGTTCCTCCTATTGCCAAAACAGGAAGAGTTAAGGCGTCATCACCTGAATACAGTACAAAATCTTCGGGCGTTCTTGAAATGATTTCTGACATTGCATCAAGGTCTCCGCTTGCCTCTTTCACAGCTGCCACATTCGGTATTTCAGCAAGTCTTGCAATCGTATCAGGAGATATGCTGACTACGGTGCGTCCTGGAACGTTATAAATCATAACAGGAAGGCTCGTTGATTCTGCGATGGTTTTAAAATGCAGATAAAGGCCATCTTGATTAGGCTTATTATAATAAGGTGCAACAAGCATAACAGCATCAACACCCGCCGCTTCTGCTTTTTTAGTTAAATCGATTGATGCTTTCGTATTGTTGCTTCCAGTCCCTGCAATGACAGGCACTCTTCCATTTACTTCAGCAACAATAAACTTAAACAATGCTACTTTTTCCTCAACTGTTAGTGTTGGAGATTCTCCTGTCGTACCAGCAACAACAAGTGAATCAGATCCATTTTGTATTAAATAGTTGACAAGCTGTGATGTTTTCGTAAAATCGATGTTTCCATTTTTATCAAATGGGGTAACCATTGCGGTTGAAATCTTTCCAAAGTCAATCATAGTGACACTCCTCTTTTTCATTCAAGATCAAGCTCATTTTGAAAGATCAAATGCATCGTGTAAAGCATTTACTGCATTTATCATATCCTCTTCTCTTACCAATACCCAAATTGTCGTATGACTATCAGCAGATTGAAGAATTTGAATGCCTTGTTCTGACAGAGCTGTTACAATTTTAGCTGTTACACCAGGGACTCCTGCTATACCCGCTCCGACTGTTGAAACTTTAGCGCAATGTCTTTTTACGCCAGGTTCATAATCCAAACCTCTTAAAATTTCGACAGCTTGATCTGTGAGTTCTTCAGCAACCGTATAAATGACTGCTCTTGGCGTAATGTTGAAGAAATCAACACTGATCCCTGCGCGAGCCATAGCCTTGAATACTTCAGCCTGGACTTCGTATTGACCTTCTTTTGCAGTTACTTTAATTTGAGTGACATTTGAAACATTGGCAATCCCCGTAATGAGACGGTCATGGATGTCACTTCCCAAATTTTCCGAGTGATGTGATGTGACAAGTGTGCCGAGTCCTTCAGAATAGGTTGAACGTATTCTGATTGGCACTTTAGCCTGCATCGCAATTTCTACTGCTCTTGGATGAATAACCTTAGCACCCTGATAAGCCAAATTGCAAATTTCTGTATATGTTACCATAGTCAGCGGCTTTGCCCTTTCTACAATGCGTGGATCAGCTGTCATAACACCTTCAACATCAGTAAAAATGTCGATGAAATCAGATTCAAGTGCTGCACCTAGGGCTGCAGCTGAAGTATCACTTCCGCCTCTGCCTATCGTTGTAATGTCACCATTTTTAGTTGCACCCTGAAAGCCGGCTACGACAACTACATCATAGTGTTCGAGCTCACTTCTGAGACGTTCGCATCGCATATCAAGGATTTTAGCATTTGTGTAATCTTCATTGGTTAAAAATCCTGCCTGTGCTCCGCTCATTGATGTTGCTGCAATTCCTTCCGACTGCAGCATGCTGGTAAAAATAACAGAAGAAATGGTTTCACCGCATGATAAAAGCATATCCTGTTCGCGTTTTGAAATGGATGCAATTCCTCCATACAGAAGATTTAATAAGGAATCTGTTGCATATGGATCTCCATTTCTGCCCATTGCAGAAACGACTACAACGACTTTATACTTCTCTTTTAATGCATCTCTAATATGTTTTAGCGCCATTTTGCGGCCGTGATCATCTTTTACAGACGTCCCGCCGAATTTTTGAACGATTATTTTCATTCTTACACCCCGACTCTATACGTAAGAGAAGAGAGCAGGTATTATGTACCCTCGCTCTCTTCGATGTTGCTTAAACTAGTTTCAATTTAACAAGGCTTTCTGCAATTTGAACGGAATTCCATGCTGCACCTTTTAAAAGGTTATCAGACACAATCCATAAATGGAAGCCATTTGCTCGATCTGGATCTTTGCGGATGCGTCCGACAAAAACATCATTTTTTCCGACGCAGTCTGCCGGCATTGGATATGTTTGTGTGAGCGGATCATCCTGCAGGGTTACACCTGGTGCATCTTTTAATAAAGCATGAATGTCTTGCACTGAACCAGGATTTGAATCCAATTCGATATAGACAGATTCAGAATGGCCCGTTTCAACTGGAATGCGCACACATGTGGCTGCAATCTCCAGATTTGACATGTGCATGATTTTTTTCGTTTCATTCATCATTTTCATTTCTTCAAATGTAAAGCCGTTTTCTTCAAACTTATCAATTTGAGGAATGGCATTGAATGCTATTTGGAAATGCTTTTTATCGCCTTTTACAGGAAGAATTTCAGGTGTGAACTCTTTTCCGGCCAAAATAGCTTCTGATTGACTTTTCAATTCTTCAATCGCTGCAGCACCGGAGCCTGATACCGCCTGGTAAGTCGATACGATTACTTTGTTTAATCCAAAAGCCTTGCGCAACGGTTCAAGTGCAACCACCATTTGGATTGTAGAGCAGTTTGGATTTGCAATAATTCCATTATGTTCTTTTAAATCTTCCGCATTTACCTCCGGAACGACAAGCGGAACATTTTCATCCATGCGGAAGGCACTTGTATTATCAACAACAATAGCACCGTGCTTAACTGCTTCCGGGGCAAGCTCTTTAGAAACACTGCCGCCTGCACTGAATAGCGCAATCTGTACACCTTCAAAGCTTTCAGGCTTTGCAGCTTGAACCACATATTCTTTCCCTTTAAAAGTTACTTTTTTGCCTGCTGATCTCTCAGAAGACAACAAAGTAAGCTTAGAGATTGGAAAATCACGCTCTTCTAAAGTTTGCAGCATCTGCTGTCCTACTGCACCTGTGGCTCCAACAACGGCAACATGATATCCATTTGTATTCATTTTTCAAAACTCCTTCCGCGATTATCCGGCTGCTGCCTGATTAACTTCATATCATATTACATATTAGTTTATCATAGACTAGGTCCATTCATTATACAACTATGATTTTTTCTTGCCTTCTATTCTATCAAGAAGTCTTCTATTCGTCATCTCGAAATTTTTCGATAAGGACTGGCTGAAATTGCGAGTGATCAAGTGCTGCCTCAACCGTCTCTAATAATAAGTCCATTTTCGCCACTAATGAATTTGGCTTTTTAAATGGTGCATCTTGGCCAAACGGAATAAAATATATATTTTTTGTAGCCATCAGCTTCATTAAATTCATGCCATTTAAACCAAGTGCATCATTGGTGGATATTCCAAGTACAATCGGTTGATGATTTCTTAGAGTAGCCTTTGCTGCCATTAACACCGGAGAGTCTGTCATTGCATTTGCAAGCTTGCTCATAGAATTTCCTGTCATAGGTGCCACAACCATACAATCAAGGGGGATTTTCGGTCCGAGCGGTTCTGCTTTTACAATCGAGTCAATCACTTTATGTCCTGTTAAATCTTCAATCTTTTTGATCCATTCTTCACCCTCGCCAAACCTTGTATTTGTTGATTGGACTGTAAATGTGACTACGGGCATTACATCTGCACCTTCGTCAATTAATCTTTTAATTTGCGGATAAACTGCATCATATGTGCAGTGAGATCCGGTTAAACCAAAACCGATTCGTTTTCCTTTAACCTTCATGATGATGACCCCTTCCATCTGGAGTATTCTTCTGTCAGCAAAACGGCTAAAACATTTGCTACGATCTGTCCAGCCGTTTTTGGAGCGACAATCCCAGGAAGCCCTGGTGCCAGCAATGCTTTAATGCCTCGTTTTTCAGCATATTTAAAATCGGTTCCTCCCGGTTTTGAAGCAAGGTCAATAATCAGTGTGTGTGCAGGCATTTTAGAAATTACTTTTGCGGTAACAATGTGATGAGGAATTGTATTAATGCAAATATCGATTTGAGAAACTTCCTTATCTAAGTCTTCCAGCTGAAAGGAATCAAGCCCCATCTCAATAATTCTTGCAATATGCGAAGATTTTCTTGCCCCAACCTTTACTCTGGCTCCAAGTGCTGAAAATGTTCGTGCAACACTCATTCCTACACGGCCGAGACCCAGTACTGCTACTTTAGAGCCATGTATCGTGAAGTCTGTATGCTGTATCGCCATCATAATCGTTCCTTCAACTGTAGGAATCGAATTGTAAATGGCCACATCATCTCTTTCAAAAAGCTGGACTAATTCACGATTTGCAATATCAATTATTCCGTCTAAGTATGAATTGCTTATTCCGGAATAAATAATGCAATGAGGCGGTGTCTTCGCAAAGATCTCCTCCGTTAACACTACTTCTTCATTGGAGAAAATGGTATCGACATGACCTTCCAAATTCGTTCCGGGAACAGGCAAAATGATGGCATCTATTTCTTCAAAACGCACTTCGGCAAGCTTTAATTTCGAGGCTCCTGTAAACCCATGATCAAGCTGGTCAAAACCGACTAAAAAAAGCTTGGCATCGAGTTCAGTTAATTTACGAATAACCTCCAGCTGCCTGGCATCTCCTCCAATGACTGCTATGTTCAGCCCTGTTAACATACGATCCTTTCACCTACTTTTTCGCGATGTATATATTCATTTTGATGTATTCCTGAGTGATCTTACTTAAACATCTTATGTAAAATCAGCCTTCAGGGTGATAGTCTTTGACGGATATAATTAAACGGTACGGAATTGCACCTAATCTGCATATAGACTTGAAGCCATTAGGCATTCAATAAAAAAAAGCGATGGATCCTCCATCGCTTTTTACTCAATCAGCTTTATTTGATTATCTTCAATATCCAATATAATCATATCTGATCCAATTTTTTTAATATGCTGCCATGGGACCCTGATATCGTCTCCTTGCTTTCTAAATCCAAACCACTTAGTCGATGGTATAACAAGAGCTGTAATTTGACCGGATTGTTCATCTATTTCCAGATCCGTTTGACCTAAAACTCCTAATCTCTCCGCTCTTTTCACATCAACGATTTCTTTCCCGCTTAGCTCGCTCAGCCTCATAAAACCACCATCCTTTTTATCATGTATATCCATCCAAAAATAAAAAAGACCTGCAAGAAAATCTTACAGGTTCCTGGATTTGTTATCCTCTTAAAGCAGATGGTAATTTTCCGTCTGGGCTAATTAGTGCCACTGAGTAATTATCTGTGAATAATTGTTTTGCGAGTGCATTGACATTGTCAGCTGTCACTTCATTTATTTTCTCGATCATTTCATCCAGGCTCCGATGACGCCCAAGCAGAAGCTCATTCTTTCCATTTCGGCTCATACGGCTATTTGTGCTTTCTAGCGAAAGCATCAAATTGCCTTTCATTTGTTCAATGCTGTTTGACAGTTCTTTTGAGGTAATGCCTTCTTTTTTGAAATTCGAAAGTGTTTCCTGAATGGTTTCAAACAAAACATCAAGCTGCGCACGGCCTGTTCCCCCGTAAATCGTCAGCATGCCATTATCCTTGTAGGATGAATGATATGAGAAAACGGAATAGGCAAGTCCTTTTTGTTCACGAACATCCTGAAACAATCGTGAGCTCATACTGCCTCCAAGAACATTATTTAATACGATTAAATCATAGATCTGCTCATGGCCGACCTGAAGACCGTCAAATCCAATGCAAAGGTGAGCTTGTTCTGTATCTTTAGTGCGGGCAAGCTTCTGATCCATGAATGCAGGAGGAGCGATTTCCACGCCCTTTTGAGACGTTTCAAATGATCCGAACAGATTTTCCACTTCGGAAATAAAGCTTTCTGTAATGTTTCCTGCTACAGAGATTACAACATTTTCAGGAGTGTAATATTGATCCATATACTCCCTTAATGTGTCGCTTTCAAATTCTCTAAGCGTTTCCTCAGTTCCTAAAATCGGATACCCAAGGGGATGATCTCCATATGTCGCCTTACTCAGCAAATCGTGGACGATATCGTCAGGTGTATCTTCATACATTTTAATTTCTTCATAAACTACATTTTTTTCTTTCTTCAATTCGATCTCATCAAAGGTTGAATTAAAGAACATATCTCCAAGCACTTCAAGGGCAAAATTTGAATGTTCATCAAGCACCTTAGCATAGTAGCATGTGTATTCCTTTGAAGTAAAGGCGTTTACTTGTCCTCCGATACTGTCAAATGATTCTGCAATATCTCTTGCAGATCTTGTTTTTGTGCCTTTAAAAAACATATGCTCTAAAAAGTGGGAAACCCCATTGTTTTTTTCATTTTCATTTCTTGAGCCCGTTCCAATCCAAACCCCGATTGCAACCGATCTTACGTGCGGGATGTTTTCGAGCACAATTCTTACACCATTTTGGCATGTGTATTTATTAATCAAACTTGTTCCTCCTATCTGTAAGCTCCGAGACTCCGTGATTATTTGAAATTTTCTTGCTGGGATGAAGGCAGACGTTTTTCATCTAAGAGCATTGAAACAGAACCGAAAGAATAGCCCTTCTGTTTAATAGACTGTATCAGCGTTTCTAAGCTTCTTGATGTGGAATCAGTCGGATGCATGAGAATCATAGCACCATTATGAACCTTTTTGAGAACGCGTTCAACTAATACGCTGGGCTCAGGCTTTTGCCAGTCAATGGTGTCAACACTCCATAATACCGTATCCATTTTGTATTGATCTGCAATCGTGATCACATCCTGTCTGAAGCTTCCGCTAGGAGGAGCAAACCAGACAGGTGTTTCACCTGTAATCTCTTTTAGAACTTCATTTGTCGAACCTATTTGCCTGCGGATTTGATCTGTCGTAATTCTTGCCATATCCGGATGCGAATAGGAATGATTTCCAATTTCATGGCCAGAATCTTTAATTTTTTTTACAAGCTCAGGATTTTCTTTTGCCCATCTGCCTTCAATAAAAAAGGTAGCTTTTACTTTATTTTCCTCTAGAACGCCAAGCATTACTGGAAGAAATTCATTACCCCATGCGACATTAATGAGAAAAGAAACCATCTCTTTGTCAGGGTGTCCTCTGTAAATGGGAGCCGGCGGCAGATCAGCTAAATGGATATTTGGCTTAATCTGTTTATACACAAGCTTTTTCTCATCAAACCTTCCTGATTTCTTCATTCTTTTATAAGATTCATCAATATCGACTGTCACGCCATTATAGCCTGGTGTTGCTTTCCATACCGTATGTATATGAGCATCTTGGGCTGGTTTTTCATAGTCCTTCGCTTTTGCAGCAATCGTTTGGTAGAGTTGATTCCCTTGTTGCACAGCAGAAATATCTTTATTTTTTATCATACTGACATATGTCGCTGTATATGGGTTTTGTGTAGCAGCTGCAGTGAAGGCGATAATCAGCAAAATGCTGAAAAAATGATATCTTTTCATGTTTGTCTTCCCCCTTTTTACTAAAAAATATGTAAAGAGGGGACAAGGTAGAACATGTTGCTGCTGCATCAGTATACCCTAAAAAAAGCAAAAAGAAGCCAGCATTCTTTCTCTGGCTTCTACACTTTAAGAATTTTGCTTTTCTTTTTCTTCACGAAGAACTGCTTTTCTGGAAAGATTTACGCGACCTTGTTTATCAATTTCAGTTACCTTCACAAGCAACTCATCACCGATTTTAACAACATCCTCGACTTTTCCAACGCGCTCTTCAGCGAGTTCAGAAATGTGTACTAAACCGTCTTTGCCATTGAATATTTCAACGAAAGCACCGAACTTTTCAACGCGTTTCACTTTACCTAAATACATTTGTCCTACTTCTACTTCACGGACAATATCTTCGATGATTTGTTTTGCCTTTTGATTCATTTCTTCATTTGTTGATGAAATAAATACGGTTCCGTCTTGTTCAATGTCAATCTTAACGCCTGTTTCTTCAATGATTTTATTAATTTGCTTTCCGCTTGGTCCAATGACATCACGGATTTTATCAGGATTAATTGCCATCATTAAAATTTTAGGAGCATATTTAGACAGCTCTGTACGAGGAGTTTTAATCGTCGCAAGCATTGAATCCAGGATTTCCATGCGGCCTTTTTTAGCCTGCAGAAGTGCTTCTTCTAATATTTCACGGGATAATCCTTCAATTTTTATGTCCATTTGAAGGGCAGTTACGCCTTTAGCTGTACCTGCTACCTTAAAGTCCATATCTCCAAGATGATCTTCCATTCCCTGAATATCAGTCAGCACTGAGTAATGCTCTCCTGATTTAACAAGACCCATTGCAATGCCTGCTACAGGAGCTTTAAGCGGAACTCCTGCATCCATCATGGCAAGCGTGCTTGCACAAATACTTGCTTGGGAGGTTGATCCGTTTGATTCAAGAACTTCTGATACCAGGCGGACTGTGTACGGGAAATCCTTTTCTGAAGGAATGACAGGCTCTAGAGCTCGTTCGCCTAACGCGCCATGGCCGATTTCACGCCGTCCTGGACCGCGCATAAATCCAGTTTCCCCTACACTGAACAGCGGGAAATTGTAATGATGCATGAAGCGTTTCGTTTCTTCAAGGCCAAGACCATCAAGAATCTGCACATCTCCTAGTGCTCCAAGCGTACAAATGCTGAGCGCCTGAGTTTGACCGCGTGTGAACAGACCTGAACCATGTGTACGGGATAACAAACCGACTTCAGATGAAAGAGGACGGATCTCATCAATTTTACGTCCATCCGGACGGACTTTATCTTCAGTGATCAGACGGCGGACTTCTTGTTTGACTAATTTAGAGAGGATTTCTTTCACTTGTTTAAGAGTGTCAGCTTCCGCCTCCTGCTCTTCAAAATGAGCAATTACAGTTTTCTTCACTTCATTTATTGCTTCTTCACGTGCATGTTTTTCCTGAACTTGAATCGCTGAAAGCAAGTCTTTTTCAGCCATTTCCCGAATGCTTGTCTCAAGATCAGCATCAAGAACATACAGTTTAACTTCTGATTTTGCTTTCCCGACTTGAGCAGCAATCTCTTCTTGGAATGCAATCAAACGCTTGATTTCATTATGACCAAACATGATCGCTTCAAGCATCGTTTCTTCAGGAACTTCATTCGCTCCTGCTTCTACCATGTTAATGGCATCTTTTGTGCCTGCAACAATCAAGTTGATATCGCTTTTATCCATTTGCTCAACCGTCGGATTAATCACAAATTGATTATCCACACGGCCGACAACTACACCTGCAATCGGGCCTTCAAATGGAATGTCAGACACAGTTAAAGCAAGAGATGAACCGAACATTGCTGCCATTTCAGATGAACAGTCCTGATCGACACTCATCACAATACTTACAACTTGTACTTCATTTCGGAAACCGTCAGCAAACAATGGACGCAATGGACGGTCAATCAGACGGCTTGCAAGAATGGCTTTTTCACTTGGGCGTCCTTCGCGTTTAATAAATCCACCAGGAATTTTACCAACTGCATAAAGGCGCTCTTCGTAATTGACAGTTAACGGGAAAAAGTCAACTGTTTTAGGTTCTTTTGATGCTGTAGCTGTACTTAATACAGCTGTGTCTCCATAGCGGATAAGAGCAGCGCCATTTGCCTGCTTAGCCAGCTGGCCTACTTCAACGGTCAATTCTCTTCCAGCCCAATCAATGGAGAACACTTGTTTTTCTTGTCCCATATAAGAATGAACTCCTCTCTTCATTTAAGTCACAACATACAATTATGTATTATTATGAACCATTTAAATTCAACATATCAATGTTATTCAGGTATGTAAATAGATCGTGTTAAAATCTTATTTTATTCATTTAAGATATCAATTTAAATACACTAAAAAAGCGGGAATACTCCCGCTTTCCAAAGATTATCGGCGTAAACCAAGCTTGTTGATCAGGTCACGATAACGAGTTACGTCATTATTTCGTAGGTACGTTAAAAGATTACGGCGTTTACCTACCATTTTCAAAAGACCGCGACGTGAATGGTGGTCTTTCTTGTGAACACGTAAATGTCCATTAAGATTGTTAATATCCTCAGTTAGGATAGCGATTTGAACTTCTGGAGATCCAGTGTCCGTATCATGCGTTCTGTACTCAGCAATAAGTTCATTCTTACGTTCTTGAGTGATTGCCATCCTATTCACCTCCTTCATTTAAAAACCCCAATTACCGAGCAAACGTTGGTGAATCGTTCTGCCAAGCAATGGTTATAAAAGTTACATTTATTAGAATACTATTATTCTGCTCAGATAGCAAGTGCTAATCTTGCATATCCTGAAAAAATTCCTCTGCTGAAGCTTTATCTTTTCCGATTTGGACAATTAATTCATCAATCGAATTGAATTTTTGCTCACTTCTTATTCGTTTATACCAGATTATAGAAACATTCTTCCCATAAATAGATTTATTAAACTCAAAGACGTGTACTTCTATGCTCGGTTTTACTTTTTTTTCATCATAAAACGTAGGCTTATATCCGATGTTGCAGACGCCATTATACGTGTCTCCATCTAATTGAAACTGTACGGCATAAACTCCTGTAGGAGGAATGATATACGCCCCGTCAAGTTCGATATTGGCGGTTGGAAAACCAATGGTCCTGCCGCGTTTGTCACCATGTATGACCGTTCCATGTACTCTGTGCGGACGATTCAGCAAATGTCCTGCATATGCCACATCGCCGCTTCTTAAGACTTCCCTAATAAGCGTGGAGCTGATTTTCCGGTCATGGTCTGTTTGCTTGGCGATGGTTGTCTGCTCGAATTCACCTCTTGAATGAAATGGCATCGTCTCCATCGTCCCTTTTCCAAGTCTTCCGTACGAATAATCAAAACCGGCAATCACATGCTTTACATTTAATCGTATTATGTATTCGTCAATAAATTCCTGTGGCAAAAGAGCTGCAAACTCCTCTGAAAATTGGACGACAAAAAGATAATCAATCCCCAATTTTCCGATTAATTCTATTTTATCTTCGAGCGTTGTAATGGTTTCTACATGCTGAATTTCTTTTCTTAATACAACAGATGGGTGCGGATCAAACGTCATAACTGCACTTTTCAATCCTTTTTCTTCTGCTGTTTTTTTTGCCGTTAGTATCACTTCCTGATGCCCACGATGAACGCCGTCAAAATAGCCTAGCGCCATTGCCAATTTAGGCATTTGAAGATCGTTTAAAGAATGCGGATGCGTTAGTTTGATCGTTTTCACTCGTGTTTCTCACCTTTTCTGTCTTCTTTCCTTCACAAGTCAGATTGCAAGGACTTTTGAAGGTTTAAGAAAGTGATGTTTTTCAGGATGCCGCTTATAAATGGCCAGGCATGAACCTTTTTCATCATAAACAACGATAGAATCCTCATGTGTGTATTGTTCATAACCCTCTGGAACCTCAAGCAGAGCGCCGTTTTTCACTTTCTCTGCTAATGTATCATTAATGACCATTTTGGGCAAATGATTTAGAGCCGTTCCGATTGGAATGAGGATATTCTGCAGGCGATTTTGATCTGCCAACTCTTCAATTTCCTCAAAATGCAAACATTGATCAAGCGAAAACGAACCTGAAGCTGTTCTAATTAAGTATGACATATGGGCGGGATAGCCTAATTCTTCACCAATCATTACTGCCAGCGTTCTAACATATGTACCTTTTGAACAATGAACCCGAAAACGAAACGTAACAGTATCTTCACCTTGGATGACATCAGATAATAATGTAAGCTCATGAATGGTAATTTTCCTTGCAGGCCGTTCAATTGTAAGTCCAGCTCTTGCATATTCATACAGTTTTTTCCCATTTATTTTTACGGCCGAGTACATTGGGGGTACCTGATCGATTTCTCCTGTCAGCCGCTTCAGCACTTCCAAGACATCTTTCTCAGAAATAACAGTATCCACTTTTTTTTGCTCAACAATTTCGCCAGACGAATCTTCTGTTGTGGTAGAGAATCCAATCGTAACTTCAGCTTCATAGCTTTTAGATGACGCAGTCAAATATTCTACAATCTTCGTTGCTCTTCCCAGACATACTGGAAGAACACCTGAAACATCGGGATCAAGGGTTCCAGTATGGCCAACTTTTTTTGTTTTTGCGATTCTTCTCATTTTTGCTACACAGTCATGAGATGTCATCCCTACAGGTTTATTTATTAATAAAACACCTTCCATTATTCACTTTCCGCCTTCCCGAGGAAACAAGAATTCATAAACGAAAAGGATAGACTGATGTCTATCCTCTCCTGTTAATCTTCTTGCTTGTTTTCTTGATTAATTTCGTGGATTAACGTTTCAATCCGATTTCCATAATCAACGGATTCGTCAAATTCAAAAAGAATTTCAGGTGTTTTTCTCAGTCGAATGCGCTGGCCAATTTCAGAACGGATAAACCCCTTGGCTTTTGCAAGGCCTTTTAAGGTGTTCTCTCTCTTTTCTTCATCTCCAAGTACGGAGATATAGACTTTTGCAATTTGCAGATCTCCAGAAACCCTTACATCTGTTACTGTTACAAACCCGATGCGGGGATCTTTTATTTTTCGGCTGATAATCTCGCCCAATTCCTTCTTCATTTGTTCGCCAACCCTGTTTGCTCTTAAACTCATGCTATCACCTCACTGTTAAAGCCAATCAAACGAGGTTACAGTGCGTTCAATTTCAGGAAAAGAATCAATCATAGCTAGCGCTTTATGCAATTCCTTTTCAGTTTGAACTTTATTTGATGTGATGGCAACGATGCCAATCTTGGTTCTCTGCCATGTATCCTGAAAATCGATTTCTGAAACAGAGACATTGTGCCTCTGCTTCAGTCTCATCAAAATGCGCTGCAAAACAGCCCGTTTGTCTTTCAATGATTGCGCATCATAAATGATGCACTCACACTCTGCATATCCAATCACTTGCGTTCAATTTCCTGCATAACATACGCTTCGATGATATCTCCTTCTTTGATATCATTGAAGTTTTTAATTGTAATACCGCACTCATAGTTTTGCGCAACTTCTTTTACATCATCTTTAAAACGTTTCAAAACGTCTACTTCACCTTCAAATACTACGACTCCGTCACGAATTACACGGATGCTGCTGTCGCGGGTGATTTTGCCGTCTGTCACATATGAACCGGCAATTGTACCGATTTTAGAAACTTTAATTGTTTGACGGACTTCAACTTGACCAATGACTTTTTCTTCAAATTCTGGGTCAAGCATTCCCTTCATTGCTGCTTCAATTTCTTCAATTACTTTATAGATGATGCGATGCAGACGAATGTCTACTTTTTCAGCATCAGCGGTTCTCTTAGCATTCCCATCAGGGCGGACGTTAAAACCGATAACAATTGCATTTGAAGCAGAAGCTAAAATGATGTCAGATTCTGTAATTGCCCCAACGCCTGTCAGAATGATTTTAACTTTAACGCCTTCAACATCAATTTTTTGGAGTGAAGCAGCCAATGCTTCAGCTGATCCTTGAACATCTGCTTTTACGATCAAGTTGATATCTTTGATATCGCCTTGTTTAATTTGTTCAAACAGGTCATCCAGGCTTAATTTCGCGCCTTCTTTACGCTGTTCATCAATCTGCTTGCTTGCACGCGCTTCTCCAACCTGACGTGCTTTTTTCTCATCAGTAAAGACCATGAATTGATCTCCTGCAAGCGGCACATCATTCAGGCCAGTGATCTCAACAGGAGTAGAAGGGCCTACTTCTTTCACACGGCGCCCAAGGTCATTGACCATTGCACGAACACGGCCAAATGTATTACCTACTACAATTGAATCACCTACACGAAGTGTTCCATTTTGTACAAGAAGTGTTGCTACTGAACCGCGGCCTTTGTCAAGCTGAGCTTCAATAACAGTTCCTGTCGCAGCACGGTTAGGATTTGCTTTCCATTCTTCTACTTCACTTACAAGCAGGATCATTTCAAGCAATTCTTCAATTCCGTCGCCTGATAAAGCTGAAAGCGGAACAAAAATTGTGTCCCCGCCCCATGCTTCAGATACAAGACCGTATTCAGTCAGCTCCTGCATCACGCGATCAGGGTTTGCTGATTCTTTATCCATTTTGTTTACCGCAACAATAATTGGAACTTCAGCAGCTTTAGCATGACTGATTGCTTCAACTGTTTGCGGCATGACACCATCATCAGCTGCAACGACAAGAATCGTAATATCTGTTACTTGAGCACCGCGGGCACGCATTGTTGTAAATGCAGCATGTCCAGGTGTATCTAAGAACGTAATTTTTTTGTTGTTCACAACAACCTGATATGCACCGATATGCTGCGTAATTCCGCCAGCTTCTCCTGCTGTTACTTTTGTGTTGCGGATCGAGTCAAGAAGTGTTGTTTTACCATGGTCAACGTGTCCCATGATTGTGACAACCGGCGGGCGGATTTGAAGCTGATCTTCTTGATCTTCTGTCGCATACCCTTCAAATTCAGTCACATCAAATACGATGACTTCTTCCACTTCTACACCATACTCGCCCGCAATCAATTCGATTGAATCTTTATCAAGATCCTGATTAATTGTTGCCATGACACCTAGCATAAACAGCTTTTTAATGATTTCAGAAGGCTCTTTATGCAGCTTTCCCGCTAATTCGCCGACTGTAAGGCTGCCGGTAAACGTAATTTTGCTCGGCATTTCTTTTTTAGGCTGAACAGGAGCCTGGCCTTGAGGCCTGCGGTGATTGTTATTGCTGTTGTTTTTCTTATTGCCGAAATTTTTCTTATTGTTGTTTCTGTTATTTTGGTTTGCTTTTCCTTGCTGGTTAAAAGGCTTATTGTTGCCTCCTCCTTTAGCCGCAGGCTTTGCAGGATTAGCTGATTTTGTATTATTTGTATTGTTTGTATTTTCTTGTTTTTGCATAGGCGTCTTCTGATCTTCCCTTTGTTTGACAGAAATTGTTTTATTTGTATCTTTATTATCTGCCTTGTATTTTCCGTCCAATTTTACAATTATTTGATCATCAATCGTTGACATATGGTTGCTGACTTCAACATTCATACCTTGCAGGGCTGAAATTACATCCTTGCTTGATATGTTTTGTTTTTTTGCATATTCGTAAACTCTCATTTTCGTCATATGGTCACCCCCAAGAATTTTAATCGAGCAAGGTTTTTATCTTAGCAGCGAAGCCTGCATCAACAATTGCTACAACCACTCGAGCATCTTTTCCGATCGCCTGGCCTAACATGTAGCGATCCGGGACCGAAACAAGAGGAATTCTATAATAACTGCACTTATCTGTTACCTTCTTCGCAGTATTGTCTGATGCATCGCTTGAGAGAAGCACAAGCTTTGCTCGGGATTGTCTTACTTCTTTAATGACAAGTTCTTCTCCGGAGACAATCTTTCTTGCTCGATTTGCTAAGCCCAACAAGGACATCCATTGATGCTTAATCATATCATTAATGCTTCTCCTTCTCAGCCAGCTGAAGCAATTCTTCGTAGATGTCATCTTCAATTTTAACTTGCAGATGATTTGCCAGGACATTCTTCTTCTTAGCTTGTAAAATACAGTCTTTATCAAGTGAGAGGTAAGCTCCGCGACCATTCTTCTTGCCTGTCAGATCAACAGAAACTTCTCCTTCTTTTGAACGGACAATACGAACAAGTTCTTTTTTCGGTTTCATTTCTCCAGTTGCAACACATTTGCGCAATGGAATTTTTCTTTGATTGTTCACATTGCCTCACCTCTTACTTGTCTAATTCGTCTTGATCGAAAGAAAAAAGCGGACCATCATCTTCATTGTCATCAAGCGGTACATTTGCGCCCGCACGAGGATAAATTCCCATCTGCAAAGCATCCGTTTCACTCTTAATATCAATCTTCCAATTTGTCAGCTTTGCTGCCAAACGGGCATTTTGACCTCTTTTTCCAATTGCAAGTGATAATTGATAGTCAGGTACAACTACAGTTGTAGCTTTATCGTTCTCATTTACATTTACATCCAGCACCTTTGAAGGACTAAGTGCATTTGCAACAAATTCAACTGGATCATTCGACCATTTTACAATATCAATTTTTTCGCCTTTTAATTCATTTACGATTGCCTGTACGCGCTGGCCTTTTGGTCCAACACATGAGCCGACCGGATCCACTTCAGGATTTTCAGAGTGTACAGAAATTTTTGAACGGTCTCCAGCTTCGCGGGCAACCGATTTAATTTCTACAGTGCCATCGTATATCTCAGGAACCTCAATTTCAAATAATCGTTTTAATAAACCAGGATGAGTTCGGGAAACGAAAATTTGAGGTCCTTTCGTTGTTTTTTCTACTTTCGTAATAAAAACTTTAATGCGGTCATGCGGTTTGTACTTTTCATTTGGCATTTGCTCGCTTACAGGCAGCAATGCTTCAATCTTGCCAAGACTGACATAGATAAATTTAGAGTCAATTCTTTGCACAATTCCTGTCATGATATCTTCTTCGCGATCTACAAATTCAGAGTAGATGACTCCTCGCTCTGCTTCTCTAACACGCTGAGTCACCACTTGTTTTGCAGTCTGTGCTGCAATTCGCCCAAAATCTTTTGGAGTAACCTCCATTTCAAGCACATCATTCACCTGATAGCTTGGATTAACGCGCTGTGCTTCTTCTACAGAAACTTCAAGGCGCGGATCATATACTTCATCAACAACATCTTTTCTAGCAAACACTCTCATCGTTCCTGTGTCGCGATTTAAATCAACACGGACGTTTTGAGCCTGATTAAAATTGCGTTTGTATGCCGAAATCAAAGCAGCCTCAATGGCTTCGATGATCACTTCTTTACCGATGCCTTTTTCTTTTTCAAGAATTGTTAAAGCATCTAAAAGTTCACTACTCATTTTTTTAGTTTCCCCCTTATCCATTTAACAGAGAATTTAATTGAACGTTACAGCTAACCGGGCGCTGGCTATTTTTTCGTATGGAATTTGAACTTGTTTTTTTCTCGTTTTGATAAGAATAGTCACTATAACATGCTCTCCATCAAAATCTGTCAGTTCGCCTTCAAATACTTTAGAGCCTTCAAAAGGTTCATATGTTTTAATAAAAACATTTTTGCCGATTGATTTCGTAAAATCAGAATCTTTCTTTAGCGGACGCTCGGCACCTGGTGATGAAACTTCAAGAAAATAGTTTTGTTCAATTGGATCTGTTTCATCTAATTTTTCACTAAGTTTTTCGCTCACAATCGCACAATGTTCAATGTCGATTCCTTCACTTGAATCTATGAATACGCGCAAAAACCATTCTTTTCCTTCTTTTACGAATTCAATATCCACTAATTCTAATGTTAACTCATCTAAAATCGGCAAAGCTAATTCTGCTACGATTTCAGTAACTTTTTTGCTCATCCTGTTCCTCCTTGTAGATAGAAGCAAATATGACACTATTAGCTGCTGAAAAACCCTGCATCATATTGAGCAGGGAATGTATGTACACAACACGATCCGGTTGAAGAGACAAAATCTCTACTCAATACGAAAGAGTGGGTTGCCCCACTCTCTGCCTCTAACTATCGTTAGCATTTCCATAAAAAATATAACATAACCGGCCATTTTTTGCAAATTAAAATCAGTATACGCAAGGTATTTCAAAGGGAAATGCAAGAAATATATCCTGATTTTCTTCCGTTATTATATCCCTTTTCACAATTCTGTCATACTTGATCAAAACAAAGAAAGCTGATTCTGGTCAGGAAGCGCCTCAAGACACCCTTGCTTATCTAAATACTCAATAATTGTTTTTGAAACCTTTCCGCGCTGCTGCAGGTCTTCTTTGGACAGGAACTCTCCGTCCTGTCTTGCCTTCACGATATTTATAGCTGCATTAGTTCCAAGCCCTGGAATGGAATTGAAAGGCGGAATTAAAGAGTTCCCGTCGATTAAAAAGTCTGTTGCACTTGAACGGTATAAATCTACTTTTTGGAAAGAATAGCCGCGTTCGCACATTTCCAGCGCAAGTTCAAGAACTGTCAGCAAACTTTTTTCTTTAGGAGATGCCTCAAGACCTTTTTGATTGATCTCTACAATCTTTGCTTTAACTGGTTCAGATCCTTTTACCATCGTTTCGATGTCAAAATCATCGGCACGTACTGTGAAATAAGCAGAATAATAAAGCAGGGCATGATGCACTTTAAAATAGGCAATGCGAACAGCCATCAAAACATATGCTGCAGCATGGGCTTTCGGAAACATGTACTTTATTTTAAGGCACGAGCTGATGTACCAGTCAGGCACCTCGTTCTTTTTCATTTCTTCCACCATTTCTGGCGTAAGTCCCTTACCTTTACGGACAGACTCCATTATTTTAAAGGCAAATGAAGGTTCAAGTCCCTGATAAATCAAGTAAACCATGATATCATCACGGCATCCGATAACCTCGCTCAGTGTACACGTATTGTCGTGAATGAGTTCTTGCGCATTTCCAAGCCATACATCCGTTCCATGTGAAAGTCCCGAAATTTGCACAAGCTCAGAGAAAGTGGTTGGTTTTGTGTCTTCAAGCATTTGACGGACAAAGCGGGTTCCAAATTCCGGGATTCCAAGTGTTCCGGTTTTGCACATTATCTGTTCTTCTGTTACACCAAGCGATTCTGTCCCGCTGAAGATTTTCATTACTTCTTTATCATCAGTCGGGATCGTTTTTGGATCAATTCCGCTTAAATCCTGCAGCATCCGAATTACAGTTGGATCATCATGCCCCAAAATATCAAGTTTCAACAAGTTATCATGAATCGAATGAAAGTCAAAATGAGTGGTCTTCCACTCAGATCCAGTGGCATCAGCAGGGTACTGAATTGGCGAAAAATCATAAATATCCATATAATCTGGCACAACAATGATGCCGCCAGGATGCTGTCCGGTATTTCTCTTGACTCCAGTACAGCCTTGAACAAGACGATCTACTTCCGCATTTCTAAGCATGAGATTGTTATCGGCTGCGTACCCTTTTACATATCCATAAGCTGTTTTTTCTGCAACTGTGCCAATGGTGCCTGCCCGGAATACATTATCTTCTCCGAAAAGATCTTTTGTGTAATTATGAGCCCTAGGCTGATATTCACCTGAGAAATTCAAATCGATATCAGGTACTTTATCTCCTTTAAAACCAAGAAACGTTTCAAACGGGATATCATGTCCATCTTTATGATATTTCGCTCCGCATTCGGTACAGTCTTTATTCGGCAAATCAAACCCTGATCCAACCGAACCATCATTAAAAAATTCTGAATGCTTGCATTCAGGACATACATAATGCGGCGGCAATGGATTAACTTCGGTTATTTCCGTCATTGTAGCTACTAAGGAGGAACCGACCGATCCCCTTGATCCAACAAGATATCCGTCATCTAAAGATCTTTTAACGAGCTTATGCGAAATGAGATAAATAACAGCAAATCCATGTCCGATAATACTCTTCAATTCTTTTTCAAGTCTGGCTTCGACAATTTCCGGAAGATTATCTCCATAAATGCTTTTAGCCATGCTATAGCTCATTTCCCGGATTTCATCGTCTGCTCCTTCAATTTTAGGAGTATAGAGATCATCTTTGATCGGTTTAATTTCTTCTATTAAATCTGCTACAAGATGAGTATTGTCTATGACAATTTTCCGTGCTGTCTCCTCACCCAAAAACTGAAAACAATCCAGCATTTCATTCGTAGGTCTGAAATGAACGTTTGGAAGCTCATGACGGTTTAAAGGATTTGCTCCGCCTTGAGAGTTTACCAGAATCTTTCGGTAGATTTTATCCTCCGGCTGCAGGTAATGGACATTTCCAGTTGCAACGACAGGTTTTTCTAGCTTCTCGCCAAGATTCACCAAGTTTGAAATGATTTCTTTCAGCGCAATTTCATCCTTAATATAATCAAGCTGAATTAAGTGACGGTATACTTCAGGAGGCTGAACCTCGATATAATCATAGAAAGCTGCAATGTCCTCTACTTCCTCAGGAGATTTTTGCATCATCCCTTCAAAAACCTCTCCGCGATCGCAGGCCGAGCCGACGAGAATACCTTCACGATGCTTTATAAGCTGTGATCTTGGCACACGGGGAACACGGTAAAAATAATCGATGTGAGAAAGTGAGACTAGTTTAAACAAGTTTTTTAAGCCTGTCTCGTTTTGAGCAAGCAAAATTGCGTGATAGGGGCGTGCACGCTGGTACGAATTTCCCTGGCCCATATTATCGTTAAGCTGGTTATGGTTTTCTATGCCCTTGGCTTGGGCATCTTTCAGCATTCTGAGAAGAAGATACCCTGTAGCTTCTGCGTCAAAAATAGCACGGTGATGCTGTGTCAGCTCGATATCAAACTTTTTGGCCAGTGTATTTAAGCGATGGCTTTTCATTTCAGGATATAAAAATCTTCCAAGCTCAAGAGTATCAATGACAGGATTAACTGCTTTCCCAGAGCCAAGCAGCTGTTTATAGCCTACATTCAGAAAGCCCATATCAAAGCTTGCATTATGTGCAACTAATATGTCATCTTCTGCCCAATCTTTAAAATTGCGCAGCACTTCATCTACATTGGGAGCATTTGCTACCATATCATCTGTAATGCCTGTTAAATCTATCGTTGTAGCTGAAAGCCGATGATGAGGATTTGCAAACGATTCAAATCTGTCGATAATTTCGCCATTTTTGATTTTCACAGCCGCTAGCTCGATAATCGTATCGTAAACAGCAGATAAGCCAGTGGTTTCAACGTCAAATACCACGTATGTTGCATCAGGCAAATATCGGTCTTGAACGTTATATGCGATCGGAACACCATCATCAACAAGATTAATTTCAACGCCATACAAAACCTTGATGTCATTTTTCTTACCAGCCGAATAAGCTTCAGGAAAAGACTGGGCCACTGCATGGTCGGTTATGGCTACTGCAGAATGTCCCCACTTTTTGGCTTGACCGACTAAGGAGCTGACAGATGATACTGCATCCATTTGGCTCATCGGTGTATGAAGATGAAGTTCAATTCTTTTTTCAGGAGATGTATCTTGACGGACTGCAGGTTTTATTTCGTTAATATCATTTGCAATCATCACTAAATCTCTGACAAAGGTATCGTTTTGAATGCTGCCCCGCACTTTAACCCACATACCTTTTTTAAGAGTCTGCAAGAGGACGGCATCCTCTTTATCTCTCGCAAACATTTTCACCATAATTGAGTTTGTATAATCTGTGACTTTGAATGTGCTGAGCGTTCTTCCGCTCCTAAGCTCTCTAGTTTCAGCATCAAATACATACCCTTGTATTGTAATGCGTCGTTCTTCGTCTTCAATTGTATCAAGCTGCTTAATTTCTTCATCATTCTTAATGGCATAGCCTATCATCAGCGGACCTTGAGGTGCTTCCTGCTGATCTTGATCTTTCTTGTCCATTTCAGTAATCGCCAGCATCATTTTTTCTTGATCTTCCAGCTTCTTTTGCTCCTGGAATCTCTGAATTTCTTCTTGTGAAATATTCACGACTGTATCAAGCTGAATAAGCGGAAAACCATATTGTGCAAAGCTATCCTGAAGGATTGAAGTGTACTTTTTCTTAATGGCCATTGCTTCTGTTTCATTTCTTGTCTTTACAATCAGCTTTAAGCCCTGTACTTCCGGAATCTGTTCATTTAATAAAGACAGCATCGGCGGTGAAATACCCTGCATTTCCTGAATACAAACCGACCAGTAGTCTGCAATTAGTTTTTCATCAAACGTTTGATCCAAAACAGCAATCGTAAAGGTAACTTCTGCAATATGCGAAAAGGCTTTAGTCAGCTTTGCATAAAAAATCCGGTACACATCGAACGGCAGAATCCTTTCAAATGAAAATTGAAATTCCCATTTCTTTGATTGTTTATGGACCGTTAATTTCGTGATCATACCATTCTGGAAATGATTGAAAATGGCATCGTCTGTTAAATTAATTTGCTGCAGCAGCAGCTGAAAACGCTCCTTTTGAGCTTTCGAAAGTTCTTCCATTTCAGGCCGTCCTTTCTGACAATAATCGATCCTCATAATTGAAGGTACCTCGCTTTTTTGCGAGGTACCTTTTAAATGTGTATTTTAGTACATCTATCATACCACGAAAATAGAGTGTACTACATGATTTTTTCTAACTCCGAAAGCAGATTTTGAATGGTTGCATTTAGCTCTGATGCAGCGACTTCCATTCCTTCTCCTGTTTTGCGGATTTTCACTTCGACAATACCTTCAGCTGCTTGTTTTCCAATAACAACACGCACAGGAATACCGATCAAATCAGAATCTGCAAATTTCACACCCGCACGTTCATTCCGGTCATCATACAGCACTTCATAACCTGCTTCGGTCAGTTCAGAATATATCTTTTCACTTAATTGAGCTTGATCGTCATTCTTTGCATTTGCACTGATCAAATGAACATGAAACGGGGCAACTGCAGAAGGCCAAACAATTCCTTTTTCATCATTGTATTGTTCTACAATGGCTGCGAGTGTTCTTGAAACACCAATACCGTAACAGCCCATAATCATCGGCTGAGCTCTTCCGTTTTCATCCAGATATGTCGCGTTCATCGCTTCACTATAGCGAGTACCTAATTTGAAGACGTGACCGACTTCAATTCCTTTTGCAAATTGAATGACCCCTTGTCCATCTGGTGAAAGATCGCCTTCTTCAATGAATCTCACATCGGCAAATTGTGAAATGTGTGCATCACGTTCAATATTTACACCTGTGTAATGATAATTCACTTCGTTAGCTCCGCATACGCCATTGACGATTGCTTGTACAGCTATATCTGCAACAACTTCCACATCCGGGCTAACTCCGACTGGACCAACGTATCCAGGAACAACTCCGATCGCTTGCGCTGTCTCTTCTATTGATGCAAGTTCAACAACGGAAGCTCCGAACAGGTTCTTGATTTTAATATCATTCACTTCATGATCGCCGCGCACTAAAACTAATACGAATTTCTCATCTGCTTTAAAAAGAAGTGATTTGATTAGTTTTTCTTTTGGTGTATTTAAGTAAGAAGCAACTTCTTCAATTGTTTTTTGATTAGGTGTTTCAACCTTTTCAAGTACGTGAACTGCTTCACTGCTTTTTTCATATTTATTAATGACAGGTGCCATTTCAATGTTTGCTGCATATTGAGACGTATCTGAATAGGCAATTGTATCTTCCCCAACATCAGACAATACCATAAATTCATGAGTATCTTTCCCGCCCATAGCCCCAGAATCTGCAATCACCGCACGAAAGTTTAATCCGCAGCGGGAAAAAATATTACTGTATGCCTGGAACATTTTTTCATACACTTCATCAAGACTATCGAACGAAGCATGGAAAGAGTATGCATCTTTCATAATAAATTCACGTCCGCGAAGGAGCCCGAAACGAGGACGTTGTTCATCTCTGAATTTAGACTGAATCTGATATAGATTCAGAGGCAATCTTTTATATGATTTTACTTCATCTCTCAGTAAAGATGTAATGACTTCTTCATGTGTAGCGCCTAAAGCAAATTCACGGCTGTGACGGTCTTTCATACGCATAAGTTCTGGTCCGTACGTGTACCATCTGCCAGATTCCTGCCAGAGCTCAGCTTGCTGCATGGCCGGCATTAAGAGCTCGGCCGATCCTGCACGATTCATTTCTTCACGGACAATTTGTTCAATTTTCCTTAAAACGATGGAAGCAAGCGGCAAATAACTATAAATTCCGCTTGCATTTTGACGCATGTAGCCTGCACGCAATAAAAGCTGATGGCTTTTAATATCTGCATCAGCAGGCACTTCTCTTAAAGTAGGAATAAAAGTCATACTCTGTTTCATCTTCAAGCACCTCTATCTATTTATACATTATAAAAGATTGTTTTCGCATATGAATTATAGATTACACATTTATTTACCATTGAATCTGTCATATCAGAGCTTATAAAAAGAATCTTTGAATATCGTTCCATGTCACAACCAGCATTAAGAGCATTAATAGTGCAAAGCCGATAAAGTGGACAACACCTTCTTTTTGACGGTCAATCGGTTTTCCCCTTAATGCCTCAACAAGGAAGAATAATAGTCTTCCTCCGTCTAATGCCGGAATTGGAAGGAGGTTTACAATCCCTAAGTTAATACTTAAAATTGCTGCCCAGCTCAATAAGTTAATGATGCCAGTTTGAGCAACTTGATCCGTCATATCATAAATCCCTACAGGACCTGACAGCATATCAATTGAAAATTGACCTGTAACTAATTTTCCAAGACCAAGCAAAATTTCCTTTGTCCAGTTAAATGTTTCAGTTACTCCATATTCCAAAGAACCAAAAAACGATTTTTCAACAGGATTATACGCGCCAATCCTCCCGATTGTTTCTTCTCCAACTTTGCTGGCTTCTGGAACAACTTCAATTTCTAAGTTTTGGCCATCACGATTAATGCCAAATGTCAGCTCTTTGTCCGGATTTGACTGAATAACTGAGACGACCTGCTTCCAAGAAGACATAACCTTGCCTTCAATCGATGTTATCTCATCGCCTTCCTTGAGGCCGGATTCAACTGCCGAACCATCTGGCGTCAGCTTGCCGAGAATCGGTTCATCGATTGGAGCACCTTGGATAAATCCAAGTGAAAATAACAGCACGAAAGCTAAGATGAAATTCATTAGCGGGCCAGCTATAATCGCAGCTGTTCTCTGACCGAGCGTTTTTGATCCAAATTGACGGTTAAAAGGTGCAATCTGTACTTCCTGACCATCTACGATGAAGAAGGATTGATCACTAACTTCAAAATTTTTGAGGATTTCGTCTTCCTCACCTTGTTCATAGCCTGAGATGAACATTTTATGTTCAAGATCCGCCTTTTCAACCTCAATTACTCTTGCTCGCGGATATTTTTCCTTGTTATTGAGAATGATCTTCTCAACTTTATCTTCTTTATTAAAAAGCAAACCTACATTATATCCAGGCTTCACTTCTATCATTTCTGGATCCTCGCCAGCCATGCGGACAAATCCGCCAAGCGGAAGAAGTCTGATGGTATAGACGGTTTCATTTTTCTTAAAAGAAAAGATTTTAGGTCCAAACCCGATTGCAAATTCGCGGCATAAAATACCTGCCCGTTTTGCTAAAACCAAATGTCCCAGCTCGTGAAAGAAAACGAGTGCCCCAAAAATAATAACAAACGCTAAAACGGTATTCACGTTTCATGACCACCTTTATGAATATAATGATTGTACAAATTGTCTCGTTTCAATGTCTACTTCTTGAATAATCTGCAAATCTGGATTTGGGATCACACTATGTTTAGACAAAGCATTCCCAATGAAATCCTCAATTTGGAGAAACTTAATATGTCCTTTTAAAAATGCCCCTACAGCTTCTTCATTAGCAGCATTTAATACGGTTGGCATTGTACCGCCTATTTTACCTGAATCGTAAGCGAATTGTAAGCAGCGATATCTTTCAAAGTCAGCTTTTCCAAAATGCAGTTCGCCGATTTCCCATAAATTTAATTGCTTTGTCGATTGCAGCGGAAGTCTCTCCGGATAGGATAAGGCATATTGAATTGGAACTTTCATATCTGGTGAACCAAGCTGTGCAATCACACTTCTATCATGAAATTCTGCCATAGAATGAACAATGCTTTCTTTATGAAGCAAAACCTCTATTTTTTCATAAGGAAGATCGAACAGCCAATGGGCTTCAATGACTTCAAGACCTTTATTCATCATTGTCGCAGAATCGATTGTAATCTTTGCGCCCATCGACCAATTTGGATGATTTAGTGCTTCTTCAACTGTTACTTCTGCTAACTCTTCCCGTTTCTTATCACGGAAACTGCCTCCGGACGCAGTTACAATCAGTCTCTCTAATGATTTAACATTTTCTCCTTGAAGACACTGAAAGATAGCAGAATGTTCACTATCAACCGGCAGCAGATCAACTCCGTATTTCTTTGCATGCTCTGTTACGAGATGCCCTGCAGTGACTAATGTCTCCTTATTAGCAAGAGCAATCGTCTTCTTGCATTCAATTGCTTTAAGAGTAGGCAGCAGTCCAACACTTCCAACGACTGCATTGACAACTATTTCAGCATCAGGAATAGTTGCGGCCTCTATAAGTCCTTCCACTCCATATGTAAATGTAACTTGTGGAAATTCTTGTTTTAATAGTGTGTATGCTTCAAAATCATTTACTGCAACAAGCTTTGGAGAAAAATCAGCAATTGCCTTTCTCCCAAGTTCTATGTTGCTGCCAAAAGACATGGAAGCAAGCTGAAATTGATCAGGGTGCTGTTTTAAAACATCCAGCGTTTGCTGACCAATTGAACCTGTTGCACCCAATAAACTAATCTTCTTCACCATGTCACTCCCAATCGTTTGTTACAGACAATGAACGGTTCTATCCTTAAATTTTGTGTGACTTGAACTGTTAGGCTCTTATTAAAATAAGTTTTATAAAATTAGCTTAGTTAAAAACCAAAAATAAGAAATGCATGATCGGCAATACGAAAATCAGACTGTCAAAGCGATCAAGTATACCGCCATGTCCAGGTAAAATATGACCTGAATCCTTTACTTGGTAGTGACGCTTTAGCGCCGACTCAGCCAAGTCCCCAATTTGTCCAAAAACGGATAATAAAATAGTGATCAGAGTAATGCTTACATATGACTGTGCAAAACCGGTGAAATATTGAAAAAGCCACGCGGCAGCAACTGCACATAAAACACCCCCAATGGATCCTTCAACCGTTTTATTTGGGCTGATTTCTGGCCAGAGCTTCTTTTTACCAACTGATTTCCCGACAAAATATGCACCAGAATCGGTGGCCCAGATTATAATCAATGCATAAAATATAGGATGCAATCCAATCGTTCTCATCTCAATAAAATAGAAAAAGCCTATCCCGATGTACATGGTTGCCAAGATTGCAAATCCTACATCATCAAAAGAAAATTTGTTTTTTGTCACCACAGTGTAACTTAAAAATAAGAGAACACCCAGCAATGCAAATTCAATTTTTGACAAGTTATACTCATCTAACAAGTTTATGTAGTTACTGGGTATTAATAGAACCCATAGCAATAATAAACTAAGCAGTCCCGGTATACTGTATATGGAAATCCGCTTCATTTTAAGAAGTTCGTAAAGTGCTATAGAAGCTAATAAGTATATGAAAATTGAAAAAGGGGTCTTTCCATAAATAACTGCAGGCAAAAAGACGGCTAGAGCAACAGCTGCAGTTAAAATTCTTTGTTTCACGTTACGTCATCACTCCTATAAGCCGCCAAACCTTCGACCTCTATGCTGATATTCACTAATTGCTGCAATTAAATCATCCTCACTGAAGTCTGGCCAAAGAACATCTGTAAAGACAAATTCCGAATAAGCGAGCTGCCACAGCATAAAATTGCTAAGTCTGATTTCACCGCTTGTACGAATGAGCAAATCAGGATCTCTCATCGTTTTCGTCATTAAATATTGTGAAAATAATTCCTCATTTATATCCTCAGTTTGGACTTTTCCGTTCTTAGCGTCCTCTACAACGCCTTGAATAGCATGAATCATTTCAGCCCTGCTTCCATAATTCAATGCGAAATTTAATATAAGTCCAGTATTGTTCTTTGTTTCTTCCTTTGCTTTTAGCACAGCGCGCAGCGTATGTTCCGGAATTTTTGATTCATCACCCATGATGCGTACTTGAACATTTTCTTCAACTAACTCTGGCAAGAAGGTACCTAAAAACTCTTCGGGAAGCTTCATTAAATAATCGACTTCCACTTTCGGTCTTTTCCAGTTCTCAGTTGAGAACGCGTATAAAGTAAGCGCCTTTACGCCAAGCTCATTTGACAGCTTAGTTATTTTCCTTACAACTTTCATTCCTTCATGATGCCCGGCAATTCTAGGCAGAGCTCTTTTATTAGCCCATCGTCCATTTCCATCCATAATGATTGCAATATGCTCTGGTATCTCTCTCTTCATAATTTCTTCTTTAGAGAATTCCAGCTGCTCGTTCGGCTGGCCGGGATTTCTCCATTTTTTCAGTATGTTGAGCATGTGATTCCTCCATCACCCGTATCATTCTGCGGTCTCATATACTGCTCACGATGTTAACAGTATTAACAAAAAAACCCCCTGTAAACATTAGAGGGTCTTTTAAGCACAATTCCATTGTACAGAGTTTTTTCTTAAACTTCCATGATTTCTTTTTCTTTATCTTTTGCAATTGCATCAATTTTGCTGATGAAATCGTCTGTTGCTTTTTGTACACTTTCATTGTTGGTGCGAAGTTCGTCCTCTGTGATTTCACCGTTTTTCTCAAGCTTTTTTAAATCATCGTTTGCATCACGGCGAACATTTCGGACTGCTACCTTTGCTTCTTCAGCATATTTTTTCACTAGTTTAGCAAGCTCTTTGCGTCGTTCTTCTGTAAGAGCAGGAATAGCGAGACGAATTAATGAACCGTCATTTGTCGGGTTAAGACCAAGGTCTGATTTTAAAATCGCTTTCTCTATTTCACCTAAAACGGTTTTATCATAAGGCTGAATAACGAGCAATCTTGCTTCAGGAATATTAATAGAAGCTAATTGATTAACAGGTGTTGGAGCACCGTAGTAGTCAACAACAATTTTATCCAGTAAAGATGCATTAGCACGGCCTGCACGAACAGTCGAAAGCTCTCTGTTAAATGCAGAAACCGCTTTTTCCATTTTGTCTTTTGCTTGTGATAACACTTGTTTAGCCAAGATTATTTCCCCCTTACGATTGTTCCAATATTTTCGCCTAATACGGCACGTTTAATATTTCCTTCTTCCATAACTGAGAAGACAATTAACGGAATATCATTATCCATGCAAAGTGATGAAGCAGTTGAATCCATTACTTCCAGCCCTTCTTTTAATACATCTAAATATGAAAGTGTTTCATACTTAACAGCTGTTGCATCTTTTTTAGGATCAGCAGTGTATACCCCATCTACATTGTTTTTAGCCATTAAAATAACGTCAGCTTCAATTTCCGCTGCACGCAATGCCGCAGTTGTGTCAGTTGAAAAATAAGGATTCCCTGTACCAGCAGCAAAAATCACAACGCGTTTCTTCTCAAGATGTCTGATTGCTTTTCTTCTTATGTACGGTTCTGCTACTTGACGCATTTCAATCGATGTTTGCACGCGTGTCTGGATTCCAAAAGTTTCAAGACTATCTTGAAGTGCGAGAGAGTTCATGACAGTTGCAAGCATTCCCATATAATCTGCAGTTGCTCGGTCCATGCCCATTTCACTTCCGATTTTGCCGCGCCAAATGTTTCCTCCGCCAACAACAACCGCTACTTCTACATCAAGTTCTGCAATCTCTTTTACTTGTCTGGCAATGGATTGGATAACAGCCGGCTTAATCCCAAAGCTGTCATTTCCAGCCAATGCCTCTCCGCTGAGTTTAAGTACAATACGATTATATTTTGGTTTGCTCATAGTGACCTCCAAGTCTTTTCCTTTAGATCTAAGTAACTTTGTAAATGATTTTTTAAAAGAAAACGTTACCTGAATTATAATTGTTGTTTCCTAGAATGCTTTTTTAGAAAAGAGCACGAAAGCCTATGAGTGACATGAATAAGTCTAACTACAGGAAACAACAATCTATGCGAACACAGCCTTTTAAAAAGAGGGAACACAGATGTGTGTTCCCTGTCTATCATTTACCTATCTTCTGTGCCAGCTTCTTTATTAAAGCTGTAGGAGTTGGACTTGATTATTTTTTAACTTGGTTCATAACTTCTTCAGCAAAGTTGTCTTGGCGTTTTTCAATGCCTTCGCCTACTTCATAACGAGTGAAGCTCTTCACTGAAGCACCTTTTGATTCAACAAATTGTTTTACTTTTAAATCAGGGTTTTTAACGAAGCTTTGCTCAACTAAGCAAATATCTTCAAAGAATTTGCCAAGGCGGCCTTCAACCATTTTCTCAACGATGTTAGCAGGCTTGCCTTCATTTAGTGCTTGCTGAGATAATACTTCGCGCTCACGAGCAACTTCTTCTTCGCTAACAGCGTCGCGACCGATATATTTAGGGTTAACAGCAGCAACGTGCATTGCAACATCTTTCGCTGTTTCTTCATCATTTGTACCTTCAAGTACAGTTAGTACAGCAATGCGTCCGCCCATGTGCAGATAAGCACCAAAAGCGTCGCTGTCTGTTTTTGTAACAATTTCAAAACGGCGAAGTGTGATTTTCTCACCGATTTTAGCGATAGCAGAATTAATAAAGTCATTAACAGTTGAACCATTATCCATTGTTTGTGTCATTGCTTCGTCAAGGCTTGCAGGTTTTTTAGCTAATAAGTGAGAAGCTAAAACGTCCAGTAATTCAATGAAACTTTCGTTTTTAGCTACGAAGTCTGTTTCAGAGTTCACTTCAAGGATTACAGCTTCGTTGCCTTCTGATTTAACTAGAGCTAAACCTTCTGCAGCAACACGATCTGCTTTTTTAGAAGCAGAAGCGATCCCTTTTTCACGTAGGAAGTCGATTGCTTTTTCCATGTCACCGTTTGTTTCTGTTAAAGCTTTTTTGCAGTCCATCATACCTGCACCAGTTTTTTCACGTAATTCTTTTACCATTTGAGCAGTAATTGCCATGAGAGTTTTCCTCCTTATTTTGAGGCCGTAAACGGCGTTATGTATCTTATATTCATAAGAATTTTTCTTTAAAAAAGGTGATAAAAGGCATTCCCCTCTTATCACCTTTTGCTAATTAAGCAGTTGTTTCTTCGCCTTGTTTTGTTTCAATGATTGCATCAGCAATTTTAGAAGTTAAAAGTTTAACTGCACGAATTGCATCATCGTTTGCAGGAATTACATAATCAATTTCATCTGGATCACAGTTTGTATCAACGATACCT
This sequence comes from Bacillus sp. UMB0893, assembly GCF_002858905.1. Taxonomy (NCBI): domain Bacteria; kingdom Bacillati; phylum Bacillota; class Bacilli; order Caryophanales; family Bacillaceae; genus Bacillus; species Bacillus sp. UMB0893. The sequence continues at coordinate 967,615 of NZ_PKLB01000001.1, read as the reverse complement.
ACGATCGGGATGTTTAATTTGCGAGCTTCTGCAACAGCGATGCGCTCTTTACGAGGATCGATGATAAACAATGCATCAGGCAAACCTTTCATATCTTTGATTCCGCCCAAGAATTTTTCAAGACGCTCAAGCTCTTTGTTAAGCTGAACAACTTCTTTCTTTGGAAGTACTTCAAAAGTACCGTCTTCTTGCATTCTTTCAATGTCTTTCAGACGTTTGATACGCTTTTGAATTGTTTCAAAGTTTGTTAATGTTCCGCCTAACCAGCGTTGATTAACAAAGTACATGCCTGAACGCTCAGCTTCTTCTTTAACAGAATCTTGAGCTTGTTTTTTTGTACCTACGAAAAGAATTGTGCCGCCGTTTGCAGCAAGTTCTTTCGTGAATTGGTATGCTTCTTCAACCTTTTTAACTGTTTTTTGAAGGTCGATGATGTAAATGCCGTTACGCTCTGTGAAGATGTAACGCTTCATTTTTGGGTTCCAGCGGCGTGTTTGATGACCGAAGTGAACACCAGCTTCAAGTAGTTGTTTCATTGAAATGACTGACATGATATTTCCTCCTAAATGGTTTTTGCTCCTCCGCACATATCATCTTTAGGCAAAACTGTCTAAACAGCACCAATGCCCAAATCTATGGCGTGTGTATTAACACCAAAAATTAATATATCACAACGAGTGGCCATACGCAAGCACAAATCGACTAGTTTTGACGAAATTTAAGCATCAGCTCTATTTCTGTTATCCCTTTGTTTAATTGCTTTGCGATCTCTTCAGCAGAAAATCCTTTTTGATTAAGGTGAAAAACCTTATCTTCAATTGTTTTAGGACGTATTGTTTCCGGTTTTCGGGCGGATATCTCTACCCGGTCTTCATGAATAATTGAAGGAACAGGAAAATCAGCTTCCTCCACTGGAAATGAAGCATCAGACTTTTTAGGTGCAATGCTTTCTTTCCATTTATGCTCTGATTGCTGCATATCCTTCATTTCTGTAATCAGCTTTTCATTCTCATCCTTCAATTCAATTAAATAAGCTGTCAGAGACTGTTCTGTTTCAGCAAGCATTGCCGCTTGACGTTCCTCAATTTGTTTAACAGATTGATATTTCATAAAAAGGAGCGTAATGAAATAAAATCCTGCAGCATGTAAAATCAGGCTGATGATCAATAATAAAGTTGTCATTACTATGTTCACTCACTTATCTTTGTTCAGATATATTTCATAAGCATGGTTTATTAAGGCGTTTTTTCAACAATTAATACCATTTTGGATATTAAGAAAATAGCCTTCTTTTAAAAATTAATGAATAATCTTCTCCAATAAGTTCCTTAATTTGAAAAGAGCTTTTGAATGGATCTGAGAAATACGGGACGTTGACAGGTTCATAACTTGTCCGATTTCTGTCAGAGTCAGTTCTTCTTTATAAAACAAACTGACTACCATTTGTTCTTTTTCTGAAAGATCAACAATTACTTTGCTCAATTGCTGAATGAGTTCGTCCTTCACCATTTTTTCTTCAGGAGTTACTGACTTTTCATCTTTAAGAACCAATTTTGAATGATGTTCTTGATCATCGTTGTCGCTGTTTTGATCATCTATGGACAAAACATTCGCAAAGAAGCCCTCATTCATAATGTTGGTCACTTCAACTTCTGTCATTTCCAGATCTTTTGCAACCTCTGCTGGCAATACATTGCGTAAGTACTTTTGCTCAAGCCGTTCGATCGCCGCCTCTACTTTTTTGGCCTTTTCTCTTGAACTTCGCGGCAGCCAGTCTTCTTTTCTGAGTCCGTCTAATATGGCTCCCCTGATTCGGAATGAGGCATACGTTTCAAATTTCAATTCCCGCTTATGATCAAATTTTTCAAGTGCGTCATATAACCCAACCATACCGATACTTTTTAAATCATCCTTACTCACTGATTTTGGCAGACTTACAGAGATACGCTGAACATGATAGCTAACTAGCGGCATGTATCTCTTGATAAGTGCATCACCAGCATCATTGTCGCGGCACAGAATCCATTTATCCCAATACATTTGCTCTTCAAATTTTGCTGCCTGTATCATTTTTCTCCCCTTCTGCATGTGATTTTAGTTCATACAGAGTTTTCTATTAGATTGTTTTGGAACCCTGGTTAACTGTTCTGATATGCATATTGCTTGTAGATGGATCAAATTCAATCGTTCTTCCGCTGCTTCCGCCAACGTCCATACTGACAATAGGTATGTGCAAAAGGTGCAGCTGATCGAGGATCGCTTCAACATTTCTGGGTCCAATGCGCATCATGCTGTTCGATGACTGAAATTGAAACATTTGCGCTCCTCCTGCAAGCTTTGCTTTTAAAATGCTGCGCCGGCCTCCGCAGGCCACGATTTGTCTGATCAATTCTTTTACAGCTGTATCTGCATATTTTGACGGATTTAGCACATCTGCTTTAGCAAGTGCTGAATCGGGAAGCATAACATGCACCAAGCCTGCTATTTTTTTTATTTCATCATAGATGACGAGCCCTACACACGAACCTAGTCCAGATGTACGAATCCATTTTGGAGGTTCTACTATATTTCCTTCGGCAATTCCTACTTTTACAATTTCAACTGCATCTGTCATCATTTCATACCTATAGAAAGGAAGAGTTTTTCAAAAGAATCCGGATCCGGCAGAAGGAAAAAATGTCCTTGAATGACTTCTGAGCGCTCCAGACCGCTTTCTTCAATCGCAGTATCGATTACAATGGCATAATCGCTGACATGAGACAGCTCGGTCAAACCATGTGTAATAACAGCAGCAAACATATCAATTGATAGCCCCGGAACTGTAGGGTAAAGTGTAAGACCTGTTAAATCTGCCAAGGCTGTTAAATAAGATCCCATCAAAATATTCCCAAGCTCTTTAAAGGCAGATATACCCATTTCTTCCTTCTCAATGCTGCCAATTTGAAAAGAAGGATCTGCCGTCAATTTTTGAACGAACCTTTCAGCTTGTTCAATTGATAAAATAAAGTACATCGATCCCGGAAGATCTCCTTCTATTCTTAAAAAGAGACTGGCCACAGCCATTTCAGGTCCGCCTAATTTTTCAGTCAATTCGTTAAATGACAGCATTTTGACATCAGGGATTTTCATTTCTATCTTTTTGTTTAAAAGCGTTGAAAGAGCTGTCGCTGAATGTCCGGCTCCGATGTTTCCGACCTCTTTTAAAATGTCTAAATGTGCAGAGTTTAACTGATTCATAAAATGCATAATAGAGTCCTATGATTGCATGATCAGCTTTTTATCTGCTGACAAAACTTTATTTAATTCAAGAATAATGATAAGTCTTTTATCAATCTTTGCTACGCCTTCTACATAATCACCTTCAACTGCACCTACAACTTCCGGAGGAGGTTCGATTTCATCAAGCGAAATATCAATGACATCGTTGGCAGCATCTACAATTAAACCGACTTCAAATTGCTCTAATGAGGCAATAATAATTCGTGTGCTGTCAGTGTAGCTTTGCTGCTCCATTTCAAATCTGGTGCGCAAATCAATAATGGGCGTTACGATTCCTCTTAGATTTATAACCCCTTTGACAAATGGCTCAGTACCAGGCACCCTCGTGAAACCTTGTATTTTTTCAATCGAGCGGACCTTATCAACTGAGATTCCGTATTCTTCATGGTTTAATTGAAAAACAATCATTTTAATATGATTAACGATAGAATCCGTCATGTTTAAATCTCCTTTTTAACAGCTATTTTATGAGGGCATTGCAATCTATTATCAAAGCTACTTGTCCGTCACCTAATATCGTTGCACCTGAAACTGCAAAAACGGCATTTAAGTAATTTCCGAGGGATTTTAAAACAATTTCCTGCTGTCCAATAAAAGAGTCCACTACTAAAGCAGCCGTTTTATCGCCTTTTTTCACGATAACTATCGCAAGGTGTGAATCTTCACTATCATTAGAAGGCACTTCAAATACATCAGTTAATGAAATTAGAGGAACAATTTTGCCTCTAAAATCAATCACTTTCTGATTATGTGCATTCATTATTTCATCTTTTTGAATAACAGCTGTTTCAATAATAGAAGAAATCGGAAGGGCGAATGTTTCATTTGCAAGCTTCACGAGCATGACTGAAATAATGGATAGTGTCAGCGGAAGCTGAATGGAAAATAAAGATCCGTGTCCTTCACTTGAATCAATTGAGATGGAGCCGCCAAGTGCTTCGATCTTATTCTTTACAACATCAAGGCCCACTCCTCTGCCTGAAATATCTGAAATCGTTTCTGCTGTTGAAAATCCTGATGAGAAAATCAATTCAAATACTTGCTTATCTGTTAACGTTTCTGCTAGTTTTTCAGATACAATTCCTCTGTCGATGGCTTTTTTCAATACTCGTTCCCTGCTGATGCCCGCTCCATCATCTTCAATCTCTATGAAAACGTAATTTCCGCTGTGATAGGCTCTCAGGACAACCTTTCCTTCTTCCCGTTTTCCGTTCTTCAATCGTGTTTCAGGTGTTTCAATCCCATGATCAATTGCATTTCTTAATAAGTGAACGAGCGGATCACCTATTTCATCAATAACCGTCCGATCAAGTTCTGTTTCAGCACCTGCAATCTCAAGATTGATTTTTTTATTCAAATCCTTCGCAAGTTGTCTGATCATCCGCGGGAATCGATTGAAAACCGTCTCAACAGGAACCATTCTCATATTTAAAATGATTGTTTGGAGATCACCTGAAATACGTGACATATGCTCAACCGTTTCATTCAATTCTCCATTATTCAAGTGCTTTGAAATTTGCTCCAATCTCCCTCTATCGATGACAAGCTCTTCAAAGAGGTTCATTAGACTATCCAGTCTGTCAATGTTTACCCTAATGGTTTTTGAACTTGCAGGTGCAGAACCTTTTGAAGCTGAGGGGGCTGCTTCTTCTTTTGCTGAAATCAGTTCTTCGTAAGCTTGTTCAGCAACTTCCTGCTTAGCCTCTTGATCTATCATTTTTTTATCTATGGTGAGTGGAGATACAGTCACAGTCTGAATCTCAGAAACTTTCATAATTTGTCTCTGGATTTCATCTGCTGTTTCCTTTGTCACAAAGGCTAATTGAAACTGATGATCAAATTTCTCTTCTTCCAGCAAGTCAACAGATGGTACTGATTTAATAATTTCACCAAGTTTCTCCGCGATTTCAAATACCATAAAAACACGAGCTGCTTTTAATAAACAATCTTCTCTTAGCTTAATTGTAACTTCGTATGTATGAAAACCCTGCTCTTTCGATTGATGCAAAACAGTAAGTTCAAAATCATCAAATTGATTCATTTGAGACTCATTTGGTATTTCTTCCGCAGCTTCAATGGAAATCTCTTCGCCTGATTCAATCTTTTTTAATTGACTAATGACTGCAGTAACATCTTTTTTTCCGTTTCCGCCTTCTGCGATGGATAAAACCATTTCTTCTAGGTCATCAACAGCCAGAAATACGACATCAAGCATTGCATCCGTTATTGATAGTTTTTCATGGCGAATGGCATCAAGCACATTTTCCATGTGATGTGTCAAGTTAGCTAAATCTTCGTATCCCATAGTAGCACTCATGCCTTTTAGCGTATGGGCTGAACGGAAAATTTCATTTACAATCGACAAGTCTGCCGGGTTCTTTTCCAGCTCTAACAGCTTTTCATTACAAGATTGCAAATGTTCTTTACTTTCTTCAATGAAAACCTCTAAGTATTGATTCATATCCATATTGGTTTACTCCCCTTTGCCTCGAATAAATTTCATAATAGAAGCAGCGATGTTCTGTACATCTTCAACTACATCAATGGCATTTGACTGGATTGCCATTTTAGGCATTCCAAAAACAATAGAAGTTTTTTCAGATTCTGAGATGGCATGAAGATCTCCTGATTGCTTCAGTTTCTTTAACCCTTCCATCCCGTCAGCACCCATGCCTGTCATAATCACAGCCACTTTATGTATATCTTTTAGCTTGCTTATTGATTCGAACATTGTGTCAACAGATGGCCTGTGACCTTTGCGCTGTTCTTCTTTATCCAATGTCATGACAAGGCGGTTTGCTGACCTTACAACCTTCAAATGGTAACCCCCAGGTGCTATGTAAGCTGTGCCGTTTTTTGCGGTTTCTCCATCCTCTGCCTCTTTCACGGAGATTTCTGAGAGTGCATTCAGCCTTGCTGCCAATGATTGTGTAAAACCTTCTGGCATATGCTGAACGACAAAAATTGGCGCTTCAATATTTTTAGGTAATTTCGGCAAGACTTGCTGTAATGCTCTTGGACCGCCAGTGGATGTGCCAATGCAAATCAAATGATGAAGGTATTCTTTCTTTTTTCTGAAAATCTCGTTGTTCAGCCGGATTGGTCCTGTTATTTCAGAAATGAATTTTTTCTGGTTCTGGTTTGATTTGCTTGCGATATGTATTTTTTGAATTAATTCTTCTTTCACTTTATGAAGATCTAACGATATCGCACCCGAAGGCTTTGGAATAAAATCAATCGCTCCAAGCTGCAGGGATAAAATTGTATTGTCAGTGCCTTCTTTCGTCGTACTGGAGAGCATGATCACAGGCCTTGGACATTCAGCCATGATCAACCTCAATGTTTGAAGCCCGTCGATTACTGGCATCTCAATATCAAGGGTCACAACATCAGGATTAAATTGGCTGATTTTTGAAAGGGCATCTGCTCCATTACGTGCTGTTGCAACAACTTCAATTTGCCCGCTTTCCTGAAGGAAATCTGTAATTAGCTTTCTCATAAAGGCAGAGTCGTCAACCACAAGGACGGTAATTTTACTCATTTGAAATCCTGCCTTTCGTGAAAAAATGTGACATTTTTTTCATAAATGAAGATTGATTAACGAGATTAAGATTCTTTCCTTCGCTGCGAACTAAACAGTCATTTACAATGTCTTGCATAGCTCTTGCTGCATCACTTTTTGGAAAAAGCAGTGTAAAGGGAGTTTGTCTGATAACCGCTTCTGATACCCGGCGGTCATCAGGCAACCAACCTGCAAATGAAGCTTTCAATGCAAGAAATTGCTCAATCGCTGTTTGCATTCGCATATATGACATATGAGCTGCTTTTCTGCTGGCTGCACGATTTACAATAATTGAAATTGAAATACTCTGTTCATGCATACTAATATACTTTATTGCAGAATAAGCATCTGTTATCGAGGTAGGCTCAGGTGTGGTCACAACTATCATTTCCTCGACAGAAAGCATAAACTTCAGGCTATCGCCTGACATACCGGCTCCCATATCAAAAATAATAAAATCATAATGGTCGAACACTGTCTCTAGCTGCGCGGAAAAGTCATCAAATTGCTCCTGCTTCATTCTGAACAAATACGACAGCCCTGTACCTCCTGAGATATAATCGAGACCATTTGGCCCATTATTGATAACATCGTCAATTTGCTTGTTATTTTCGAAAAAATCAACAATCGAATACCTGCTCGATTGTCCAATTAAAATGTCAATGTTTCCATAACCAATATCTAAATCAAATAACAAAACACGTTTTTGACTGTTAATCAAACCTAATGCAAGGTTCAGTGATACGTTTGATTTTCCTACTCCGCCTTTTCCGCTTAGGACCGCAATTGTTTTTGCAGAACTGTTTTTTAACTTTTGCAAGTGCTTTCTTAGCTTCTCTGCTTGATCCATTTTGTTACCTCATGATTTCTGCTGCTGTCTGTTTTGGGGTGGCAGCCATGATATCATCCGGCACATTTTGGCCATTTGTCATATAGGCTACACCTTTGTTAACTGAAAGAATAAAATCAAACATCGTACCTTTTGTTTTCGTTTCATCCAGCTTTGTAAAGATGATTTTATCAATCTCCATCCGTGAGAAATTTTCATAGATTTCAAGCATGTCTTTCAATTTAGAAGTAACAGACAAAACTAAGAATGTTTCCACTTCTTCAGTGAAATCAATCAACTTTTCTAAATCATGAACGAATTGCTGATTTCTGAAATTCCTGCCTGCCGTATCAATAAAAACCATATCCATATCTTTGAATTTTTCTTTCGCATGCTGAAAATCTTCAGGAGAATAGCAGACTTCAAGCGGTGCATCTAATATCTTAGCGTATGTTTTCAGCTGTTCGATTGCCGCAATCCGATAAGTGTCAGTCGTAATAAAAGCAATCTTTTTTTGTTTTTGAAGCATGCTTTCTGCAGCAAGCTTAGCCAAAGTTGTCGTTTTTCCAACACCTGTTGGACCAACAACGTTAATGTATTTTTTCTGATATGAAATCCCGCCGAAATCCAGGTGTTTCATTTTGATCTCCATTACCTTCGACAATTCTTCGTTCAGTTCCGATAAGGACTTTTCTGCAGGATCAAACATCACTTCAGATATTATTTCAGCTCTGCGGACAGAATCTATTTCTTTTTCAAGGAGCAGCTGGTTCATCTTTTTAACGGCAACAGGCAATTGCATTTGCTTTTCATCCACGCTGAGCGATTTTACCAAGTTTTTCAGTTCGCGGACTTCTGATAGCAAAGATGAATGATCTTTTTCAGCAGGCTCCTTATCTTCTTGTGCATGTGTTGTAATAAAAGGTATATTGTCTGATTTGCTGCTTTTTTTACTCACTATCGGATCAGGGTCCAATGCAGCAATTACCTCAATCTTTTTTTTCATAAAAAGACCGAGCACACCACCTGTATGCACAACTTTTGAGTTTAAAATAACGGCATCTTGTCCTAACTCGCTTTTAATTTTCTTCATCGCTTCCTGCATATTCGGAGCGATGTATTTTTTTACCTTCATGCTATATTCACCACCCCAACACTTTGAACTTCTACATTTGCTTCAAGCTCGTTATAGGAAAGCACCGGCAGCAGAGGAAAGTAGCGGTCGATCAGCTGTCTGACATACATTCTTACTGCAGGGGAACATAAAAGAATCGGTGATTGCTCCTGAAGAGTTAATTGCTCCATTTCTTTTGCAATGGATTCAATAATAGCCTGAGAGATATCAGGTTCAAGAGATAAATAATTTCCATGCTCCGTTTGCTGAACACCTTCTGCTACTGCTTTCTCTACTCTTCCTGATAGGGTCACAACTTTTAATGTTTCACTTGTGGTATACTGACTGGTTATTTGTTTTGCAAGAGCCTGTCTGACATATTCGCCTAGCAGCTCGGTATCAGTTGTCAGTTTTCCGTAGTCTGCCAATGATTCGAAAATAACCGGCAAATTCCGAATCGACACTTTTTCCTTCAGCAGCTTGGCTAGCACTTTTTGAACATCTCCGATGGAAAGCGGAGATGGCGTAACCTCATCTGCCAGGATCGGATATGATTCTTTTAAATGATCAATGAGCTGCTTCGTTTCCTGACGTCCAAGTAATTCATGTGCATTTTGTTTAATTGTTTCAGTAATATGGGTTGAAACAACAGAAGGAGGATCGACAACTGTGTAGCCAAACATTTCCGCTGAATCCTTATTTTCTTCATTGATCCACTTGGCCGGCAATCCAAACGATGGTTCAATTGTATCAATTCCTTCAATTGAATCATCTTCAATTCCCGGTGCCATCGCCAGATAATGATCTAAGAGAATTTCACCCTTGGCCACTTCGTTTCCTTTTAGCTTAAGTCTATATTCGTTTGGCTGCAGCTGGATGTTGTCACGAATGCGTACTACCGGAATGACCATTCCGAGCTCAATCGCAAGCTGCCTGCGAATCATCACAATCCGATCGAGCAGATCACCGCCCTGATTTGTATCTGCAAGCGGAATGAGACCATATCCAAATTCAAATTCAATTGGATCTACATTCAGCAGCTGAACAACACTCTCAGGCGTTTTCATTTCATCAATTTCTACTTCTTCCTCGATGATTTCTTCCGTTTTTTGCTGAGCATCCTGAGATTTAGAGATAAAATACCCTCCAAAACCAAAAGCGGCTGCAATTGGTCCCGATACCAACAATCCAATTGGTGTAAACAAACCTAGCATAAGAATTGTACCTGCAGCCACGTACATCATCTTTGGATAAGCGAATAATTGACCCGTAATATCGGTTCCTAAATTTCCATCTGATGCAGCTCTAGTTACAACAATCCCAGTCGCTGTTGATATGAGAAGAGCCGGTATTTGGCTTACGATCCCGTCTCCAACCGTTAACATTGTGAAGTGAGAAGCTGCATCTCCAAAGCCCATTCCCAGCTGCATCATGCCGATAATGATTCCAAAAATCATGTTAATAATGACAATGATAATACCGGCAATTGCATCCCCTTTTACAAACTTGCTGGCTCCGTCCATCGCTCCGTAAAAATCAGCTTCTCTTGAGACTTTATCCCGGCGTGTGCGAGCCTGCTGTTCAGAAATGACACCTGCGTTCAAATCAGCATCGATGCTCATTTGTTTTCCTGGCATTGCATCAAGGGTGAACCTCGCAGCAACTTCTGATACCCTTTCAGAACCCTTGGTAATAACCACAAACTGAATGATGATTAAAATCAGGAAAACAACAAAACCTACAAGAACATTTCCGCCAACAACAAACGTTCCAAACGTTTCAACAACCCCGCCCGCTTCTCCATGTGAAAGAATGGCTCGCGTCGTTGAAACATTTAATCCAAGACGAAAGAGAGTCAATAAAAGTAAAAGAGATGGAAAAATAGCAAAATCAAGCGGCTCTCTCATATTCATAGTTGTTAAAAGCACTAACAGGGCAAGCGTGATATTTAACATAATAAGCAAGCTCAGAAGCCATGTAGGAAAAGGAATAATAAGCATCGCTACAATTAAAATGACACTCAAAAGAACAGATAAATCTCTAGCTGACATGGTAAACCTCTCTTTCAATCGAAACATACATCAAAAAATCAAATTTTATTTTTCAGCTGATAGACATAAGCCAATATTTCAGCAATTGCTTTAAAAAATTCTTCAGGCACTGCTTTTCCAATCTCGACTTGATCGTAAAGCGCTCTAGCTAAAGGCCGATTTTCAACCATTGTCACATCATTAGCCTTTGCAGTCTCTTTAATTTTTTGTGCAACAAAATCGACTCCTTTAGCGACAACGAACGGTGCATCCATTTTGTTTTCATCATATTTTAAAGCGATGGCAAAATGAGTCGGATTCGTAATAACGACATCTGCCTGAGGAACATCCTGCATCATTCTGCGAGTTGCCATTTCTCTCTGCCTTTGTTTAATTCGTGATTTTATTAAAGGATCGCCTTCTGACTTTTTATACTCATCTTTCAAATCTTGTTTCGACATCCGGATATTCTTTTCAAAATCAAATTTCTGATAAAAATAGTCAAGGAGCGCTAAAAACAAAAGTGCAATTGATGCAAAGAGTCCCATTTGAAAGGTTAAATTTGCAATAAAGATGAACGCTTCTTCGACTGTTAATTTTGAAAGAGAGAGAATCTCTGGCATTTTAAACCAGATTACCGAAAAAGTTATGGCTCCAACAAATGATATTTTCAAAATTGACTTAAAGAGTTCGACAATTGCCCTCAAGGAATAAATGCGTTTAAAACCTTGAAGAGGATTGATTTTTTCAAGCTTCATCTGAATGGCCTCAGTTGAAAAAAGGAAGCCTACCTGCATATAGTTTCCAGCCACTCCTGCCACTAGAGCAACACCCATAATCGGTGCGATAATATAAGCTGATTCAATCAGCATATCAACCATCAATTCATGTACATTTTTTTCTGATACATTCATTAAAAGTGTTTCTTGCAAAGATGAATGCATCATTCCGAGTATCCGTTCAAGCATAAATGGTCCAATAAAGAGGAGTGATAAGAAAATAGCAAGGAGACTGATAGCTGTATTAACATCAGCACTTTTGGCTACCTGACCTTTTTTACGGACATCATCCCGTTTTCGCGGTGTTGCTTTTTCGGTTTTTTCACCTGAAAAGAATTGCAAATCAAGTTTAAGAAATTCCATTGCCTGCTCCTCCGAATAATTCCATTAATTCCCTCATCGTGTATAGCATCGTTTCAAATACATGCTGCATAAGTGCAAACATGGCACCCATCACTAAAATCAGCATGATGAAGCTGACGCCGATTTTAAGCGGCAATCCCACCACAAAAATATTTAGCTGCGGAACTGTACGGGCTACAATTCCAAGTGCCAAATCCACTAAGAATAAGGAAGCCACAACAGGGAATGACATTTGAAAGGCAATCAGAAACGCCGTATTAAAGGCGTTGGTTACCATTTCTGCAATATTTCCATTACCGAACGGAAATCCATCATCTAAATGGATGTATTGATAACTGTAAAAAACACCATCTAGTAATAAGTGATGCGCATTTAAACTTAACATCAGCAGTAATGCCAATACATTTAAGAATTGACCAATCAGCGGACTTTGCGCCCCGGTCTGCGGGTCAATGATGTTTGCGATGGCAAAGCCCATCTGAAAGTCGATAAGACTTCCGGCTATTTGAACGGCGGAGAGGATAAGATAAGCTGAAAAACCAAGTAATAAACCAACCATGACCTCTTTTATAGCGAGAAGGATAAAAGCTCCGTTCAGTTCCATTCCAGATGGATCAATAGCCGAAAAAACGATTAAAGAAAGAAAAAATGAAAATCCAATTTTATGTGAAGCCGGGATCGTTCGATATGAGAAAAGCGGCAGTGTAACAAAAAATGCGCTCATTCTTGCAAATATGAGTAAAAAAGCCGGAAAGCTTTCAATAACATTCATTTTTTAACCTACAAATCTATTAAGATTACCGAAAATATCCTGTGCATATGAAATCATTGTTGAAAGCATCCACGGTCCAAAAAAGACGAGACCGATAAGCACGCCAACAATTTTTGGAACAAAAGCGAGTGTTTGTTCCTGGATTTGAGTAGTTGCCTGAAACACACTGACCACTAATCCGACGACTAGAGCAATAACCAAAAGAGGACCGCAAATGATCAATGTTGTATAGATGGCTTTTTCTGCAATAGAAATGACAAATTCTGAACTCATATGTGTTTTCACCTACCTAAAAGCTTTGAAGCAGCGATTTAACTACTAAGTACCATCCGTCTACGAGTACAAATAACAGGATTTTAAATGGCAATGAGATCATAACCGGCGGCAGCATCATCATCCCCATGGACATTAAGATGCTGGCAACAACCATATCGATGACTAAAAATGGTATAAAGATCATAAAGCCGATTTGAAATGCCGTTTTTATTTCACTGATTGCAAAAGCAGGAACAAGTGCGGTCAGCGGAATATCTTCAACAGACTCAGGTTTTTCCATTTTTGCGTAATCAAGAAAGAGGGCTAAATCCTTCTGCCTTGTATGCTTGCTCATGAACTCCTTAAGAGGCAATGACGCCTTATCATACGCTACTTCTAAACCGATTTCTTCATTAAATAATGGCGTCAGTGCCTTTTCATTTATTTCAGAAAAGGTTGGTGCCATGATGAAAAAGGTCAGAAACAGCGCAAGACCGATCAGCACTTGATTCGGCGGCATTTGCTGTGTAGCAAGGGATGTTCTTACAAAAGATAAAACAATGATTATCCGTGTAAAACAAGTCATTAAGATTAAAATACTCGGTGCAAGAGAAAGGACAGTCAACAATAACAGCAGCCTGACAGAAGTGCTTACGTTAGCGGCATCGCTATTGCTGAATATTTCCACAAATTCATTCATTTTGTGCTAATCCTTTCTATTTAAATCATCTATTTTGCTGCGTCTTTCATTTTTCAGCTTATCGAGCTGCTCTTTAAATGAAAACGAGGGCTGTTGATGGAGTTCACTTTTTTTATATTTAAGGATAGAACCTGATATGCTCTTCACCCAATCTTTAGGTTCGATAGCAGGAGATATTCGCTTCTCATGTTCTTCAAGAATTTCCCGATATTCGTCTTCATCTTCTATTTCTTTCAAGAGCTGAACTGAGTCTGAAACACCTACTACAAAAATTCTTTTTCCCACCTTTACAAGTTGAATGGAGCGATTTTGTCCTACGTTTGTTCCGCCAAGATTTTCAATGTAGCGTGATGTAGATCCAAATTTATTTTTTTTATTAACAAACTTCAGCAGCACGTAAATCAAAAAAACAACGAAGGCGGTTGCTAAAATCATTTTAATGAAATCCCATGCTGAAACAGATGTTTCATTTACAGGGATGTCACTGCTTTCTTTGCTTTCTGTTTTGTCATTCTGGCTGTCTGCCGTTTTTTCATTTGATTCAACCCAGTCTGTTACTGATTTATTCTCCTGCTCCGCATGAACAAATGAACCGCCATGCGGGATCAGGAAAAGTGCCAGAAACAATAGGATTCCAATCAATTTAATTTTCACTTGCAAATGAAAAGACTCCTTTTAGCTTAATGTTTTATTAATGGCTTCGAGAACTCTGTCTGCCTGAAAAGGCTTTACAATAAAGTCTTTAGCTCCTGCCTGGATCGCATCGATAACCATCGCCTGCTGGCCCATCGCTGAACACATGATGACTTTTGCATGAGCGTTCATTTTCTTAATTTCTTTAAGTGCTGTGATGCCATCCATCTCAGGCATTGTAATATCCATTGTTACTAGGTCCGGCTGATGCTCTTTGTATTTTTCAACTGCTTGAGCGCCATCTGCAGCTTCTGCAACGACATCAAATCCATTTTTCGTTAAGATATCTTTAATCATCATTCTCATAAATGCTGCGTCGTCCACTATCATAATTTTATGTGCCATTTTCTTCTCTCCTATGAATGATTACTTTAATTTATTTAAACGCTCAGACTGACTTAAAATATCAGTAACGCGAACCCCGAAATTTTCTTCAATTACAACAACTTCCCCTTGCGCTACGATTTTATTGTTGATAAGGATATCAACAGGTTCGCCTGCAAGTTTATCTAGTTCAATGATTGAACCAGATGACAGCTCGAGAATTTCTTTTACCGAACGCTTTGTACGGCCAAGTTCGACTGTTACCTGAAGCGGAATATCAAGCAGCATATCAAGATTTTTCATTTCTTTTTGATACGTCGGTACGGGTTCAAAAGATGAAAATTCTGCTGGCTTCACATCGACTGCCGGTCTCTGAGATCTGGTCTGCTCAGGCTCTGCGAAATATGAATGATGAGTTTCTGCATGAACTGGAGCAGCATTTGAATGCCGGGTTTCTGTATAAGCATTCGAAGGCTCAACGCGGACTTCTTCTTTAACCGCTTCAACGGCTGCTGCCTGTTCCTTCGGATTCATCAGCTCATCAACAAGGTCCTTGGCAAACTGCAGCGGCAGAAGCTGCATAATTTCTGAATCTATCAAAACTCCGATTTTCAGTCTGAAAGCCACTTTCAAGAAAAGTTCATCTTTAGGAAACGCTTCAGTACCTTCTCCTTCTTTAACATCTAACAGTTCAACTGAAGGAGGAGATATATCTACTTTCTTGTTGAAAATCGTAGACATTGAAGTTGCTGCTGATCCCATCATTTGATTCATCGCTTCCTGAACGGCGCTTATCATGATTTCGTCCAGAGAAGAATCCGTAATTTCACCAGTTCCGCCCATCATTAAATCAGCAATTATTGCAGCATCACTTTGTTTGATTACAAGTAAGTTGCTGCCGATAAAGCCTTCGGTGTAATTCACTTCAATAGCTACATATGGGTGCGGGAATTCATCGGACAGTTTTTTCCTTTGAATAACCGAGACCGTAGGAGTAGTAATTTCTACTTTTTGATGAAGAAGTGTAGAAAGAGCTGTTGCTGAACTTCCAAAAGAGATATTGCCAATTTCTCCAATTGCGTCTTTTTCCATTAAGTCTAAATAATCATCAGTTTGTATTGTAATCTCTTCTTCATCGTTTGAATCTGTTCCCTTTAAAAGGGCATCAATCTCATCTTGAGATAACATTCCGCTACTCACCATCTTCTTGCCCCCTCTTATATTGGCCAATGACTTGCACAGCTGCTTTTCTCTTTAGTTTTCCCGGCTGACCAAAAAATTTAGGTTTGTCTCCTACTTTGACCACCAATGGCTGATCAATGGCTTTTTCCAGCTGTATGACATCTCCTGGCTGAATATCTAAAAATTCTTGAATCGTAATCTCTGATTTTCCTAATTCTGCTATGACCTCAAGTTCTGCTGAGTGAATTTTCCTCTGTAAAACCTCTACTTCACTTTGCTTTGGTTCTTTTCTTTCAGATTGCATCCAATAATGGACACTTAAACGAGGGATGATCGGTTCTAAGATCACATGAGGAATACATAAATTAATCATCCCGCTTGTTTCTCCAATTTGTGTATTCAGTGAAATAACAACAACTGTTTCATTCGGTGAAACCATTTGTAAAAACTGCGGATTTACTTCAAGATTATTCATGATTGGTTCAATTTCATAAATTGAACTCCAAGCCTCTTGATAGTTCTCAAGTGATTTTTCAAACAAACCTGACATAATTTTGCTTTCAATTTCAGTCAGCGAATCCGCCTTATTTACACCTGTTCCAAGTCCGCCCAAAAGCCTGTCCATCATGGCATATGCGACATTTGGGTTCACTTCCATTAAAATCCGTCCGCTTAACGGGTGTACTTCAAAAACATTAAGAATCGTCATTTTAGGTATGGATCGAATAAATTCTTCATATGGAAGCTGGTCAACGGATCCTACACTTATCTGAACATAGGTCCTCAGCTGTGCAGAAAAATAAGTTGTTAACAATCTAGCAAAATTTTCATGTATTCTCGTTAAGCTTCTGATTTGATCTTTTGAGAAACGAAGTGCTCTTTTAAAGTCGTAAACTTTTACTTTTCGCTCTGTCTCTTCTTTTTTTAATTCTTCAGCATCCATTTCACCTGAAGAAATCGCTGACAGCAGGGCGTCGATTTCATTTTGAGACAGAATCTCACTGGACATACGTTCACCTCCTGAACAAGATAATATGTATAAATTATTGAATGATATAGGAGGTTGTGTAGACCTTCTGGATTTTGCCTTTTTGCATCAAATTGTTTGCACGCTGTTTCACTGTCTCTTTAAAAGCATTCATGCCATCTTTCCCATCCAATTGCTCTGCTGAGATATTCGAAAGCTCTGAAATAATAATATCTCTAACTTGAAATTCTCTTTTTTCAAGCTCTTCTTTTGCTTTCTTGCTGTCGGTTTCTAATTTGAAAGACAACCGGACAATATTGTCGCTTGCTAGATTCGTAGTGATTTCCGGAAGATCAAATGAATACTCGATAACCTCATCAATGGATGGTTCTTTTTCTTTTGCGTTTGCTTTATCAGTCATAAAATTGGTAATTATGAAAAGTGCAGTTACTCCGATTAAAGAAATAGAGGTAATAATGACCAGCATAATGCTCAATAATTTTTTATTCATATTCATCAGCCTCCATTCCTTTTGGAAATCCTAAAAGGTTGGCTTTTTTATAAAAGCTCTGAACAAGCTTGCTAACTTGCTGCTCAGATTCTTTTACAACAAATTTTTTGCCATTCGTTAAAGTAATTGTTGTATCTGGAAAAGATTCTACTTGCTCAATAAATAGTGCATTTAGAGTAAAGCCTTTTCCATTCAGGCGGGTCAACTCAATCAAAATGTGTCAGGGGCTCTGAGCAGAAGAACCCCCTTCCTCCTAATCTATCGTTTTAAATTAACTAATTCTTGTAAGATTTCATCTGAAGTAGAAATAATTTTTGTATTTGACTGAAATCCTCTTTGTGCAACAATCATCTCAGTAAATTCTTCTGCCAAATCCACATTAGACATTTCCAATGTTCCTGAAATAAGCGAGCCCACACCATCAGAACCAGGCGCAAATAATTCGTTTAACTCAATACCATTGTTATTGCGATCTAAAGATCCAGAATTGCTGGAAGCTTTAAATAAATTCCCTCCGACTTTTTCAAGACCTCCCTCATTCGCAAAGTTAGCTATTCTGATTTGACCGGCTATGCGCAATTGACCGCCCTCATCAACAAAGTTCACTTTACCATCTGGTCCGATATTAAAGCTTTTTGCAGATAGAGGAATTTGAATTAATCCGGCCTCTCCGCTTAAGCTGTTTGACCAGTTAGGGGATTGCAGGGACTCAGCCGAATTTTCGAATCCTACAACTGCTTGACCTATTTTTTCCATGTCCAGGCTGTATGAAGAAAGAGCCGAAACAAGATCATTCATGCTTGCTTGATCCGTTGTAGAGACAGGCTGAGTTTTATCTTGAACGCCATTAGGATATTGTCCAGTCAAAACAGACAGTGATGTACTCATTTGACTCAAAATATCATTTATTGGAGCTGCAACGTTATAAGAGCCAATATCACCATTTAAGCTAGTTAATGAAGTATTGAAATCCCCTAGAACATTATCAAATGCTGCAACATTAGAAGTGAATTGTCCTCTTGTCGTTTCAAGAGCGGCGCTTGCATTTTCCTTTGCTAGAAATGATGAACCAGTCGCTGGTTTTCCTTCTTTTTCCCACACGCTGAATGCATCACTGTATTGGTTATATGCGTTCATTAGGTCATTCGCACTCTTAGTAGCAAGCTTTAGTGAATCGTTCATATTTTTAAAGGGTGTATTAAAGTTTGTAATGGCATTTAAGGCTGCATTCGATTTAGTTATAGCTGCGTCAGTCGGTATTGATTTCTCGCCTGTTTCGCCTAGGAGAAACATTCCATCACTTGTTACTAAATATCCCCGGTCATCCAAATAAAAGTTACCTGCTCGCGTGTAGCTTAAGTCCATTCCTCTGTCGATAGAACCATTAATTTTGTTATCTCCAAGCTGATTTCCAAGATCGATGTTCACACGTTGAAGATCCTTAATAGTAGCTACAGGGAAAAATCCATCTCCAGCAAGTGATACATCCAGCGTTCTTGACGTTGTTTGATTGGAACCAGTTGTGTGAATGGTATCAATTGAGCTTAATGCAGAGCCAAGACCAACCTGCTTGGCATTCATGCCGCTAGTGGTTTGAGTCGCTGCACTGGCTCCTGAAATTTGCTGATTTACTAAATCTTTAAAAGTAACTCGACCTTTTTTAAATCCATAAGTGTTAACATTCGCAATATTATTTCCGATTACATCTAATTTCACTTGGAAATTTTTCATTCCGCTAATACCAGAGTACATAGAGCGTAACATTTCATTTCTCCCTTTATTTTTGATATAGGCTGCTTCTGTCCATTCACAGCCGATGGCCTCCAAAAAGGTCCAGCCAATTTAGTCCATAATGATAGTTCCATTTATATTTGTGAAAATATGAGAAGAAGCTTCTTTTCTATTCATTGCGGTCACGACCATATTATGATCAATATTTACAATTAAAGCTGCATTTGATGTAAGGATTAACGAATCTTTAATCCCCTTTTTTCGTGCTTCTTGCATCTTTCCCTGAATTTCCTTCCATTGATAGTCAGGAATTGAAATGTTGCGTTCGATTAATCTTTGATTGGCATGCTTACTTATTTTTATTGTTGATTTTGTATGATTTTTGAGTAATTCCTGAAAGGTATGCGGTTTGAAATTTTCCTTCTTTGTGTTCGCATGTTTTAATGTCAATTGGTGATTTAATGGATTAATATTGATATTCATACATACTGCATCTTATATTTCTTCATTTTTGGGTTCACTTACTTTTGTAATTAAATAACTCGGAATTTCTTTTCCATCCTGCATTTCCAAAATTATTACAGACCCAGACTGTTTAATCGACTTTACAATTCCTTTTCCTATATTTATTAATTCAGTTGTACCATCCTGATTTTCAGTTTTTTCCACTTCATTCCATTCAACTTCTTTAGAAATCATTTCAGAATACTTCAAAATCCCTTCACCCATTTGCGATTGAACAAACAATTCAATTTGCTTATTCATGTTTGTCATTTGTTCTAATGATGAAAAGTTTGCCATCTGTGAGATGAATTCCTTATCTTCCATCGGATTTAAAGGATCTTGATTCTGCAGCTGGGCAATTAATATTTTTAAAAAATCATCTTTTCCAAGATTGGAGCTGCCTGTGCGTACAGTATGCTGATTTGATAATAATAAACTTGTATCGATTGCAGTTTGAGACATCATATACCTCCTTTAAATAGTTATGTTTAATATATCTTTAAAAGATTCTCCAGTTGTTTTTTCTGCTGATTCTTGAGAATTCTTATGCTGGTTTTGTTCATCCTCTTCTTTTGAATGATGTTCTTGATGAGTATTCTCGCTTGGATGATCTGTAAAAACCTCGAAACGATCAACTTGAATTGAAATATTGGGCAAAACCTGCTTAAGATGATGCAAATTTTGATCAACAAGTTCTTTGGCAGATTGTGTTGAGGTCACAATCCTTGCTACCATTTCTCCGTTTTGCTGCTGAAGCTTGATTGTTAGCATGCCAAGATGTTCTGGAGTTAACCTCAATGTCATTTTCGTTAAACCATTTGAAAACTGACCAATATTAATTTTTTTAAATCCTTCATATAATTGATTGATAAAAGTTTTTCCCTCTGACAATGCTGTCTTTTCCTTAAGTGGAGGAATATTTTGCTCGAGTTTAATTGTTTTTGAAACATCTGCAGTTAAATTCTGACTTTTTGGTTCTGTCTCATTTTCTGTCATTACCTTTTGATCTGCATTCGTTAAATGAGAACTTAGAGCAAATGGCAATTGGTCAATTTTGTCATGATTTAAGGCTGATTGTAATGTTACTTTATCTCCTGTCTTTACTGATGCTTCATCTTGTAAAAATTGAAAATTGGCAATCATTACTGAGCCTTTATCTTTTTGCTTTAGTAGAGGGATGCTATTTATCGTTAAGAATGAAATTTCATTATCAGCACTTATACCTTTTAGTTCTTTATCATTTGCAGATTTGTCCTCTGACAAGTTAAACGCATTAATGAAGGATTTAAGAATATCAGGAGCCTCTAATTTCTTAGGCGGTTCATATCCTTGAAAGTTCTCAGCAATAATATCATTCATTCTTGCTAAGATTTTCTCGAATGGCTGAAGTCCTGTTTTCTCGAGCTTGGAAAGTCCTGTAAGCAGATTTAGGAGTGTTACCTGATTTACCTGATCTGACGTTATTTCATCTGAAGACAAAATATCTTCAATCGATATCGCTTGACTGATTATATCCTTAACTATTATCTGTGCTTCTCCTTGTATCAAATCTAGCGTTTGATTTAATGAGGAGTAAAACTGTGGACTCTGTATAAAAAAACCTTCTGATGCAGGAATTCCTTGCAAAATTTCTTTCACTTCTGAAATAATCATCTGGATCTCATCATGTAACTTTTCTTTATCCATAAGATTTGCTTCTTTAGGGATTTCAGTTATTTCTACTGCTTGAGTTTCCTCATTTGGAACATTTAGATTTGAAGCAATTAAATCTTTAAATATACTTTTAAGTGAACTACCGGCTAATTCTTCAATTCCTATTTCTTTTGTAAGTAAGATCTGATTGCTTGGAATAATCTTCAAATTCCCACCCCCTTTCTACTTTAAATTTCTTATTGTCTGGCCAGCATTTTCGTATATCTGGCTGCATCTTCAGCCGACATTTTTTCCAATACTGCAATCACTTGATCGTCTTTGATTTTACTTAAGATAAGCACGGCTTCCTCATCAGTTAGAAAGGGAATAATCTCTGCCGCTTTTTTGCTGGACATATTTTCATAGAGCTTTGCTATATCTTTGCTTTCTTCCGTTTCTTCTTTTGATTCCTTTGATAGCTGCAGCTGATCTTTGAGTGATTTTACTTCTTGGCTAAGCTCCTGAATTTCCTTTTCTTTTAGATCGGCATCATTTTCCAATGCAGAAATATCAAGATTTTGCTTTTCAATTGTGCTTTTTTGCTGTTTATTTTCTTCCTTTAGCTTCTTGGTTTGTTCATCAGCCGGATCAGTCTCAGCCTTCTTTTCGTCGTCATTCAGTATTTGTGCTGTTCCTGGTATATGAGAAATTGTCTCTTTCATTTTTCCGAGTACATCTATTCCTGCAACTGAAAGAATGACAACGATAAAGGTTACTGTGAATAGAATGGGGATTATGATGACAAAAAACACCCATTGAAGCTTTCCAGAATCTTTTTCATTGTTTTTCATAAGACGTTCACCTAATTTCCCCGAAGCATGTAGGTTTGAATCGATAGATCATCCATTAATTTCGATTCTGATGCTTTCACATGTTCGAGATGGACTTCAAAATGCTTTTCTTTCATTTTTTCATACTTTTTTACTTCTATATTTTTTTCTGTAAGCAGCATTTGCTTTTCATTCATGTTGTTTCTTGTAATTAAAACTAATCGCTGATAATGAGTAATTGTTTTCTCAAGATTGGTGACAAACTGCTGAAAGTGGCGAATTTCCTGTACTGGCATTCCTGTATTCAGCTGATTGATAGTCCTCTCTTCAAGGACTTCTTTTTTCTTCAGGCAGTCAAAGAGTTTTTCTGCCACGTTTTCGAACTCCGCAACAGAGCGGTTGTAATCTTCAAGAGATTTTTCTTTTTCATTTTCTTTTAGTTCAAGGACTTTTTGAAACCGGTATGTATATGTCAAAAATTCTCACCTTTTTCAATCAATAATTCCAATGAAGCTGCACTTTCTTCAAAAGAAATTTTATCGTGTACATCCTGCTTTAAAAAAGCAATGATTTTTGGATAAAATCGAATCGCATCATCAATTTCTCTGCTGGAACCCCTCTTGTATGCTCCAATGTTGATTAAGTCTTCTGAATTTATATAAGTAGCAAGTAAATCTCTAAGTTTCGATGCATTCTTTTTTTGCGGTTCCGAAACGATTTGACTCATGACCCGGCTAATGCTTTTTAAAACATTTACCGCTGGAAATTGGCCTTTGTTTGCGAGATTCCGATCCAGCACAATATGCCCATCCAGGATTCCCCGAACTGTATCTGCAATAGGTTCGTTCATATCATCACCATCGACCAGGACTGTATAAAAAGCAGTAATCGTACCTTTTTCATTCGTCCCAGTCCGTTCTAATAACTTAGGCAAGATCGCAAAAACACTTGGCGTATATCCTTTGGTTGTTGGAGGTTCCCCTACTGCAAGTCCAATTTCCCTTTGCGCCATTGCAACCCTTGTAACAGAATCCATCATAAACATGACATCCATGCCTTTATCGCGGAAATATTCAGCAATGGCTGTTGCTGTGTAAGATGCTTTCATTCTCATTAAGGCCGGCTGATCGGAGGTTGCAACCACTACAATTGAACGTCTCAATCCTTCTTCTCCCAAATCCTTTTCGATAAACTCCCTAACCTCTCGTCCGCGTTCACCTACTAATGCGATGACATTCAGATCAGCTTTTGTATTTCTTGCAATCATTCCCATAAGTGTACTTTTACCTACACCGCTTCCTGCGAATATGCCAACGCGCTGTCCCTTTCCAACCGAAAGAAGACTGTCAATGACTCGAACTCCCACTTCCATCGGTTCATGGATGGGTGGTCTTTTCATTGGATTAGGGGGACTTTGTTCGGCAGATATCGGTGATAGTCCCTTTGGCAAGATCGATTGATCAAGGGGGTGACCAAATGCGTCTACCACCTTTCCTATTAAGCTTGACCCTACCTTAATTTTGAGAGAATCATCCGTTGCTTCAACTATACTTCCTGGAGAAATTTCTGTTAGCTGTTCAAATGGCATTAATAGGACATATTCATCTTTGAACCCGACAACCTCTGCAGGAATTTTAGATTTTTTTGCAGTCCCTGTATAGATATAGCATAAATCGCCGATTGAACTTTCAGGTCCTCTTGATTCAATCATCAGACCAATCACTTTTTTCACTTTTCCATAACGTTTATATGAATCTAATGAATCTATTTTTTGAATCAAACCTTCAGCTTTCAAACGGTGTTCATTCCTCTCCGACTAATTCAAGCATCTGAAGCTTCAGCTGTTGAAGCTGTGTATCAATTCCCGCATCCATTTTGCCAAAAGGCGATTCAATCTGGCAGCTGCCTTCTGGCAACGATTCGTCAGGGAAAATATACAGATCAGTTTTGGACATCAGCACGTTTTCTAATTCATTTTTATGATTCAGAAGGTGAGGGTAATGGATGGGATGGACGAAAATCTTGATATCGGGATATTCCCTTACCTCTCTCAATGCTTTTTGAACAAGTTCCAAAAACCATTCAGGATGTTCTTCTAATTGAATAAATATCAGCTTTTCAGCAAGCTTAGCTGCAAGCTTTACGACTGTTTCTTCCGATGAAACGACCTTTTCGATGTAATCCTCTTTTGATTGGGCAACAATTGCCCTGGCTTCTGATAAACCTGCACTGTATTGCTTTAAACCTTCTTCTTTACCAGCATCAAGTCCCGTTAAAAACCCTTCTTGTCTTGCTTCTTCTTTCTGCATTTCCCGTTCTGTAAGCCACGCCTGCTGTTCTTCAAAGATGCTTCTTCGAATTTGTTCAGCTTCAGCTTTAGCGGATTGTATGATTCCATCAGCTTCTTGATTTGCCTTCTGAATCAGAATTTTTGCTTTAGATGATAAACCTGGTTCTTGTATTTCATCAGTAGGAGATATGATGTCTATTGTCTGCAATGCAATTGATTTTTTGTTTTCTTCATGATGGAGAGCATGTGCTGACTTTATTAATTTAGACAATGATATCATCTCCTCCGCCGCGCGCGATTACGATTTCGCCTGCATCTTCCAGCCTGCGGATTACTGCAACAATCCGGGATTGGGCTTCTTCTACGTCACGAAGTCTGACAGGGCCCATAAATTCCATTTCCTCTTTAAATGTATCTGCCATTCTCTTAGACATGTTTTTAAAGACAACTTCCTTAACTTCTTCACTTGCAACCTTAAGCGAAAGCATCAAGTCCTCGTTCTCGACATCGCGAATCACACGCTGGATCGCTCTGCTGTCAAGCGTGACAATGTCTTCAAATACAAACATCCGTTTTTTAATTTCTTCAGCAAGTTCAGGATCTTGTATCTCGAGAGAATCGAGAATCGTTTTCTCCGTACTGCGGTCAACTCCATTAAGCACTTCGACTACAGCCTCTACTCCTCCAGTTTGCGTGTAATCCTGTGTTACAGTTGATGATAATTTTCGCTCAAGAATCTGTTCAACTTCATTAATGATTTCAGGTGAAGTCCGGTCCATCTTTGCAATCCTTCTTGCGATATCAGCCTGCTGCTGATGCGGCAGCCCTGATAAAATTTGTCCTGATTGGACTGGATCAAGATAAGATAAAATCAGTGCAATTGTTTGCGGGTGTTCATTTTGAATGAAATTAAAGATCTGGGAGGGATCTGCTTTTCTTGCAAAATCAAATGGTTTAACCTGCAAAGAGGAGGTTAGACGGTGGATAATGCTAGATGCACGTTCTTCTCCAAGTGCCTTTTCAAGAATTTGCTTAGCGTAAGAAATACCACCTTGAGAGATGAATTCCTGCGCAATTGCAATTTGATGAAATTCTTCAATAATATCTTCTTTATTCTGGGAATCTACTTTTCTTACCCCTGAGATTTCCAGTGTTAATCTCTCTATCTCTTCTTCTGATAAATGCTTATAAACTGAAGCAGCTACATCCGGACCGAGGGATATAAGAAGGATGGCAGCTTTTTGCTTGCCAGTAAGTGTTCCATTTTTCGCTTTTCTTACCATCATTTAACCCCCTATTCTTCCGTTAACCAAGATCTGAGCAGCTTTGCAAAATCTTCAGGTTTCTCTTTCGCCATTTGTTCTAATTGTTTTTTGCGGACAGTTGTTTCATTTTCTACTTCATCATTTACATCAGGCATGATAATTTTTTCCTGAACAATCATTTCTTCTTCATATTCCACATCTTCTTCTTTACGGCTTCTTCTGAATAATAAGAACAAGAGAATGATAATAATGATAAGTAAGATTCCGCCTACAATGTATAACCATAACGGGATTGAAGCTGCTTCTTGTTCAGCAAGTTCCATCTTGCCTGCAAACGGTTGAACAGAAACTGAAATCTTTTCTTCAATTTCCTCATCAGTCAGAGGTTCTGCTGTTTCATCCTTGTTGATTGAAGTTCTTACAATCGCTGATAACAGCTGTTCGATGTCATCCACGCTGTCAGCTGGAAGCGAGTCCGGATCATCTGCAGTTGGAGGTTCTACCATGACTTGAATACCTAAATCGCGAACTTTGTAAGGACTTTCAACAATTTCTTTTTTTACACGGTTTACTTCATTGTTAATTCGCTCTTCAATTTTTTCGTAATCTCCATTGCCTTCTCCCTGAACAGCTTCGTATCCAGGCACATCGTCTTCTCCTACGCCTGTGACACCGCCAACAGGTGCTCCTTCACCAGTGTAAGTTTCCGTGATTCTTTCTACACTGACTGCCAGCCCTTCCATATTTTCTTCATCAACAGGCTCTACGATGTTTTCTTCTCTGTTTTCTTGGGTAAAGTCTAAATCTGCGGTTACAGACACAACTACTTTATCCTGTCCCATCATGGTCCCAAGCATTTTTTGAACTTGTCGCTGGATATCCCGCTCAATTTTCGTTTTTAAATCATGCTGAGTGGTAATATTTTCTACAACAGGAATATTTTCTGCATTTTTTAGGTCATAGTACTCAAAATTCTGATCCATGATGACGATATTATCAGCAGATAGACCAGGCACACTTTTTGAAACGAGATGGTAAAGGGCGTTTACTTTCGTTTGGTCAAGCTGATTGCCGGGCTCCATATTTAAAACAATGGAAGCTGTAGAAGCACCATTGTCTTCATTTACGAAAACAGATTCTTTTGGAAGATTAATCATGACATTTGCATCATGAACACCTTCTATCCCTTTCATTAAGTTCGACAATTCCGTTTGTGTTGCTTTAAGTTTTAAGACATCAAATTCATTATCTGTCATTCCAAATCCAATATTCTGGCCAAAAAACGAATAGTCAATGACTCCGCTGTTTGGAATTCCTTCTGCGGCAAGCTCGACTTTTAGGGTATCTACCATTTCCGCAGGTACCATTATTGTTGCGCCATTGTCAGCAATTTTTGACTGTACTCCTTGGGAATCTAACGTTTCCTTTATTTGACCTGTTTCTTGCGGCGAAAGATCTTTATAGAGCGGAACTAAACTTGGTTTAGATGCAGCATATGAACTGATTCCGATCAGAAGAAACAAAGCAATAATTCCGCCAATAATAAATCCTTTTTGAACTTTAGAGCGTTCAGACCAAACTTGCTTTAGCTTATTTCTAAATTCCATTAACTTTTGATTCATTCCTAGAAATCCCCCGATAATGACGGCATGAATGCTGAAAAATGAAGAGTGCATTCATCGCAAGTGTTATGAAACTATCTTTAAATTTGCATTCTCATCATTTCCTGATATGCTTCAACAGCTTTATTCCTTATTTCAATCGTTGTAAGCAAAGTGACACTTGCTTTTTCAGCAGCAATCATAACATCCTGCAATTCAACATTTTTTCCTGCTGCCAGAGCAGAGGTCATTTCGTCTGATTTGATTTGCATCGAATTTACTTCTTCAATCGATTGTTTTAGTAATTGTGAAAAATTTGTTTGCTGTGTATTTTGAATACTTTGGCTATTTAAGGGCTGACTCGCCTGAATGCTTTGCGGCTGAAAAGGTGATATCGCATTAATCATTTACACGTCCTCCTACTTTCCTAATTCAAGTGCCTTCATCAGCATGTCTTTAGACGCATTGAACACCGTAACGTTTGCTTCATATGAACGGGTGCTGCTGATCAAATCCACCATTTCTTTTAACGGATCAACATTGGGAAGCTCAACATACCCCTGATCATTTGCATCAGGATGTTCTGGATCAAATACTACCTTGAAAGGAGTTGTATCTTCTTTAATCCCGGTTACTTTTACACCTGATAAGTTATCTGTTTGATTGTTTTGTGCTTTATGTAAAAGAGATGAAAACGTATTGCCATTTGGCTCTGTGACAACGGTTTTGCGTCTGTATGCCTGCCATTCGCCGTTTTCAAGCTTCGCTCTTGTGGTATCCACATTAGCCATATTGGATGATATTACATCCATTCTTAGTCTTTGTGCTGTAAGGGCAGAGGCGGTGGTATTTAATTGACTGAAAATGTTCAAATTAACTGCCTCCTCTAATTACTGTTTTTAATGAATTAAATTTACTGCCGAGGCGGTCCATCAATGCGTTGTAATAAATTTGATTTTTGGCCATATCAGACATTTCACTATCAATGTCCACATTATTGCCATTAGCTTGATAGGAAGTGTTCGTCTTCGATTTAATCGTGTATGATTCTTGCATTGATCCGAAAGAAAAATGCCGCTGATCTGTCCGGTTTGCTTGGAGCCCGCTGATTTCTGAATTGAGCGATTGTTTAAAGCTGACTTGTTTCGCTTTATAATTCGGTGTATCTACATTAGCAATATTTTGACTAATTACATTTTGCTTCATCGTTGTTTGATTTACAGCTGATTCAAGCGATTGTATTGTTCCAGAAAAAATTTTCATAGTGTCCCCTCACAAAAGCCTTATACCTTTCGAATGGTATATTGTCGAATTATGTTAAATCCATACTGTAATTGTAAGAAAAAATAGTCTTAAAGTCTATGAAGGTTTTGTAAAAAAAGGTCGGAATTTGTGTCTATTTTTAAATAGGTACTTTTTACCTATACTTTTTACACTAATACCCACTCAGGTTTAAATGTCATAGGAACTTTACACTAAATCCACTGATAATAAGCAGCCAAAACAAAAAACCACTTCAAAAGAAGTGGTTTTCTGTAAACAAATTATTAATTTGTTTTTAATTTTTCTAACTCCAGCAAGAATTTATCATTCAAGACTTTAATATAAGTTCCCTTCATCCCTAGAGAACGTGATTCAATTACACCAGCACTTTCAAGTTTTCTAAGTGCATTAACAATCACTGAACGTGTAATTCCAACTCTATCGGCAATTTTACTTGCTACTAATAGACCTTCATTCCCATTTAATTCTTCAAAGATGTGCTCAATTGCTTCTAATTCACTATAAGAAAGTGAACTGATTGCCATCTGTACAACAGCTTTACTTCTAGCTTCATCTTCAATTTCTTCAGCTTTTTCACGAAGAATTTCCATACCGACGACAGTCGCACCATATTCAGCAAGGATTAAATCATCATCCTCAAATTGCGCTTGCAAACGGGCTAAGATAAGTGTTCCAAGACGCTCGCCTCCGCCGATAATCGGCACAATTGTTGTCAGACCGCTTTTGAAAAGATCACGATTTTCTACTGGAAAAGCCGTGTATTCACTGTATACGTCAAGGTTTGAAGATGTTTCATTTACGTTGAATAAATTTTTTGTGTATTCTTCAGGAAATTGTCTGTCTTCAAGCATTTGAATCATACGTTCATTCTCGATTTGCTGATTGATGGCAAATCCTAAAAGCTTGCCGCGGCGGCTGACAACAAAAATATTAGCTTCAATGACATCACTGAGTGTTTCAGACATTTCTTTAAAATTAACTGGTTTGCCGGCTGCTTTTTGCAGCATCGCATTGATTTTTCTTGTTTTTTGCAATAAAGCCATTATTAAGTTCCTCCTGGAAATATGTAATATTATAAAATAAATTGACTTAAGTCTTTGTTTTTAGCAATTCTGCTTAGTTTATCCTCTACATACTGAGGAGTGATCGCAATTTTATCTAATGTAATTTCTGGAGCTTCAAATGAGAGATCTTCTAAAAGCCGTTCCAAAATCGTATGAAGTCTTCTTGCCCCAATGTTATCTGTGTCCTGATTGACTTGAAATGCCACTTCCGCAATCTTACGAATAGCATCGTCAGAAAATTCAAGTTGTATACCTTCTGTTTCCAATAAAGCAACATATTGCTTAAGAAGGGCATTATCAGGTTCGGTTAAAATCCGGACAAAATCTTCTACATTCAACTTTGTCAATTCTACACGAATTGGAAATCTGCCTTGTAGCTCCGGGATTAAATCAGATGGCTTCGCTATATGGAAAGCTCCTGCTGCTATGAAAAGGACATGGTCTGTTTTTACTGAGCCATACTTCGTGACAATCGTCGATCCCTCAACAATTGGCAGTATGTCGCGCTGAACGCCTTCTCTTGAAACATCCGCAGAAGATCCAGCTCCGCTTTTTTTGGCAATTTTATCAATCTCATCGACAAAAATAATTCCCATTTGTTCTGCACGGAAGATGGCATTCTGAGTCACATCATCCATATCAATCAGTTTCTGTGCCTCTTCACTAGTAAGAACTTTTCTTGCTTCCCTTACCGTAAGCTTGCGTTTTTTCTTCTTTTTTGGCATAAAACTGCTTAATGCATCCTGCATATTCATACCCATTTGTTCCATACCCGAACCTTGCAGCATATCAAACATTGAAGCATGCTGCTCTTCAACTTCTACTGTGACATGATGGTCCTCAAGTTCGCCTAATGCAAGCTGATGTGCCATTTTACGTCTTTTCTCATCAACAGATTGCTCTTCCTGTGAGTAATCATCTTGCTCCTGTGAGGTACCTTGGGCTCCGCCGAACAGCATTTCCAAAGGGTTTTTATAAGATGTCTGTTTTTTCTTTCCGGGCACCAGCAATTCTACAATTCTTCTATTGGCATTTTCCTCAGCAAAAGATTTCACTTCAGCCATTTTTTCTTCTTTTACTAAACGGACGGATGTTTCAACCAGATCGCGAACCATTGACTCTACGTCCCGTCCTACATATCCGACCTCAGTGAATTTTGTAGCTTCTACTTTGATAAAAGGCGCTCCGACAAGCTTAGCAATTCTTCTTGCAATTTCTGTTTTCCCTACGCCGGTCGGCCCGATCATTAAAATATTTTTAGGAACGACCTCATCACGCAGATTTTCTGCAAGCAGGCTGCGGCGGTATCGGTTTCTCAAAGCTACTGCTACTGCTTTTTTTGCGTCTTTCTGACCAACAATATACTGATCTAAACGTTCTACGATTTGTCTAGGCGTCAATTCTTTCATCTGATCATTACTCCTCTCTTATAACTCTTCTACTGTTATATTCAGATTTGTATATACACATATTTCCCCAGCCATCTGGAGAGCTGCTTCTGCAATTTCTTTCGCGGATAATGACTCACCGGAGTATCTTTTAAGAGCTCTTCCGGCTGACAGAGCGTAATTCCCGCCAGACCCTATCGCTAATATTCCATCATCTGGTTCAATTACTTCACCTGTTCCGGAAATAAGAAGAATATATTCCTCGTTCATGACAATAAGCATAGCTTCTAATTTTCGAAGTACTTTATCACTGCGCCATTCTTTTGCTAGTTCTACGGCTGCTCTTTGGAGGTTTCCGTTATATTCCTCAAGCTTTCCTTCAAACATTTCAAACAAAGTGAACGCATCTGCAACTGAACCTGCAAATCCTGCAATAACTTTCCCGTTAAATAACTTTCTCACTTTTTTGGCGGTGTGCTTCATCACTACAGCATTGCCGAATGTTACCTGACCATCGCCTGCCATCGCACATTTGCCGTTGTGCTGAATTCCAAAAATGGTCGTTGCATGAAATTGAGACATAGATATACCTCCATATTCTTTTCTTTACCTCTTTTCTATAACATAGCTGCTTTATTTCAAGCGGTTTCAGTAGAAAAGAGCACGAAACAGACGTTAATGAAAATTATTACGAAAAACAACAATCTATGCGAAAACAACTATTCTTTAAGCACGAGGATGATGAGACATGTAAATATTTCGCAAATGATCTTTTGTTACATGAGTATAAATTTGTGTAGAAGAAAGATGAGCATGACCTAAAAGCTCTTGAACACTTCTCATATCAGCACCTTCATTCAGAAGATGCGTTGCAAATGTATGCCTGAACATATGAGGGCTGATATTCATGGTTAAAGACGTTTTCTTAATCATTTCATTCAAAATATGCCTAACGCCTCTAACAGTCAGCGGACCTCCGCGATGATTGACAAATAGAGTGTCATGGTCACGATTTTGTTTGTCTTTTAAAAGAAGCTGCTTTCTGCCGGCTGAAATAAACTGCTCAAGTGTATCTTGCGCAAAGCTCCCAAATGGCACATACCGCTGCTTTCCACCCTTTCCGTTTACAAGCACAGTGCCAATATGCAAATCCAGGTCGGAAAGTTTTATTTGGCATAATTCACTTACCCTGATTCCAGTTCCATATAGAACTTCTATCAAAGCCTGGTTTCTTTGGCCTATCGGTTCAGATGTATTTGAGAGTGTAAACAATTTTTCAAGTTCTTCTTCAAAAAAATACTGCGGAAGGCGCTGCTCCTTCTTGGGGAGAGATACACTTGCAAAAGGGTTTTCTTTTACTAGTTTCTCCCTATTAAGGAATCGGTAAAAGCTTCGCAATGCTGAAATTTTTCTTGAAATTGTTTTTCTGGCAAAATTTTTTTGATGCAGCAGAGTTAAGTATAATCTTGTATCAGAATATGTAATGAGCTGAAGATCAACCATCGATTGTTCCTTCATAAATATAAAAAAATCTTCTAAATCAGCAACATAATTCACAATTGTATATTGTGAATAGTTTTTCTCAATTTGTAAATATTCTATGAACAAACTTAAAGAATTCTTAACATTTTCCATCTTAACACCTCACAAGGGCTACTAAATGTTATCACACATCAAGTAGCCCTTGCAAATGATTTCTATGATTTTTTCGAAATTTTTTGAATTGTTTCAATCGCTCTATTTGCATATCTTTCGTAGCGTTCTTTTTTGTTTTTTATACGCTCTGGAAGCTCTGCAAATATCCCAAAATTCGCATTCATCGGCTGAAAATTGTCAGGATTTGCTGTAGTAATATATCTTGCCATGCTGCCCATAGCTGTTTCATGCGGAAGAACAAGCAAATCTTCTCCGAGCACGTAATTCGCAGCATTGATGCCTGCCAGCAGTCCTGAAGCAGCTGACTCAACATAGCCTTCTACTCCTGTCATCTGGCCTGCAAAAAACAAGTCTTCTCTTTCTTTATACTGATAAGTGGGCTTTAGCATTCTTGGAGAGTTAATGAAAGTATTTCTATGCATAACTCCGTATCTTACAATCTCTGCATTCTCAAGTCCGGGAATCAGCTTTAAAACTTCTTTCTGTGGACCCCATTTTAAATGTGTCTGAAAACCGACAATGTTATATAATGTTCCGGCTGCATCATCTTGTCTTAGCTGCACAACTGCGAAAGGTCTTTTTCCTGTCTTAGGATCTTCCAGTCCGACAGGTTTCAAAGGTCCGAAGAGCATCGTCTTTTTCCCGCGTTTAGCCATCACTTCGATCGGCATGCATCCTTCAAAAAAGATTTCTTTTTCAAATTCTTTAAGCGGTACCGTTTCGGCCTCAACGAGCGCATCATAAAAGCGGTCAAACTCTTCCTCAGTCATCGGACAGTTCAAATATGCTGCTTCCCCTTTATCATACCGGGATTTCAAGTATACTTTGTCCATATCGATGCTGTCTTTTTCAAGAATCGGAGCTGCTGCATCATAAAAGTATAAGTATTCTTCCCCTGTCAGAGACTTTAATTGATCTGATAAGGCTTTTGAAGTAAGCGGACCAGTGGCAATAATTGTCGGACCGCTTGGTATTTCAGTAACCTCATCTAGAATGACAGTAACGTTTGGGTGACCCTTGACTCGTTCTGTTACTTTTGCCGCAAATTCATGACGGTCAACTGCAAGTGCTCCTCCAGCCGGAACTGCACAGTCATCTGCAGATTTAATGATAACAGAATCAAACATCCGCATTTCTTCTTTTAATACGCCGACTGCATTCGTCAATCCGTTCGCACGAAGCGAGTTGCTGCAGACAAGTTCTGCAAATTGATCAGTATGATGAGCAGGTGTTTGTTTTACTGGCCGCATTTCAAATAGATTTACTTTAATTCCTCTTTTTGCAAGCTGCCAGGCTGCTTCACTTCCTGCAAGACCGGCACCGATAACATTTACCGTTTTTTCATTCATTTATTAATCCTCCATCATTTATACACATAAAGAAGGTGAGCAAGACTTCACTCACCTTTACTTTTGCTGTTCTTCTTTATAGTCACAGTTTACACATTGAACCTGTATGCCCTTTTTAAGCTTTTTCTCAACTAGCATATTATCACATTTAGGACAAGATCTTGCAATCGGTTTATCCCAAGAAAGGAAGTCACATTCTGGAAATTGATCACAGCCATAGAAAATGCGGCGTTTCTTCGATTTTCTTTCCACAATATTGCCTTTTTCGCATTTCGGACAAGGAACTCCGATTTCTTTTACGATTGGTTTTGTATTGCGGCAGTCAGGAAAGTTTGAGCAAGCCATGAATTTTCCGAAGCGGCCCATTTTAAATACCATTGGATTGCCGCACTCTTCACAGTCAACGCCTGCAGGCTCATCTTTAATCTCGATTTCTTCCATTTCATTTTCAGCTATTTCTAAGCGTTTAGCGAAATCTTTATAAAAATCGTCGATAATATTAACCCATTGAACATTTCCATCTTCAATCTCATCCAGACTGTTTTCCATTTTTGCAGTGAACTCTACGTTGATGATTTCCGGGAAAAACTCCATGATCAGTTCAAGAACAATTTCTCCAAGCTCTGTCGGAATGAATCTTTTATTATCAAGTGCAACATAACCTCGTTTTTGAATTGTATCGAGAGTTGGTGCATAGGTTGACGGTCTGCCTATACCGAGCTCTTCCAATGTTTTTACAAGTCTAGCCTCTGTATAGCGCGGAGGCGGCTGTGTAAAATGCTGAGCAGGTTCAATATCTTTGGAATAGACGACATCTCCATTTTGAAGATCAGGCAGCATACGGTCTTTTTCTTCAATTCCGTCATCGTTTCCTTCAACATATACCTTCATAAAACCTGCAAACTTAATTTTCGAACCGTTTGCTCTAAAAATAATATCATTATTATTTAAATCAACACTCATAGTATCCAGTACTGCCGACGCCATTTGACTGGCTACAAATCGTTCCCAGATCAATTTATATAATCTTAGCTGATCACGGCTTAAATATTCCTTTAATGAGCCTGGATCTTTAAGCGTTGATGTCGGACGAATGGCTTCATGGGCGTCCTGGGTATTTGAATTTTTCTTTACGGCTTTTTTAGCTGGATTCGTATATTCTTTTCCATACTTCTGTTCAATATATGAGAATGCTTCTTGCTGTGCTGTATCAGATATTCTTGTAGAATCTGTACGCATATATGTGATCAGACCGACTGTGCCTTCTTTACCCAGGTCCATCCCTTCATATAATTGCTGAGCGATCATCATTGTTTTTTTCGCACGGAAATTTAATTTCCTTGCAGCTTCCTGCTGAAGAGTAGATGTAGTAAACGGTACTGCCGGATTTCGCTTTCTTTCTTTCTTTGATACATTTGTTACCGTAAAGTTGTTTCCTTTTATTTTGCTTAATACATCTTTTACGTCTTTTTCAGTTTTTAATTCCGCTTTTTTCCCATTTATACCGTAAAAAGTACCGTCAAATAGATCTTTGTCTTTTAAAAATTGACTGTCGATTGTCCAGTATTCTTCGGGAATAAATGCTTTAATTTCTTTTTCGCGGTCGATGATCAAACGGACTGCAACAGATTGTACACGCCCTGCACTTAATCCTTTTTTTACTTTCTTCCAGAGGATCGGGCTGATTTTATACCCTACCAATCTGTCCAGAATACGTCTTGCCTGCTGTGCATCAACAAGATCCATATTAATCGGTCTTGGATGTTTAAAAGATTCTTTAATAGCATCCTTTGTAATCTCATTAAACACAACACGGCAGTCAGATAAGATGTCAACATCAAGACTATGAGCCAAATGCCATGCAATTGCTTCCCCTTCGCGATCCGGGTCAGCTGCGAGATAAACTTTTTTTGCTTTCTTGGCTGCCGTTTTTAAATCCTTTAATACTGGACCTTTACCGCGAATCGTAATGTATTTTGGTTCAAAATTCCCTTCAGTGTCGACGCCAATCTGACTTCTTGGAAGATCACGGACATGCCCCATCGATGCTTTTACTTTATATTTCTTTCCTAAATATCGTTCAATTGTTTTCGCTTTTGCAGGCGACTCAACAATCACTAGAAATTCCGACATACGTTATCCTCCTTAAAGAGGTGTTCTCTCTCTTTATTTTCATACTTTCAATTTTTCATTTCATTATTTAATGGATTTTATCGTTTAAATGAATTTATATTCCTGCTTTCCAATAAATTAGAATCGTTTATATTCCAAGTTTTACTTAAACAGGTTAAATCTCCACTATTATTAAATATAGTTGTGCGGTTTGTCAAACAGTAATTGTTCAGGTCCATAATTATTAAATCAATTTTCACTTCATTTCACCTGCAATATAAGATCATTTATAATATCATATCCGTTTTCTGCAAGATACGCGCCCTGCTTAATCAGCTGATTCGCTCCTGCCGATTCCTCTTCTACTATAGAACCAGGCACAGCATATACTTGTCTTCCCTGTTCTAAAGCCATATGTGCAGTAATCAAGGAACCGCTTTTTTCTTTCGCCTGCAGGACTACTGTCCCAAGACTAAGACCGCTGATTATCCGATTTCGTTGCGGAAATTGCCATTTTTGAGGCTTTGTGTCGGGAGGATACTCTGAGAGAACAAGGTGATTTATGCACATCGTTTCAAATAAAGGTTTATTTTCCTTAGGATAAAATTGGTTAAAACCGCCTGCAATCACTCCTACAGTAAACCCTTTTTCCCTCAATGCAGCCTGATGAGCTAAAGCGTCAATTCCTTTTGCAAGTCCGCTGACAATAGTCCACCCCTCTTTAGTAATAGGAGGGACAATCTTTTTCAAGGCATAAGCGCCATATGAAGTAGGGTTTCTAGTCCCGACAATACTGACCATTTTCATTGTATTTAATAGGGTTATGTTTCCTTTATAAAACAAAATTGGTGGAGGATCAGGAATTTCTTTCAGCAGTATAGGGTATTTTTCATCAAAAAGAGTAAGTACACGGGTATTTTCTTCAGTATACTGAGTCATTACTTTTGAAAAATTGAATGAATGGAAATCTTTAAGGAAAAGGATGAGAGAGTGTTCGGAGAGGTGAAATAACATTTGAATTTCTTTATCTGATAAACGATATATGGATTCGAGAGAGCTGTCTATTTTCAGCAGCTTCAACAAGCTCAAATGACGAAAACCCCGGCAGTGTGATAAATGGATAAGAGTTTTTTCAATTTTGGGCATATGAAATTCCTTTCTACTATTATATTTAATTTATATAGAAAGAAGGGAATAGCAATTAGAAGCTATTCCCTGCTCTTTTTGAGAAATAAGAAAGTACCTATTTTTGCGCATTGATGGCGGGCGGAATCGCCCAACTTCTCGGCCAGAACAAATCCGCATGAAAAGTCAAAACCGGACTTTTCTGCCGGAATCTTTTCTGTCATGCCTGCGCTAAACGGACGCTTGCGCTTTTCTTATTAATGTGTTTTACATTTTTCAAGCAGACCATTTTCTTTAAGGGCTTCAATCAGTGTTTCACCCATAACTGAAGGCGTGTCAGCTACTTTTATGCCGCACTCATTCATTGTTTTGATCTTTTCAGCCGCAGTACCCTTACCGCCTGAAATAATCGCACCAGCATGGCCCATACGCTTTCCTGGAGGTGCCGTTTGTCCGCCGATGAAGCCGACAACTGGTTTTGTCATGTTTTCTTTAATCCATAGTGCCGCTTCTTCTTCTGCAGTTCCGCCGATCTCACCAATCATGATGACAGCATAAGTGTCCTCGTCTTCATTAAAAGCTTTAAGCACATCGATGAAGTTTGTTCCGTTAACCGGGTCTCCTCCGATGCCGACAGCTGTAGATTGTCCAATTCCAGCCTGAGTAAGCTGATGAACAGCCTCATACGTTAATGTTCCAGAACGTGATACAACTCCAACATGTCCTTTTGTATGAATATAGCCAGGCATAATGCCAATTTTGCACTCATCAGGTGTAATAACACCTGGGCAGTTCGGTCCAACAAGGCGAGTTTTCTTGCCTTCCATGTAGCGTTTCACATTTACCATGTCAAGAACTGGAATATGTTCTGTAATACAGATTACAAGATCCAATTCAGCATCAACCGCTTCCATGATTGCATCTGCAGCGAATGGTGCAGGCACATAAATGACTGAAGCATTTGCACCTGTTTCTTTGACAGCATCTTCAACTGTATTAAAGACAGGAACACCTTCTACTTCGGTATTTCCTTTTCCCGGTGTTACTCCGCCTACTATTTTTGTGCCGTACTCAAGCATTTGCTTTGTATGAAATAGAGCAGTCGATCCTGTAATACCCTGTACAATAACTTTAGTATCTTTATTAATAAATACGCTCATCCTAGTCCCCTGCCTTTCTTACCCTACTAAAGATACGATTTTTTGTGCGCCATCAGCCATTGATTCTGCAGATGTGATATTTAAACCGGATTCATTTAAGATTTGTTTGCCAAGTTCTACGTTAGTTCCCTCTAAACGAACAACCAATGGAATTTCAAGGCCGACTTGTTTCGTTGCCTCGACAACACCTTGAGCAATAATGTCACATTTCATGATTCCGCCGAAAATGTTAACAAATATGCCTTTAACGTTTTGGTCAGAAAGGATAATTTTAAATGCTTCTGTTACCTTTTCTGCCGTCGCACCGCCCCCAACATCCAGGAAGTTAGCGGGATCCCCACCGTAGTACTTGATAATATCCATCGTTGCCATAGCGAGACCAGCTCCGTTTACCATACAGCCAATATTTCCATCAAGTGAAATATAGCTCAAGTCATATTTAGATGCTTCGATTTCTTTTGAATCTTCTTCGTCAAGGTCACGGTACTCAAGAATATCTTTTCTGCGGTACAGCGCATTTGAGTCAAAATTTAATTTTGCATCAAGCGCCATTACTTTTCCGTCTCCTGTAACGACAAGAGGATTGATTTCTGCAATAGAACAGTCTTTTTCAGTGAAAGCTTTGTACAAGCTCATCATGAATTTAACAGCTTGTCCAACTAATTCTTTTTGAATATTAATATTAAAAGCAATTCTGCGAGCCTGGTAAGCTTGTAAACCTACAGCAGGATCAATTACTTCTTTGAAAATCTTTTCCGGAGTTGCTTCTGCAACTTCTTCAATTTCAGTTCCGCCTTCTTCAGATGCCATTAATACAACACGTGAAGTCGCTCGGTCAAGAACAAGTCCGATATAATATTCTTTCTTAATATCGCAGCCTTCTTCAATAAGCAAGCGTTTTACTTCTTTTCCTTCTGGGCCTGTCTGGTGGGTAACTAATGTTTTCCCTAAAATTTCTTTCGCATAAGTTTCTACTTCTTCAATATTCTTTGCAACTTTTACCCCGCCAGCTTTTCCGCGGCCGCCTGCATGTATCTGAGCTTTTACGACAACTACTTCAGTACCTAATTCTTTTGCTGCTGACACAGCTTCTTCAACTGTAAAGGCAACTTTGCCGTTTGGCACTGCTACTCCATATTTTCTAAGGATTTCTTTTCCTTGATACTCATGGATATTCATTTCCCATCCTCCTAACTTATGTACGAAAAAAATAGACTGCGCTTTCATTTTATAAAATAGTTGATTCCTTGTCTACTATTCTGCAGAAATTCGTCGAATCCTTTATTTTTTTCTGAGTTTTTCTCAAAAAATAGTTTTCTAGTAATATAAAATATTAAAAAACTGGATTATTTTTCATTCTCAGCCTGTTTATCCACTTGATAAATAAATGAAAAAATTACAGCAACTGCTAAATACAATTCTTCCGGGATTTGCTCGTTAACTTCCATTTTATGGAGAACCTCAATCAATGATGGATCCTCCTGCACCGGGATTTCATTTTTTCTGGCCGCTTCAATTATTGAGTCTGCAAGAATACCTTTGCCTTTGGCGATAACACGAGGTGCTGTTTCCTTTTTTTCTTGATAGCGCAGGGCCACTGCTTTTTTTTGAACTGGTTCCTCTTTCATATCTTTATATCAACCCCTTGCATGGCACCATGCTTTCTGTTCATGACTTGGCTCAAAAATTGAGAATGCTGGTTTTCAGCACTATGAAAACGCTCAATTCTCAGAGAACTTAAGACATAATTTTGATGCTTCAATGTTTCTTTTAACGTTTCTCCATACTTTTGAATCAGGGAGTCATATCGCTCAAACTGATTATAAATCGTAAGGGACATAATCCTATTTTGGATATGCAAATCAATCATAGTATCTTTCAGCACATTCATTTTTAAATAAAAGAGAACTCTGCAGTAATCTGGATCAATCCCGCCATTTTCCTTCTTTTTACTTGTCCATCCTATGCTCAGGTCAGATTGAAATTGTCCGTAATTCAGAGGAAATTGCATAAATTGATGCTGAGTCAGACCTTGGTTTGCATCCAATAAGGCCTGGCCATTCAGCTTTAAAACAAGCTGATCAATTTTTTCTTTTACCGCTGAATCAGATTGATTGGCACTTGCTGAAAGCAGTAATAGCTTCAAGTTTTCTTCGTGATTAGGCAGATTGCCATGCGACTCGTTTCCTTTACCCAGCTGCTGGAGAAAGGAGATTTCCCCCTTCAGTCCCAGTCTTTTTTGGAGAATGGATAAACTTTCTCCAAGGCTGGATGATTCTCTTGAAAAATCTAGAGTGATAAATGAAGATAAGGCTGCTTTCAAAGACTGCAGCGGATGTTCTTCACCGAGAGGCGATATCATTTTTAACAGCTGTTTAAACTGAACAAATAAGGTTTCATTGTCTTGAACCTCATAAAGTGAACCAAGTATCACCGGAGTTAATGGCAGCTTATTCTTTAGAGCAAAATCAATTGAAGACATCATTTTTTCGTCATTTTTTTCACTGTTTCCAGCTAAATACTGCAATGTGTGCTGGAGATTTTCGCGTGAGATGCCCGGTTGCTCCTGAAGCAAACGATACAAGTGATTCACATTGTTTTTTGTTTGGTTTATTCCCGCCTCCTTCAGTATATCGAACAGGAAACGAGGAGGAGCAGATGTCTCTGCCTGCTCTTCCGCTTTTTGAAGCACTTTTAGCTGCATCGAATCATGCAGATTGAAGCTCTTGACTTGAAACCAATACTGACCTGATTCATGAATTGGGGCATCCATTACAGCATTCAGCTTATATCCTCCAATTTGAATGACAGCTTTTCGATCGCCTGTGATATCAATGATTTTCCCATAGACGATATCGTTTTTCCTGAATTCTGCCTTTCCTCCGCTTATTTGCCGCAAAATACCTGTTTGGAAAGATGAGATTGTATTCATCGCCTTGACTCCTTATCCTTTTGATGCCAATTCCTTCACTGGTGAAAAGCTTTTGCGGTGATGGACAGTGACACCATAATTGTTTAAAGCTTCAATGTGCCTTTTTGTTCCATATCCCATATTCTGGTCAAAGCCGTATTGTGGCCATTCAATAGCAAGTTGTTTCATGAGTCTGTCTCGTGTAACTTTCGCTACAACAGAACTTGCAGCAATGCTCACACTTCTTGAATCCCCCTTAATCAATGACTCTTGAGGGATTGGCAGCGATAGTTCCATAGCGTCTATCAGAAGACAGTCAGGCTTCACAGACAGCTGTTCAACCGCTTCAATCATTGCTGCTTTTGAAGCTTGATAAATGTTTAAATCATCAATCTGTTTTGGAGAGATCATCCCGACCCCATATGTAATCGCTTCTTTTATTATAATCTCGTAAAAATGTTCCCTTTTCTCTTCAGACAATTTCTTTGAATCAGTTAAACCAGGCAAGTAAAATTCATCAGGCAAAATAACAGCTGCAGCAACTACTGGACCGGCAAGCGGCCCGCGGCCAACTTCATCGATTCCGCAAATAAACTGACAGCCATTCTTTTTTGCTTTGCGCTCAAATGTCATCATCTCTTCAAACATTTGCCTATTCTTTTTCTGAAGTTCGTATTCTCTTATCCATTTTGAAACCAATTTCTGCACGCTTACACGGTCATCTCTTTGACATTCAAGAATAAATGGATCATCTTCTTTTTCGATGTGACTTAATTTTTGTCTGATCTGCTCGGTTGTTTGTTTTTTCATCCATATCACTGCCTCATAGCTTTTTATCGGTATGTATTGTTCGAGAATGTAGGTTTGCTTAATCATTTTATGTATTAAAACAAAGGCTGTTTTCGCATTGATTGTTGTTTTTGGTTATAAATTTTACCCGTGGATTCCGCTGCAGTCACTTGCTTTCCGCGAGGAGGGAGCCTCTATTTCCGCAGGAGTCAAGTGCCTTCCGCTACAATCCACTAAAGGTTTTAAGCATTTTTTTAAAAAACAACAAACTTTACGAAAAGAGCCAAAACAAAAAAATAAAGACACGCAAAATGCGGGTCTTCTTATCTTACTGTTGTATACTGTCCGTTGTTTCAAAACTTAAACGCCCTAATTTTTCAGAACGTATTTCTCTTAACAGCAGCTCAGATGTTTTATCATAATCCACCCAGCCGCCTGACATGATGCATCCTCTTTTTTTCGCCACAGCATCAAATAGCTCGACAGCATCCTCTGGAATTTCCTCCAAAGCATATCTTTCTTTTAATCGGTTTGGATACTGTTCACTTAAAAATTTCAGCGCATATAATGCGACTTCCTGAAGATTTAAAATGGCATCTTTAATAGCTCCGGTTGTTGCAAGCTTTAATCCAACCAGTTCATCTTCAAATTTAGGCCACAGTATACCAGGGGTATCGAGCAATTCTAACTCTTTGCCTACTTTTACCCATTGCTGGGCAGTTGTAACGCCGGGACGATCCCCTGTTTTTGCCATGTTTTTCTTAGCTAATCGATTGATGAGCGTCGATTTTCCGACGTTTGGTATGCCGATAATCAACGCCCTGATTGCTCTAGGCCTAACACCTTTTGCTGCCAGCCGGTCGAACTTCTCTTTAAGCACTTCCTTAGACATAGAAACAATCTGCTTCATGCCCGTACCGGTTTTTGCATCTATTGGCAGTGCATGTATGCCTTGTTCTTTAAAATAAGCAAGCCATTGCTGTGTTGCTTTTGGATCGGCCATGTCCGCTTTATTTAGAAGTACAATTCTCGGTTTGCTTGAGATAATTTCATCAATCATCGGATTTCTGGACGAAACAGGAATTCTTGCATCAACCAGTTCAAAAACAATGTCAATTAATTTTAGTTTTTCTGTCACTTGACGCCTTGCTTTGGCCATATGGCCGGGAAACCATTGAATTGTCATTCTTTACACCTGCTTTATTTCTTACTCAATGACACGAATATCATTTAATGGCCAATAGATAAGGCTGGTTTGTCCCATAACCTCTTTTTGGGACACAGGGCCTATATGTCTGCTGTCTTTGCTGTAACGGCGATTATCGCCCATTACAAATAACTTGCCTTCCGGAACTTCCTCAATTGTAAACGGCTCTGTTAAAGGTCCGTCTATTAAATCTTTTTTATACTCTTCTAAATATGGCTCTTCGTATGCTTTCCCATTAATATACAGTGTATCATCACGGTACTCAACACGGTCTCCGGGTAAGCCGATGACTCTTTTAATGTAATCTTTTTCTTCTGTAGCATGGAAGACAACAATATCAAAACGATCTGGTTCACCTATTTTATAACCAATTTTATTGACAATCATCCGGTCTTGATCCTGTAAGG
Source organism: Bacillus sp. UMB0893 (assembly GCF_002858905.1). Lineage (NCBI taxonomy): Bacteria > Bacillati > Bacillota > Bacilli > Caryophanales > Bacillaceae > Bacillus > Bacillus sp. UMB0893. The sequence continues at coordinate 923,950 of NZ_PKLB01000001.1, read as the reverse complement.
TCGGCATCATGGATAGACCATCTACAACAATTGGCGCAAAAAAGAAATATCGGATAACAGCTGCGAGTATTACTGCAATTGCAAGTGCTTTGATCCATTCAAACAACTCGCTCTTTTTTCGAGTCATCTTAGAGCTCACCTTCTCATACACATTTTAGTCACAAAAATAATATATTAAGAAAAAAGGGCTTGTTGTAAGTAAACAAGCCCTTTTTGGTACTTCGATTATCGAATTTCTTTAATACGAGCCGCTTTACCGCGTAATTCGCGCAAGTAGTAAAGTTTCGCACGGCGTACTTTACCGCGACGGATAACTTCTAACTGTGCGATTTTAGGTGTGTGAACTGGGAATGTACGTTCTACGCCTACCCCATAAGAAATTTTGCGAACTGTGAAAGTTTCGCTAATTCCACCACCACGACGCTTAATGACAACACCTTCAAAAATCTGAATACGCTCACGAGTTCCCTCAACAACTTTAACGTGTACACGTACAGTGTCTCCAGGACGGAAAGCAGGAAGATCAGATCTAAGTTGTTCTTTAGTGATATCTTCAATTAGTTTTTGCATCGTTTTCAACTCCTTCCAACAGATGCTCATTACAAGAAATATGCATGCAGCGGAACACCGTTTTAATGTGACGATTGCCTTTATGCCTTTCAAGGAAAAACACTTTATAGGTAAACAAATCACAAGAAACATCATATCACATCGCAACTTCTCTTGCAATACTGCTTCTACTGTTTTTTAAATTCTTCTATCCAGCTTTTTTGTTTGTCTGATAAATCATATGATCTCAGCAAGTCAGGTCTTCTTTCGAACGTTCGTTTTAAAGATTCTTTCTCACGCCACTCGTCAATTTTTGCATGATTTCCTGAGATTAATACATCTGGTACCTTCATTCCGCGAAATTCAGATGGACGTGTGTAATGAGGATGTTCTAGAAGCCCCGTGCTGAATGAGTCAAGAACAGGAGAGTCTTCATTGCCAAGTACATCAGGAAGCAGTCTGACGACACTGTCAGCAATGACCATTGAAGCAAGCTCTCCTCCAGTCAAAATAAAATCACCAATTGATATTTCATCGGTCACTAAATGCTCTCTTATTCTTTCGTCATATCCTTCATAATGACCGCAAATGAAAACTATGTGGTCTTCCTTTGCAAGCTCTTCTGCTTTTCGCTGGGTATATGTTTCGCCTTGTGGACATACAAGAATGATTTTAGGTGCGGCAGCTGTCTCTTTTTGAATATCTTCTACAGCATCAAAAATAGGCTGAGGTTTTAATACCATGCCTGCCCCGCCTCCATATGGATAATCATCTACGATTGCATGCTTATGATCTGAATAATCTCTGAAATTGGTAACTTTGAAGCTGACTGCTCCCTTTTCCTCTGCTTTCTTCAAGATGGAATTTCCGATAACACCATGAAACATTTCGGGAAAAAGAGTTAAAAAGTCAATTCTCATTCGTCAATAAGTCCTTCCATTAATGAAATAACAATTCGCTTTTCTTCAACATCAATTTCTTTGACAACATCATCAATAAACGGAATTAAAGCATCTTTTTTGTTTTTCCGTTTTACAATCCAGACATCATTCGCTCCCGTTTCAAGAATTTCGGTAATCGTTCCGAGTTCATCACCTTGATCTGTTACAACAAAACAGCCGATAATTTCATGAAAATAGTATTCTCCTTCATCAAGATCTGTCAGCTGATTTTCCGGAACCCTTATCACATAGTTTTTGTACTTTTCAACATCATTGATAGATCCTAAGCCCTCAAAACTAAGCAGATCAAATGTTTTATGAAAACGGTGTGTCTTTATTTTTACTTCGATAGGCTTGCTTTTTTCATTCTGAAAAAGATACAGAATGTTACCGACTTGATATCTTTCCTCAGGAAAATCAGTCGTAGATAATACTCTGACTTCCCCTTTTACTCCATGAGTATTCACAATTTTGCCCACATTAAACCATTTTTCTTCCATTACAATCACCTCTAGCGTATTTCTTCAACAATGCCGTCTCTGATAACGATTGTTTTTTCTTTCATCAGCTCATCCCAGCGGTCCCCGACATTTACCTCCAGAATAGCCCCGATCTCTTTTTCTTTCATTTCGCTGCCAAGCGGCAAAGTATGTACTTGCTGTATTTGAAAGTCGGCTATTTTTATTTTATCCATTCGTTTCGAAATTTCGCGCTGATATTGTTTGCGCATTTCTTCTGTTTGCATTGTTTTTTCTTTTTTCTTTAATTGAAAGGTGAGCTGATCAATTTCCCGTTCTAGCTGCTGTTTGTTTTGTAAGAAATGATTTAATAGCTTTTCCTTGCTTGTTTCTGTCAAAATTTGTTTGACAGTCACTGTTTGGAATATTTCCATCGCCATTCCCCCATTAAGCCAGTGTGCTCACAGCCGATTGTCTTCCCCTTCATTGTACAAAAAAAGAGGAGGTATAACCTCCCCTTTTTTCCTTAATCATTAATTTCCAGCTGAACTCTTTTTCTAGAGTTAGATCCTGCTGCGTATACAACAGTTCGAATCGCTTTCGCTATTCGACCATGTTTTCCAATCACCTTGCCGATATCATCTTGATGTAAGGATAACTCGTAGACAATTTGATGTTCACGTTCATTTTCCACAACAGTCACATCTTCAGGATGGTCAACAAGCGGCTTCACGATCGACTCGATTAACTCTTTCATCTCTTAGCCCTTACTTGCTGTGCTTAGCGTTATGGAATTTTTCCATAATGCCTTGGTTTGAGAACAAGTTGCGAACTGTGTCAGATGGTTTTGCACCATTTTGCATCCATTTAAGAGCAAGCTCTTCGTTGATGTCAACGATTGCCGGGTTAGCAACTGGATTGTAAGTTCCAACTGTTTCGATGAAGCGTCCATCACGTGGTGAACGAGAATCTGCAACTACGATACGATAGAAAGGAGATTTATTAGCTCCCATGCGTTTTAAACGAATTTTTACTGCCATTTTAAATAGCACCTCCGAAAATATTTCAACAAGATAGTATGATATCAATGAAAATCCACTTTGTAAAGTGTTTTTTCTTAACACCTAAAAATTGTTACATAAACGGAAACTTCATTCCGCCTTTTTTCTTTCCTTTTGACATGCTCGTCATCTGTTTCATCATCTTTTTCATGTCTTCAAATTGCTTGAGTAAACGGTTTACTTCCGGTACGGTTGTTCCGCTTCCTTTTGCAATTCTCTTTCTTCGGCCTGAGTTGATGATTTCTGGATGCTGTTTCTCTTCCTTTGTCATCGAACGGATGATAGCTTCAACAGAGCCGATCTGTTTTTCATCGACTTGAGCATTTTTTAAACCCTTCATTTTGCTGGCGCCGGGTATCATTCCCAAGAGTTCATCAAGCGGTCCCATATTGCGGACTTGCCCCAGCTGTTCAAGGAAATCGTCAAATGTAAACGACGCAGTCCTCATTTTCTGCTCAAGTTCTTTTGCTTTATCGGCATCTACATTCGCTTGAGCTTTTTCAATCAATGTCAGCACATCACCCATGCCTAGTATGCGTGAAGCCATTCTCTCAGGGTGAAATGCCTCGATTGCATCAAGTTTTTCGCCAAGGCCGACAAATTTTATTGGAGTCTGCGTAACAGCCCTGATCGACAGCGCCGCACCACCCCTTGTATCTCCGTCAAGCTTTGTTAAAACCACACCGGTTAATCCAAGCTGATCATTGAAGCTTTGAGCGACATTCACAGCATCCTGGCCTGTCATTGAATCAACAACAAGGAAGATTTCATCAGGCTTTGAAAGTTCTTTGACCTGCTGAAGCTCATCCATTAGCGTCTCATCAATGTGAAGGCGGCCAGCTGTATCAATCAGCACATAATCAAGGTGCTCCTGCTTGGCATGCTCAATTGCCTGTTTGGCAATCTCAACTGGACTCACTTGATCTCCAAGAGAAAAGACAGGCATGTTTAGCTGTTTGCCAAGTGTCTCAAGCTGCTTAATCGCAGCAGGACGGTAAATATCAGCAGCTACTAGCAATGGGCTGCGATTATGTTTCTTACGGAGCAGGTTCGCAAGCTTTCCTGAAGTCGTTGTTTTACCCGCACCCTGCAGCCCCACCATCATAATGACAGTAGGAGGACGATTTGCAACCGCAATCTTACTCTGTTCACCGCCCATTAAAGCTGTTAATTCTTCTTTAACAACTTTAATGACTTGCTGACCCGGAGTTAAGCTTGACATTACTTCCTGTCCAACAGCCCTTTCACTCACCTTTTTCACAAAGTCTTTTACGACTTTGAAGTTAACGTCTGCTTCAAGGAGTGCTAAGCGTACTTCACGCATCATTTCTTTTACATCAGATTCCGACACTTTGCCTTTGCCGCGGATTTTTGCGATTGTATTCTGCAGTCGGTCGGCTAATCCTTCAAACGCCATACATGCCGCCTCCTAATCTAATTTCTCCAGCGCCTCAAGCAGCGTCAAAAGGGAACGTCCCTGATCTGTCTCGAACGCTGCAGCTTTTAATTGTTCAATCAAACGTTGACGTTCTTGAAATTTTTGAAAAAGCAATAATTTATTTTCATATTGCTCTAACATAGCCTCAGTGCGTTTAATATTGTCATAAACAGCCTGCCGGCTAATATCGTACTCTTCAGCAATTTCACCTAAGGAGTAATCATCAAGATAATAAAGCGACATATAGCTTTTTTGCTTTGGTGTCAACAACGATTGATAAAAGTCAAACAGATAATTTACTCTCGTTGTTTTTTCAAGCATCACTCAGCTTCTCTCCTTTGTTAAGGGAATTGCCTTTACAAGTCATTAGTTTACAAGTTATTTAATTTGATGTCAAGTTTTTTTCTTGTCACACCGAAAAGCGGAATCGCCTGTTTAGCTCCGACAGGCACAAAAGGATCTGACAGAAAAGGCCGGGCTTGCCTTTACTGGCAGAGCCGTTGTGACCGAGGAGTTAGGCGATGGAGCTGGACAACACCGAAAAGCGGAACCGACTGATCAGACCCGACAGACAGATAAGAATTCACCCAGAAAGTCCGGGTTTGACTTTTTGGGGGAATTTGTTCTGACCGAGGGGCTAGGAGGTGGAGCTGGACAACACCGAAAAGCGGAACCGACTGATCAGACCCGACAGACAGATAAGAATTCACCCAGAAAGTCCGGGTTTGACTTTTTGGGGGAATTTGTTCTGACCGAGGGGCTAGGAGGTGGAGCTGGACAACACCATTTGGCAGATCAGAGGTAATCTGAAGAAAACACCATCTCGCAATACAAAGAGAACAATGCAGGATTTCCTGCATTGTTCTCTTCTATGCTTCCTCTACTAAATCAGCAAACAAACCGTACACATATTGTTCGGCATCAAATTCCATTAGGTCATCCATTTTTTCACCAAGTCCCACGAATTTAACAGGGATACTCAGCTCATTGCGAATCGCAAGAACTATACCGCCTTTTGCTGTACCATCAAGCTTAGTTAAGACAATGCCGGTTACTTCTGTGGCCTGTGAAAATTGTTTCGCCTGACTCATTGCATTTTGTCCTGTTGTCGCATCAAGAACAAGCATGACTTCGTGAGGAGCACCAGGAATTTCACGCTCGATCACACGCTTTACTTTTTCCAGTTCTTTCATTAGATTGACCTTATTTTGCAAGCGTCCGGCTGTATCACATAATAATACATCCACTTTTCTCGCCTTTGCTGCCTGAACAGCATCAAACATTACAGCTGCTGGATCAGAGCCGGCAGATTGTTTAATCACGTCAACGCCGACTCTCTCACTCCAAACCTCAAGCTGTTCAATTGCTCCTGCCCGGAATGTGTCACCTGCAGCCATAAGAACGGATTTGCCTTCGCTCTTTAGCTTATGAGCAAGTTTTCCGATTGTCGTTGTTTTCCCTACGCCGTTTACTCCTACAAACAGAATAACGTTCAGGCGGCCTTCTTGGAGGTCAATCTTTGGAGATTCAGCGTCTTCACCTTGATAAATTTCAACTAGTTTTTCTGAAATAACGGATTGCACTTCTTTTGAATCCTGAATGTTGCGGCGTTTTACTTCAGTTTTCAACTCATCAATCAATTCCATAACGGTTGAGACGCCAACATCTGCACCAATCAAGACTTCCTCAAGCTCTTCAAAAAAATCCTCATCTACTTTACGGTAGCGGGCGACAAGGTTATTCACTCGCTCAGAAATCGAGATTCTCGTTTTTGATAACCCTTCCTTAAACTTTTCCGGCGATGAATCCGGTTGCTGCTGCTGTGAAAATTTATCTTTCAATTTTTTAAAAAAACTCATTCAGCTTCTTCCTCTCATCCAGATTGAACAAACTCTTTCGTTTCTTCCAGGCGCACTGATACCATTTTGGAGACGCCAGATTCCTGCATCGTCACACCATACAGAACATCTGCATCTTCCATCGTTCCTTTACGGTGTGTAATGACAATGAATTGTGTATCTTTGCTGAATTTCTTTAGATACTGTGAAAATCTGTGAACATTCGCTTCATCCAGTGCTGCCTCTACTTCATCAAGAACACAAAATGGAACAGGACGCACTTTTAATATCGAGAACAGTAACGCGATAGCAGTCAGAGCTCGTTCTCCGCCAGATAAAAGTCCAAGGTTTTGAAGTTTTTTTCCGGGTGGCTGAGCAACAATATCAACGCCGGTATTCAGCAGATCAGCTGGGTCTGTCAATCTGAGTTCTGCTCGTCCGCCGCCAAATAAAGATTGGAAGACCGATTCAAAATGGGAGCGTATCTGGGTAAACGTATGGTGAAATCTCTTTTTCATTTCTTCATCCATTTCGCCAATGACCTGATAAAGTGTATCCTTGGCCTCTTGCAGATCATTCCGCTGATCAGTCAGGAAATAAAATCTCTCAGAAACCCTTTCATATTCATCAATTGCTCCCAAGTTTACAGTACCCAGCTCTTCAATCGCAAGCTTAATAAGCTTTACTCGCTTGCGTGCATCATTTACGTCAGTGTGAAGAATGTATTTCTCTTTTGCCGCTTCAAATGTCAGAAGGTATTCCTCCCGCAAATGATTCAGCCGATTGTCCAGTTCAACATCAAAACGATTTAACCTTACCTCTTCATCTTTTAATAAATCTGAAATCTGCTTATGCTGTCTTTTTAATTCCTTCACTTCTCTTTCAGAAATCTCTAATTGATCCTGCAGCTTTAAGCGGTGATTTCGTCTGACAGAGATAAGTTCAATTGTTTTATTTTTATCTTCCCGTTTTTTACGTGCGGATTCTTCAAGTTTTTCTTCTCCTGAAAAATTTGAATCCATCTCGCCATGGAGGAAATTCAGATCTTCACTTGCTTCAGTCAGCTTCTTTTGCTGATCTGAAAGTTCAAACGCTGTACGTTCTGCTTTTTCCTTCTGATTTTCAAGCGATTGTTTCTTGCTTGCCAAGACAACCTTCAAGTCAGTGATAGCATGCTGTACTTCTTCTTTTGAAGATTGCTGGGCTGTTTTTTGGGCAGATAAATCTGCAATAGCAATATCAAGCTTTTGCATGTTTACCTGTGTCTTGTCAAGCTGAACAGTCAGATCTTCTTTCCGCTTTAACATTCTGGCCTGTTCATCATGATATGATTCTCTTTCGGCATCATATAAGGTAAGATGATCATTCACATTCTTCTCGTTCATTTCCATTTCTCTTAGTTCAGAGCGGACAGATTGCGTGTCAATTCTTAGCTGTTCACCTTTTCCTCTGAGCTGATCAATGAGCAGCTCCTGGCTTGAAATGGAACCTTTGAGCGTTTTCACATCTTCTTCAAGCAGCCTTGTTTTTTCGCTCATCTCTTTAAATTGATGTTCAATCGTTTCCAATTCACGGCTGCGGCTCAAAAGGGAATTATTTTTTTGCTTTACAGCACCGCCAGTCATTGAACCGCCGGGATTAACAACATCCCCGCCAATCGTTACGAAACGAAACCGGTAGTTGAGAAGTTTAGCCAGCTCGTTTGCCCCTTTTAAATCCTCAGTGACAACGACCGTCCCGAGCAAATTAAATACAGCTTTGCGATAACGCGGGTTAAAGGAAACAAGATCTGAGGCTATCCCTTTAAATGCCCTGTGATTCCTTAGCATTTGCAGATCATGGGCAGAGACTGTCCGCTCCTTCATAACTGTTAGAGGCAAAAATGTTGCGCGCCCAAATGCATTCTTTTTCAAATAAGAAATAGCTGTTCTGGCAGCTTGTTCATCTTCTGTGACGACATGCTGTGCAGCGCCACCGAGAGCAATTTCAATTGCCGTCTCATACTGTTTTTCAGTCGATATCAGCTCAGCAATTGCACCATGAATGCCTTCAAGCTGATTACGCTGTTTAAGCACTTCTTTAACTCCCTGAAAGAATCCGGCATAATCCTCTTGCATGGTTTCGAGCATTTCTTTGCGCGATTTTGTCTGCTGTAAATATTGATACGCCTGATAGAGTGCAGTCTCTCTTTTTTGATAGGCCGCTTTATCTTTTTCCAGTTTCGACTGTCCGGCACGGAATGTTTTGATTTGGTCATCTAGTTGAGATTCTAATAGAGACAGCTTAGCTTCAAGTCTCCGTTTTTTCTCTTCAATCTCATTTCTCTCGGTTAGATACTTTTGATTTGCTTCTTTAAGGCGTCCGTTTTTTCTTGATTGCTGCTGAATTTGATCATCTATGTACGATATTTCATTTCTTGCTTGAGCCTGTCCATTTAACAGCTCGAAATATTCGCTTTTAAGAGATTCAATCTTTTCTTCAATATTTTGGTCATATGAAGAAAGGAGCGTTTGCTTTTCTTGAAGCTGCTGCTTAATATGGCTGACTTCCTGCTCAAGTGTTTCAAGTAATGCTGACTGAATCTTTTTTTCTTCCTCAAGCAATGCTGTGCGTTCTGAAGCTTCTTCAATCACTTTTTGAAGCTGAGCTTTATTTTGATGAGCATTTTTTTTACGCTCTTTCAGGACTTCTTTGCGGCCTTCAAGCTTTTCGAGGTCCTCGCTTACCAGCAGCAGCACTTGCTGAAGATCATTTATTGATTCATCTAAAGCGAGAGACTGATCTCTGGTCTGTTCGATTTCTGCTTCTTTTTTTTGAACAGCTGCAGCTAAGCCGCTTTCTTGCAGTTTGCCGTTTTCAACTGTCTTTGATAAAGACTCCCATTTTTTATGTAGTTCCTCAATTTCATAGACGGTCAGTGCTACTTCAATCTGCTCCAGCTCTTCTTTTTTCTCAAGAAAATCTTTTGCAATAGACGCCTGAATTTTTAGCGGCTCTACTTGCCCTTCAAGTTCATGAAGGATATCTTGAACCCGATTGAGGTTTTCCTGTGTTTCAGCTAATTTGAACTCTGCTTTTTTCTTGCGGGTTTTATATTTTAGAACACCAGCTGCTTCTTCAAAGATACTGCGTCTTTCTTCCGCTTTGCTGCTGAGTATTTCTTCTACTTTTCCTTGGCTGATGATCGAGAAAGCTTCTTTGCCAAGACCGGAATCCATAAAAAGATCAACGATGTCTTTTAGACGGCATGATTGATTATTAATGTAAAAATCACTGTCGCCTGATCGGTATACCCTTCTTGTTACAGATACTTCATGATAATCGATCGGCAAAAATTGATCCTCGTTATCAAGTGTTAACGTAACTTCCGCCATATTGACGCCTTTTCTGGAATCACTGCCCGCAAAAATAATGTCTTCCATTTTCGTTCCGCGAAGTGATTTTGCTGATTGCTCGCCAAGCACCCACCGGATTGCGTCTGTTATATTGCTTTTTCCGCTTCCGTTCGGCCCGACTACAGCGGTAACACCTTTTACAAAGTCTACGTTCACACGCTCTGCGAATGATTTAAATCCTACTATATCCAAACGTTTGAGGAACATTTAGGATCCTCCCCTGCTATTCTTTGAAATCAACCATATTCTATCATAATTTAGCTTCTGCTATTAGCATTTATTTGCAAACATAAAGAGAACCCCCTTGATATCGGGGGTCAATGAGTTTAATGAGGTTTTAATTTTGTTAATGCTTCTTGTGCGGCATGCTGTTCAGCCGCCTTTTTTGATTTGCCGTTTCCTGTGCCAAGTACTTCTCCATTAAGAGAGACAGTTGCCACAAACTCACGATTGTGAGCAGGGCCTTTCTCATGAAGAATTTTATATTCTAAAGAACCTTTACTGTCTCTTTGAACAAATTCCTGAAGCTGACTTTTGAAATCCATCACATGAGAAAAAGCACCATCATTAATTTTAGGAAAAACGCATTTTTCTAGAAAAGACACGACAGGATCCAGTCCTGAATCCAAATATAAAGCGCCGATAAAAGCTTCAAATACATCTGCCAAAAGAGCCGGTCTTGCTCTTCCGCCTGTCATTTCTTCACCCTTACCGAGCAGCACAAGCTTTCCAAATGATAATTCATTTGCAAATGCCACAAGCGATGGTTCACAGACAATCGCTGCCCGAACCTTTGTTAAATCGCCTTCGCTCATTGTCGGATATTTTTTAAATAAGAATTGAGAAATCGTTAATTCTAAAACCGCATCTCCTAAAAATTCCAGTCTTTCATTGTCCTCGTAAGGCTTTTTGCGATGCTCATTCACATAGGATGAATGTGTGAAGGCTTGATACAAAAGTCTTTCATTTTGGAACGTATGGCCAATCTGTTCTTGAAATTGTTTGAATTCTGCTTTTTTAACAAACGATCTTCTCTCTCTGTAATTCATCTTCGGCATAGGTACCTCCATCACTTAAACAACCGCATCTTCATATTAATTGTTTCCCCTTTCAATGTGAGTAAAAGGGATAAAGCCCCGTTTCTAAACGGGACTTTAAATGCAACATTACTGTTGACTTTGTATGTAGTTCACAGCGTCACCCACTGTTGCAATTGTTTCTGCATCTTCATCAGAAATCTCCATGTCGAACTCATCTTCAAGTTCCATTACAAGTTCTACTACATCAAGGGAATCCGCACCTAAATCGTCTTTAAAAGAAGCTTCCATTTTTACTTCAGCTTCGTCAACACCAAGACGGTCAACGATAATTTTCGTTACGCGAGCTAGTACATCTGCCATAACATTTCACCTCCCCTCAAAGTATTATAGTGTATATCCGCTTAAAAAACTAGCCGAAAAAACAGTGATTAGAGAGCATGTACGAAAATCTTTTTTTACATGACCATTCCGCCATCAATATGGATTGTTTGCCCCGTTATATAGCTGCTTTTATCAGAGGCTAAAAACGTGGCTGCGTTTGCGATATCATCAGGTTCTCCTAATCTTGCCAGAGGAATCTGCTTCAGCATCTCTGCTTTCACTTCTTCTGTCAGTTTATCCGTCATATCAGTTGTAATAAACCCTGGAGCAAGCGCATTTACTGTAATATTTCTAGAGGAAAGCTCTTTAGCAGCTGTTTTCGTTAGTCCAATGACACCAGCTTTTGCTGCCACGTAATTTGCCTGGCCTGCGTTGCCGCTGACTCCAACGATTGAAGCAATATTAATAATGCGGCCATAGCGCTGTTTCATCATTTGCCGCGTCGCTGCTTTCGTTGTGAGAAAAACGCCCTTAAGATTAATATTGATAACATCGTCCCATTCTGAATCCTTCATTCTCATCAGAAGATTATCTTTTGTAATACCTGCATTATTTATTAAAATATCCAGTCTTCCAAATCGCTCTACAGTTTCTTTAACCATTGCGGCAACAGCCACGCTGTCGCTCACATCAGCTTGAATGGCAAACGCTTCTCTTCCAAGAGCTTTAATTTCATCAACCACTTCATTTGCTTTCGCTTCACTGCCTGCGTAATTCACTGCCACGTTTGCGCCATTTCTTGCCAGATCAAGCGCAATTGCACGTCCAATGCCCCTTGATGCACCAGTAACTAACGCCACTTTGCCTTCAACCATTATTTGACCTCCTTAAGCTTTTCGATTGCAGCTTCTATTGATTCCAAATCAGATACTGCAATTACTGTTGCTTTGCGATCGATTTTTTTCACTAAACCGGAAAGTACTTTACCTGGTCCAATTTCTACGAAAGTTGTTACACCATTTGCGATCATTTCGTTAATCGACTGCTCCCATTGAACAGGTGAATATAATTGCTCGACCAGCAAATCCTTGATTTGATTACTGTCATTTACTTGCTTAGCGGTTACGTTTGCTACAACTGGAATGGCTGCATCATGAAGTTCCACTTCATCAAGAACACGTTTCAGCTTATCTGCAGCAGGCTTCATCAGCTCAGAGTGAAATGGGCCGCTCACATCAAGAGGAATCGCTCTTTTTGCACCCTTTTCTTTTGCTAGGGAAGAGGCCTTTTCAACACCTTCAGCCGTTCCTGAAATAACAATTTGTCCAGGGCAATTTAAATTCGCAAGCTGAACGGAAAACCCATCCATTGTGATTTTTTCAGTTACCTCGAGAAGATCCCCGGCACTCATGCCTAAAATCGCTGCCATTGCACCAACGCCGGCAGGAACTGCTTCATTCATATATTCTCCGCGTTTTCTGACAGCATAGACTGCATCTTCAAAGGAAAGTACTCCGCCTGCAACTAAAGCTGTATACTCTCCAAGACTGTGCCCAGCAACAAAATCAGGCTGAATTCCGGTTTCTTTAAATTTTTCCAGAACAGCAATACTCGCTGTCATCAATGCTGGCTGAGCATTGTAAGTGAGAGTCAATGTATCCTGAGGCCCTTCAAATATTAATTGTGAAAGACTGAACCCAAGTTTTTCATCCGCGCTGTTAAAAACCTTGCGTGAAGCTTCAACTCCATCAAATAAATCTTTTCCCATTCCTACAGTTTGGGATCCTTGTCCTGGAAAAATAAAGGCTAGTTTACTCATTATCTTTCTCCTCTCACGCTTTAACTGAGTTTGATTTATCGACTGTTTTCTGAATCGTTTGCGGCACATCATTGCTCACCATTTCACGCGCCTGTCGAATAGCGTTGTAAACGGCATTCGGATCTGAAGAGCCATGCGCTTTGATGACAGGAGCTTTTAAGCCAAATAATCCTGCTCCGCCATATTCTGAGTAATCCATTTTCACTTTAATTTCTTTCAGCTTAGGCTTAAGTACAGCAGCTGCCAGTTTAGATTGCAGATTGCTATATAAGGCTGATTTAAGCATTTTAAAAACAGAAAGGGCTGTGCCTTCAATTGTTTTCAAAGCTACATTTCCTGTAAAACCGTCGGTCACGACAACATCGGCGATTCCCTCCAGAAGATCTCTCGCTTCTACGTTCCCGACAAAGTTTAAATCTGAGTCTTTTAACAATTGAAAAGCCTGTTTTGTAAGCTCATTCCCCTTTTTGTCCTCTGTCCCGACATTAAGCAAGCCTACACGGGGGTTTTGCACACCGCGGACTTTTTCAACATAAATGGATCCCATCATTCCATATTGCAGCAAATGTTCCGGTTTTGCATCAACGTTAGCGCCTACATCCAGCATTAAAAACCCTGTTCCATCTAATGTCGGCAGCGTAGGAGATAGAGCCGGCCGTTCAATTCCCTCAATTCTGCCGACAATAAATAATCCAGCGGTCATTAACGCACCCGTGTTTCCGGCAGATATACATGCATCAGCTTGACCGTCCTTTACAGCATTCGCCATCAGCACCATTGAAGCATCTTTTTTTCTTCGGACTGCTCTGACAGGCTCATCTGTCGCTTCAATCACTGTATCTGTATGTACGATCGAAATTCTTTCTTTATTAGAAAGATGTTCCTTGATCAAATTTTCTTTTCCGTATAACGTAATCTCAATATCTTTAAAAAGAGAGACAGCTTTCATTGCACCTTCTACGATTGCTTTAGGGGCATTGTCTCCGCCCATTGCATCAATTGCGATTTTCATTGCTGAAACCTGCCTTTTTCATTGTTTTTGATCGATACATTTCAAATGTACCGGAGAAGACAACTTCGTTTCCTACATAGCTGTTCACTTCAACCGTCGTTCTTCCATTATCACTGTCTACTTTTGTTACTTTCGCTTTTGCAACGACTCTCTCTTTCTCTTTCACTTGCCTTGTAAAACGAATATTCGCTTTTGCAGTTAAGGCAAGCTCATCATCAATAACTGCTACTGCAAGTGAGTTTGCCTGAGCGAATAAATGATGTCCCCGGGCTATTTGATTTCGCACAAAAACATGCTCTTTCTTTACTTCAAAAATGGAGATTGCCGATGAATCAAGATCAAGATCAATAATTTCGCCGATCACTTCTTCAAGAGGAAGTGACCGCACCTCATCTTCAAGCTGTTTTACAGCTACATGCTTAATGCGCTCGCGCAGCTCTGGAATCGAAAGTTCTAAGCGGTCAAGCCTAATCGTCTGTATACTGACGTTAAATTTATCTGCTAGCTCTTCATCTGTAATAAATGGTGTTTCTGTTATAGTCTGCTGCAGCATTGATTGCCGCTCTTTTTTTGTTTTTCTCATTAATTTCGACACCGTCCGCACTCTTAAGACTAGGTACTAATAGTAGTATATAATCAAATAAAGCAGAATGCAAGGTCCAATTGCATTCTGCTTTTAACAAGTCTTCTACACTATTAATCTAGCTTGCCGCCATTTATGATTCCAGTGCTTTGCAAATATAACCGAAGCATTGAATAGTCATCTGCATGCCAAAATGATTCAGACTGAACCAATCTCGCTGCATCATTTCTGGCTGTTTCAAGAGCACGGTAATCATGTACCATATCTGCAACCTTGAACTCAGGCATTCCGCTTTGCTTTCTTCCAAAAAAGTCACCAGGACCCCTAAGTTCCAAATCTTTTTCTGAGAGCTCGAACCCATCCGTTGTTTCTGTCATAACCCTCATTCTTTCTTTCCCTGTTTCTGATTTCGGATCAGCAAGCAGGATGCAATAGGATTGATCAATGCCTCTGCCAACCCGGCCGCGCAATTGGTGCAGCTGTGATAAACCGAAACGCTCTGCATCATAAATCATCATAACTGTTGCATTAGGAACATTCACGCCAACCTCAACAACTGTTGTCGATACTAGAATTTGAATTTTATTTTCACTGAATTCTCTCATCACTTCATCTTTTTCTGCACTGTTCAGTCTGCCATGCATCAGCCCCACATTCCATTTGTCTTTGTAAAAGTGAACGAGTGTGCTATGTACATCGATCGCATTCTGAACATCGAGCTTGTCTGATTCCTCAATGAGAGGGCAGATCACATAGGCTTGTCTTCCCGCTTGCAGTTCTTTATGAATAAACCTGAGAATGCGGTCAAGCATATCATGTTTCACCCAATATGTTTCAATTTGTTTGCGCCCTGCAGGCAGTTCATCTATAACAGAAACATCCATTTCACCGAATGCAGTGATTGCGAGCGTTCTCGGGATTGGAGTAGCCGTCATGAACAGTACATCTGGATTTTCTCCTTTTTCACGAAGAACTTTTCTTTGTTCAACACCAAAACGATGCTGCTCATCAGTAATGACTAAACCAAGCTTTGAAAAGTGAACATCCTGCTGTATAAGTGCATGGGTGCCGATCACGAATTGGATTTCCCCCTGCGCGACGCGTTCAAGCAGTTCTCTTCTTTTTTTGCCTTTAACTGAGCTCGTCAGCAGAGCAACCGAAACCGGAAAATTGCTGAACGTTTTCGCTAGTGACTCAGTATGCTGCTCAGCTAAAATTTCAGTCGGCACCATTAAAGCGCCTTGATAGCCTGATAGGAAAGCCGCATACAAAGCAATTGCCGCCACAACCGTTTTCCCAGATCCTACATCACCTTGGAGCAGCCGGTTCATTCGGTAATTTGATTTCATATCATTCAAAATCTCACCAATCACCCTCTGCTGAGCGTTCGTAAGCGGAAAAGGAAGGGAATCAATAAAGGCCTGCAATTGAATGTTATTAACTTTATGAACGATTCCTTCTGATTGCTCACGCTGGAATTTACGCAAAGCTTGCATTTTCAGCTGAAACAATAGAAATTCCTCATAAACAAAATATCTTCTTGCATGCTTTAAATCCTCATGTTTCAGCGGATGATGCATCGTTAAAATTGCATCTTTTTTTGCAGGGAGACGATAGGCTTTCATCAAAGGCTCCGGAATCATATCCATAATTTCAGATCCAAATTGACTTAGAGCATGATTAATGAATTTCCTCATTGTTTTTACCGTTATTTTTTCTTTGACGGAATACACCGGTTCTATTTCATGCTGCTTTGTTTGCGGGCCAAATGTAATTTCACTTACTGAAATGGTTTGCCGATGCTTGTCCCATTTCCCTGAGATCGTAACAATCGACTGAAGTTCAAGTTTCTTTTTGTAATAGGGGCGATTAAAAAATACGGCACTTATTAAATATCTGCCGACCAGAACACGTACCGTCAGCCTTGACTTCTTTTTACCGAAAAAGGCAAGAGAAGGTTCACTATGAACCTTCCCCTCGACTGTCACACGTTCATCATGCTGTACTTCCGCTAAGTCTTTCAGGCGATAATCTTCATAACGATATGGCAAATATTCAATTAAATCTTTTACAGAAAAAATGCCCATTTCATTTAAAATCTCTTCTGATTCAGCGCCGATCCCTTTAACGGCAGTCACACTTTGCATGAGGCTATCATTCACTGTCATCAAGCTTTATCCCAAATATTTTTGCTTCCAGCTCACGGCCTGTCGGTGTTGCCGCTAAGCCTCCCTGCGCTGTTTCTTTAAGGGCAGTCGGCATCGATTGACCGATTCTGAACATGGCGTCGATCACTTCATCACAAGGTATGCGGCTCGTAATTCCTGCTAATGCCATGTCAGCTGCTATCATTGCATTTGCTGCGCCCATTGCATTTCGTTTTACACATGGAACCTCTACTAATCCAGCTACAGGATCACATACAAGTCCAAGCATATTTTTAAGCGTAATCGCCATTGCCTCGGCAGCCTGGCTTGGTGTGCCTCCGGCCATTTCTGTAATAGCAGCAGCTGCCATTCCTGATGCAGACCCCACTTCAGCCTGACATCCTCCGGCAGCTCCAGAAATAGATGCATTATTGGCCACAACAAAACCAAATGCACCAGATGTAAACAGAAAATCAATCATTTCATCTCTGCTTGGGTTTAATTTAGCCTTTACCGCAAAAAGAGTACCAGGAACTACACCGGCAGAACCTGCAGTGGGCGTTGCGCAGATAGTGCCCATCGCAGCATTCACTTCATTCGTGGCGACCGCTTTGCTGACAGCATCCAAAATGATTTCTCCAGAGAGAAAGTTCCCTTTCTGGATATAAGCCTGCATGAGAACAGCATCTCCGCCAGTCAGTCCTGAATGAGATCGCACGCCTGACAGCCCTTTTTCAACCGCTTGTTCCATCACAGTTAAATTTTGATCCATCATCGAAATGATCTGCTCCCTTGTTCTTCCGGTCATTTCCATTTCCTGCTGAATCATTATTTCCGCTATTTTAACTCCCTTGCTCTCAGCAAGTTCGATTAGTTCCGCTACATTACGAAACATGATAGTTCCCCCAATCACATTACTATCTCTATGAATTAATCTGCTATTTTCGTTACTTGCAGTATGTTCGGCAGCGTTTTTAATTCATTCAAAACAGTTTCATCTATATTTTGATCCACTTCGATTGTCATTAGTGCAAGCTTTCCTTTTTCCTTGCGGGCAACATTCATATGTCCGATATTGATAGCATGTTTCGCAAGAACATTGGCAACGGCAGCAATTGCGCCAAAACGGTCATTGTGCACAACCAAAATTGCAGGGTGGTTTCCTGATAATTTCAGTTCAAACCCATTAAGCTCTGTTATCTCAATTTTCCCTCCGCCAATCGAGATCCCGACAAGCTCAAGCTGACCTTGATCATCTCCAATAATGACACGCACTGTGTTAGGATGATCGGTTAACGCATCTTCTTCTGTGAAGGTCACTTTTATCCCTTTTTCATCGGCAATCAAAAGGGACGTTTTAATTCTTTCATCATAGGTATCGAAATCCAGCAAACCGCCAATAATCGCAACATCAGTGCCATGCCCTTTATATGTTTTTGCAAACGAACCATAGAATGAAATGGCTGCCCACTTCGGCTCTCTTCCGAATAAGCTTCTCGCTACTCTCCCTATTCGGGCAGCACCTGCCGTATGTGAACTCGAAGGACCAATCATAATCGGTCCGATAATATCAAATACACTTCTATATTTCATAAAATCCCCCTAAATTTTGAAAAGTGCAAGCACATTGATTAGCGCATACAGGCAGATAAGGATCCGACAGTAAAGTCCGGGTTTGACTTTAATGGCAGATCCGTTTTGACCGAGGAGCTAGTTGCTTGCGCTAGACATGAATAAGCAATATTATTTTTAACTCTCCCCTGCAAATCTCAGTTTAACAGAAAAGTAAGATTTGCGAAAACGCAATCATATATAAATACTTCTCAGATAACCCATTTTTTGTATTTTGGACAATTGTCTTTTCCACAGCAAGTTTTATGGTGAAGAATACCGTTAAAAGGAAAGAACACTTTCTGCAAAAAAACTATATTTTTACTCTATTAATTATTCCAGGAAACATAAGAAATAGAAGGGGGTCACCCTTCTATTCCTATGAATTATTCAATTGAGAAAATGTAGGAGTATAATGGCTGTTCACCTTTATGAACTTCCACTTCAACATCTTCGTACGTTTCTTCAATGAATTGCACCAAATCTTTCATTTCTTCGTCAGCAGCATCTTCACCTTGAAGAACGGTCAAAATTTCATCATCTTTTGAAATCATTGTTTCAAGAAGTTTTTTTGCAGCAGCTAACTGCTGAGTGTCCTTTGTAACTATTTTGCCATTTGAGATACCCATGAAGTCGCCTTTTGCGATATCAAGACCATCAATATTCGTATCGCGAACCGCATACGTAATTTGACCTGTCTTTACAGTGCTTAGTGCATCCTTCATGATTTCTTCGTTCTCTTCTGGAGCAGCAGTCGGATTAAAAGCAAGCAAAGCTGCCATCCCTTGAGGCACCGTTTTAGAAGGAATAACAAGGACCTTTTCATCGACTACTGAGGCTGCCTGCTGTGCTGCCATGACAATATTCGAATTGTTAGGCAAGATAATAACATTTTCGGCATTTACATCTTTTATTGCCTGGACGATGTCTTCTGTGCTAGGATTCATCGTTTGTCCGCCTTCAATAACGGAATGTGAACCTATGCTTCTGAAAAGATTAGCGATTCCTTTTCCCATTGTTACAGTAACGACGCCATATTTTTGCTTCTCTTTCTTTTTTGGTGCAGCGTTTTTCACAGGAGCCTGAGGAGCATCGACAAGCAAGCTTGTATGCTGCTGGCGCATGTTTTCGATTTTCATGTTGATCAGACTGCCATAGCGCTGCCCATATGTAAGTACTTTACCAGGATACTCAGCATGAATATGTACTTTTACAATCTCATCATCAGCTATTACCAATAAGGAATCGCCATGCTCACTGAGATCTTGTCTGAATTGGTCTTCCGAAAATGCATCTTTGTCATCTTCAAAACGAACCATAAATTCGGTACAGTATCCAAACTCAATATCTTCTGTGTTGATGTGAGATGCTACGTTCTTATGATGCTCTGCACTAACAAGATCTGTCATTGAAGCAGAGACTGGGATAGAAGATACCTTTTCGCCTTTAAGTTCTGCTAAGAAGCCCTCGTATACAAATACAAGACCCTGTCCGCCGCTATCGACAACACCAACTTCTTTCAAAACTGGCAATAAATCCGGTGTTCTTTCTAATGATGCTTTTGCTTCTGTTAAAACAGCTTCCATTAATTTATCTAATGAAATGGAAGAGTCTGCTTCAATTGCAGCAACTGCTTTCTTTGCAGAGTCCTTCGCAACTGTCAATATTGTTCCTTCAACAGGCTTCATTACTGCTTTATAGGCGGTGTCGACTCCAGCCTGTAATGCGTTGGCGAAATCAACGCTTTTTATTGTGCTTTTCATTTCAATAGCTTTCGAAAAACCTCTGAATAATTGAGAAAGAATAACACCGGAATTTCCGCGTGCACCCATTAATAGACCTTTTGAAAGAGCTGCACCGACCTTTCCGATATGGTCAGAAACATTGTTTCCTACCTCTTTCGCACCAGATGTCATCGAAAGATTCATGTTCGTTCCAGTATCTCCATCCGGAACTGGAAAAACGTTTAAGGCATCAACGTATTTTGCATTGTTTGACAGATGACCTGCACCCTGCATAATCATTTCAGCGAAACGTTTCCCATCTAAGATTGTAATTGACACGGACTTTTTCCTCCTTACTACGGGTTCGTTACACGAACACTCTGAACAAAAATATTGACTGAATCAACAGCTAGTCCAACTGTTTTATCCAGTGTGTACTTCACTTTCGTTTGAACATTATGAGCCACTTCAGAGATTTTAGTTCCGTAGCTGACGATAATGTACATATCAATATTGATATGATCTTCTTCTTGACGGACAATAACTCCCCTGCTGAAATTTTCTTTTCTTAAAATCTCAGTGATGCCGTCTTTAATTTGATTTTTTGATGCCATACCGACAATACCATAGCAATCAATAGCTGCACCGCCTGCAACGGTTGCAATAACTTCATTGGATATGTCAATTTGTCCGTACTTTGTTTTCATTTCGATGGACATGATTGTTCCCCCTTTGGAATTGTTCGCATAGGCTAAAGCTATTTTACTATATACAAACGATTTTTAAAAGTCATTCCCTGCCCAGTCATGGGATATCTTACACTATAGTATTATTCAGCCTGAAATATTCATGTATGTCAAGGAAAAATTCTTGAAAGCAAAAGCAAGAACTATTGCATTCCGAAAGCAGTTGTGATAAATTATTAAAGTATCTCATGACAAACAGGACTAATATGTTTGAATTGGAAAGGTTTTTTGCAGTTAGGAGGGAATACGATGGCACGTAAATGCGTAATCACTGGTAAAAAAACACGTTCTGGAAACGCACGTTCTCACGCAATGAACGCTTCAAAACGTACTTGGGGTGCTAACCTTCAAAAAGTACGTATCTTAGTTGATGGCAAACCAAAACGCGTATATGTATCTGCTCGCGCTTTAAAATCTGGTAAAGTTGAGCGTGTTTAATCAAAAGCATTCGCTTTTGACCCGTTCATTTCTATAGATTTATGAAGAACTTCGGACGGGATTTAAAAACATACGAAAAAGCACCGCTTATGCGGTGCTTTTTTCATTTTTTTGGATACTGCAAAACTGCTGAAGTACGGATAAGGAAACAAGATTTCTTGAGTCAAGTTCAAGATTCATTATTGAAGCTTAGTCTTTTTTAAACGAGCCCAGCATTGCCCGGATAATGCCGCCTAAAAACTTCGGTAATTTGATCGTATAAAATTTCATACTTTCCCTCCTCAGCCATTCGTTCAAAATGATGATGAAAAGAATTATCTTTCTCCTCGTCTCCATCATATGCGAGACACAAGCTGCCTCGATTATTTTTTTAGCCTCTTTTCTAAAACATTGTTGCCTTTCAATCATTTTTAGAGCGTCTGATCGTTATTTAAGGGTTGAAATGAATTTTATTAGAAAAGAGCACGACACCCTGCTAACAGACCAGAATGAGCCCTAAAACGACAAACAACAATCTTTGTGAAAACAGCCTTTTTTTAAGATCGCGTTAGGGCATCATGCCAGAAGCTATTCATCAGTACTTCTTACCATCAATAATATGCCATTCTCAAACGAAAAAGTACCGGATGAATGAATAAGTTCATTACTAATACATAGTGTTGATCCAAGCTTTATATGACAATTTAAGAGCGGATATTTAAAACCATCCAGCGTTATTCCAATTACCTCTTCGCTAACAGGCAGAAAAGAGACGTACGGAAACCTGTTATCCATTTGGACTTTATGCACTCCAGGCAGAAAAACCGAAATTTCATTTGTCTGATCAATAATCTTGATTCTTGCATTTGAGTATTTAGCAAGAAGCTGTGTATTTGCCAGAAAATGATCAAGTCTCCCTCCAGTTGATCCAAATAAAAGGATTTCATCCGGATTCTGAAGAATCGCCCACTCAATCGCTATTTCGGTATCTGTCTTATCTTTTTCAGCAGGGAAAAGATCCAAATGCACTGAGGATTTATTCAATTTCTCCCGTTCGTCAATCGTTATTGAATCAAAATCCCCAAAAGCCCGAACTGGAGCAATACCTGCTTCCTGCATATAAATTACTCCACGGTCGACTCCAATCCAGCACACATCTTCACGGTGATGGGTATTCAACGCAGGAATATATCTTTTTGGTCCTCCTGCTACAATATGTATTGATTTCATTTTAGTCACCCTTGCTGAATAAGAATATCGAATTAGTTTACATAATAATATTATAGTTCTTAAAGTTGTTAATCTTTTTTTACGGCAAAATGCAGCAGATTTAGACTGCAGCAGCTCCCTTTTATGCCATCCCTCTTACCTGTGAGGTTTTTTCATATAGACAAAAAGAACCGCAAAAGCGGTTCTTAAGCATTTCTGATTCTTTGAATCGCTTTCGTGCGGTCAGTTTGATTGTATATGGCTGATCCTGCAACAAGGACATTTGCTCCAGCTTCTATACAGAGCTTCGCTGTTTCCTCGTTGACTCCTCCATCAACTTCAATCTCGACTTGCAGGCCGCGTTCTTTTACCATATCTGAAACTTCTTTAATTTTAGGAAGAACAGAATGGATAAAGGATTGCCCGCCGAATCCTGGATTGACAGTCATAAGCAGAACTAGATCGACCTCATCCAAAACTTCTTTTATCATGTTTGCTGGTGTATGCGGATTTAGGACAACACCAGCCTTTACACCTTCTGACTTAATCTGCTGAATCGTCCGATGTAAGTGGGGACACGCTTCGACATGAACAGATATGATGTCAGCGCCCATTTTGGCAAAGGTTCCAATGAAAGCGTCCGGATTCTCAATCATTAAATGTACATCTAGAGGAAGGTTCGTGACTGGTCTTATTGCTTCGACAATAAGAGGACCAATTGTGATATTAGGCACAAAATGTCCATCCATGACATCAACATGAATGTAATCAGCTCCTCCTCTTTCAACATCTTCAATGTCTGCCCCAAGCCGTGCAAAGTCTGCTGAAAGAATCGATGGTGCAATTTTAATCATGTTTAGTACCTCGGCTTTCTATCCTTTATTTCTTCGATGAAACTCAAATAATGTTCATAACGGTATTTAGGAATTTCTCCTTGTTCAACTGCGGTTTTAATCGCACATTTCGGCTCTGAAACATGTGTGCAGGCTCTGAATTTGCATTGATCGCTTCTTTCCTTCATTTCGGGAAAACAATAGGATAATTCTTCAGCCTCAATTGACATGAACTCAAGTGAACTGAAGCCTGGTGTGTCTGCTACAAGTCCTGATCCGACAGGAATGAGCTCAACATGTCTTGTCGTATGCTTGCCTCGGCCCAAATGAGATGAAATGCCGCTTGTTTTCAGCTCCAGCTCAGGTCGAAGCACATTTAATAGGGATGATTTCCCTACACCTGACTGACCTGCAAATACTGAAATCCGGTCATTTAATAAGGGTAGAAGCTCAGTTATCCCAACCGAATCCAGAGTTGATGTTAAGCGCACTTCATAACCTATTTTGCGGTAATCTTCTGCAAACTGAACAATTTCATTTTTTTGTTTTTCATCTTCAATTAGATCTGTTTTGCTGATGCAAATGATTGGTTCAATATCTTTTGACTCGATTAATACTAGAAATCGATCAAGCAGGACGGTGCTGAAATCAGGTTCAAGGGCTGAAAACACAAGAATTGCCTGATCAACATTTGCAATAGGAGGGCGAACGAGCTCATTTTTGCGCTCAAACACCTCCAAAATTGTACCTTCTCGTTCATTTTCATACTCATAAACTACTTCGTCGCCTACAAGTGGAGTTACTTTATTTTTTCGGAAAACTCCACGGCCGCGGCATTGAATCGTCCGGTCTCCGTCAAGACAATAATAAAAACCGCTTAACGCTTTAATAATTTTGCCTTTAGGCATAGATTTCCTCCTTGATGCCTGATTACTCAGGATACGGAATCGTATTTGATTCTACTACGAGATTGTCAATACTGACTTGATAGTAAGCTTTATTACCGGGTGCGATTGAAAATTCGACTTCCCTGGTTGTCGATTCGAATGTTGTAAACGTATCATACACATCTGAAATTGAACGTGTTTCATCATCAATTAATATACGTACCTCTACAGGTTGTCCTGCCTTTTCCGGAGGATACGGCACTTCAATTATTTTCTTTACTTTTTGGATCGGTTTTTGTTCAGGACCAAGTGATATCGTTACTTCCACCGTCCCCCCCGGAAGAACTTTTGAAGATGGTGAAGGGGATTGAGTGATTACTTCTCCTTGACTGACAGTTTCAGAATGTTCTTCTTTTCTGACAACATTCAAACCAGTTTCTTCTATATATGCGTTCAGCGCTTCCTCGGAATAGCCTGACAAGTCCTGAAGTTCAAACGCTTCTGGACCTTTGCTTACCGTTAGGACAAGCTCATCTTCACTAGGTATGATTTCTTCTCCAGGATCTGGATCCTGCTCTAAAATCGTACCTGCTGCAGCTTCGTTAAATTCTTCTTCAACGATAATTTTAGTTAACCCTTTTCGTTCAAGAAGATCACGGACTCTGCTTATATCGCGGTCGACATAATCATCTAGCTCCAGTTTTTCTTTTCCAGAACTTTCATAGATGATGATTGAATCACCTTCATTTACGACAGTTCCTGCCTCAGGCTTAGTTTTTACAACATGACCTTCCTGAATCTCTTCGTCTTCAATTAAAACAGGGTCGCCAACATCGAATCCTTCTTCTACCAGCTGTTCTAGAGCATCTTCATATTTCATTCCTTTTAAGTCCGGAATTTCGATTTCATCCGGCATTAATAATTTTGGTATAAGGGTTACAGATCCGATTCCTGCAATGAGTAGAAGAAAGAAAGTTGTCAGCAGAATAACACCAATCTTGCTTTTTTTCTTTTTTTCTTTTTTGACCTTCTTAGGCGCTTCCTTTGCTGGCTGTTTCTGCTTCTCAATTTCTGTTTGATTATTATCAGGTGCACGAACAAGCGTTTCGTCTGCTTTTCCGAACATGTCCTCGTTCGTTATGATCGGAATCGCTTTTGTTGCTTCATTATCTTCTGGAATGATGAATTTTTTTTCACTCAGTCTATCTGGTCTTAATGCTGTTGTAATATCTTCTTCCATGTCTTCAGCAGAATCATACCTATGAAAGGTATCCTTAGCCATTGCCTTCAATATGATATTTTCAACACTTTGCGGCACAGTAGAATTCCATCGCTTAGCAGATGGGGTTTCAGACTGCAAATGTTTAAGTGCAATGGAGATTGCAGATTCCCCGTCAAATGGCAGTCTGCCTGTCAGCAGCTCAAATAAGACGATGCCAAGGGAGTAAATATCTGATTTTTTATTGGCCATTCCCCCGCGAGCCTGTTCGGGTGATAAATAATGAACCGAGCCTAAAACAGAATTTGTCTGGGTGATCGTCGTAGAACTTAATGCCATCGCAATCCCAAAATCGGTTACTTTTACATTGCCGTGAGGATCAATTAAAATGTTATGAGGTTTAATATCCCGATGGACGATATGATTTTCATGGGCATGTGCAATCGCTGAAACGATTTGTTCCATAATATTCAAAGCTTCTCTTGGGTGGAGCGGCGCATATTGCTGTATGTATTGTTTTAACGTTTTGCCTTCGACATATTCCATGACGATATAATAAATCTCATCTTCCTCCCCAACATCATAAATACTGACGATGTTCGGATGGGCAAGACTTGTTGCCGATTGTGCTTCCCGCCTAAAGCGTTTAATAAATTCTTCGTCATTTGAGAAATCGAATCTGAGCACTTTGATCGCAACATCACGATCGAGGATCATATCCCGCGCCAAATATACGTTTGCCATTCCGCCGCCGCCAATGACCTTAAGAATTTTATATCTGCCGCTTAAGCGCTTGCCAATTAACACGTCTGATCACCCTCTTTGATTTCAGACGGCTGTTTGACGATGACTAATGAAATATTATCCTCTCCTCCATTATCATTCGCTTGATTAACTAAAGACAATGCGATGTCATGTAATGACTTCTGAGATTTTAAGGTTTTCATCATATCATTCTCTAAAACTTTATTGGAAAGACCATCTGAGCATAAAAGAAGAATGTCTGATTCTTCAAGGCAAATGGATCTAGTGTCTAATTCCACATGCTCTTCTGTTCCTAAAGCACGGACCAGTACATTTTTTCGCGGATGATGCTCAGCATCTTCCTTTGAAATCTGTCCGGATCGGACGAGCTCATTTACCAGTGAATGGTCTTCAGTTATTTGCTTAAATCCGCTGCTGTTGCATAAGTATCCCCTGCTGTCTCCAATATGGCCGATTGTAGCAAAACCATCCGTACAGATCGCTGCTACAATCGTTGTTCCCATACCTTGGCAATCAGGGTGTGTCAAGGCATGCTCCAATAGAATGGAGTTTACCTTTTCAATATGAGTTTTAAGCCATTGCATGGCAAGATCGGGAGAAGAAATGAGGGATGCAGTCTCCCACATTCCTTTAAGTGCCTCAATTGTCATTTGGCTTGCAACATCGCCAGCTAAATGACCTCCCATACCATCTGCTACTATAGCCAAAATATCTCCGTCTTCATTCTTAAAGACGCCTACACTGTCTTCATTGTGCTGCCTAACTTTACCCCTGTCTGTCACAATAACCGTTTCCATGAAGTCACCTCGTCTCTTCTTTGCGCTCCTTCGCTCTTAGCTGACCACATGCTGCATCGATGTCATGTCCCTGTTCACGTCTTGTCGTAACGTTGATGCCGCGATTTTTCAATGTCTTTTCAAACAGATCAATTTGTTCTCTTGGAGTCCTGACATAGTCTCTTTCGGGCACGTAGTTGACAGGAATCAGGTTTACATGACATTTCAGATGCTTAATAAGCTTTGCGAGCTCTTCAGCGTGCTCTACCTGATCATTGACTCCTCCGAATAAACCATATTCAAAGCTTACTCTTCGGCCTGTTTTATTCACATAATACTCAATGGCTTCCATCAGTTCTGGAAGCTTGTACGCTTTATTAATTGGCATTAAACGGCTTCTTAGCTCTGTATTAGGAGCATGAAGAGAAACCGCAAAGTTTATTTGCAATTGTTCATCTGCAAATTTATATATTTTTGGAATGATTCCGCTGGTCGAAACTGTGATATGACGGGCGCCGATATTTAACCCATCGTTATGGTTGATGATTTTTAAGAATCCCATCATTTCATCATAGTTATCAAATGGTTCGCCAATACCCATAATGACTACATGACTGACACGTTCTCCCAGCTCATCAAGTGCCTTCTGTACTTTTACGACTTGAGCAACAATTTCTCCTGCTTCTAAATTCCGTTTTAATCCGCCAAGTGTTGATGCGCAGAATGTACAGCCGATTCTGCAGCCAACTTGTGTTGTTACACAAACGGAGTTTCCATATTCATGGCGCATAAGTACTGTTTCAATGGAGTAGCCATCATGGAGCTCAAATAAAAACTTCATCGTTCCATCGGTAGATGTTTGCTGAATAATTGTTTTTAAAGTTGTCAGCACGAAGTTTTCCTCTAGCAAGTTTCTCAATGATTTTGACACGTTTGACATTTCTTCAAACGAGTTTATCCGTTTCGTATATAACCAGTCAAAAATTTGCGCAGCTCTGAAAGGCTTCTCACCCTTCTCTGCTAACCAGTCTTGTAATTCTCCCAGCTCGAGAGAATAAATGGAAGGGTTACTTTTTTCTTGGATGACTGCTTTTTTAGTTCGTTTGACTTCTTCCATTTTTACACCTTCTTTCTTAAGCTTGCTATATAAAATCCGTCTGTTCCAAAGTAATGGGGCAGTATTTGCAGCTGTCCATTTTCTGCATATGGTTTTGCTTTTTCAGGCAAACGGTCCGTAATTGCTTGGTCCATCTCAAATTCAGGATGGTTTTCTAAAAATTGTTTTACAACATGGCCATTTTCTTCAAGGTCAATTGTACACGTACTATAGATTAGTGTACCACCTTTTTTCAATAAAGGCGCGACAGAAGAAAGAATTCCCAGCTGAATCTCTGAAAGACGGGTTACGTCTTGTTCAGATTTTGAATATTTAATATCCGGTTTTCTGCGAATAACGCCAAAACCTGAGCAAGGGGCATCCACTAATATTTTATCGAATTGTTCCTTATTAAAACGCAGATGGGCTTTTCGGCTGTCTAAAGCCTCGGTGTGAATATTTGATAAACCGAGACGTTCTGCCTGCTCACGGATTAATTTCACTTTATGATCATGCAAATCAAGCGAATGCACAGATCCAGTATTTTCAAGAATCTCTGCAATATGAGTAGATTTGCCTCCCGGTGCTGCACATGCATCTAATACATAATCACCCTTTTTCAATCCGAGAGTTCTTGCAACAAGCATAGAGCTTTCATCTTGAATCGTTAAAAGGCCTTCTTTAAATGCCTCAGTCTGAACAAGGTTTCCTTTCACACTTTTAATGGCGTCAGGTGTAAGGTCACCTTGTTCTGCCTTAATGCCTCTGCTTTCAAGGAATTGAATGAGTTCATCAGCTGAATGCTTCATCTGATTCACACGGGCAGTCTGGCTGGGCGCTGTTAAATTTTCAGCGCACATTTTTCTTGTTTCATCAATTCCAAGCTGATCAATCCATCGCTTAACAAGCCAAAGAGGATGGCTCATCTCAACAGCCAGCCGTTCTGCTTCATCATGAATGGAGTCAAAAGAAGGCACTCCTGAGCGCTGAAGTGAGCGTAATATACCGTTAACATAGGATGCAATTCCTTTGTGTCCGCGTGATTTAGCAATTTCCACCGCTTCAAATAAAACGGCTCTTTCAGGGACACGATCGAGATAAACCATTTGATAAACTGAAAGGCGCAGTAAGTTCAAAACCCATTGCTCAGTCTTTTTTGCTTTTTTCATGAATGGCGCTAAGTAAAAGTCGATCGTATCCTTGCGCTGCAGTGTTCCATAAACGATTTCAGTCAGCAGCGGAATATCTATCTCTTTCACCTGATTTTTTTTAATCATTGAATTTAATAGAAGATGACTGTACGCTTGATCTTTTTCAATTGTCAGCAAGGTTTCTAATGCAACCTCGCGTACATTATTCGTTTTCTTCATTTTGTTCTCCCAACTTATCGCCTGCTTGCATTTGAGTGCCTCTTAAGAAATCTTCGCCGCTCATTTTTTTCTTGCCCGAAGGCTGGAGCTCTGTTATTTTGATTGCCGTGCTGTCACCGGTGGCAACAACAAATCCATCAGAGTCAATCCCAATCACTGTTCCTGGGACCGACATATTCTTATTTGGCATTTTTTCTCCCCACCATACTTTAACAACTTGGTCATTTAGATGGGTATAGGCAACTGGCCATGGATGCAGTCCTCGAATATGGTCATAGATTTCTTGACCGGTTTTTGTCCAATCAATTTTCTCCTGTTCACGTTTAATGTTCGCTGCGAACGTCGCTTCTTCATTATTCTGCTTGCACGGCGTCAGCTTTCCTTGAAGCAGTTCAGGCAGCGTTTTTGATAAAAGATCTGCACCTGCAGCACTCAATTTATCGTGCAGAGTTCCAACATGATCACGCTCTTCTATTGCGACTTCAGACTGAGTCAGTATATCACCCGCATCAAGCTTTTCAACCATATACATAATGGTAATCCCCGTTTTCTTTTTGCCTTGCAGGATTGAATAATGAATAGGGGCACCGCCTCTAAGCTCTGGAAGCAGGGAAGCGTGAACATTAATACAGCCGAATTTTGGAGCTTCTAATAATTCATTCGGTAAAATTTGTCCGAAAGCAGCCGTTACGACCAAATCTGGTTTAAGCGCCAAGACTTGCTCAAGCTCTTTTTTATCTCTGATTTTTTCCGGCTGGAGAACAGGAATGTTATGTTTTTCTGCCTCTACTTTTACAGGCGGCGGTGTTAATGTTTTCTTCCTTCCCTTTGGGCGGTCAGGCTGGGTGACAACTCCCACAACTTCATATCCGTCTGTTATCAGTCTCTTCAAAACAGGCACTGAAAAATCCGGCGTTCCCATAAAAACTATTCTTGTCATGCCAATCATCCTTCCGATTCTTCTACCTCTTCTTCCTTCAGATATTTAGTTACTTTAGATGTAAACAAAATACCGTGCAGGTGATCAATTTCATGCTGGATTGCTCTAGCTAAAAAACCATTTGCTTCAATGACAAATGGTTTGCCTTTTCGATTAAGTGCTTTGACTTTCACAAAGTCGCTGCGCTCTACTTCCCCATATAACCCAGGAAAGCTTAAACACCCTTCTGGACCATTTTGTGTGCCTTGCTCTTCTATTATAACTGGATTAATCAGTTCAATTGTTCCATGATGGTCGTCTATATCAACAACAGCAATTTGAACGGGAAGACCTATCTGCGGAGCTGCTAATCCTACTCCATCCAATTCAATCATTGTATCATACATATCTTTCAATAACTTTGAAAGTTTCCTGTCAAAAACAGTGACAGGTTCACATTCTTTTTCCAGCACTTCCGCTGGATGCAAAACAATAGATTTAATAGCCAATGAAACCTTCCTCCAAGTTTGTCTCTATTTTACTTAGTTTAGACGCCGTTCCTGCTTCTAAACCTACATTAGTGTATTTGGATTTAAATCGATGGAAATTGATAATTGATTTTGATTCATATCCTGCTGATAGTGTTCAATTACCTTCTTTAAAGTGTCGTAAAGATTGTCTTCACGCTTGTATTTTATCATGCATTGATAGCGATATCTATCGTTAATCCTAGGGATGGGAGACGCCACCGGACCCAGGATTTGAACAGTATCAGAAAGTCTTTGATAAAGATGCTTCGAAATTTTCTCAGTTACAGAAACGACTTTAAGAAGATCGGGATGTGACACCGTTACTAATGCAAGGTAATAAAAAGGCGGATAGGCATGCTGTTTTCTGGTGAGCATCTCCTGATTGTAAAAAGAGTCATAATCATGATGACTTGCAAGCTGAATACTGTAATGCTCGGGTGAATAGGATTGGACGACAACTTCACCCGGCAACTCATGTCTTCCAGCTCTTCCGCTCACTTGTGTCAGGAGCTGAAACGTCTTTTCGGTTGATCTGAAATCAGGCAAATGCAGCATTGTATCCGCCGTTAACACACCGACAAGAGTCACATCCGGAAAATCCAATCCCTTTGCGATCATTTGTGTCCCAAGGAGAATATCTGCATCTTTATTGCCGAACTGTGTGAGCAGTTTTTCGTGTGATCCCTTGCGGCTTGTTGTATCAACATCCATCCGGATGATTCTTGCCTCAGGCAATACTTTTGCAAGCTCTTCTTCTACACGCTGTGTTCCTGTTCCAAAGAAACGGATATGTTCGCTGCTGCATTCAGGACACTTGCTTGGCATAGGTTCTTCATGACCGCAATAATGGCATTTAAGCTGTGACCCTTGTTTATGGTACGTCAAAGAGATATCACAGTGCGGACACCCAGTAACACACCCGCAATCTCTGCACATCACAAATGACGAATATCCTCGTTTGTTTAAAAACAGGACGGATTGCTCGCTTTTTGAGATGCGCTCTTGCAGCTTTTCAAGCAGCGACGCAGAGAACATCGTCCGATTTCCGTTTCTAAGCTCTTCTCTCATATCAATCACTTCAACTTCAGGCAAAGGACGCTGATTGACGCGTTCTTTAAGTGAGAGGAGCTGATAAACCTTTTTTCCGGCTCTTGCAAACGACTCAAGCGAAGGTGTGGCACTTCCTAGAACGACAGGGCATTGATGAAATTCTGCGCGGTATATTGCGACATCTCTTGCGTGATAGCGCGGATTTTCTTCTTGCTTATAACTCCCCTCATGCTCTTCGTCAATAATAATCATTCCAAGGTTCCTAAAAGGTGCAAATACAGCTGATCTTGCACCAACAACTAATTTCACTTCACCGCGATGTATTTTTCTCCATTCGTCATACTTTTCACCAACAGAAAGTCCGCTGTGCAAAACGGCAACCTGGGAACCAAACCGGCCTTTAAATCGATGAACCATCTGAGGAGTGAGGGAAATCTCTGGAACGAGCACAATCGCTTCTTTTCCCTGCTTAAGAACAGATTCTATAGACTGAAGATAAACTTCCGTTTTCCCGCTTCCTGTTACCCCGTACATCAAAAACACTTCATGCTGATTTTTTTCAACAGCATTCAATATAGGAGCGATCGCAGTTTGTTGTTCAGCTGTTAAAGCGAGTGAAGCGGTTTTTTGGAATGATCGATTTTCATAAGGGTCCCGATACACTTCTACTTCTTTTACACTTAAGAGTTTCTTTTTAATAAGCGTTTTTACTGGAGAATCCGTCAAATCCAATTGTGTCAAGAGATCTTGCATCGGGACAGATCCGACTTTATTCTCTATAAAAAAATCAAGAACTTGTTTTTGTTTTGCAGCTTGAGCTGTGCATAACTCTGATTCTTTTCTCAATTCCTCGATTGAAACAGCTGGTGTGATGTGCTTAATCGTCTTCTTTCTATTTTTTTGTTTCACCTGATAAATGACTTCAAGCAATCCTCGTTCGATTTCCTTTTGAAACTCTTTTACAGAATCACTTTTTTCTATGTCTGTCCAATAAACACTTCTCTTGCTTTGAAACCAAGGAAGGACTTTATGGCTTAGCTTGAATTTGTCTTCTTCTGAAACAAGCACGATTTCCTTTTCATACTTTGCTTTCATTGCAGCTGGAAGCATCGCCTGAAAAGCAGAAATTTTAAAACATAACGTTTTTTCGGTAAGCCAATGCCCAATATCAAGCAATTCTTCTGTTAAAGCTGGTGTAATATCCATTACTTCAGCGATTGGTTTAACGCGATCAAAATCACAGTCATTCTTCAGTCCAATGACAAAACCTTGTACTTTGCGGGGTCCGAACGGCACAATCACTCGCATTCCGGGTTTTATGAAACCTGTCCATTTATCTGGTATACGATAATCGAATGCCCTGTCTGTTTGCATCGCTTTCACATCGACGATTACGCTAGCAAACTTCATGTTTTAAACTCCTTTTGTGAGACGAACAATCTCTTTTAATATTTGCTTCGCTACTTCTTGCTTTGAAAGAACAGGCAGCTCAATTTTTTCTCCATCTTTTTTATACATGGTGACAATGTTTGTATCTGTGCCAAAACCTGCTCCCTCTTGGGTCACATTGTTTGCGACAATCATGTCCAGATTCTTTTTTTGCAGCTTGCTTATGGCATACTCTTCGACATTTTCCGTCTCAGCTGCAAATCCTACTAGAATCTGCTGTTCTTTTCGTTGCCCAAGCTCTTTTAATATATCTTTTGTTCGTTCCATTTTAATCGTTAATGATCCATCCTGTTTTTTCATTTTTTGATCTAAAGCCTTGCTCGGTCGATAATCGGCAACAGCTGCAGATTTGATGACAATATCCGCCTCACCGTATCTGTTAAGTACCTCTCCATACATTTCTTCCGCTGATTCAGTAAAAATCGTTGTCACTCCTGCCGGTGGAATTAGATTAACAGGACCTGAAATCAATGTAACCTTTGCTCCCATTTGTTTTGCCGCTTCAGCAATCGCATAGCCCATCTTTCCTGAAGAATGATTAGTAAAATAGCGGACAGGATCCACTTTTTCACGAGTCGGGCCTGCTGTGATCATCACATGTTTGTCCTTTAATGGCTGATTTTCTTGTTCAGAGAAATAAGTTTTTATTAACGCAACGATTCTCTCAGGTTCTTCAAGCCTTCCTTTTCCTACATATCCGCAGGCTAAATACCCTTCACTTGGTTCAATATATTGATACCCATATTGGGACAATGTGAGAATGTTTTTTTGAACTGCAGGATGATCGTACATATGAACATTCATTGCAGGTGCAATCCATACAGGGGCAGTTGTCGCAAGCAATGTCGTCGTCAGCATATCATCTGCTATTCCATTTGCTAATTTGCCGATGACATTGGCAGTTGCAGGTGCGACTACAACCAAATCAGCCCAATCTGCTAAATCTATGTGTGAGATAACAGCAGGATTTTTTTCTTCAAACGTATCAACGTAAACTTCATTTCTCGATAGAGCCTGAAAGGTAAGCGGTGCAACAAATTCACGTGCTGAATTAGTCATAATCACCTTAATTTCGGCTCCAGTTTGGATGATTTTGCTTGTTAAAGCAGCTGCTTTATAAACGGCAATTCCACCGCTCACGCATAGCAGAATTTTTTTACCTTTCATTTCACATTCCCCCACGATAGTCATTGCTCCTATTTTACCAGTGAATGATTAAGAATGAAAAAATAACAACCCAAGCTGCTGCAGGTTGTTATTTTTCAGATGAATTTAATTAGTCTTGTTTTTCATAATCCAGCAGACCTGAATTAATTTCCTCAAGCGCCTTGCCGACATATTTATAAGAAACTGGCTTCACAATTTGCTGATCGTGATTTTCCTGCATTTCACGGGCGCGTCTTGCCGCTACCGTTACGAGTGTATATTTAGAGTCAAGTTTGTTCATGAGTTTATCAATAGATGGATATAACATATTATTTATTCAACCTCCAGCATTTTCTTATAACGAAGTGCAATGCGATCACGTCTGCAATGTTCTGCTGTGACTATCGCCCGAATACGGCCGCAGGCTAAGTCCACCTGGTCATTTTCGACGACATAATCGTACGCATCCATCATTTCAATTTCTTCTTTTGCAACCTTCATTCGATTATTGATAATATCCTGTGATTCCGTTCCGCGCGTCACAATCCGATTTTTTAATTCGCTGAGACTTGGAGGCATTAAGAAAATGAATAATCCTTCGGGAAACGATTTTCGGACTTGCAGCGCACCTTGAACTTCAATTTCAAGGAAGACATCTCTTCCTTCACTTAATGTTTTCTCCACGTAGTCAACCGGTGTTCCATAGTAATTGCCAACGAATTCTGCCCATTCCAATAATCGTTCTTCTTTAATCAATTGTTCAAATTCTTCTCTTGATTTAAAGAAGTAATCAACCCCGTCAACTTCACCTTCACGCGGCTTGCGCGTCGTCATGCTGATGGAATATTGAAAATCTGTGTCATTTTGTGAAAATATAGCCTTTCGCACAGTACCCTTACCAACACCAGAAGGACCCGAAAGTACGATGAGTAATCCTCTTTCTTTCATGTTCAGAACTTTCCCTACCCTTCATCCGTTAACTCGTCTTTATTTGAAAGCCTGTGGGCAACCGTTTCAGGCTGAACCGCAGATAGTATTATATGATCACTGTCCATGATGACCACTGCTCTAGTTCTGCGTCCATAAGTCGCATCAATTAGCATTGCGCGGTCACGGGCGTCTTGAATGATTCTTTTAATTGGAGCTGATTCAGGACTTACAATGGAAATAATGCGATTGGCAGAGACGATATTGCCGAAGCCAATATTGATTAACTTAATACTCATCTGTTCGCTCCCCCTAGTAAACGACAAAACTATTTTTGCCCTAAATGGCCCATTATAAACGATTTAACTGCTATTTATTGCTTTGTGTTCGAATAGATTGTAGTTTCTCGCAATTCGACTTTTTCCCGTCTATCATTAGGAATTCGAACTGCTTGCTAAAAATACACTTGAAGCTTTTCCGTAAATAACGATTGAATACACTATATGTGAATGAAAATCAGCAATATTTTAGAAAAAAGTCAATTTATTCTATGTTCTGGACTTGCTCTTTCAATTTTTCTATAATGCTTTTCATTTCTACTGTAGCCTTGGATATTTCCTGATCATTGGCCTTTGAGCCAATCGTATTAGCTTCTCTGTTAAGCTCTTGAACGATGAAATCTAATTTTCTTCCGATTGATCCTTTCATTTGCAGCGTTTCTCGGAATTGTAAGAGGTGGCTGCGGATTCTCGCAATCTCTTCTGTAATGTCCGATCTATCTGCAAAAAGAGCAGCTTCTGCTACGATTCTGCTATCATCAATCATCCCGTCCGATAATTCCGCAATCTTTTTTTCTAGCCTGCTTTTGTAGCGAATTACCACTTGAGGAGCTTGTTTTTCAATCCCGGATACATAAGATTCCATTTCTGTCAGCAGTTTCAGCAAATCTTTTTTCAGATGGCCGCCTTCTGCTATCCTCATCTCTTTAAGCTTTTGTGTGGCATCTTGGATAGAAGCAAAGAGTAAGGAATGAATTTCTTCATGTCCCTTTGTTTGTTCACCAATATTTATTATATTGTCAAGCTTTATTAGATCAGACACCTGCAGCCCATTCCTCAATCCATACCGGGATTCCATTTCTTTGGCAGCATGAACGTACTGATCAAGCAGCTTCCAGTCTACCTCGATAACTTGGTCTGCCAATGCTCCGCCATCAACTGTTATGTATAATTCTACGCGGCCCCTGTGAATGACAGAAGAAACCACTTTTTTGATTTTATCCTCAATGGACATCAATTGTCTAGGCATTCTTACGTTTATTTCAAAAAAACGGTGATTAACCGATTTCATTTCAGTCGTAATTGTCAGATTTTCGTTTCCAATCGATGATCTCCCATATCCAGTCATACTGCAAACCATTTGTTTTCACATCCAATTCTATGTACAAATCAATCTGTAATGCGGATTTAAAAAACACCTGACAAAAGAAAAGGTAATAGACTGAGCTATTACCTTTCGAATTATAGCATATTTTTACTCTTATTTCTTGTCGTTTAGGAAATTAATCAAGTAAAAATGTTTTGGATCATGATATAAAGTTATTTACGTCAAGCTCCTTGGTCAGAACGGATCTGCCAGTAACGTCAAAACTGCACTTTTTTGTCAGCTCCTTTTCTTCCTGCCTGCGCTTTTGTACTTAGAAATGAACCTGCCAGTAAGAAAGTAGGAATGGCGGATAATCCAAGCACAAGCAGCCAGTCTCTTGTCTGGATTGGCACCGTATGAAAGATCGGCTGCATTGGCTCAAAATAGATGACGGCGAGCATTAAAAGCACTGAAGAAATCACGGCTCCTACTAAATAAAGGTTCTCAAATGGGTTTCTTAAAAACACGGAGCGCTCGCTTCTGCAATCAAAAACATGGATTAATTGTGCCATAACCAATGTAGCAAAAGCGATTGTCTGTGCGTAGATTAAGTCTTCAGGATTCCGGTTATAGACAATCATAAAGGCTGCAAGCGTGACGATCCCAATCAGGAAGCCTCGCGAAATGACCTTCCATCCAAGTCCCCGTGCAAAAACTCCTTCTTTAGGATGTCTTGGCTTTCTTTGCATTAAATCTCCTTCAGGCTGATCTAATCCAAGCGCCATCGCCGGCAGCCCATCTGTAACTAAATTTACCCAGAGAATCTGGATAGGAACAAGAGGAAGCGGAAGAGCGAGAATCATAGCAAAGAGCATCACTAATATTTCCCCAACATTAGATGCTAGCAGGTACCGGATAAACTTGCGGATGTTTTCATAGATGTTGCGTCCTTCTTTTATGGCGAGTTTAATAGTTGCAAAGTTATCATCTACTAATACAAGAGCTGAAGCTTCTTTCGCGACATCTGTTCCAGTAATCCCCATTGAAATGCCAATATCAGCAGCTTTAATGGCGGGTGCATCATTTACCCCATCACCTGTCATTGCAACAATATGTCCTCTGCTCTGAAGCGCTTTTACGATTTTCAGTTTATGTTCAGGCGATACCCTTGCGAATACATAGACATCATCCACAACATCGACAAGTTCTTCATTTGACATGGCCTCAAGTGCCGCACCATCGATTACCTTTCCATTCACAGGCAATAAATCAAGCTGCTGCGCAATCGCTCTTGCAGTATTAACATGGTCACCAGTTATCATGACCGTCTTAATTCCCGCTTGTCTGCATTCTTTGACAGCTTGTTTCACTTCTGGACGCGGCGGATCGATCATTCCCTGCAATCCTAAGAAAACTAAGTTTTTCTCAGCTTCATGCTGGTGGTATACCGATTGAACGGATATAGGCTTAAACGCGACTGCGATGGTTCTTAATGCTTGAGAAGCCAGCTTGTCAATTGCTTCCTTTATTTTCGTTTCATATTTAGAAGAAAAATAGTGCTGTCTTTCGTCCCATAATACAAAATCTATTTGTTTCAGCAAGATATCAGGTGCACCTTTTGTAACGACAAAGCGTTTGCCGGTTTTATCCTCAATGATCACGCTCATCATTTTTCTGATAGAATCAAATGGAAATTCCTCAACAATCTTAAATTGACCTGATAATGTGTCCCTCGACAATCCCGCTTTCATTGCAGCGACGACTAAGGCTCCTTCCGTTGGATCTCCGTCCAAAATATAGTCATCATCTCTTTCATAAACATTTGCTGTATTGCAAAGCATGCCAAAAGTAAGAATTTGCTGAAGTGATTTATTTTCCTTTACCAGTATCTTTTGATCGTTCATGAAAAATTCGCCTTTTGGCTGATATCCCGTTCCGCTTAAATGCCATTCTTTACCTCCTGACCAAATATGCGTTACTGTCATTTTATTTTGAGTCATTGTCCCTGTCTTGTCTGAACAAATGACAGATGCACAGCCGAGTGTTTCAACCGCCGGCAGCTTCCTTACAATCGATCTCTGCTTAATCATCCTTTGAACGCCAAGTGATAGAGCAACCGTTACAATAGCTGGCAATCCTTCTGGAATTGCTGCAACTGCAAGCGAAACACCGGCTAAAAACATATCATAAAGCTGGTGGCCCTGCAGAACACCTGCCGCTACGACTAAACAGGTTAAGGCAAGTGCAACCACAATGAGAATTTTGCCAAGCTGCTCAAGCCTTCTTTGCAGCGGCGTTTCCATTGTTTCTGCTGATTGAAGCAAGTCTGCGATTTGTCCCATCGCTGTATTCATACCAGTTGCGACAACAGCTCCTACACCATTTCCGCGAGTAACAAGAGTTCCCATAAAAGCCATATTGGTTAGATCGCCAATACCCGCATGAGTTTCTGTGAGTGCATTCGTAAATTTAGACACAGGGAGAGACTCTCCTGTTAAAGCTGATTCTTCAATCTCTAAGCTTTTTGCTTCAATTAAACGCACGTCTGCTCCAATCCTATCACCGCTTGTAAATTTAACGATGTCACCTGGAACAAGCTCCTTCGATTGAAGCCTTGTCCATTCGCCTTCCCGAAGAACCTGTACTTGAGGCGCTGACATCTCTTTTAATGCTTCAAGTGACTTTTCAGCACGACGCTCTTGAAAGAATCCCAGAATTCCATTTATCAAGACGATAGCAATAATCGCAATCGCATCGATATATTCGCCGAGCAAGCCTGAAATCAAAGTGGCCGCTAATAAAACGAGAACCATAAAATCTTTAAACTGCTCCAAAAATAATAAAAGCGCTGACGGTTTCTCAGCTTCCTTTAGTTCATTAAATCCGTGATTTTTGACCCTTTTTAGGACATCTTTTTCAGATAATCCGTTTTCCCTGCTCGTATTAATTGACTGAAGTACTTCTTCCGGTCCAATTTCATGCCATTTCATGAATTATTTTTACACCTCTCAATACATGGATTAGTAGGACAATCTCTTATAATGTCAATTTATTCAGCCCCGTCCCAAAAAATGCTATAATAATTTGAATGTGGAGATTTGATCCAACTTACCTATAGAAAAGGGTGTTTGCGATGTCCTTTGATGGCATGTTTACATATGCAATAACAGAAGAACTAAAGAAAGAGCTGGAAAATGGAAGAATCTCAAAAATCCATCAGCCATATAAAAACGAACTCATTTTTGTCATTCGGGCAAATGGAGGAAATCATCGTCTCTTGCTTTCAGCTCATCCAAGCTACGCAAGAATTCACTTAACAACTGAAAGCTATGAAAATCCAAGTGAGCCTCCGATGTTCTGTATGCTTCTCAGAAAGCACCTCGAAGGCGCGGTCATCGAAAAGATAGAGCAAATTGAGTTAGAGCGGATTATCTATATTGATGTAAAAGGAAGAAATGAAATTGGGGATGTCACCTATAAACGCCTGATCATTGAAGTAATGGGAAGACACAGCAACATTATTTTGATTGACCGGGACAGAAACATGATCTTAGACAGCATTAAACACATTTCTCCTGCCGTTAACCGTCACCGGACAATCATGCCCGGGCAGGAATATGTTCTTCCTCCTGAACAAAACAAGCTGAACCCGTTTGAAGCAGAAGAAGAAACCATCCTGAAGAAAATCGATTTCAATTCAGGGAAATTGGATCAGCAGATCATGCAGCAATTTGCCGGAATCTCTCCTTTATTTGCGAGTGAAATCCTTTTTCAATCTGGTTTAGCCAATCGATCAACACTGCCGGCTTCATTTTTGAACTTAGTATCTAAAATCAAAAACAATCAGATTTCACCTACTATGATTGAAA
The DNA here is from genome assembly GCF_002858905.1 of Bacillus sp. UMB0893. Lineage (NCBI taxonomy): Bacteria > Bacillati > Bacillota > Bacilli > Caryophanales > Bacillaceae > Bacillus > Bacillus sp. UMB0893. The sequence continues at coordinate 883,440 of NZ_PKLB01000001.1, read as the reverse complement.
GTGAAGCAAAGGAATACTTTTACATCCTTCCACTTTCCCATTTAAAAGGGACTGAGAAGGTATTTCCCTCTATTTCTATGCTTCTTGATCGCTACTACTACGGTAAAGCAGCAAGAGACCGTGTCAAGCAGCAAGGAAATGACTTAGAGCGATTTGTTCAAAATGAACTCAAAAAAAATAAAACAAAAATTAAAAAGCTTGAGGCAACGTTAAAGGACGCTGAAAAAGCTGAAAAATATAAACTTCAGGGCGAACTCGTCACAGCCAATCTGTATACGATCAAGCGCGGAGATAAGATAGCAGAGGTCATAAATTATTATGACGGTGAGATGATCAATATCACCTTGAATCCACAAAAAACACCTTCTGAAAATGCACAGTCGTATTTTCAGAAATACAACAAAGCGAAAAAATCTGTTGCTTTCGTTGAGGAGCAAATATCTTTGGCTAAAAACGAAATTGTTTATTTCGAGAATGTTTATCAGCAAATTGAATCTGCCTCTCCCAAGGATATTGAAGAAATAAGGGAAGAACTGATGGATGGCGGATATATTAAGAAAAAACAGGCTAAAGGCAATAAGAAAAATAAACCTGCAAAAGTCGTTCTTGAAAAATATGTATCCAGTGACGGCACTGAGATTTTAGTCGGTAAAAACAATAAACAAAATGAATATCTGACAAACCGAACGGCTGCAAGAGATGATGTATGGCTGCATACAAAAGATATCCCTGGTTCACATGTTGTCATTCGGAATTCCTCACCCAGTGCCGATACGATATTAGAAGCCGCCAATCTTGCTGCATACTTCAGCAAAGCAAAAAGTTCAAGCTCTGTACCCGTTGATTATACGAAGATCCGGCATGTCAAAAAACCAAATGGTTCAAAGCCGGGATTTGTCATTTATGATAATCAGCAAACCGTCTATGTTACTCCAGATCCGGATTTAGTGATTAATTTAAGAAAAGCATAAACTCGTTATGAGTTTATGCTTTTTCTTGCTAGACGCGAAAGGAACTCCTTCTTTTCATCCTGACTAAGAGGGCTTGCTTTTATTTGCTGCCGCTCGTTGAATAATTCATCCAGCTTTGAAATAAATTCATTATCAAATGGATCAAAGAACTGCTGACAAAGATCTTTCGCAAGCGTTGGGCTTGCCCCTTCCGTTGACACGGCAACTGTAAGTCTGCCCTTCTGATGAAAGGATGGCATCTGAACGTTCCCAAGTTCGGCCTGCCCGGCAATGTTCACTAGCTGATTTTGGTGTGCAGTTTTGGCAGCCCATTCATTTACATCTTTATTATCAGTTGCTGCGACAATTAGAAATGCTCCTGCTAAGTCTTCCTTGTCAGCTTCTTTTTGTATCCAATTAAGCTGCTTGTCTTCTGACAGCAACTTTATCTCATCAATAACTGAAGGACTGACAACCTCAATGAGAGCACCTTGCGTTAAGAAAACAGAAATTCTCCTGAAAGCGATTTTCCCGCCTCCAATAACGACAATCGGTTTATTCTTTACATCAATCATTAACGGCAGCATGGTTATCTTCCCTTTCTTGAAATGAGAAAAAAGACCCTTTATTATCAACTGCTTCGATAATTCGCTCTGTAAAGACTTGTTCAACCTTTGAATCATAGCCTAAATAACGGCATAATGTTAAATTCCCCTGACAGTTTCCGGTTACCTTTGCTTCAATTTCCTGCATAAGCAGCCCTGTAAACAGCAAATAAGGAACAATAAAGATCGTTTTATCTTTTACGGAAGAAAGAGAGTCCAGCATTTCATCAAAACTTGGTTTGGCAGCAGTCAAATAACAGGTTCGGATATCTTTTATACCAGATTTATCTTTGACTAGCTCTCCAATTGCCTGTAAATCTCTGATGACATCAGGATCAGAGCTTCCTCTGCCGATCAGGATAATCACTGAATCCGCATCTGCTCCCCCTTGTTCAGATACACGCTCCAGCACGCTTGAAGCCATCTTTTCATGAACGCCAATCGGTTTCCCATATGTCACTTTAACATTCGGATGTTTTTTTAAAGCTATTTTCACTTCACATGGAATATCTTCTTTTGCATGAACTGCAGTCAGCAATAGTAAAGGCACGACTGCAATATGTGTGGCTCCTTGCTTCACACAGGATGCAAATCCTTGTTCAATAGAAGGGGATGCAAGCTCTAAAAAGCAAATCTCTTGGATATCTGCCTCAATATGCTGCTGACATCTTTTAATAAAAGCGATTGCTTCCGCGCAAGCTTTTTTCACCCTGCTTCCATGACATACATAAAGCACAGCTTGTTTCATTTACAGAGCCTCGCTGATTGGAGAAGATTGCTGCAGTTTTTCCTCAAACCACTTTATTTTCTCGCGGCAGCGAACAACCTCCCCAATAATAATCATACTTGGATTTTGAATTTTTTCTTCTTTTGCGATATCTAATATAGTTGAAAGAGTGCCTGTAACCGTTTTTTGAACCTCTGTCGTTCCCCAGTGAACAAGTGCAACAGGAGTGTCTTCCTTTTTGCCGTATTTAAGAAGCTGCTCCTTTATATAAGGAAGGTTGTTTACACCCATATAAATGGCTAATGTATCAATCCCTTTTGCAAGGCTTTCCCACTTCTCATCTTCTTTAGCATCGTTTTTATGATGACCCGTTACAAACGCCACACTTGAACTTAATTCACGATGTGTAACAGGAATGCCTGCATAAGCAGCTGCCGCTATGCCCGAAGTAATTCCAGGGACGATTTCAAACGGTATTTTTTGCTTAGCGAGAGCTTCAGCTTCTTCCCCGCCGCGTCCGAATACAAATGGATCGCCGCCTTTTAATCTTGTGACAACTTTTCCGTTTTTTGCATAGCGAATGAGAAAATGATTGATGGTCTCCTGTTTCATCAAATGAAAATCAGGCAGCTTTCCGCAATAAATGAGTTCAGCTCCCTTTTTCGCATAAGTGAGCAGTTCTTTATTGACAAGACGGTCATATAAAATAACGTCTGCCTGCTGTATGCATTTTAAGGCTTTTAATGTGATCAGCTCTGGATCCCCTGGCCCTGCACCTACTAAATAAACTTTTCCCACGCTTAAACTCTCCCTCCTTTTTATATTAGCGAAATGTTTATTCCGTATTCCTGCGGATATTTCGTTTTTTTTAGAGTGACAGTTCATTATTCTTTAGCTTTCCAAAATATTTCCCAGTTCAATTTTATCATTTGAGGGATTTGAACTTTATTTTTCCGGAAGGTTTGAGAACCCTTTTATAAAAGAAGCCGTCAAACAATTCTTTATCATCTATTGTATCAAAAAATTCATCTCGATTTATCCCTGAGAACGGATCAAGACAAGTATTGCATGAATTATCTCAAGCAATACTTGCCTGAATTAATAAAATGGCTGTGTTCCCATAGTTTTTCTCAAATTTTAAAGATACAGACTATTCAGAACCCAGTAAATAGCTATAGCAGCAATGTTTACGAAAAGAGCCTATTAAATTAATCCCTTTTCGATAAGGGCTTTTGTCAATTGTTTGACGCACTCTTCTACCGAATACGTCTCGGTATCGAGGATAATCTCAGGATTCAGAGGCTCCTCATATGGAGCACTTATGCCTGTAAAATGTTTGATCTCCTCATTTCGTGCCTTTTTGTAAAGACCTTTCGGATCGCGTTTTTCACATTCTTCAATCGAGCATTTAACAAATACTTCCAGAAATTCATCTTTTTCAACTAATCCTCTGACAAGATCGCGATCAGTTCTATAAGGAGATATAAAAGCCGTTAATACAATTTGTCCGCTCTCGACGAAAAGCTTGGAAACTTCACCAATCCGTCTTATGTTTTCCTTGCGGTCATCCTCACCAAATCCTAAATCATTATTTAAGCCATGGCGGACATTATCACCGTCAAGAACAAATGCCTGGGTTCCGCGTTCAAATAACGTGCGTGCAAATGCATTTGCAACAGAAGATTTGCCGGATGCCGATAATCCTGTAAACCAGAGAATAAAGCTTTGATGCTTATTCTTTTCTCTTCTCTCTTTTTTTGAAATCGAGGCTTCATGCCATACAATATTGCTGCTCATCTCTGTTCGCTCCTTTTTATGAAACAACTTCTTTTCGAAGTCCATTTATTAATACTTCAATTACTTCCGGACGGCTGAATGTGCTTGGCGGCACCTCTCCGTTTCTTAGCATTTGTCTTACTTTTGTTCCTGACAGAATGATGTGATCCGAGCTGTCATGCGGGCATGTTTTCGTTGTAGCCATCCCTTCGCATTTGCTGCAGTAGAAGCTATGATCAAATTTTAATGGCTTGATTCCAAGTTCATCTTCCTCAAATTGATCAAATATTTTTTGAGCATCATATGTTCCGTAATAATCACCAACCCCAGCATGGTCTCTTCCGACAATAAAGTGAGTGCAGCCGTAATTTTTTCTGACAAGAGCATGAAAGATAGCTTCTCTCGGTCCTGCATATCTCATTGCAGCCGGGAAGACGCCAAGCTCAACCCGATCTTCCGGATAGTAATTCCGCAGAAGAACCTCATAGCTTTCCATCCTGATTTCAGCTGATATATCGTCTGACTTTGTTTCGCCGACAAGCGGATTTAAAAATAAGCCATCTACTGTTTCAAGTGCTGATTTCTGGATATATTCATGTGCTCTGTGCACAGGATTTCTTGTCTGGAACCCGACAACAGTTTTCCAGCCCTTGCTTTTAAAGATTTCTCTCATTTCGATTGGGTCAAACGTGTATTGTTTAAAAGGCTTTTCAGGTCTTTTTAGCAGAGTGATTTTCCCGCCTACATAGACTTCATTCCTTTCGTGCATTTTTTTCACACCTGGATGTGCAATATCTGATGTTCCATATACATTAATGGCTTCTTTTTCTTTATCCGGTTCATATACATCTTCAACCTGGATGAGCCCATAAATTTCACCTTTGTAATTGAGCTTGACCTTTTCCCCTGATATTAATTGCTTACTGGTTTCTCTTGAAACAGGCAATGTGATTGGGATGCTCCAAACCGTCCCTGAGGCAAGCCTCATATTCTCTACGACCTGCTCATAATCTTTTTTTGTAAGAAAACCTTCAAGCGGGCTGTATGCTCCGATCCCGATTAATTCCAGATCACTTAGTGCCATTGCATCGATTTCAATTTCTTTATGAATCTCCTGAGATTGTTCTTCTGGGTAATACGCTTGTATTAATAAACCTCCGTGCGGCTGTAAACTCATTTCTTTTTTCCTCCTAAACATACCATTTTAATTGGTTTTAATGCTAAATTCCTCCGCCTTCTTCGTGTACTGCCCGCTTTTCATCCCTCATTGCCCTCATCAAGCTAATGGCTCCCAAGGTTGCAAGCATGACACTTACAAGGACTACAATTGAATAGATGTCACTTTCTAAAAATAATTTAACTAAAAAATAAGAGATTGCAAGAGAAAATAACGGAGAGACAATCCAGATCCGGATAATCTTCTTCACGATATGCTTATGAAGAATCTCACTGCCGTTCTTTGCCATGCCAAGTCCAATGATAGCTGAAGATGTAACTTGAGTAAGGGGAACTGGCAATCCAAATATTGAACTTACAATAACTAGTGCAGCACCCGTACCCGAAATCAATATTCCTTCCGGCTTTGAGTATCTCGTTATTTTCTTCCCATTTGTTTCCAATACTTTTTTTCCAAGGAAAATGGCTCCTAATGCAACAAATGCCCCGCCTATCCAAATTCCTTTTGTTACTGAAATCATCCCTGCCCCTACAAGAGGTCCTACTGCGTTTGCAACATTGTTCATCCCCGCTGAAAATGCTTCTAAAAAGCCGGCAAGAATTAAAACAATTGTAAGCCTGGGGTGATCATGCAAAAATCCCTTATTCTGTATAACATATAACCCTTTTCCGAATAGCCAGGCTAAGCAAAATGCAGCAACTGGAACAATAATCCAAAAAAGCATGATGACCAGCAATGAATTTACATATAAAACCTGATAGGCAATTCCTACTCCCACAACCGCACCAACTGTTACCTCACTGGTAGAAAGCGGTATGCCGAGCAAGTTTGCAAAAAACAATGAACTTGTTGCGGAAACAATGATTATCAGCACAATTTTTACATTAATGATATCCTGCGGAATGATGCCGGAGCTGATCGTTTTTACGACCTCTCCTCCTCCGAGGACAGCTCCTAAAAAGACGCCGGCTGCACATATTAAAAGTGCATACCGTGCTTTTGGGACTGCACCTGACCCATAAGCAACTCCCATTGAGGCTGCAGCACCGCTTGCACCGATATTCATTGCAAAAAAGAGACTAATGACAAGAGCCATTATTTCAAGCACGAGGCAGACTCCTTATCCATGTAATCCGCACTCTGTTTTACCTTGCCCGCTCCATCTTCCAGAACGCAGATCATCGGCATTGAACGCTGGTGCAGTGCAATGTGAGCAGCCTATGCTAGGATAGCCATTGTCATGAAGTGGGTTGTATGGCAGATCATTCTTGTGTGCATACCGCCAAACATCTTTCCATGTCCAATGGATTAACGGACATATTTTAACGGATTTAAATTTGTCATCCCGGTTAATAAATTGTACATTCTTCCTTGTTTCAGATTGTTCGCGGCGCAGTCCTGAGATCCATGCTTCTGACTCTGATAGCGTTTCATTCAGAGGTGTAAGTTTTCTGATTTGACAGCATTGATTTGGATTGCTTTCCCATAATTTATCTCCAAATTCTGCTGCCTGCTCTTCCAGGGTGAGGCTGGGCTTTTTCATGATGATATTCAATTCAGGATACTTTTCCTTTACACGATCTATCGTTTCATACGTTTCTTTGAAATGAACGTCTGTATCCAGGAAAACGATTGTAGCATCAGGCCGGACCTTTGATATTAAATCCACCAGTACAATGCCCTCAATGCCAAAGCTGCATGCATAAACGATATCTTCGCCATAATGATCATAGCTCCATTTTAAAACGTTTAAAGCAGCTTTATATGTTTCATCAACCTCGAACTCAATAGTTGGCTCCTGCCATGTTTCATACGTAAGCATAATACACTTCCCTTCTATATAACACGTCCTGCCAAAGCAAAAAGAGGCATTTTAACAAGTGGCCTTATTCCCTGCTTTGTTAAAATGCCTCTAGTTTGTCTAGTCAGCACATTATTTACTTTTTTTGATCGAAAAGATTTTTGTTGACGCAGCTCTTTTCAAGTAAGCAGATACAGAATCAATTTAGTCCCAATTCCAACTGGACTAATGAAAGAACAAAGTTTACAAAAAGAGCCTATTTAATTCTTACTTTTTCATTCTTCTCAAGCTGAATCACTTTCCCATCCTGTACAATCAAGGTAACAGAACCATAATTCATTGTTTTCAGCATTTCACGCAATCTTTCCATTACGACTTCAAGATGATCTTCATTTCCCATTGCAGTCCCCCACTTCTTTTCTTATCCGCTAGTTTTGTTTTCAGAGAAATGCATCATTATCTGAGAAATAAAAAAAGCCTTCCAACTTGAAAGACTGTTCAGGCATGATTACCTTATCTTCCAAAATGGGATTTCATTTTGCTGGATTTAGCACCTTGCATTCAGCAGGTTGCCGGGCTTCACAGGGCCAGATCCCTTCGCCTCTCTGGATAAGTTTATTATATTTTTCTAAATTTTATCACAATTGTTTTATATGTCAACCCTAGTTTTTCGATAGGAATTAAAATATTTCATTTTTTCATTAAAAAACAACAAAATGGAAAATTTTGTGTTGACATTAATTCCGTTATTCCTAATGCTGAAATTACCTGCTTTGCAATACAACCCATTAAAGGATGTGATTGATTGTCAACTACAAGTCAGCTCTTAAAGGGCATCCTCGAGGGATGTATCCTAGCCATCAATGAAAAAGAGACGTGTATGGCTATGAATTAATGCAAAAGCTCGAACAGCATGGTTTTATATTTGTTAGTGAAGGAAGCATATATCCTCTGCTTCTGCGTCTTCAATAGGAAAAGCTTATTCAAGGTGAAATGAGAAAATCCGATACGGACCAAACCGCAAGTATTATTTTTTGACTGACGATGGGAGATCTTCGCTGAAAACAATCAGAAAAGACTGGCTTGACATTAGGAAACCTGTTACAAATTTGCTATTTCAAAAAGGGGAGGAATAAATGACTACAATGGAAATGAGACAAAGAATGGCTCTTCTGCAGCAAAAGCTTACAAAAGATAATAAAACAGCTTTTGAAAATATGTCCCTATTTATTTCAGCAAGTTCACGTTCTAAAAAGAGATAAAAAGGACCTATTATTAGAATTGCTTGAGCATTTAGTTCTTGCACAAAGGGATGGAAAGTCAGCAAATGACGTATTTGAAGACAATCTTGAAGCCTGCTGCAAGGAATTAATTTCAAACATGACAAAACCTGACCTGAAATTGAAATTACTTGATTTTGTTTTCTTTGGAATGGGAGCAGTGAGATTTTTTTCTCTAACACAAGGTATTCTAAATGGACTGTTCCTGCCATTCTTTCTTGAAATGATTGGTGAAACTAATTTACTTTCTGTTGCTTTTCTGTTTTTTATAACATATGGCTACAACAGCAATCTTTTTCTTATTCAAGCATTTTGTATTTAAGAAAAATGGCAAAGTGAAAATGATTCTTTTCCCGCTGGCATTAAGTATGCTGGTAATAACGATTCCTGTTTTTCTTTTTGCGGCTATTGACTTCCCAGCTGTTTCCAACCCGCCTATGCCTCAATGGATATACGTCATGACTGAAGTCGTGCTAATAGCCATGTCTTTTGCCTGGATTTTCAATTTAAGAGATGCATAATATAACCTGAAAACTTATATTGCTAAAAACTACAATCAATGTGAAAACAGCCTAGATTTATAAACTATTCTGAGGTGATCTGTATCCTATTTCCTTTTGTCATTACAATTTGCAGTCTCATTGCAGGTGCTTACTCTCTTGCTTATGCTCTTATTAAACAAGTTGATCATGGCTGTTTTCATTCAATAAAAGAAGAACAGACAGGTCTGTTTTATCTGTTTGGATGGATTGGCAGCATTAGCTTGTCGTTTTGCAGCAAGGTCTTTTCTGAACAATGGAAGGAAAAGGTGTTCAGATCCGGATACCTGCTATTAGGTATGGCGGCATTTACAAGCTCAATCATGATCTGGATCAATTAAAAAAGCAAAGTCAGCGACTTTGCTTTTACTGTTTTATAGAGTCATCCACTCTTCCGTTGCCGGGTTATCACGCCATTTTTTTAGTTTTTCATGATCCTCTTTTTCAATGGATCCATTGTTTAAAGCTACTTCGATCAATGCAGAATAATCGGTTAAAGAGACAGAATTTATTTTTTCGTGTGCAAGCTGCTCTGCTCCTTTTTGCAGTTCATATGTAAAGATTGAAACAACACCAGCAACCTCGCACCCAGCCTCTCTTAAAGCCTGAACAGCTTTAACAACACTGCCGCCAGTGGAAATTAAATCTTCAACGACTACAACCTTTTGTCCTTCATGTACTTTTCCTTCGATTTGATTGCCTTTTCCATGGCCTTTTGGCTTGCTTCTGACATAGCACATCGGCAGATTAAGCAGATCACTCACCCAAGCAGCATGCGGAATACCTGCTGTTGCAGTGCCTGCAATCATTTCAGCATCGGGATAATGTTCTTGAATGAGCTTTGTTAAGCCTGCTGCAATCTGATTTCTTACCTCTGGATAGGATAAAGTTAAACGGTTGTCGCAATAGATTGGTGCTTTAAGCCCGCTTGACCACGTAAATGGATTATTCGGACTTAAAAAGACGGCTTCAATTTTCAGCAGCTGTTCAGCAATTTGATGTTTCATACAGATAGAACCTCCCAGGCGTTTTTCATTTCCAAGTATGCTTTATGAGGATTTTCAGCTTTCGTAATGCTTCTTCCGACTACGATGGCGCTTGATCCAAGCCCTCTTGCTTTCTCAGGCGTCGCTACTCTGACTTGATCATCAAGTGAATCACTGGCCATACGGATGCCAGGTGTTATCGTAAGGAAGGTACGGTCCATATGCTTATAGATTTCCGGAACTTCAAGCGTTGAACATACAACTCCGTCAAGACCATTTTCATAAGCACGTTTGGCATAGTGCAGTACGGTCTCATTCAATCCCTTTTCATTCAGCAGATCTTCTTTCAGCATAGTCTCAGAAGTACTCGTTAATTGAGTCACAGCTATACAATCAGGCCGTTTATTGCCAGCTGGAGTGCCTGCTTCTAAGCCTTCGATGGCTGCCTGCATCATTGCACTTCCGCCTGCAGCATGCACATTCACGAGATCTACCTCAAGCCTTGCAAGACCTCTCATAGACTGCTTCACTGTTTGAGGAATATCATGCAGCTTCAAATCCAAGAAAATTTGATGACCGTTTGACTTAAGCTGATGAACAATCTCGGGACCTTCCTGATAAAACAGCTCCATTCCTACTTTTACATAGAGTTTTTCCTCAGGAAGCATGTCTAAAAATCGGCTGACTTCTTTTCCGGTTGGAAAATCAAGCGCGATAATAAGCGGTCTCTCGTTCATTCTTCCAGCTCCTTCCGATGCATTCTGAAATATGCTCAAATCCATATTCTTTTAATGTTTCCGGTAATTGTTCAATGATTTCAGGACATACAAACGGATTCACAAAGTTTGCTGTTCCGACTGCCACTGCACTTGCCCCCGCATACATAAACTCAATAACGTCCTCAGCTGTCTGCACTCCGCCCATGCCGATAATCGGAATGGAAACAGCTTGGCTGACTTCGTAAACCATTCGAATCGCTACAGGTTTAATTGCAGGACCCGATAAACCTCCGGAGCGATTGGCAAGGATAGGCTTTGCCGTTCTCATATTCAATCTCATACCTAAGAGTGTATTGATCATTGTTAAGCCATCAGCACCAGCGTTTTCAATTGCTTTTGCGATTTCAACAATATTGCTTACATTTGGAGAAAGCTTTACATAAACCGGTACTTCTGAAACTTCTTTCACAGCTTTAGTTAAAGAAGCTGCAATCTCAGGGTTTGTGCCGAATGCGATTCCGCCCGTTTTTACATTCGGACATGAAATATTCAATTCGATCGCGTGAACATTTTTCGCTTTGCTGATCGCTTTTGTAACTTCAGCGTAATCCTCCTGCATGGAGCCTGCGACATTGGCTATGATCGGAACGTCAAATGACTCAAGCCATGGAAGTTCATTTTCAAGCACTCCCTTTAGCCCTGGATTCTGCAATCCAATCGCATTCAGCATTCCAGATTCCGTTTCGGCAACTCTTGGTGTCGGATTCCCAAATCGAGGCTCCGATGTTGTGGCTTTGATCATGATGGCACCAAGTTTGCTGAGATCATACAGGTCCGCATATTCTTTTCCGAATCCAAAACATCCTGAAGCTGGCATAACCGGATTTTTCAAAGATAAACCAGGCAATTCGATGTTTAACATGATAGAAGCACCTCCCCTGCTTTAAATACTGGTCCATCGCTGCATACTTTTTTATAAGAAGTGCCTTCTGGGTCATCAGCAGTGTGGCACACACATGCAAAACATGCTCCAATTCCGCACCCCATTCGCTCTTCTAACGAGAGGAATACAGGCTTGTCAGGAAAAAGTCTTTCAATGTTTGCAAGCATTGGAGTTGGCCCGCAAGAAAACAGTGCATCAAATGAAAGTTCATATTCTTTAATTAAATCCGTTACAAAGCCTTTCATTCCATGAGATCCATCTACAGTTGTTACATACGTATCCCCAAGCTTTTGAAACTCTCTCTCATAAAATACGTGTTCAATTGACTGAAAGCCGAGTACGTGTTTGACGAAGACCCCTCTTTTGACAAGTTGCCTGGATAATTCATATAAAGGAGGTACTCCGATTCCGCCGCCAACCAGCAGCGCAGTATCACCTGCATGCAGCTGAGATGGATCAAATCCATTTCCGAGCGGTCCCAATACATCAACGAGCTCACCTTTTGCTCTGGCAGAAAGGTGCTTAGTGCCAGCTCCTTCTGCTCTGTAAATCATGGTGAATTCTTGTTTTTCTTTGTTTATTTTTGCTATGCTGATCGGTCTCCTTAACAGAGGAGAGGCCGTCTCAGACACTTTTAAATGTACAAACTGTCCTGGCTGATTCATGTGATCTACTAAGCTTCCTTTTAAAGTAAGCTCATATATACCTGCTGCCAGTTCCTTATGATCTGCAATCATCATCCATTCTTTTTGTATCACGCGTATGTCACCTCTTGACTGAATTCACGTTTTGGCATTTCGTCCGTTGAAAAAGTCATAGACTCAAGGACACTTAATATCGCTTTAGCTGTATCAAGCGAAGTTAAACAAGGAATTCCATTTTCAACTGATTCACGGCGGATTCTGAATCCGTCACGCTGCGGCTGTTTGCCTTTCGTCAAGGTGTTGATGACAAATTGTGCTTCGCTTGTGCGGATGATGTCAAGCATATTCGGTGCCTCGCTGCCAATCTTATTCACTACTTTTGCATAAACACCATTTTCATGAAGATAATCCGCAGTTCCGCTGGTCGCCATGATTTGGTAGCCGATTGCACTAAAGCGTCTCGCAACTTCAAGCCCTTCTTCTTTATCTTTGTCTGCAATTGTCAGCAAAACCTGACCATAGTTCTTTATTTTCATGCCTGATGCAATTAGGCCTTTGTACAGTGCTTTTTCAAGCGTCGTATCTTTGCCCATTACTTCACCAGTTGATTTCATTTCAGGTCCGAGAGTAATATCAACTCTTCGCAGTTTTTCGAAGGAGAATACCGGGACTTTTACATACACGCCGTCGCTTTCAGGCTGAATACCTGTTGAATAACCAAGCTTGTTTAATGTTTTGCCTAAGATTACTTTTGTAGCCAAGTTTGCCATTGGAACTCCAGTAATCTTGCTCAAAAATGGGACTGTGCGGCTTGATCTTGGGTTTACTTCGAGTACATATACTTCGTTTTTATATAGGACGAACTGGATATTCAGCAGGCCTTTAATATTTAAACCTTTTGCCAGTGCAATTGTTCTTTCCACTATCGTTTGCTTCACTTCTGCAGATAGTGTCTGTGGAGGATACACGGCAATTGAATCACCTGAGTGAACCCCTGCCCGTTCAATATGCTCCATAATTCCCGGGATAAAGACTGTTTCGCCGTCTGAAATGGCATCCACTTCAATTTCTTTTCCTATTAAGTATTTGTCGATCAGAACTGGGTGCTGCGGATTCACTCGAACTGCATTTTTCATGTAATGCAGCAGCTCTTTCTCTTCATATACAATTTCCATCGCCCGGCCGCCAAGAACATAAGATGGTCTGACTAATACAGGGTAGCGGATTTCTGCAGCAATTTTAACAGCTGCCTCTACAGAAGTTGCTGTTTTTCCAAGTGGCTGCGGAATGCCCAGCTTGCCTAATGCGTACTCAAATTTGTCTCTGTTTTCAGCGCGATCCAAATCTTCAAGTGATGTGCCAAGGATTTGAACGCCTCTCGCCTGAAGCTCTTCTGCAAGATTGATAGCCGTTTGGCCTCCAAACTGCACGACTACTCCCCGGGGCTTCTCGAGTTCCACGATATGCATGACATCTTCTACTGTCAGCGGTTCAAAATAAAGCTTATCCGAAATACTGAAATCCGTAGAAACGGTCTCTGGATTATTGTTGATAATAATGGCCTCAAATCCAGCCTCTTTAATGGCCCAAACAGAGTGTACTGTTGCATAATCAAATTCAACTCCCTGTCCGATTCGGATCGGACCAGACCCAAGGACGATGACACTTTCTTTCGACGTGACAACTGATTCGTTTTCATCTTCATACGTACCGTAGAAATAAGGTGTTTCTGATTCAAACTCAGCTGCACATGTATCAACTGTTTTAAAAACAGGCACTAGGTTCAGTTTTTTTCTGAAATCATAGACTTCACGTTCAGTCATGTTCCAGAGTCTTGCAATAGTGATATCTGAGAAGCCCATTTTTTTCGCTTTCTTCAGAATTTCTTGATCAAGTTTAGCTTCTTTCAGCACTTTTTCGAACTTAATGATTTTTTCAATTTTGACTAAGAAAAAGAGATCAATGGCACTCCATTCGTGAATCGTTTCAATTCTTACCCCTCTTCTGATCGCTTCTGAAAGATAGAAAAGACGCTCATCCCCAGCTTTGCGGATTCTCTTTTCAATCAATTCATCACTGAAATCTTCTGCATTTTTCAAATCAATATGAAACTCGTCAGCTTCAAGAGAGCGGACAGCTTTCAGCAATGATTCTTCAAATGTTCTGCCAATTGCCATGACTTCACCAGTCGCCTTCATTTGTGTACCAAGTCTCCGGTTTGCTGATTCAAACTTGTCAAAAGGCCATCTCGGAATTTTTGTTACAATATAATCCAGTGCCGGTTCGAAGCAAGCATATGTTTTGCCTGTAACCGGGTTCATCATTTCATCAAGCGTTAGTCCGACAGCAATCTTTGCAGCAAGCTTCGCAATTGGATAGCCTGTTGCTTTTGATGCTAGAGCAGAGGATCTGCTGACACGGGGATTTACTTCAATGATATAGTATTGAAAACTGTTAGGGTCAAGTGCAAGCTGAACGTTGCAGCCGCCTTCAATTTGAAGGGCACGGATAATTTTCAGCGATACATTTCGAAGCATTTGATACTCACGGTCACTTAATGTCTGACTTGGCGCAACGACAATTGAGTCGCCTGTGTGAATTCCTACTGGATCGATGTTTTCCATGTTGCAGACCACTATTGCACTGTCGTTTTTATCACGCATCACTTCATATTCAATCTCTTTAAAGCCTGCGATGCTTTTCTCAAGCAGGCATTGGGTCACCGGGCTGTATTTCAATCCGCTTGTTACAATCTCAATCAATTCTTCCTCGTTCGCACAAATACCTCCGCCTGTTCCGCCAAGTGTATAAGCTGGTCTAACAATGACGGGATAGCCGACTTTACCGACAAAAGTAAACGCTTCTTG
This sequence comes from Bacillus sp. UMB0893, assembly GCF_002858905.1. Taxonomy (NCBI): domain Bacteria; kingdom Bacillati; phylum Bacillota; class Bacilli; order Caryophanales; family Bacillaceae; genus Bacillus; species Bacillus sp. UMB0893. The sequence continues at coordinate 868,426 of NZ_PKLB01000001.1, read as the reverse complement.
AAGGTTATGAACGATGTCGCTCTCTGGGACAGGCTCACCAAGCTCATTCATTAACTGACGGAATAATTCACGGTCTTCCGCTTTTTGAATGGCACTGAGCTTTGTTCCTAAGATTTCCACATTGCACTCTTCAAGCACACCTGCATTTGCAAGTTCCACTGCCATATTTAATCCAGTTTGTCCGCCAAGTGTAGGAAGAAGGGCATCCGGGCGTTCTTTGCGGATAATTTTTGTTAAAAATTCAACAGTTAATGGTTCAATATAGACTTTATCCGCCATCTCCGTATCCGTCATTATCGTTGCTGGATTGGAGTTTACAAGTATGACCTCGTAGCCTTCTTCTTTTAAAGCAAGGCAAGCTTGTGTGCCTGCATAATCAAACTCTGCAGCCTGGCCAATAATAATCGGACCTGAACCAATTACTAGGATTTTTTGAATATCTACGCGTTTTGGCATACTTTGATCCCTTCTTTCTTGTGAGTTTCAATCATGTCGATAAATTGATCAAAAAGTCCGTTTGCATCTTCCGGTCCTGGTGATGCTTCTGGATGATACTGAACGGTAAATGCAGGAAGTTCTTTATGTTTAAGGCCTTCTACTGACCCATCATTTAGCGCAATATGAGTTACTTCAAGATCAGTTGAGTCAACCGAATCAAGTGTAACGGTGTAGCCGTGATTTTGAGAGGTAATCGCAATTTTTCCTGTTGCTAAATCTTTCACAGGATGATTTGAACCGCGATGTCCGAATTTCATTTTTTCTGTGTTAGCACCTCCCGCAAGTGCGAAAAGCTGGTGGCCAAGGCAAATTCCGAATAACGGAATTTTTCCGAGCACTCCTTTAATCATATCAAGTGCATGCGGCACATCTTTTGGATCCCCAGGTCCGTTTGATAGCATAATGCCGTCTGGATTTAATTGAAGAATTTCTTCTGCTGTTGTTGTGTGAGGAACAACGACGACGTCACAATCGCGCTTATTGAGTTCGCGCAAAATACCATGCTTCATCCCAAAGTCTACTAGAGCAACTCTGCAGCCTCGTCCAGGGCTCGGATAAGATGTTTTCGTTGAAACGGTTTCTACTTGATTTGTCGGCAAGTTTGCTGCTCTTAATTTTGCAAGCACTGCATCCGTATCTGCATTTTCTGAACAAAATGCACCTTTTAATGTTCCATATGTCCGGATAATCCTTGTCAGTTTGCGAGTGTCGATTCCTGCTAATCCCGGTATTTTTTTGAGTTTAAAATATTCATCCAGTGAATACTCGCTTCTGAAGTTTGATGGCACTTCACATAATTCTTTTACGATAAACCCATTTATGAAGGGTGAGATTGTTTCAAAATCATCACGGTTGATTCCATAGTTTCCGATTAGCGGATAAGTAAGAGTTACGATTTGCCCGCAATAAGATGGATCAGATAAGATTTCCTGATAACCTGTCATTCCTGTATGAAATACAATTTCTCCAATTTTATCTTCTTCGCTGCCAAATCCATGTCCTGTGAAAATGGTTCCGTCTTCGAGAATTAGATGTCTGTTCATGAGTTTACTCTCTCCTTTTCCCAAACTAGCTGTCCTTGTGCGATTGTTGCAATTGGCCATCCCTTGCATTTCCATCCTCCAAACGGCGTGTTCTTGCCTTTTGAAAGGAATGCTTCTGGCTCAATTTCTTTTACTTCTTCTAAGTCAATGATTGTAAGGTCTGCCGGACTTCCAACTTCTAATTTTCCAAATGGAAGGTTAAAAGCTTCACACGGCTTAATCGTCAGATAGTCGATAAGCTGCTTCAGTGTCCATTCGTTTGATTCTACAAATCGTGTATACAGCAGCGGGAACGCTGTTTCCAATCCTACTATTCCAAAAGGGGCAAGGTTGATTGATTCTGCTTTTTCTTCCTCAGTATGTGGAGCATGATCTGTGGCAATAAAATCGATGGTCCCATCTAGCAATCCATCAATTAAAGCCCGTTTATCATCACTGCCTCGCAAAGGAGGATTCATTTTGTAGTTCGTATCCAATTCAGGAATTTCCACATCGCATAATAAAAGGTGATGAGGAGTTACTTCAGCCGTAACGTTTATGCCTGCCTTCTTTGCATCTCTTACTACTCTGACAGATTCCTTTGTACTGATGTGACAGACGTGATAATGGCAGCCTGCTGCTTCTGCAAGCAAAACATCTCTTGCAATCTGCACAGCCTCGCAAATAGAGGGAATACCGTTTATTCCATTTCTTTTTGCAAATTCCCCGTCATGCAAAGCCCCCTTATAAATCAGCGAGTTATCTTCACAGTGTGCAACAATGCTTGCTCCAATTCCTGCTGCTTTTTTCATTGCTTCAAACATCATTCCAGCAGATTGAACTCCTACACCATCATCTGTAAAAGCAAAAGCACCTGCCTGTTTTAGGCTTTCGAAGTCTGTGAGCTCTTTGCCAGCCTGCCTTGTTGTAATAGAAGCATACGGCAGAACGCGTACAGACGCCGTTTCTTTTATTCGGTTTTGAAGCCAGTTCATTTGCTCAGGGTTGTCTGGCACTGGTTTAGTGTTCGGCATCGCAGCAACAGTTGTAAATCCTCCAGCGGCAGCAGCTTTTGTGCCTGTTTCAATCGTTTCTTTATGCTCTCCGCCTGGTTCTCTCAGATGGATATGTAAATCGACAAATCCAGGGGACACAAGATTGCCTTTGGCATCAATAATCTGTGCCGTTTCCTTCTGGATATTTTCTTCTATTTGAGTGATGATCCCGTCCTGAATCAGAATATCTGCTTTTTTATCTGCGCCGCTGGAATCTAAAATACGTCCATTTTTAATGATAAAATTCATAAGTATTTTCCCCCTCAATTAATCTCGCACTTTCAAACGCCCGTTTCAGTACAGCCATTCTGACATAAACACCGTTTTCCATTTGCTTGAAAATCCTTGATCTTCTGCTTTCAACAAGCTCGTTTGCAATTTCAACTCCGCGATTAACCGGTGCAGGGTGCATGATAATAGCGCTCTGCTTCATGGCTTTTTCTCTTTCAAGAGTTAAACCGAACCGGCGATGATAATCTGAAAGCTCCTCATTATTACCATGGTGTCTCTCATGCTGAATCCGAAGCAGCATAACCACATCAGATGTCTGTATGGCTTCATCTGTCGACACATACTGTCCAACCTCGCTGGATGGATCTCTCCATTCCTCTGGCCCTGAAAGTAATACGTTTGCTCCAAGACGGTTAAGCGCCTCTGCATTAGACCTTGCTACACGGCTATGTTTGATATCACCATGAATGGAGATTGTCAGCCCTTCGAAATGATTAAACTCCTGCTGAATCGTAAGAAGATCAAGCAAAGATTGTGTTGGGTGATGACCGCATCCGTCACCGGCATTCAATATCGGAATGCTTACTTTCTCTTGCAGATCTGTAAAATACTCATTCTCTGGATGTCTGATAACAACTGCGTTTGTCCCTATTGCTTCAAGCGTACGGACAGTATCATATAACGTCTCTCCTTTTTGAACACTTGAGTGAGATGCGTCAAAATTCAATACATTCAGGCCCAGTCTTTTTTCTGCTACTTCAAAGCTGAATCTTGTTCGTGTGCTAGGTTCAAAAAACAGATTAGCAACAAATTTCGGTGTCTCCTGCAGCATCGTCTTTCCGGTTTTAAATCGTTCCGCATCTTTTAATATCTTCATGATTTCATCTGCAGGAATATCATTCATTCTTAGTAAGTGCCTCAAAGTCATCTCTCCCCATCTTTTTTTCTGCAAAAAAACACCCTGATTATTAGATTCAGGGTGTGAGGAAGCATGACAAATCAACAAGCTGATTTGCCAATGCCTTTCCACCCTTGAAAGCCTCTCTGGACTTTCGTTAAAAGGTGATTATGCAACTGAGTTTTCTTTCATGTACTGTTCCTTATCTGCATCTTTTCGTCCAGGCAGGACAAGGTTCAAAAGAATGCCGATGATAGCAGCAAGTGCCATGCCATGCAGCTCAAATTGTTCGCTTACTTTTATGAATGCACCGCCGATGCCGATAACCAGAATGACGGATGATATCACTAGGTTTCGTTTATTTCCAAAATCAATTTTACTGTCTGTCAGCATTCTAAGTCCTGATGAAGCGATAATACCGAAGAGCAGAATGGACACACCGCCCATGACCGGAGTTGGGATGGAGCTGATCAGGGCCGAGATTTTCCCGATAAAACCAAACACAATGGCCATGACTGCAGCACCTGCTAATATATACACACTGTAAACTCTTGTTATGGCAAGGACCCCGATATTTTCACCATAAGTTGTATTTGGAGGACCTCCGATTAATGATGCAATCATTGTTGCAACACCATCTCCTAAAATGGATCGATGCAGACCTGGTTTTTCAATATAGTCACGGCCGACTATTTTACCAAGCACAAGCTGATGTCCGATATGTTCAGAGATTGTTACGACTGCGACCGGAACCATAAGCAGGATGATTTCATAAGAGAATCCGGGTGTATATGTTATAAAAGGTATGATAAAGTCTGGTTTTTCAAACACATTTGCTTCAATAACTTTGCTGAAATCCACAATTCCAATCGCAAGGGCATAAATATATCCTCCGAAAATTCCGATCAGCACCGGGATAAGGCTGATAAATCCTTTAAAGACTACGGAGCATATGATGGTGATCGCAAGTGTTACAAGTGCTACTGAGAAGTAGGTAAGATTATATTCTCCATCTGGATTATTCATCGCCATATCGACTGCAACGTTTGCAAGGCTTAATCCGATAACGATAATAACTGGTCCTACTACAATCGGCGGCAATAGCTTCATTATCCACTTATGTCCTACCATTTTAATCAGTAATGCTACTATTCCGTAAACCACACCGGCAAGAAAGCTGCCAACCATGGCTCCCTCAGGACCTGATGCTGCCTTTGCTGCGATGATCGGAGCAATAAACGCGAAGGATGATCCGAGATAAGCAGGCACTTGGCCTTTCGTAATCAGGAGGAAGGCAATCGTTCCAAGTCCGCTTGAAATCAGCGCTACTGCTGGATCAAGTCCGACAAGAAAAGGAACAAGGATTGTCGCGCCGAACATAGCAAACAAATGCTGAAAGCTGAGCGTAATCCAAGTCAGAGGCTTTGGAACCTCATGTACATCTAATTGTATGGCATTCTCTTGATTCTTTTTCATTTTCATTCCTCCGTTTTTTCTATTTTCGAGAAACAAAAAACCTCTTTGCATTCAGCTGCAAAGAGGTAGAATAATCCCGCCTAAAAAGATCACAGGGCGTGTGATTTTTCATCCCTTTTGCAGCCTCTCTGGACTCCATTAAAAGGTCTTTATTCTTTTTCGTAAATGGTTACTTGATCTGTTTCGTCCACTTCAAGCAGTTCTACAACGATCTTTTCTGAACTTGAAGTCGGTATGTTTTTCCCCACATAATCTGCTCTGATCGGCAGTTCACGATGACCGCGGTCAACAAGAACAGCAAGCTGAATTTGCGATGGTCTTCCAATATCTATTAAAGCATCAAGTCCGGCTCTCACTGTTCTTCCAGTGTATAAAACGTCGTCTACTAGGATGACCGTTTTATTCGTAATATCCGCTGGAATATCAGACCCTTTAACAAGCGGTTCCTGATCGTCTGTCTTTTTTGAGAGATCGTCACGGTATAACGTGATATCAAGCTCACCTACTTCAACCGGTTTCCCCTCAATCTGTCCAATTCGCTCAGCAAGCCTTTTTGCAAGGTGAATGCCTCTTGTTTTAATTCCGACAAGGATGACTGAATCAATTCCTTTATTTCGCTCGATAATTTCATGTGCGATTCTGGTTAATGCTCTTCTTATAGCCTGCTGATCTAAAACAATCGCTTTTTGCGGCATGATTCTCACCTCTCCTTAAAAGAGAACCTTAAAAAGAAAAATCCCTCTCGCCGTTTTGGCAAGAGGGATTTGGATGCATAGGTTAAAATACGCAGAAATAGCGTATATGATCCGGTTCCTTCTCAGCCTCACGGGACTGTTTTAAAGGTTCATTATTGAACTATAGTCATTATGTCAGAATAACATGAATGTGTCAACGGTTATTTTTAAGTTCAGAGATTACTGCCTCAAATTCTGCAGGCAGAGGGGCTTTAAATTCAAGGTATTCCCCCGTGCTCGGATGCTTGAAGCCAAGTACCCCTGCATGCAGCGCCTGTCCATTTATTTTCATTGTTTTTTTAGGTCCGTATTTCGGATCTCCTACTATCGGAAATCCGATATATTTCATATGAACACGAATTTGATGCGTTCTTCCTGTTTCAAGCTGACATTCAATTAAAGTATATCCTTCAAAACGCTCAAGAACATGAAAATGAGTTACAGCATCTTTACTGTGCTCATTTGTTACCGTCATGCTTTGGCGATCTTGTTTGTCGCGGCCAATTGGCGCATCGACCGTTCCTTTGTCATGCTTAATTTCGCCATGAACGATTGCCTGATATCTTCTTGTGACTGATTTCTCTACTAACTGATTAACCAGCGATTCATGAGCTTTATCATTTTTTGCAACCATTAAAAGACCAGAAGTATCTTTATCAATCCGGTGAACAATACCAGGTCTCATTACTCCATTTATACCTGACAGATCCTTGCAATGAGCCATTAATCCATTCACAAGTGTACCTGTTAAATGGCCCGGAGCAGGATGAACGACCATCCCTTTTGGCTTGTTTACAACGAGGACATCCCCATCTTCGTAATAGATATCAAGGTTCATTTCCTCTGGCATGACATCCAGCGGTTCCGGGTCTGGAATGAGAAGTGTAACAGTGTCGCCTGGCTGAACCTTATAATTGCTTCTGGATTCAGCGTCGTTCACTTTTACATGGCCTTCTTTAATCCAAATTTGAACCTGGCTTCTTGACCAGTCAGGTTGCTCTGCCACGAGCAGTTTATCTAATCGTTCAAATTTATTGCTGTCATCAATCTTAATTTCTATGCTGTTCATTCACTTTCTCCTTCTCTTGTTTCCCTTCAAAAAGCATGACAATAAATAACAAAACAACTCCTACACAAAGAGATGAATCTGCTATGTTAAAGATAGGAAATGGGTATGTTCCTATGTAGGTCTGAACGAAGTCCACAACTTCCTGATGAATAACCCGATCTATAAAATTCCCTATCGCTCCGCCAAGCATAAGTCCAAGCGCAATTCCCATTAATCGCTGGTCTTTTGCATATTTCTGAATATAGATCACGAGTCCAATTACAACGATAACGGTAATCACATAAAAAAACCACATCTGGCCTTGAAGAATTCCCCAGGCAGCACCTTGATTGCGATGTGAGGTAATATACAATACGTTTTCAATAACAGGTATTCTTTCTCCGATTTCCAATTCGTTTACAATCAGCCATTTAGTCAGCTGATCAAGCGCAATAATAAAAAGGGCGATGATATAGTAAAGCACAAGCTTTCCCCAACTTTCCTTTAATGTACCTTTGAATTGTATCACAGGCAAAAAAGAAGAGTAAAGCTTGTATCTCCTTAAAAACAGTGTTTTAATGATATTCGCTCACTTCATAGTGAGATTGATGATTGAGATATTGATGAGGCAGAGATTTTCTTTCATACAATTCTTGAAATGCAAAATCATGGATGGTCCTTGCTGTGGGGAGAATGGCTAACTTTTTAAGCTCAATTGGAATTCCTGTCTCTTCACATATACCAAAAGTGCCGTTTTCAATCTTCTGCAATGCTCTTTCTACATCATTCAGTTCTTCTTTTACATGAATCATAAACGTTTTTTCTTTTAATGGGTAAAATAAATTTTGTTCATTTACATTCATTTCAAATAAACAGTGATCAAATAATCTTGTTTTCAGCTCTTGCTGCATTAATTGAAGCTCATACCAAATGGCGTCTAAATTCATAGCGGACAACTCCTTGTGTACTTGCTTTGTACTGATAGTTTGTCCGATCTTCCCAGGCTCACGCTTTTAAGAATTTTCCTTTTGAAGAAGGAGAAATCAGCTGGTTAGTTCACACGTGGCCAAATAGATTTTTTCAGTAAAAAAACCTAGTACTTATCCTTGAACGATCCGAAAAGTTCTTCAATTCACCGATAAACACTTTCCAATTTTTCCAGCCGCCACCTCATTTAATAAACATATAAATTCAAAAAACCGCTGAACAAGTCAGCGGTTTTCAAGATTATGCAATCGTATAATTTTCATCCACAATTGCTGCACAGCGGCTGCAAAGTGTTTTATGGTTTTCATTGCTGCCTACATCTGTTGTGACAACCCAGCATCTTTCACAGGTTTCGCCCTCAGCTTGTTTTACGGCAATTTTCACATGATCAAATACATGAGCATCTTCTGGTGCTGCATCATATTCACCAGCTAATGTAAAGCCAGACACGATAAAGAGCTGTTTAAGATTTTCTTCGACTGATTCAAGCAATTGCTTTGTTTCAGCATCAACATAAAGCTCAATGCTTGCAGTTAGGGACTTGCCAATTACTTTTTCATTTCTAGCAACTTCAAGTGCTTTTAAGACGTTGTCGCGAACTTCCATGAATGCATCCCATTTTTTCTCTAATGCATCTGCATTTTCAAGTGTTTTCACTTCCGGCATATCAACAAGCTGAACACTTTCTTCTGTTACAGATTCAATATGTGCCCAAACTTCGTCTGCAGTATGAGGAAGGATAGGTGTTACTAACTTCACTAGAGAAAGCAGCGTTTCGTGCAAAACAGTTTGAATAGCACGGCGCTCTATATTGGATGGTGCTTCAATGTACAGGACATCTTTTGCGAAATCAAGATAAAAAGAGCTAAGTTCAATCGTACAGAAGTTATGAACAGCATGGAAGATTGCTGCAAATTCATATTCTTCATATGATTTTTTCACTTTTTCTGTTAGATTATTCAGCTTTACAAGCATATAACGGTCTACATCACGAAGTTCATCAAATGACAATGCATCCTTTGAAGGATCAAAATCTGCCAGGTTTCCAAGCAAGAATCGGAACGTATTGCGGATTTTTCTGTATACCTCAGCAACTTGCTTTAAGATATTATCAGAAACTCTCACGTCCGACTGGTAGTCAACAGATGCTACCCATAGACGAAGAATGTCTCCGCCAAGCTGATTCATGACTTTTGAAGGCAGAACGACATTTCCTAATGATTTACTCATTTTGCGTCCTTCACCGTCAAGAGCAAATCCATGGCTTAGCACTCCTTTGTAAGGTGCTTTGCCGGTTACTGCAACAGCTGTTGATAAAGATGAGTTAAACCATCCGCGGTATTGATCTGATCCTTCTAAATAAAGATCCGCTGGCCGCTGCAGGTCATCTCTTTCCAATAAAACAGCTTGATGCGAAGAACCTGAGTCAAACCATACATCCATAATGTCCTGTTCTTTTGTAAATTGTCCATTCGGGCTGCCTTCATGCTTAAATCCTTCAGGCAAAAGATCTTTTGTTTCACGTTCAAACCAAACGTTTGAACCATGCTCGCGGAATAATCCAGAAACATGATTAATTGTATCGTCAGTAATAATTGGTTCGCCATTCTCAGCGTAGAAAACAGGAATTGGAACACCCCATGCGCGCTGTCTTGAAATACACCAGTCTCCGCGGTCGCGGACCATGTTGAATAATCTTGTTTCTCCCCATGCAGGAACCCATTCTGTTTCTTTAACTGCCGTTAATAATTCTTCGCGGAAATCTTTGATAGATGCAAACCATTGAGCCGTTGCTCTGAAAATAGTTGGTTTTTTTGTTCTCCAGTCATGAGGATACGAATGCGTAATAAACGATAATTTAAGTAAAGCTCCTGCTTCATCAAGCTGTTCTGTAATCGGTTTATTTGCTGCATCATAAAACATGCCTTCAAAGCCTGGTGCTTCATTTGTCATATGGCCTTTTTCATCAACTGGGCAAAGAACGCCAAGTCCGTATTTTTGTCCGACAATAAAGTCATCTTCTCCATGTCCTGGGGCAGTATGAACACAGCCAGTTCCCGCCTCAGTTGTTACATGATCGCCAAGAACGACAAGAGATTCGCGGTCATATATAGGATGTTTTGCCACAACCTTTTCAAGCTGTGCACCTTTTAGTGTTTTAGATACATTGTATTCTTCCCACTCAAGCTCTTTTGCAACAGCTTCTAAGAGTGCTGATGCAACTATGAATGAATCTTCTTTTACAACAACAACACTGTATTCAAGGTCTGGATGAACGGCAATTCCCAAGTTGGCAGGAATTGTCCATGGAGTTGTCGTCCAGATAACAATTTTTTCTCCGCCGTTCAAAACGTCTTTCCCTTCAGTAACTGTAAAGGCTACATAAATGGAAGCAGATCGTTTATCGTAATATTCAATTTCTGCTTCTGCTAATGCAGATTCACTTGATGGAGACCAATAGACTGGTTTTAGCCCCTTATAAATGTACCCTTTTTTCGCCATTTCACCGAATACTTTAATTTGCTGTGCTTCATATTCAGGATTTAAGGTCACATATGGATTTTCCCAATCACCGCGAACACCAAGTCGTTTAAATTGTTCTCGCTGGTTATTGATTTGCTCCCACGCATACTCAGCACAAAGCTTGCGGAATTCAGCAACGCTTAGTTCTTTGCGGTTTACTTTTTTATTTTTCGTTAATGCCGTTTCAATCGGGAGTCCGTGAGTATCCCAGCCCGGAACGTATGGTGCGTTATAACCCGTCATTGACTTATAGCGGACGATAAAATCCTTCAATACCTTGTTAAGAGCATGCCCCATATGAATATCTCCATTTGCATATGGAGGACCATCATGCAAAACAAACATCGGGCGGTCCTTTGTTCGCTCCTGCACTTTTTGGTAAATGTTCATTTCTTCCCATTTTCCCTGCATTTGCGGTTCGCGATTTGGCAAATTTCCGCGCATCGGAAATTCAGTTTTTGGCATAAGCAGTGTATCTTTGTACTCCATTTCGTATTCCTCCAAACAATTTTTTAAATGCATGTTGTTTTTCAATATAAAAGTCCTGCATCAGTTTTATTTCTTTACCTCCATGCCGACTTTTTACCTAAAAAACAATCATTAAGAAAACGGTTATTAAATAAAAAAACACAAAAAACCTTCTCATCCCCATAAGGGACGAGAAGGTTTTCTCGCGGTACCACCCTTTTAGATAAACGGAATCCGTCTATCCTCTCGAAATTCGTAACGTGAATGAACCGTCTTTGCTTACAATTTGCATGTTCAGCAAAAAACTCAAGGGTGATTTTCATTCTTTCTCCTTTGGCGGGCTTACACCGTCCCCGTCTCGCTTTAAAAGGTGGAAAAGAGCTACTGTCCCTCTCATCGTTTCAATGGATTATAATTGTAGTAGTTCCCGTATTATATGTGAAAATATATACGTTAGTCAAGATTATGCTTTAGATTCTTCTCGTTCTTCGTATAGAGATTCAACTTCATACTCCATTAAATGATCCCAATCATCATTCTTTAGAAGATCAAGCTGTGCTTCAATCAGCATTTGGAAACGGGTGCGGAAGACCTTTGACTGCTTTTTAAGCTCTTCTATTTCAACAGCAATTTTTCTTGATTTAGAAAGTGATTCATTAATGATGCGATCGGCGTTTTTTTCCGCTTCTTTCACAATCAGCTTGGCCTCTTTTTGAGCATGACGACGAACCTCTTCCGCTGCTTCCTGAGCAACAAGAATTGATTTATTCAGCGTTTCTTCAATGTTCGCAAAATGGCCTAATTTTTCAGTCAGATCGCTTACTTTCGTTTCAAGTTCTTTGCGTTCGCGAATCGCCATTTCATAATCTTTTATTACTTGATCAAGGAATTCGTTAACTTCATCTTCATCATAGCCGCGAAATCCTTTGTTAAATTCTTTGTTATGAATATCTAACGGTGTTAAGGGCACTAGTGCCACCTCCATTATGTAATGAATAACCCATTCTAAAAACAGTATAATTCATAATTAGACAGAATGGGCAAAATTCCTCTTATTTCACATAAATTATTTTTGTTTTCCGATTGTTATTTTCCATTTGTCTTTCTTTGTCCGGCCATCAACTGATAATAATTTCGATCTGCCGAAACCTCTGACAGAAAGAGTATCGCCTTCCCTGCATTCAAATGAAGTCTGTTCAATCACTTTCCAGTTCACTTTTACATTTCCATTTTGGATAAGTATGCCGATTTTTTGCCTTGAGATGTTATAAATGGCAGCAGCGACAGCATCTAATCTTAAAGAACTGACGGTTGCTGAAGATTCTTGTATTGCTTCTGAATGACGGATTCTTTGCTTCCAATCAAGCGGCTGAAGGGAAACTTTCGATCTTCCGATTTCATTCAAATTCATTACGATAAAATCTTCAACTTCTTTTGCAGTTACAAGCTGAATTCGGTCCTCGAAAAATAGAAGATCTCCAAATTTAGATCGTTTCAGACCAAGTGACATAAGCGAACCTAAAATGTGACGGTGTTCAAGTGATGTATATTTTACAGGATAGTGTACTTCAATCAGAGAAACATGAAAATCCTCAAAAGAAGGAGTGAAGTAATCCGGATAAAGGAGAGCCCGTTTTCTCTCCATATCATCGCTTGAAAACAAGACGTTCACATCTCCATTTGTCCCAATTACCGCCCTGACCATATCCTGCTCTCTCGGATCGAGAAAATCGGTCAGTTTAGGACTGTACTGAAGAGAAACATTTTCTCTCCATTCCATCACCTGGTCAATAAAATGCCGTTCTTCCTGTCTGAAATGCTGATAAACATGATTCAACCTCATCCAACTCCAAACTAATTAGAAAAATCGCAAGCCCTCGAGCTTCGAGGAGCTAGTCGTTTGCGCCAGACATGTATGCGTGAAAATATCCTATACTTTCTAACCTTTAAAATAAAAACAGTGCCGCATTGACGGCACCTGCACCATTATGATTACCCAATCATCGTAAAAATAGAATTAATCCCATAGCCTGCAAAACGAAGAGCAAGCAGAGCCACGATTGGGGAAATGTCAATCATTCCAAGAGGAGGAATGAATCTGCGGAAAGGTTCTAAATATGGTTCCACGATTTTAGCTAAAAATTGGCCAAATCCGCTTTCTCTTGCATTCGGAAACCAAGACAGCAGAATATAAATAATGATCGCATACGAATAAATCTGCAATAATGTAAATAAAACGTCAGCTACTAAACCCATCTGGCCTTACCACCTCTGATCTTCTTCAGATATAATTTCAGATATTTGACCCGAGACATCTACATTGTCAGGCGTGCAAAGAAAAATATTCGACCCTATTTTTTGAATGTCTCCACCTATAGCGTAAACAGTCCCGCTTAAAAAGTCTACGATTCGTTTTGCCTGATCATGCTGAATTCGCTGCAAATTAACGACAACCGCTCTGCGATTTTTCAATTGATCTGCCACATCCTGTGCTTCAGCATAAACTCTGGGCTCACATAAAACCACTTTAGATGATTTTTGAACACTTTGCAAACTTACAACATTCTGTTTTGATTGCGTTTTTGCAGGAAACGGCTGTTCTTCTTCATATTCCTCTTCCTGATAACGTTCTTGTTCAACATATTCATATTCTTCATCATCCAAGGCAAAAAAGCTTTTAAACTTATTCTTGATACTCACTTTTGACACCTCCGATTATTAGCCTACTAGAGCAGAACCTATTCGAATAAAGGTTGCTCCTTCTTCAATAGCAATCACATAGTCATTTGACATTCCCATGGAGAGCTCTGTGCATGGGGCATGCGGCAAGTCTAGCGCTCTTACTTCCCCGCTTAAAACCCTGAGCCGGCTGAAAGCTTGTCTTAGCACGATTGTATCTTCTGTATTGGGCGCCATTGTCATTAGTCCTAAGACATGTATGTATGGATAGTTTTCAAGTTCTTTAACAAACGGAAGAACTTCTTCTGGCGCCATTCCATGCTTTGATTCTTCTCCAGACGTATTGACTTGGACAAAGCAGTTAACTTTATTATCGGCACGTTTGTTAATTTCTTTTGCAAGAGAAATACGGTCTAGGGAATGAATATAATCTGCTTTACCGATAACTTCTTTCACTTTTCTCGTTTGGAGTGTACCGATGAAATGCCATTTTGCCTGTGTTTTGATTTCATTATATTTATTGCTGAGGCCTTCATCCCTGTTTTCCCCAAGGTGCCGGACGCCTGCCTCAAGGGCCTCTTTAGTGCGGTCAATACTCACATATTTTGTTACCGCAATAATTTCTATTTCCTTTGGATCTCGTCCTATTTTAGCGCATGTATGGTTAATTTTAGATTGTATATCATTCAAGTTGTCTGCAACATTCATAGTTGTTAATTCCTCCTATGCAAACCGATAAAGCTGAACATTCTCCCGGTTGATCCTTTATCTCTTCGATGAGAAAAAAACAAATCAGATTCACAGCTAGTACATAATGAGCTCGTCAAAATCCTTGATTCTTTTAAGCCTGCTTTCAGGAGCAGCTGTTTATTAAGCTGCTTTAAATCAAGTGAATATTGTCCATCCGAAACACGATGGTAGGGCAAAACTTCACTAGCACCCAGAGCATTATTTACTTGTTCGATCACATAATTGTCTACAACGTAACAGCAAGCACCGATTGAAGGACCAATTATGGCATAAACAGCGTCAATGTCAGCAGCTTCCTCTTTCAGCCAGGTTTCGATCATCTTTCCGCCAATATCTTTCACAGAACCCTTCCACCCTGCATGAGCCGTTCCTATCAGATTCTTATTGCGTTCATAAAAATACAATGGAACACAATCCGCATAGCAAAGGGCAAGCATCAGATTATGTTCATCTGTATATAAGCCGTCTGTTTTAGAAATGGCTGACTCATACGTAAGAATACCTCTGCCTCTATCGGACCCGTTTACTTTATAAATGCGGTTATCATGTACTTGATCTGCGCATACCCAATTTTCAAGGGGTACTTCTAATGTTTCAGCTAAATGACTGCGGTTAGCGATGACGTCATCTTGATTATCTTTTACGTGCAAACCAAGATTTAATGATTGAAAATCGCCTTTGCTCACTCCGCCGTTTTTCGTAGTAAAACCAATCATAAGCTCACGATTGATTTCTTTCCAGACAGGACTATCCATATAAGTTTCATGATGCAAGTGAAATGGCTGCTGTCCATTCATAAAAATTCATTCCTTTTCGACACAGTTTGATTCTAGTTTACATATACACGACTATATTTTACCACATCTTTCCCATTCAGGCAGGAAGATTCCTAAAATTATTCGCCAATTTGGTCCAAATTCCTATTAACACGGACCAAAATGACATCTTCGCCGATTTTTACGATGTTTCTCCATGGAACAACAAGCTCTTCTTCTTTTCCAAAGAATCCGAGTACTTTTCCAGAACCGCTGATAATGACAGCCTGAATTTTCCCTGTCGTTACATTAATGTCGAAATCTCCAACGATCCCAAGCTTTTTCCCGTCTGAAACATTGACAACATCCTTCGTCTGAAATTCTGAAATATGCATCACGGTATCCGCCCCCTCTTCTTACTTTTATTGTATGAGAAGACTTCAGGTATCTATGCCCGCTTTTTATAGTGTTTGTTTTGTTTGATGCTAATTCAACATGAAGAGTAGTATGATATAATTTCAGTGAAAAATAACGTAGTGTAACAATGGAAGTGGTGGATATCAATGACAAAAGATACTTTTTTTCAATTAAATTCAATTTTCATCAGCATCTTAATAGAAGCGATGCCATTTGTCTTATTAGGAGTATTTATTTCTGGGATCATCCAAATATTTATTACTGAACAGATGGTCTCTAAGTTCATACCAAAAAATCGCATTCTCGCTGTAGTATATGGAACATTAATTGGAGCAATATTTCCTGCATGCGAATGCGGGATCATTCCAATCGTCAGAAGGCTTATTCTAAAGGGCGTTCCACTTCATATGGGAATTGCATTTATGCTTACAGGACCAGTTATCAATCCAATCGTCCTATTTTCTACCTATGTGGCGTTTGGCAACAAGTGGGATATTATGCTCTATCGAGGTGGACTTGCAATCATTGTATCGATTATAGTCGGTCTGATTCTTTCATATCAATACGATAGTAATCAGCTTTTAGAGAAGAAATCACTAAATGTACATAGCCATGACCATACCGGTGATCAGCATTTTCCGAAAAAACTTTTGGGAGCCATGCAGCACGCAGTTGAAGAATTTTTCTCGGTTGGAAAATATTTAATCATCGGGGCATTTATCGCTGCTTCCATGCAAACATTTATTAAAACGTCAACCTTACTTGCGATAGGACAAAATGAACTATCCTCATCAGCAGTAATGATGGGCCTTGCCTTTATTTTATCTCTTTGCTCAGAAGCTGACGCTTTTATCGCATCGTCTTTCACAAGTACATTTTCAACAGGTTCAATTATTGCATTTTTAGTTTATGGGCCAATGCTTGATATAAAAAATACACTCATGCTGCTGGATGCTTTTAAGAAAAAATTTGTTTTCTTTTTAATCCTATATATCACTGTCTTTGTATTATTTGGTTCATTGCTTATTTAAAGGAGGGTTTTTAGAATTGTTCCGTTTATTTCTATTAATGGCTTTTACCTATTTCTTTTTTCACCTGCACGCCTCAGGTAACATCACTAATTATATCAATATGAAATATTCTTACTTATCCTACAGCGCAATCTTTATTTTTGCTCTGCTGACAATCATTCAGGCTTATACTTATTTTAAAACCCCTGAAGATGATCACTGCGATTCGAATTGCTGTCATCCTCATGAAAAACGATCAGGTATTAAGAAATTTGTTCTTTATGCAATATTTATTTACCCATTGATAGCAGGTTTCTTTTTTCCAATTGCTAAATTGGATTCGAATATCGTTAAAGCAAAGGGTTTTACCTTTCAAAATTTAGATTCAGGGGATTATTCCAGAAATCAATATTTAAGACCCGATACAAGTGTTTATTACGGAAAAGAGGGTTACTATGATTTGATGCAGGAAGAGCTGGAGAAATATGCATCCATGTCTTCACTGCATTTAAGTGCTGATAATTACCTTAAAGGAATGGAAACCATTTATCAGTTTCCAGGAGAGTTTTTGGATAAAACAATTCAATTTGATGGATTTGCATTTAAAGGAGAATCGATTAATAAAAATCAGCTATTTGTGCTGCGCTTTGGCATCATTCATTGTATTGCCGATTCAGGTGTTTATGGGATGCTGGTCGAATTTCCTGAAGAAGTGAAATTAAAAGATGATGAATGGATTCATGTCAAGGGTACATTATCTTCTATATATTATCAGCCTTTTAAGGCCAAGATCCCGTATGTAAAGGCTGAAAGCTGGAAAAAAATAAAAGCACCAGAAGATCCATATGTGTATAGACGGTATTAAAAAGAATCAGGACTGTTCGGTTGAACAGTCCTAATTTTGTATGTTCTTATTCATTTGTTTGATTGCAGCCTTCTCAAGCCTTGATACTTGCGCTTGGGAAATGCCAATTTCTTCAGCCACTTCCATCTGTGTTTTCCCTTGAAAGAAACGCTTTCTAAGAATTAATTTTTCACGGTCGTTTAACCGTCTCATTCCTTCTTTTAAAGCAATTTCTTCAATCCAATGGGAGTCACGATTTTTTTCATCGCTGAGCTGATCCATGACATAGATTGGATCTCCTCCATCATTATATATTGGTTCAAAGAGAGAAACAGGATCTTGTATGGCATCTAAAGCAAAAACGATTTCTTCATGCGGAACTTCCAGAACCCGGGCAATTTCCTCCGCTGTCGGTTCCCTTGAGGTCTTGCTCATCAATTGTTCTCTAACCTGCAAAGCTTTGTAGGCAATATCACGAAGAGATCTGGAGACACGGATTGGATTGTTGTCACGTAAATACCTTCTGATCTCCCCAATTATCATTGGTACAGCATAAGTTGAAAATTTTACATTTTGGCCAAGATCGAAATTATCAATTGATTTCATAAGTCCAATGCAGCCTACTTGAAACAGATCGTCAACAAACTCTCCTCGATTGTTGAAACGCTGGATTACGCTCAGCACGAGGCGAAGATTGCCGTTTACCAGTTTTTCTCTTGCTGATAGTTCACCGCTTTGCATTTCACGGAACAAAATTCTCATTTCCTCATTTTTTAGGACTGGAAGTTTGGAAGTGTCTACTCCACAAATTTCAACTTTATTTCTTGCCACATTTTTCCCTCCTAACAGGAGCTGCTGTACAGAGTTAAGTATCTCCTTAGGTGGGAAAAATATGCACAAGCTATCGTCTTGAAATTTACCCGAAAACCGGCAAAAGCATGAAACAATTGGAATTTATCTGGATAAAAAAATTTTAGACCATTTTATTAAATTCTTTCCGCAATCGTTTGATAATTCTTTTCTCTAATCTTGAAATATACGATTGAGATATACCGAGCATATCCGCTACATCTTTTTGAGTTTTTTCTTCCCCGCCCTGCAGGCCAAAGCGAAGCTCCATTATTTGTTTTTCGCGGTCATTCAACTGCTGGAGTGCCTTTAGCAAAAGTTTGCGGTCAACATTTGCTTCAAGGTCTTTTGTGATAATATCTTCTTCTGTTCCCAAAACATCTGATAAAAGGAGTTCATTACCGTCCCAATCGATATTTAAAGGCTCATCAAACGATACTTCTGAACGAATTTTATTATTGCGGCGCAAATACATTAATATCTCATTTTCAATGCATCTCGATGCATAGGTGGCAAGCTTAATTTTTTTCTCAGGATTAAATGTGTTTACAGCCTTTATCAAGCCAATTGTTCCAATGCTGATTAAATCCTCAATATTAATGCCAGTGTTCTCAAATTTACGGGCGATGTAGACAACTAACCGCAAATTTCTTTCTATTAAAATGGAGCGAGCTGCTTGATCTCCCCCCGGAAGCTTTTTCAACAATACTTCTTCCTCATCTTTTGACAGCGGAGGCGGCAGAGCTTCGCTTCCGCCTATGTAATGGATTTCATCGGTTTTAAGACCAAGTTTCATTAATAATTTGTACCAAAGATACGTAATTTGCAATTTAAGTTTTTTCATATTCCTCCCCCTTCTATTTTTCAGGTGTGCTGAGTAAAATGGTTAAGAAACATCCTGAACCGATTGACCCTGCAGCATTTTCGGATGAACAATACAATCATATTCATCGTCAGGCGATAAGCATGTTCTGTTTAAACCAACAATTGCTTTTGGAACTAAAATGGCTTCTGTTTCTGTCATAATGATGATTTCATCGGGTTTCAATCCTAGAAGAAACTGATTTGTTTTCCCAACAACACGATAAGGTATGATTCTCATTCGGTGTTCAAGCGGATGAGATTCTGTGGTGCCTGATAATGCTGCCATCACATCTTCCTGCAAAGCAATGGAGATGAGAGGTCCAGGTAAATATTCAGCCGCCTTTTGTACATCCACAATCATCACAGGACTCTTTGAAATCGGGTCATAAAGCTGATTTCCACTGTCTATTAACCCTTTTAAGCGAAAATGAAAGTCTCCAATTTTAATGGATACAGTAACTATTTGATCGTATTGAATCTTTTTCATTTCCAAATCATCCAGACGTTTTCTAGAAAAAAACCATGTAGCAGGAAATCCTATTAAAACAAAAAGCCAGCTGATTGGATCTCCAAATCCTCCAGAGTTCGTCATAAGGACACCATCTAATATCCCAATCTCCGTTTGAATAAAATAATGAGTTCCTATCATGCCGCCGCCGATCATAAAAGTGACAAAGTAGAACGTGAATAAAGACTGAGTAAAATATTTAAACCGTTTAAAGCCAAAGGCAGTTACTACCATCATGATGGATATTGCGAGCTTGCTGATTGGGTGCACCATAATCTCAGACAATGGAGTAAACATAAGCAAAACGATACTAGATCCGATAAGAGCACCAATCAATAATCGAAGCTTATAAATTTTCCTTTTCAAAAGAATCGCAGTAAGAAGAAGCAGCAATAAATCAAAGGAAAAGTTTAAAAACCAGATGACGTCTAAATAGATCGACACGTGAATCTCCTTTCTCCAAAGGTGATTTCACATGCCCCGAAAAAAGAAAGGGCACTGTCCGATTGGATAGTAATAGTATAGCGGAGACATCTACGGGAAGTCTGTCAGTTACTGCCGATAAAATAGAGAATTTTTGATAGATATAGCTATTATTTGTCGATGAAAAAGAATGGTATTTTTATAAAATTATGAACCGTAAGCAAAAAACCTCTCTTCCCCATATACAGCCGGGAAGAGAGGTTTTTATTAATATTTTTATTTTGTCGGTTTTTTGCCGTTGATAAATAATTTCCCATCCGCAACAGCTCTAGTTTCGTTTCCGAAGTCATCTCTTGCAATAACTTCAATGCGAGCGCCGTCTGCCTTCATGTTAGATGTTGCTGTGTAATAACCTTCATAGTGACCCGGAGATGTTTCTCTCAGCGGAAGCTCAGTTGCATTTTGAACACTTGCATTCGTTAAAGGCATATGAATCACAAAGGTAGCATCAAGATCTTCCTCGCTATTAAATTCAATCTTCACGCTCTCGCCAGATTTAATATATTTGTCTTGTGCAGGCTGAAGGTTTTCGATAACTGGTGCGTTATATTTAACATAAACTCTAACTGTTTTCTTCAAACGATTTCCTGCTTTGTCATTAGCAAGCACAGTAATCATATTCTCTCCATTTTCTAAAAGGATGCGTTTAGTGAACTTGCCGTCTTGAACAGGTGCATTTTGTCCATTGACCTTCACCCAATCAAGATTCGCATCTGTCGCAGTACCGCTCACAGTTAATGCTTCAGTATTAAACTTATCACCGTTTTTCGGGTTTTCGATCGTTAAACCCGGCTTTGTTTTATCTAGAATAACCTTTACCGCATTTGATGGATCTGTCATCCCAGCTTCTGTGCTTGATTTAGCGGTTAACACATTTTCTCCTTCATGCAGTGTCACTTCTGCAGAGAATGTGCCATTTTCAGCTGCTTGTACGGTTGCTGCTTCTGCGTCTTCATTATATACATGAACTGTTGTGGATGGAGCTGCTTTTCCTTCAACGATTGTTTTTTCCTGATTCGTAAAAGTACCATCTTTTGGCGACGTGATTTCTGGAGCCGTCACCTCATAATTCACTACAGCACGAATCATATAGTTTCCTTCTTCAGCTGGTGCAGGTGACCATGCGCCCCCAACAAGCTGATAGCTGCGTCCCGCATTTTCCCCATCCTCATCTGTACCAAGTCCAGGAGCATTAGGGTTTGGCTGGCTTTGAATATAAACCATATAAAAGTCTCCATCTACCACAACACCTTGATCAAGCAAGTCTACCATTGTCCATTCCCCATTGCGGAGTGCGGTGGCATTTATTGGACCTGCAAGTTTTTTGCCAGGTGCGCCATCTGTGCCTGAGGCGTCATAAATGGCAACTTGGAAATCAGTTCCTCCTGGCACTGGCCATTCTGTATCCCAAAATCGGAATAATCCGCCAGTAACCATTGCACGTTCATTCCCCTCAGCAAGAGACATTTTAACGGCCCAGCCATTTCCGGCATCATAGAATGCACGAGCATTTTCAGCTGTCCCGTCATCATATCCAATTTCACCAGGATAGCCAATGAATGGTTTTAACGTGAAGTTTTGGATTGTTGTTTGATCTGCATCAATCGTTATTTGCATCTCTGCTCCATAATAAGAAGGTGCCATCGCTTTTAAGGTATATTCACCCTCATACGCGACAATTGTATATTCTCCCTGGTCATTTGTTTGGACTGGGGTAATGGCTGCATCCTCAACTAAAAGCAAAGTCGCATTAGAAACCGGTTCGCCAGTTACCTCATTCGTAATAACACCGCTGACTGTCCCTTGAGGAAGCTCCTCTAAAATGAAGTTTGCTTCGGTAACGATGTCATTTTCAATTGTTACAGCCTGTGTTTCAGATTGATATCCATATGCTTCTGCCTGCAGCGTATATGAACCTGCTCCATGAATAAGTTCATAGCTGCCATCTTGCAGGCTTGAGTAAGTTGAACGGCCTGTTTCAAGAACACTTACTTGTGCACGCAGGGGAAGTGCTGCAGGTGTTGCCTGATCATTATTGCTGTTCTTCTTAACTGTATATGGAGCAGGAGTTATTTTTTCAGGATACACTTTTTCTTTCTTAGCTGTGCCTGCTTTTGAATCATTTGCTGGTTGTTTATCTATTCCAAGGCTTGCTTTACTTGGTGTTTCAAGGGCAGTATTCGTTAATTTCACATCATCTATATACCATCCGTCTTTTACTACGCTTCCGTCAGTTGTTACATTAAACTGAATATAAATTCTTTGACCTGCGTATGCAGACAAATCAACTTGTCCATCTATCCAGCCTGTTGTCACGCCATTAACACGCAGTGCCTGAGTCCAGTTCTCCTGATCAGTTGATACGAAAACATGACCATAATCATATCTTGTTTCAAGTTCATGCCACTGTTTGAATTGCAAAAATGCCGGTCCCTCTTCAGGCAGATCAATTGGGGGCATGAGCAAGTTCATATTCGCACTGTTTTCATAATCCCCATCTAAATTGGTAGCATAAACATTTTCACCTGATGCGGCATTTCCAGGTCCTGATGCAGGAACACCAAGTTCCCAGCTATTCTTGACCCCGAATGATGTCCAGCCGACCGCACCTGATTCGAAGTCTTGTTCGTACCCAGTCGTTATGCCTGGCTGAACAGCTACTTCATATTCCTCTGAAACAACTTCGTTTGCTCCATAATCTATTATCTTCCATTTGTATACCACTGCACCTTCTGTGATCGCATCCCCCGGGATGATTGCTTCGTACACCCCATCTAAGTGATCTCCAGACATTCTTTGCGCATCTGCGATTTGCCATTGTCCGCTGTTATCTTGATAATGAAGAGCTACGCTCGTTACACTCACATTATCCTGTACAGCAATCGTTAGCGGGAGATTCATTCCTGCAAATGTTTCACTTGGAGCTTCATGCTGAAAAACAGGTGCCTCCGTATCTTCTCCCTCTTTTGCTACCTGACCTTTCACTTTACCAAGACCTGTAATAAGGGATGACACGGCATCAAATGCATTAACTAATCCATGTCCATACCCATTGTTTGGAGAATTTGAAAAAGTTGAATCTGTTAATGGTGTTGCGGTAGATAAAAGAACTTCTTCAATTTCATCTACAGTTATGGAAGAATCAACTTGTCTTAACAAAGCAGCAACTGCCGATACATGAGGTCCTGCCATCGATGTTCCATTCCATCCGCCCTCATAAGCACTGCCAGGAACGGAAGATCGAATATTTACTCCAGGTGCTGAAATTTCAGGCTTTGTTTCTTCATAAGGAGATGGACCCTGAAGAGAAAAAGTACCTAATTGATTATTGATATCTGTTGCTCCTGTTGCAAAGGATTCCGGATAGTTAGCAGGGTTTGCAATGGATCCAGGTCCACCTGGATTGAAAAGTGTTGTATTACCTGCTGAAAACTCAGGGAAGATATCTGCTGCACGCCAAGCTTGTACCATTGGACGGTACCATTCATCTAGTCCTGCTCCTCCGCCCCAAGAATTGTTCACCACGTCTGGTGCCATTTCAGGATGAGGATTTCCTTCTGCATCTTTAGGAGCTAAAATCCACTCTCCAGCTGACAGAAGATCTACATCTGAACCGCCATCTTCAGTAAATGCTTTAACAGCAATCCATTTTGAACCAGGAGCGACTCCTATTTGATTGCTTCCATTTGGTTCTGAACCGACCATTGTTCCTGTAACATGCGTTCCATGTCCAATATCATCATATGGCGCTGATTGATCAGCCGTTGCATCAAACCAGTTAAATTCATGATCTGGCGTGTTAGGTGCTGCTGGGTTATAGCCTCGATATTTTTCTTTTAATGCTGGGTGATCCCACTGTACACCTGTATCAATGGAAGCAACAACAGTTCCGCTGCCGTCAATACCCATTTCCCATGCTGCAGGGGCACCAATTTGATCTAAGTTCCATTCAGTGCTTGCTGGGGATGCTTTGGGCTCTTCAGCTTTTTTAACAGTCTGTTTCTCCTCTGCAGAAGAATGAAGTTCCCTCATTTCATTTGGAAGCACTTTTTCAACCTCTGGGAATGAAGCAATTTTCTCCATTACTTCTTTTGTCGCTGTAACAGCCATCCCATTAACAATGTAAAATGATTTAATATCTTTTGCTTTACCTTCTTTTTCTTGTTTTGTTAAGTATGTTTTAAGATTTTGCTGTGTTTCAATCGCTTTTGCTCTAAGTGACGATACAACAGCTGATCGTTTCTCATATTTTGCTTGAGTTACCGTTTCTTTTCCTGCTTTTTTTATAGCATGTTCAGCAACTTTGCCTGTATCGACTTGATCTTTTAATTTAATGAGAAACGTTACCTTTTCATCTTTTTTAAATGCCTGAGTCAGTTTTTTTGAAACTTTCTCAGCCTGTATGTTTTTTTGGTCTTGAACAGAGGTGCTGATTCCTGATTTTGTACTGGCTGTTGTGATTGTTGGTGCGAGCATTGTAAGCAACAAGATAAAAATTGACAAAATACTAAACAGTCTAACATGTTTCTTCTTCATTCTTTTAATTCCCCCTTAAATTTTAAATGGAAATTCATCCGTCCCCCTTCCTTCTCTCTCTTTGACTTGTCTGGGATGTTATCAATAATGTAAAGAAAATTGTTTGAAAATTTTGTCATTATTTGTTAAATTTTTCTATTCATTCAGAAAATAATGAAATGGTAGGAGACTTTTTGCCGTTGTTATAGTTCAAAAGAATGTCTGTTACGAAATGGGCAGGAGTGGAAAAATGTGATAATCATATGGCATGCGGGGATCTAGATAGATTTAATAGGAATAGGGGAAATTTACTATTAAAGGAGAATAAATGTGGAAAAAGCAAAAAAATGAATAGTATTTCCTTTTTATTCCTATATTGTTATTTTTTAATAAATCAGTAATCGATCGAAAGAACCATAATTTGGAAGTTGAAATGGACTTTGTACTTTTACGAGGATTATGGGAGAGAGTCTTTTGCAGGACCCATTAGTTCAATGGATATAAGGTCATACTTTACTCAGTTAGGGTTTTCCACTGCGTGTTAGTGCGGCCCCCTGATGTGGATCAAACATACTGTTGCCAAAGGAAATTGCGCCCTTAGTCTGTGTTCTGACGGGCTTTTTGGACGATTTGTCCCCCACACCTTTCGATTCGATTTCTCTTTGTCTTCATGAGGGGTGTACTGCCCGTTAATGCAGGATAATAAAAAAAGAGACATGGCAGCGATTGCCATGTCTCTTATACATTTTAACGACGTTTATTGCGGTTTCTTAAAAATGTTGGTATGTCAAGCGTTTCTTCGCCTTGCTGCATCGAGCGGTTTGTCATCTCTTGCGCAGGTTCTTCACGCTCACGCTTCATCTCACGAACATCGCGTGGTTTTGGCGTAGGTTTCGCAGATGTATTTCCAAACGAAGGTCTTGTTGGTTTGCTGTGATTAATTTCTACTTCATTAAAACCAGTAGCAATAACCGTAACTACAATTTCATCTTTTAAGTTTTCATTGATGACAGAACCGAAAATCATGTTTACATCTTGATCAGATGCGGTTGCCACAATGTCAGCTGCTTCTT
The DNA here is from genome assembly GCF_002858905.1 of Bacillus sp. UMB0893. Taxonomy (NCBI): domain Bacteria; kingdom Bacillati; phylum Bacillota; class Bacilli; order Caryophanales; family Bacillaceae; genus Bacillus; species Bacillus sp. UMB0893. Next base: position 842,739 of record NZ_PKLB01000001.1, on the reverse strand, counting down.
GCACTTCATACAAGCTTAAATTTGATCCGCCGGTGATGTTCATAAGAACACCTTGAGCACCGTCGATTGATGTTTCAAGCAAAGGACTTGAAATGGCTTTCTTGGCAGCCTCTGCAGCACGGCTTTCGCCAGTTGCGACTCCAATTCCCATTAATGAAGATCCTTTGTTAGACATGATTGTTTTAACATCTGCGAAGTCAAGGTTAATGAGTCCAGGCACTGCGATTAAGTCAGATATGCCTTGTACACCTTGGCGCAATACGTTATCTGCTTCACGGAACGCTTCAAGCATTGGCGTATTTTTATCAACAATCTCAAGTAAACGGTCATTCGGAATGACAATCAATGTATCGACTGATTCCTTCATTGAAGAAATACCGCCGGCTGCCTGCATGGCACGTTTGCGGCCTTCAAATGTAAATGGCCGTGTAACAACCCCTACAGTCAAAGCACCAAGATCTTTAGCAATCTGAGCAATGACAGGAGCCGCACCTGTACCAGTTCCTCCGCCCATTCCTGCTGTTACGAAGACCATATCTGCTCCTCTTAAAGCTTCTTCAATCTGCTCTTTGCTTTCTTCAGCTGCTTTTTTGCCTACTTCTGGATTAGCACCTGCACCAAGGCCTCTAGTCAGTTTTGAACCAATTTGCATTCTTGTTTCAGCTTTTGATAGATTCAAAGCTTGTGCATCTGTATTAACAGCGATGAAGTCTACTCCCTGAACCCCGTGTTCTATCATACGGTTAACAGCATTGTTTCCTCCGCCGCCAACCCCGATAACTTTAATTGTTGCCATTCCATCAATATTGCTTTCAAACTCCAACATACAAAATCCTCCTAATCCATCGAATGACTTCCTCTTGATGCATGTTATTCAAAGAAGTAACCAAAGAATTTTTTTACTTTGCTTTCTTTTTTCTCTTCTTTTTCTTTAGGTTTCGAACGCTGCTGCTGCTGAGGCTCTCTATGCGATGAAGCCTCAACTTTTTCAGGAACAACATTCGAACTGATGCTTCTGCCTTGAATTTTCGCATTTTTATAGGCAAATTGAATCAATCCTACTCCTGTCATATATTGAGGTTCTCTCACTCCAATATAATCTGGGCTTGCAATACGAACATTATTTTGGAGAACAGCTTGAGAAATTTCCAGCACGCCCGGCATACTGACTGTTCCGCCAGTCAAGACAAATCCGCCAGGCAAGTCTCTAACACCGAGTCTCTTAATCTCATGCTGAACCAATTCAAACATTTCTTCAAGTCTAGCTTCTATAATATCAGATATTTCCAACTGATTGAATTGCTGTTTTTGATCTGTGCCGATAATAGCTGCTTCAAACACTTCGTCTTCTGAAGCATAATCATAGAAAGCATGTCCATGTTTTACTTTAACACGTTCTGCTTCATCAGTTGTTGTGCGAAGACCGATTGAGAGGTCTTTCGTGATATTTTCTCCTCCGATAGGCAGAACACTTGTCGTTTGCAGATGACCATGTTCAAACACGGCTATCGTGGTTGAGCCTCCGCCAATATCAACTAGTGCCACCCCAAGGTTTTTCTCATCTTTTGATAAAGCTACAGCTCCTGAAGCAAGCGGCTGCAGGCAAATATCAGTAATTTCCAGTCCTGCTTTCTCTACACAGCGCAGCAGGTTATGTAATATCGTTCTAGATCCAGTAATGATAGTGCCTTCCATTTCAAGGCGTACTCCAATCATTCCGCGCGGATCACTGATTTCATCCAGACCATCTACAATAAATTGCTGAGGAATAACGTCTATTATTTCTCGTTCTGGAGGTATGGACATCACTTGAGCAGCTTCAATCACTCTGCGTATGTCCTCATTGGCTATTTCACGATTGTCACTGGATACAGCTACAACTCCGTGACAATCCTGTAATTGAACGTGATTGCCAGTCACTCCTACTACGACTCTCTTAAGCGGTATGCCAACCATTCTTTCTGCCTGTTCTACCGCTTTTTTAATAGAATGAACGGTCTCGTCAATATCAACGATTGACCCTTTTCTCAACCCTTCGGATTTTACATTGCCTACACCTATAATGTTTAAGTTATCTTCTGCCATTTCACCGATAATAACTTTAACACTGGATGTACCGATGTCTAAACTTACAAAGATTTCATTGTTGTTCATTCTATGGCACCTCCTTATCTCTATCATTTCCATTCTATTATTAGAGGAACAACAATACAATGAATCTAGTTTTACATATTTGTAACAAAGGTGAAAAATACTGTTATATTTGACTTCTTACTGTCACATTTTATCTTCCAGCCTCATTTAATGACTTTTCTCAATAAATAAATACTAACTTGAGTATTCGTCAAATCCTTCAGTTTCCCTCTTAAAAAATTAACTTTTTTTTAGTTTTTGCCGCGTTTGAGTCCAATTGGAAATTATTATTCTTCTTATGACAGCAATATTTTGAAAAAGCCTTACTCCAAAAGCAAAAATTGCTACCAAATACAAGTCTACACCAAGATGCACGCCTAGAAAAGCTAAACTTGCAGCTAAAATGATGTTGAAAAAAAATCCAGATACAAAAACCATCTCATCATACATATTTTGCAGATGAGCACGAATTCCTCCAAGCAAAGTATCTAGGGCAGCAAGTATGGCAATTGAGAGATAATTGGAATATTCACCGGGAATACGGAAGTCAGTGAGCAAACCCAATGAAATACCAAGAATTAATCCTAAGATGGGAAGCCACATTATAAATTTCCTCCTTCTTCTACCGGCTTCATTTTTTTAATGCGAATTGCATCGTCATAAGGCGGAATAACTATCCGGTCTTTCGGCTCTGAAATGGAAAGCCGCAAATTATCAATTGCAAAGTTGTCCATTGTTGTGGAACCATTCAAACGGTTAAAAAGTTTTTCTGCATCCTGTGAAATTACTTTAATTTCAAGCGGATATGAATTCAAGCTATAGCCATCCATTTTGGTTTGCCCATTAATATCTCGTATGACTGTAGTATTTACAACGCGTCTGTCAGAGATCGCGATATGTTCTGCACCGTACGAATTCAGTTCATTCAACAGCCGCTTCAGCAAATCAGGAGCAATGTTTTCCACCTCTGTCTGTGCAACCTCTTCATCAAACAAAGGTTCAATTGTAATGGTTATGCCTGATCCGGTTACTTTTGTTATTCCGGCTTCCTTTTTCAGCTCTTCAAGTGTTTCCTTCAATGTTTTTTCAGCACTCTGACTTTCATCATTCTCATATGTATCAATGAGTTCTTCGTATTTCCGAATCTCAAGCAGGAGATTTGTTTGTATTTCTTGCTCCTGCTTAAGGGCTTCCCTTAACTGCCACATGTCACGTGTGTCTCTTACAGCAGGTTCCTTGATTGATTGAAACTGGATGGCAAGCATTAAACCGAATATCATTGTTAACACTGAGAAACTTAAACCCTTAAGATTATTCTTCAAGGCAACCACCCTCAAGATTTCTTTTCTTGCAATAATGGATTCATTTTTATTTCATTTTTCTTCTCAAGGGTAATCACTATATTGTCATATGCTATCTGCTCAACTACACCGCCAGCGATATTTAAAGCCTGATCTAAAACAGCAGGCTCTCCAATGGCCGTTATGACAAAGGGAGCAGGAAATTGATTGCCATCAACAGTAACAACTGGACCATTACAATATATATACGAATCATGAGATAATCTTTGTCCATTGATTGCGATTGCACTTGCCCCTGAAATTAATAGCTCGTTAATTACCTTGAAAATATGACCTTCGTGAACAATATAATTATTTACATTTTCACCTTCGGGAATGTAGGAGGAATCTTCAAGTGTGACTTCAATCCCCTCACCTGAAACGCCAAGCTCTCCGACATACATCCTGTATTTTTCAACATCTTCAACAAGATTAAAATAAATCTGTTTTTCATCTTTCAGATTTTCTTCAATTTTTCTTACTCTTTCCTGGTTGTCAAATAATTCCTTCTGAAGCTCTTTATTGCGTTCCTCCTGTTGGATAAGCATCTCCCTTGCCTTAAATTCTTTGCTCCATTGCGCAGAAGATATTCCATTATTTGGACGCTGTTCTTTTGTGAGCTGGTACGAAAAAGAAACTAGAAAACCAAGAACAAGCATGATTAAAGAGAGAACGACATACCTACCCCTCATTTTCATTTTCATTTTGTTCTGTCTCCTCCGGCTCAGTTTCTTCTATTGCTTCCTCCCCTTCTGCAGGTTCAGCTTTTTCAGATTTTTTATCAAATGATTCGAAATATGTTCCGACTTCCATATGGATAATACCTTTAGAATTCGGCTCCAGCTGGCTGACTATCGCAGGATAATCCATCATTTTCTTTGAAAAACTGCGGACGGTGGCTCTGACCTCATATCCATCATTCATAAACAGGGTAACATGCCAAGGATCGGTTTTCTCAGGTGTATGATAGATTTCAGAAATCGCATTTCTCACACTTTTAGGAAGGCTCATAAGTTCCAGGGCCATTTCTTCAATTTCTTCAGCCTTTTCCCAGTCAATTAATAAGGGGGCATCGTCAGGAAATGTCCCGCTTAATGGGTCAAGTGTTCTCCCGTTTTCCAAAATGGGGGAGTATTGATCATCTTTAACAATATAAGCGACCTTTTGATATTCCTCAACAACAATTGTTACTTTATTAGGCAATTGCTTGTCCAATTTAATATTCTGTATCTGATCTAAATCAGAAAGAGCGTCATTCACTTCTTTTTCATCAATGCTCCAAAATCCCGATCTTTCTGTAATTCCACTCATTTTAATAATTTCTTCTTTCGATACTGTCTCATTTCCTGCAACATCAATGGAAGATACTTTACTAAGCGGAGATTGGAAGTAAATCACCAATAGTATGAGGAGGAAAAAAACGGATAAAAAAGAAATTAAACGGCGGTTTGATTTTTGTTTTCGATGTTCCTTCAGTTTAGGAACCCGGTCTTCAAGCGATACGACTTTTCCTTTTTCCACCTATAGTCACCCCTCATCCCGAATCACTTTCCGGGGCGTAAAATCATCTTTAAAAGAGAAACAAACGGCATATTGTATGCCGTTTAGCAATTGCAGATTTCTTAAAGATATTATACCACAATAAAAGGAAAAAAAGATAAGCTTTCTCTATTCATTTTGCCCTACAATTTCAACTTCTGTTTCCATTTTTACAGAATGTTTTTCATAGATTGTTTTTTTCACATAATCAATGAGATCCAGCACATCTTTTGCCGTAGCATTTCCAGTATTCACAATAAAATTGCCATGCAGTTCAGAAATTTTCGCCCCGCCAATCTGATATCCTTTTAAACCTGATTCCTGAACAAGCTGTCCTGCATAATGGGGCAGCGGATTTCTGAATACACTTCCGCAGTTAGGATGGTCCCAAGGCTGTGTTTCTCTCCGGTAATCTTTATTTTTTTGCAGTTCTGCTACGATTTCTTCCCTATTGCCTTTTTCAAGCTTTAAAACCGCTTCAAGACATATTCCTGGCCGTTTCTTTTGAAGAAGTGATGTTCGGTAAGAAAAGTCGAGTTCCTCTGCAGAAAGCCATTCTAATGTTCCGTCTTCAAATAAGATATGGGCTTTGATCAATATTTTTGACATATCTGATCCATGTGCACCTGCATTCATATAAACTGCTCCCCCGACAGAGCCAGGTATTCCGCCGGCAAATTGCAGGCCGGATAAACCTTGTTTACTAATGACAGTTGTCAATTTTATGAGAGAATATCCACCGCCGGCTGTAATAATGTCACCATCCACTTCTAAATGGTCAAGCCCTTTTCCAAGCTTAATGACAACGCCTTTTATCCCTGAGTCTCCTACAAGCAGGTTTGATCCGCGCCCAATCGCTCTCCAGGCTGCACCGCTTTTTGTTACGATGGCCATTGTTTTTTTCAAATCTTCAATACTATTAGGCTCAACGAAAATCTCAGCAGGTCCGCCAATTTTTATCGTAGTATGCTTTGCTAAAGGTTCATTATGAATCACTTTTCCTACATTCGCTTTTTGTAATTCCATCAAAATTTTTTCCATGACAGCCTCCTTAAAAATGAACGATTCTTTCCTGATGCTAATTGAAGAAGGTTATAGGAATCTTAGTCCGATAGGCACAACTTCTTTCCTGCCCTTATTTTCTATGAACACAACTCCTATGTCTCCTAGTCTATATATATTCTATGCCTGCTCTTAGTAAGCAGCAATCCTTATCTATTAGCCAGTGCCTCTAGTTCTTTAAATAGTTTCATTGAAGCGTCAGGTATGCCCAGCTGTTTGGAAGCTGCTTTCATTTTCAGCAGGTTCTCCTGATCAAGCAAAATGGCATCCATTTCTTTGATTAACGCTTTACTTGAAAGATCTTTTTCTAGTACTAATGTCGCTGCATCGTGATCACTCAAAGCTCTGGCATTTTTTTCTTGATGATTTGCCGTCACATAAGGACTTGGAATTAAAATACTTGGTAATCCCAGTGCCGTTACTTCTGCAAGAGTTGTTGCACCTGACCTGGCTACAATTAAGTCAATCCCATTCAGAACTTCAGGCATATTATGAATAAATGGTTTAATGACAACATTTTTCGGAAGAATCTTTACTTGTTTCATTACATTTTCATAATGAACTTCCCCAGTGACATAAATAATTTGATAATCTTTCTCTTTTATCTCGTCCATCATATCAATCACCGCGTCATTAATTGGTTTTGCCCCTCTGCTGCCACCCATGATCAGCACCGTTTTTTTGCCAGGGACAAGAGCAGGATCATTGTATTTTTTCAAATCCTCTGTAACAACTTCTGAAGCACGCGGATTTCCAGTCAATACTGTTTTATGAGCAGGAAAGTGAGCTTTTGCTTCATCAAAGCATATCGCAACCTTATCAACATATCGGGCAAGGAATTTGTTTGTGATGCCAGGCAGACTATTTTGTTCGTGTATGATCGTAGGGATTTGCAGTTTAGAAGCTGCATACACTACAGGTCCGCATACATATCCCCCCGTGCCTATTACAACGTCAGGCTTAAATTCCTTAATGTATGATTTACTGTCACTGACACCTTTAATAAAGCGCATAATCGTTTTTACATTATCAAGTGAGATCTTTCTTTTAAAACCCGAAATCTCGATTGAGCGAAATGGGATGTCTGCTGCTGGCACTATCTTTGACTCAAGCCCATTTTCTGTGCCTATATATAAAAATTCAGCGTCATGCCGATTTTTTTTGATTTCATTTATTAAGGCTAATGCAGGATAGATGTGTCCTCCTGTTCCGCCTCCGCTTACCATGATTTTCATATGTATCCCCCAAACGTATTCAAAAAGTGATAAACCCTGTTTTTCAACAGGGTCCCGTTCATCTATCCTGCGAGGGCAATTAATACCTCGCATATCTGCTGATATTCAATAAAACACCGACTGCCATCAGCATCAAAGTCAAGGAAGACCCCCCATAACTTAAAAATGGCAGCGTGATGCCCGTAACAGGCATCAATCCTGTTACAACACCGATATTGATCATGACTTGTATTGCAACCATTGTTATGATGCCTATCGCAAGAAATGAACCGTATAAATCTGGCGCACCTAGAGCGATTCTCACACCGCGCCATAATAATAATCCGAACAGCAAAATGATTAATGAGCCGCCAATAAAGCCAAGTTCTTCTGCCAGTATAGCAAAAATAAAGTCTGTTTGAGGCTCAGGAAGGTAAAAGAATTTTTGCCTGCTTTGTCCAAGACCAAGACCGAATAAACCTCCAGGTCCAATTGCATAAAGGGACTGAATGATCTGAAACCCGCTTCCGAGTGGATCTTCCCAAGGATTTAAAAAAGATGTAATTCGTTTAATTCTATAGGGAGCTGACAAAACTAGCCCTACAAAACCAGCAACACCAAGTAAACCAAGGAAAGCAAAATGACCAACTCTCGCACCTGCAACAAATATCATGACTATACAAGTTCCAACCATAACCGTTCCTGTCCCTAAATCAGGCTGAAGCATAATCAGTGCAAAAGCCATAAAAACAAATCCAAGCGATGGAAATAGCCCTTTTTTAAATGACGTTATTTTCTTTTGATTTTCAGAGAGAAACTTAGCTAAAAAGGCAATCATCGCAAGCTTCATAAACTCGGAAGGCTGAATCGAAAATGCGCCTACTCCAATCCAGCTTCTAGATCCATTTCGCTCCATGCCGATTCCTGGAACCAAAACAGCAAGCAGCAGAACAAAACAAACAATAATCAGCATTTTCGCCCACGTCCGCCAAGTCCAGTAATCAACATTCATCAGAAAGAACATGGCAATGACACCGACTCCCGCAAAAAGAAGCTGCCTTTTTGCAAAGAAAAAAGAATCATCAAATTTATAGGTTGCCCAAACCGCGCTTGCACTGTATACCATAATCAGCCCAATCGTCAGCAGCAGCAAGGTAAGGATGACTAGAATGAAGTCTGGTGCAGATCTTTTTGCCGTCAACGCCGAACACCCCAATATTGTGGAATTTAGGGCTCAGCGAGTGACCATACATGTACGAGCCCTTATTTTAGCTTATGCACGGCGTTCTCAAACATGTCTCCTCTTTGTTCAAATGTTTTATACTGATCCCAGCTTGCACATGCCGGTGATAAGAGGACAACATCTCCATCTTGAGAGAGATCAAACGCCGCTTTAGCCGCTTGTTCCACATTATCGACACGATTAATGACTTCTATTCCTGCCTCACTTGCTATTCTTTCAAGCTTTAGTGCAGTTTGTCCGAACGTAATGATTGCTTTCACATTCACTAAATAAGGAATAAGTTCATCAAACTCGTTTCCTCGGTCCAATCCTCCGGCAAGCAGAATGGTAGGTACATTAAATGCCTGCAGGGCTTTTGATGTAGCTAAAATATTCGTTGCTTTTGAATCGTTATAATATTTGACGCCTTCGATTGTTTTGATAAACTGCAAACGATGTTTTACACCCTTGAATGTTGTAAGGACCTTTTTAATCGCTTCATTGGATCCGCCATACAGTTTCACCACGCAAATGGCAGCAAGGATATTTTCCAGGTTATGTTTGCCCGGCAAAACAATGTCTTTGATTTCGATGATTTCTTCGTCATTAAACCAAAGGGCATTATTGAGTATATAACCGCCATCAGCAAGTGGTTTTGATACAGAAAAGTAAACAATTTGACCTTTTGATTTTTCTGCTGCCCGGCGAACATCCATATCGTCAAAGTTTACGACTGAATAATCATCCGCTTGCTGATTTTCGTATATTTTTGCTTTAGCAAGTGCGTATTCTTCTCTCGTACCGTGGTAGTCCAGATGCGCATCAAATAAATTAAGCAGCAGGGCAATCTTCGGCCTGAACTCAATGGTTCCCATAAGCTGAAAAGAAGACAGCTCTGTCACGATGACATTTTCAGCAGAAGCTTTTTCAGCAACTTCACATGCAACAGTTCCAATATTGCCGGCGATCATCGATTTCTTTTGATCAGCAATGAGCATTTCGTGTATGAGAGTTGTTGTCGTTGTTTTTCCGTTTGAACCTGTAATTCCGATTATATCTGCTTCGGAAATTAAATAGGCCAGTTCAACTTCCGTTACAATTGGGATTTTCTGTTCCAATGCTTTTTCAAGTAATGGATTAGAATAGGGAATGCCAGGGTTTTTCACAATATATTCCGTATGATCAAGAAGCTCAAGCGGATGACTTCCGCAAATGACTTTAAGACCTGCTGCCTGGAGTTTCTGCGCAGATTCATTTTCCTCAAATGGCTTCATGTCATTGACCGTCACATGAGCACCTAATTTATGTAATAATTCAGCAGCAGCTAAACCGCTTTTCGCAAGTCCTAAAACAAGAACATTTTTATTTTGAAAGTTTTGTATGCTTTTCAATTATAACCACACCTCAATATAGATTCCTAAAATGGCAAACACAAGTCCTACAGACCAGAATGTCACTACTACCCGCCATTCAGACCATCCTGTCAATTCATAATGGTGATGAAGAGGGCTCATTTTAAATACCCGCTTGCCAGTCGTCTTGAAAGAGATGACTTGGATAATGACAGATAGAGTTTCAATGACGAATACTCCTCCGATTAACACGAGCAGAATTTCGAGTTTGGTCAAGATTGCAACTGTGACAATGGCTCCTCCAAGGGCAAGAGATCCCGTATCACCCATAAACACTTTTGCAGGATGGGCATTAAAAACAAGAAACCCGAGTACAGCACCGGCAACTGCAACTGAAAAAATAGCAACATCATATTGAGATTGATTCCATGCAAGCACCGCAAATGCGCCAAAGGCTATTGCGGCAGTACCAGAGAGTAAGCCGTCGAGTCCGTCTGTTAAGTTAACGGCATTCGATCCTCCAACAAGCATAAATATGATCAAAATTACGTAAGCCCATCCTAAATCAAAGGAAAGTTCGGTGCCCGGAATTCGGATTTCTGAAGAAAAACCATATTGTTTAAAGACAATATAGAAAATAACAGCGATAATGATTTGTCCGATCAATTTCTGTTTAGACGTTAATCCAAGATTGCGCTTCATCACAACTTTTATGAAATCATCGAGAAAACCAAGCAGACCGTATCCGAACATAACGAATAGAAGCAAATACATTTCTACACTTGGTTCTGCAAATTTATAGCTCATAACAATCGTTGTCACAATGACAGACAGGATAATCATAATTCCGCCCATCGTCGGGGTGCCGGATTTTTTCTGATGTGATTTCGGTCCTTCGTCCCGAATGCTTTGTCCGAACTTAAGTCTTCTTAAAAAAGGAATAAAAATGGGAGAAATCAGAACACTGATTAAAAAGCCCATAATAATGGTAAATAATATAATTTGTTCGAGCATGTTTAGATCCTCCCTGAATCAGCCAAATGATACTTATTTATTTTTACGGATTCATCATATGAAAAAAGCAATTTTTTATGTTTACATGTGCTTAATAATGGCATATTTATATTTGTCTCATTTCTGGCTGTATTGTTTGTTGGATGTGTTAGCATTTTTTGCTTTTTCGTAAAGGCTGTTTTCGCATTGATTGTTGTTTTTGGTTATTAATTTTACCTGAGGATTTCCGCTGCTGACACTTGCTTTCCGCGGGGAGGAATGGGAGCCCCCTCTATTTCCCGCAGGAGTCAAGTGCATTCCGCTGCCATCCACTAAAGGTTTTAACCTTTTTTTCTAAAAGCAACAAACTTTACGAAAGAACCTTAGTAAAAAGATTCATTCACTGCAATCAATAGTTTCGTGTTTTTTTGTAATCATAAAATACACCTTAAAATCACGATGCGCGCTCGCTCTTAATACGATTGAAAAGCAACAATTTTAAAAAAAAAGATTTATTTTACAAGTTCATTTATAGCTTTTAATGCAACTTCGCGGTCATCAAAGTCAAAAGTTTGCGTACCGATTTGCTGATACGTTTCATGACCTTTTCCTGCAATTAAAATTACATCGCCTGCTTTAGCGTTGGCAACTGCAAAATAAATGGCCTGTTCTCTATTTACAATAGAGTGATAGTACTCGCCGCGCACTCCGTCTTCCATTTCATTTAAGATATCCATTGGATCCTCACTTCTTGGATTATCTGATGTAAATATCGGCTCATCCGCATATTTAACGGCGATCTGTGCCATCACTTTTCGTTTTGTGCGGTCACGGTCCCCGCCGCAGCCCACAACTACGAATGTCTTACCTTTAACAAATTGCTTTACGGTCGTTAGGACATTCTCAAGACTATCCGGTGTGTGTGCATAATCAACGATTACAGAAAAATCCTGTCCCCCGTCTACAACCTCAAATCTGCCACGCACACCTTCAATGGATTGAAGAGTAGCTGCAATAACAGAGGTTGGAACATCTGATGCGAGGCTTGCAGCTGCAGCAGCAAGGGCATTATAGATGCTGAATTTCCCGATCAGCTTCATTTTAACTTTCTCGGTACCAAATGGAGTTACAAGATCAAACTCTGTCCCGCTTGAAGACATCAAGATGTTTTTCGCCATTATATCGCATTCACTATCAATTCCATATGTGAAAACATGTGCAGCCGTCATATTCATAAATTCGGCTGACGCAGGATCATCTCCATTTAATACAGCATACTTCGGCTTGTTGTGATCAAATTTATTTCCAAGCTGTGCAAACAATAGTCCTTTTGCTGCACGATACGAGTCCATTGTTTGATGATAATCAAGGTGATCCTGAGTCAAATTTGTAAACACTGCGACATCATAATCACAGCCATGCACACGCCCCATATGCAACGCGTGCGAAGAAACCTCCATAATGGCACTGTTAACTCCTTTTTCCACCATAGCATTAAAGGTTTTTTGAAGTGTCAGGCTTTCTGGAGTTGTGTTTTTGACATTAAATTGTTCTTCTCCAATTTTTATGTACATAGTTCCAATCAATCCAGTGGTCTTACCCGCATTTTGAAGGATTTTTTCAATTAAATGAGTTGTTGAAGTTTTGCCGTTCGTGCCAGTCACACCAATTAAATGAAGCTTTTGAGTCGGCTGACCGTAAAATGAATCAGCAAGCATGGACATCGCTCTTTTTGAATTCTTCACGACAATAACCGGTACAGAAAGCGAAAGCGGCTTTTCAGATATAACAGCAGCAGCACCAAGACGGACAGCCTGTTCGGCGTAATCATGGCCATCTACTGTGTACCCGCTGATGCAAATAAATAAACTTCCTTCTTTCACTTCTCTTGAATCCATTTCAATCGAGAGAATGTCTGGATCTTCATTCACGTTTTGTTTGATATTTTGCAGCTGTGACAGCAGTGTCTGTAGTTTCATCATTACCAAATCCTCTCAAAACAAACGATAAGTTGCTTTTCATAATTTATAAATACAAAATAATCCATTTTTCAGGAAAACGCACAGTTCTTATTTTATCGTATCTTAGCTAAAAGAGCCATATCGGCTTTTCATTTCGTTTATAAAATAAAAGCATGGCAATCACTAATTAGTGAATGCCAGCTCAGATGTTTATTCTTTCTCATCTTTCTTATCGCTTTTACCTAAATAAAGACGAAGAGTTGAGCCTTCTTTTACTTTGACTCCCGCTGCCGGAGACTGCTGGACAACGACATCTCCAGTTCCTGAAATATCTAGCTTCATATTGACAAGCTGCTGTCTCAGTTCCGAGGCAGTAAGCCCTAAAACATTCGGGACTTTAACAAGTTTTGTGTCTAGCCATGTATATTCTTTTTCAATTTGATCCTTTCTGGGCTTCACACCAAGCTCTCTCAAGCTATCCTCCATAATGTTTCCTACAATCGGAGCTGCTACAGTTCCCCCGAATTGAACAGTGCCTTTTGGGTTATCGACTGCTACGTAAACAACTATTTCAGGATCATCTGCTGGTGCAAAACCAATAAAGGAAACAATATAGTTATTTTTTAAATAGACTCCGTCTTTTACCTTTTGGGCAGTCCCTGTTTTACCTCCTACACGGTAGCCATCAACAAATGCATTACGGCCGGTACCTTGAGCGACTACACTTTCCAGGGCATATCTTATTTGCTTTGATGTTTCTTCAGAAATCACTCGTCGTTTTGCTTCTGGAGCTGTTTTGCTGATCACATCACCTGTAATTGGATCAATCCACTCTTTTGCAATGAACGGCGTGTAAAGAGTTCCGCCGTTAACTGCAGCTGCAACTGCTGCCACCTGCTGAATAGGCGTTACAGAAACCCCCTGTCCAAATGCAGTTGTCGCCTGTTCTACAGGGCCGACATTGTCGACATTAAAAAGAATGCCGCGTCCTTCTCCCTGAAGATCAATTCCGGTCTTCTGGCCAAATCCGAAGTTATGAATATATTTGAACAATGTATCTGTCCCAAGTCTCTGGCCAAGTTCAACAAAACCCGGGTTGCATGAGTTTTGAACAACTTCAAGAAATGTCTGGCTGCCATGCCCGCCTCTCTTCCAGCATTTCAGTCTTGCACCGCCAACTTCGACAGAACCCCCATCATGAAAGTGTTCTTTTTGCAAGTCTACTTTTTTCTCTTCAAGCGCTGCTGCGAGTGTAATAATCTTAAAGGTTGATCCTGGTTCATACGAACTCCATACAGGAAGGTTGCGATTGTAAATAAGAGGATCGACATCCTTAAAATTTCCCGGATCAAAGTCTGGCCGGCTTGACATCGCAAGAATTTCTCCATTTTTCGGATTCATCGCAATGGCAATCATTCCATCAGGATTATAAGCTGCTTGTGCATTATCTAATTCACGCTCAATTATTGTTTGAACTTTTGAGTCAATTGTCAATTTCATGTTTAGTCCATCAACAGGCGCAGTATATTCATCCGCTTCCTCAGGCATTCTTTTCCCTTTTGCGTCAGAATAGAATTTTACATACCCTTTTGTTCCCTTTAACTGTTTATCATAGTACGATTCAAGTCCAAGCAATCCTTGATTATCGATGCCTGCAAAACCAAGAACATGCGAAAGATAGCTCCCAAAAGGATAATGCCGCTTAGAATCCTCTGCTATGTATACTCCTTTAAGGCCCAATGCCCGAAGCTCTTTTGCTTTTTCATGAGAGACTTTTCTGCCTTCAGGATTGATGCGCTGAATTGACTCTTTTTTCGTAATTAAATCATATGCCCGTTCCTTTGACATATTTAAAACAGCAGCCAGTTTTTCGGCAGTTTCTGCTGGGTTTTCCACTTGTCTTGGCACAACAAGGATAGACGGAGCGCTCATATTTGTTGCGAGCTTCACGCCATTGCGATCCAGTATTTCTCCTCGTTCAGGTTCAAAAGGAATATTCCGGCTCCAAGAATCCTTTGCAAGGGCAGTCAATTTGTCCCCAATAAAAAACTGAACGTATCCGAGGCGGATATCGATAATTAAAAAAATGAAAAATCCAAATAACAAGACCATAGCTAAACGCTTTCTGACTGTAACATTTGAAACGCGCATAGATTTGAATACCCCCTTGTTTAGGCTCGTTCAAATATATGCTTGTACAGGTTGATGTAGAACTTGCTATGGAACAAGACCTCGTTTATCCCATACTCGAAAAAAAGAAAGCTTGATCAACAGTGTTGATCAAGCATGTGCTATCTCATTTCTTCTTCTTCACTTTCAGTTTGTTCTTCCTCATTTTCGCTCTGGTGTTCTGGACTTTGAAGTTTCACATTTAGAACATCATTCTTTTGCACAGTCTGATTTTTCGGTATATTTTGGGAAACAGCATATCCATTTCCTGATATTTTCAATTTAAGGTCAAGGAAGTTTGCAAGCTTCATTACATCCCTTGATGACCATCCTGTCATGTCCGGCATGCTTGCTTTTCCATCAGTTTTTAGAAACACCCGTTCATTTGCGATCATCTTTGTACCTGCTTCAGGATACTGGTCAGTGATTTCGTTTCCTGATCCTAAAATGATCGTCTGAATTTTATTGGATTCAAGTATCTTCTTAGCAGACGATACATTTTCACCTGTAAATGATGGAATTTCAGCACCAACTTCTGTTTCTGTTTTCTTCGGCTGCTCGCTTTCTTCCTCAGAAGGCTGGATTTTTAAATACTGGAGACTGTTTTTCATAACTGTATTAAAAACAGATGATACTGGCATTGAGCCTGTTTCTGTATCTTTTAGCTTTGGCTGCTGAACGGCAACATAAACAAGAAGCTCTGGGTCTTCTTTTGGTGCCATGCCCATGAATGAGAAGATATAATTATTTCTTCCTTTTAAATATTTCCCATCTTCGCCAGACATTTGTGCAGTTCCTGTTTTTCCTGCCACTTCATATCCTTCAATCTGGTACGGCTTGCCTGTTCCTTTTTCAGAACTGACAACTGTTTCTAAAATGTCGAGTACTTCTTTGGACGTTTTTTCAGAAATTGGCGTACCGGCCACTTCTGGTTTATTTTGTTTCACTACTTTATCAGAATCGACATCTACAATCTTATCAATGATATACGGCTTCATCATTTTGCCGCCATTGGCAATGGCTGTCGCTGCCTGTACTTGCTGAATCGGAGTTACTGTTGATCCTTGTCCAAAAGCAGTGGTTACTTTTTCAATGTCGTACTTATAGTTAAATTTCCCATTCGCTTCATTCGGGAGATCAATTCCTGTTTTTTCATTTAATCCGAACTTGCCCATGTACTGCATTAAACGGTCAGGACCCAGCTTTTCTTTTGCAAGAATTGCCATTGCCACGTTAGAAGAACGCTGAACACCTTCTAAGAATGAGATGGTTCCCCAGCCAGTTTTGTTATGATCACTGATTTTGCCGCCAGCAACCTTATAAGCTCCAGACTGGTACGTTTCATTAGGATTAAAAACTCCTTCTTCAACCGCTGCAGCCAAGGTGAATATTTTCATTGTTGATCCAGGCTCAAACGGATATGCCACTGCATCATTATAATAATTGTTAATGTCGCGGACATTAGGATCAAAGCTTGGCCGCTGTCCCATCGCCAAAATTTTCCCTGTTTTCGGATCTGCTACGATCCCGATAATCTTCTCCGGTTCATATTCTTTTGCTGCTTCATTCATTGCATCTTCAAGGAATGTTTGCACTTTTTGATCGATCGTCAAATAAACATTGTTGCCATTCTCCGGAGCAACGATTTTCTCTTCTCCATTTGGCAGTTTAAACCCTTGTTTATCGGCTTCAATCACTTTATATCCATCTTTTTCATGAAGATATTTATCCAAGCTCTTTTCGATTCCGAACATCCCGACTGTATTTTGGGACTCTTCGTCTCGTTGAGCATAACCGATAATGTGGGATGCAAACGTTCCATTAGGATAGTATCTGTGTGTATCTCTTGAAAAAGCAATGCCCGGCAACTTCAGTTTTTCAATTTTCACTTTTAAAGAATGGCTGATATTTCGTCCAGCAGGACCAAACTCCACTTGAAAAGCTTCTTTCGTTAAGATCTTTTCAACTTCGCTTTCTTCCATATCAAGCAAGGGAGCAAGCTTTTCTGCCGTTTCCTCCGGCTCTACAACATGCTTAGGTTTTTTTGGATTGGTTGTCATACTATCATCAAGTACCGCAACTAGTGTATAGGTCGAGGTATCTTGTGCGATCACTTCTCCTCTTCTGTCCAAAATAGAACCGCGGTTTGCTTCAATATTCCGTTTACGTTCGTATTGTTCTTCCGCACGGGCTGCCAGTATCTCTCCATTTACAACACCTGTTGTCTGTAAATAGAGAAATCTAATGATTAAGACAAAAAAGAGCAATGCAAATATTAAAGTTAATATCGCTGCTCCTCTGTTCATATTGATATTTTTCGGCTGCATCATAACTATTCGTTAACAACTTTCACATTATTTTGATTAAGTGTTAAACCAAGTTCTTTTGCTTTTGCCCAAATGCGCTCGTATGTGCTTAATTCTTTTACTTGAACAGTTAGATCAGAATTAATCTTTTGCTGATCCTGGATTTTCGTTTCAATCTTTTGAATTTCAATGTTTGATTGATACAGCGTTACACTGTTAGAAACAATTTGCACTGCTGCAAATAAGAGAAGAGATAGAAATGCGACAATCATAACCTTTTCTCCTACTGTTATGGTCGGTCTTCTAGTGATGACAACCGATTGCTGCTGCTCTGGCATTTGCTTATGCTGCTCTTGCCGCTGCTGTTGGATTTTTACTGCCAAATTGCTCATTTTCACAACCCCCTCTAATTATTTTCGTATTCTATTATAGTTTTTCTAGGATTCTTAATTTAGCAGATCGTGCGCGATTGTTCTCTTCAAGTTCTTCTTCTGTAGGAACAATTGGCTTTCTTGTAATCAGTTTTACTTTAGGTTTAAATTCATCCGGTATAACCGGTAAATTAGGAGGAAGCTCAGGCAATGCAGCAGCTTGCTTAAATGCGGTCTTGCAGATTCTGTCCTCTAATGAATGAAACGTAATGACACTCACTCTGCCGCCGGGTTTAATCATTTCAACTGCTTGTTCAATTGCTTCTTCAAATACTTTTAGTTCATCATTTACCGCAATTCGGATCGCCTGAAAAATTCTTTTGGCTGGATGTCCGCCTTTTCTTCTTGCTGGTGCAGGAATCGCATCTTTAATTAATTCCACCAATTCCCCTGTTGTTTGAATCGGCTGTTTCTCTCGTGCTGCTTCAATTTTTCGTGCTACTTGCTTTGAGAATTTTTCTTCACCGTAGCGGAAAAATATTTTGACCAGTTCTTCATATGTCCAATGATTCACAACATCGAAAGCTGAAACGCTGGCATTCTGATCCATTCTCATATCAAGAGGTGCATCGTGATGATAACTGAAGCCTCTTTCAGGTGTATCTAATTGCGGTGATGAAACTCCCAGGTCAAATAAAATGCCATCAACCTCTGTTACGCCAATTGCTTCAAGTTCTTCTTTTAAGTACCTGAAATTGCTTTTAATAAATGTAACCTGTCCCTCATATTCAGAAAGCAATTCTTTCGCATGTGCAAGTGCTGCATCATCCTGATCGAACGCATACAGATGACCTTGCTTGGAGAGCTGCGATAAAAGATAAGAACTGTGTCCTGCTCCACCAAGAGTACAGTCTACATATACACCATCTTCTTTAAGATTTAATCCATCTACTGTTTCGCGCAATAATACTGTTTTATGTTGAAACATTGCTGTTACCACCTTTATCAGATTCGAATTGTTTTTGGTTTTAGAAAACATGATTTTGGAATGTCTTATTACTCATTGTTTGCACAAGAGACCATTATATATCAAAACCAATCATATTTTCAGCAATTTCGGCAAATGAATCTTCCTGTTCAGTCACATATGTATCCCAAATTGCCTTATCCCATAACTCGATCCGATTTGATACTCCGATAACAACACATTCTTTCTCAAGCTTTGCATACTGCAAAAGCGGTGAAGCTAAATTGATGCGGCCTTGCTTGTCAAGCTCGCATTCAACAGCTCCTGAAAAGAAGAACCTGGTGAATGCACGTGCGTCTTTCTTTGTTAATGGGAGAGCTTTAAGCTTTTCTTCTATCAATTTCCATTCGCTCATTGGATAACCGAACAAACATTGATCCAATCCTCTTGTGATAACGAAAGTTTCTCCGAGTCCTTCCCGGAATTTAGCAGGAACGATCATGCGGCCTTTTGCATCAATCGTATGATGGTATTCACCCATGAACATGTTCGTCGCCCCACTTTCTTCCTCTCAGTCACCACTTCCCCCCACTTCTCCCCACTTCCTATTCTACACGTTTGTTTCATAAAAAAAAACCCTGTATTCCACAGGATTTCAGAAAATCGTTATTTATATTTTGACAATTTTATGTTTATCGTTAAAAGAATAGCGAAGCTGCACGATTTCACTTAAAAAATTTGGTCCATACTTATTTAAATAATAGTAAATATTCCACGTTCTCTCCTGAAAACCGCCATTTGGATTAAGAGAATTCTCGATTCTTGTGAATTTATCCATTTCCACACGATGTTTTTGTTGAATCTTCTTGTCGATATGAGAACCTAATAAATCTAACTGAGATTGAATAAAATAGACGTTTTTTTTCAAAAAAGGCTCGATGCTTGAATCAATTGCAAGAGCTGCAGATCTTAATGAACGATGAATTTGTTCAACTTCATGTTTTGACTTCTCAAGCTGTGACTCAAAGTCGACTGGCTCCTTCATTGAAATCCACTCTTCACGTGCTTGCTGGACTCCTTTTACAAACACGTTTTCAATCGTAAGATCTACATCTGATAAGTCCGTCTCAATTGACCTCTCCAGCAGCGTAATATTGAGCCGCGGTACAACTGGGGGCATTTTAAAACCGATTGTTTGAAATACTTTCTTCAGTTCTGCCCAATAAGTAATCTCTCCTGGACCAGCAATAAATGCAAGCGTAGGCAATAAGTATTCTTGCATGAGAGGTCTTGTAACAACATTATTGCTCAGTTTCTCAGGATGTTGCTCAGCAAGGTGTCTTAATTCATCTTCTGATATGTTCTTGCCATCGGCTAAATACATTTTCTCATCGGTCCGGTGAAGCAAGAATCGGTCGCCACTTTTTTTATGATAAAAAAGGTTTGCACTTTTATCGTCCGTTTCAAGAATTGGCTCATATCCGTTTGATTTCATAAAATGCTGCTGAGATGCCAGATTTTGTGAAATCTCTTCATTTTGTCTAATTAACTGCTGAAAGAAAGGCGATTCCAGCTTTCTTAGCTCAGGATCAGCAGAATTCATAATTACCAAACCGTAATCCGAGAACATTTCATATGTAAGCTTTTCGAAAAATTGAGTGTATGTCCGAGAGGAATCCAAAGCAAGTTTGACACTGCTCATTAATTGGTTCGTAAAATCTGTTTCCCCAAATGATTCAAAAATACCCGAGACCCATTTCCAGCATTCTTCCTTATCTAGTTCTTTGTGAAAAACAGGTATTCTTTCTGTTTGTTTGTTGTGGATCGCTTTCTTTCTGATCATCTTATTTTGACAGATAAACAAGTGATTAATTTCCGCAAAATCATGATCTTCTCCTGCAACCCAGAAGATCGGGACAACAGGAACCGCTAACTTCTTTTCCTGCTGTTTAGAAAGAACTAAAATCGAGATGATTTTATGAATGGTATATAAAGGTCCTGTCAGCAACCCGGCTTGCTGTCCGCCCACAACCACCAAACTTTCCGGATGTTTGAGACGCTCAATATTTTCAATCACCTCAGCCTTTTCAGGGAAATACCTGTGATGGTAGTTTAAAAGGTATTCAGACAGTTTCTCTCTTGCAAATGTTCTATTTTTTAAATCGTTTATTCTTTTTTCATAAACGTCCTCTTTGCTGATCTCATAATCAAAGTAATCCACCGTATTTAACCTTGAATTTGCTAAATCATCAACAAGGCGATTCGTGTGGCGAAGGGAGAGTTCAGTAATCTCCATTTGTGTAACTTCCTTTCCGGGTTATGTAAGCTTCCGAGAAGAGTATAGCATTTATTGCATTGAAAATAAAAAAAGTTTGCTTAGATTCTTACAGATTTTCCAATATACCTGTTAAGATTCCATATATGGTTAAAAACGTTGAGAGGGGGAGCAGCACCAAAAATGAAAAACGCCAGCATTTCTTGAATGCTTTAGAAGCAGAAATAGCAGATTGCGTGCGGATAAGGATAAGTAAGCCCGCAAACATTATGAAAAAACAAATAATAAATAGACTGCTGTAAAAAGGAGAGTCAAATATTGCAAGAAGCTTAAAATAAATGGAAATAGCAAAGAAAAGAACAGCTGCATCAGCAGCCATCAGCAGTGCTCTTTTTCTGTCATTCATCATGACGGCCAAGACAAGAAATAATACAAAAAAACACAGTAACGGCAAGGATACCGTTAATGCAATCATCTGAGCGATATATACTGACACGTTCATCCTTCCATTCCCCTGATGGCATGATATAAGAATTCCAGGATAGGAACCTCCTTCCTTTCTTTTATTGCATGATTAATCAAGTAACCCACGATTCCTTCAATCTCCGTTTTCCTGCCTTCTTCAACGTCTTTCAGCATAGAAGAACGATTGACTGCTGTATTTCTGCAAATTTGCAGTATATTTTCCCATTCAGACTCCTCATTTTGCAGCTGGAGCACTTTAGATGCCTCTTTGAATACCGCTTCAGCCATCTTTTTATAGGATTGATTTGCTGCCAGTTCCCCGTTTGGCACACGCAAGACAGCAGTCAAAGGATTGATGCATGCATTTACTAAAAGCTTTTTGGAAAGCATTGACTTCCAATCTTCGTTATACTCAAATGGAAAATCATCAATTTGAGGATGCAAGATAGGCAGAACCTCATTTTCATTACGAAATGAACTGATTTTTATACAGCCTATTCCTGTATGATGAACGCCATGGTCATTGATTTTAAGAGCTCCATGCTCTACGGCCCCTACAAATACATGATGAGAAGTGAGTGTTTGGAGCAAGTTTAAATGGCCCATCCCATTTTGAAGAAAAACAATCATTCTCGGTGACAGCTCTTTTAATTTATTGATAATGCCTGGAAGCTGATAGTGCTTAACAGTGACGATCAGGAGAGGTTCTTTGTAGGTTGCTTCCGCTGTTGCCCGAGGGTTCATTTTGAGGGCAAGATGTTCATTCTTCCATAAGCTGATTCCATTCTTATTGATTTGATCTGCTTGTTCCTCACGTCTCGTATAAAGTGTAACAGCATGTTCTATAGATAAATAAGCTCCACATAACATGCCAATTGCGCCCGATCCAATAATTCCAATCTCCATATGTACACCCCGCCGTATTCCCTTAGTTCTCCTATCATATCAAAAATAAGAAGTATTTCCCATTTTAATATTATTGGTGAAGGTAATTACTAAAAATCATTGGTAACTGGTTTCACCTTTTCCCGATTCAAGGGCACCATTCCGCACTATTGGGTACCTGGGTTTCACCTTTTCCCAATTCAAGGGCATCATTCCGCTCTATTAGGTACCTGGGTTTCGCTTTTTCCGCGTTCCGGGCACAAAATCGGCTGGGATTTTAAAGATATTTGTTGTCGAACCAAAAATATTTTTAGCACCTCGTATGAGTTTTCTTAATATCATGCTGAAAGCTTTTGGAACCCTGGGCCTAGCCTAGGGTTTTCATTTTCACAATACGTTAAAAGCCAACAAAATCGTTGGCTTTTAAGGAAATTTTTATACAGGATAAACAGGATGCTTTCGTTCACCAAATGGCAGATGCTTTGTTTCGTATAAGGAAAAACGTGAAATTAATTCTTCTCTCAACTCATCTGCAGAAACGATATGGTCTACAATCATTTCTGAGGCAAGTTTATAAATATCGATATTTTCCTTATACTCCTGCTGTTTTTCCAGCACAAATTTCATTCTTTCTTTTGGATCTTCAATCTCGTTGATTTTGTTAGAATAAATGGCATTCACTGCAGCTTCCGGACCCATTACAGCTATTTGTGCTGTCGGAAGAGCGATGACGCAATCTGTTTCAAAGGCTGGACCTGCCATTGCGTATAAGCCTGCACCATACGCTTTTCTGACAATAACCGAAATTTTTGGAACGGTTGCCGAACTCATGGACGCAATCATTTTAGCACCATGACGGATGATTCCTGCTCTCTCGACTTTCGTGCCAATCATAAATCCTGGCACATCAGCCAGAAACAGCAGCGGAATATGAAAAGCATCTGCAAGCTGCATGAATTTCGCTGACTTATCAGCTGAATCTACAAATAGGACTCCACCCTTGACTCGCGGCTGATTCGCAATAATTGCGACAACCTTGCCATCCATTCTGGCGAAACCGGTAATAATTTCTGGTGCGAATAGACGTTTGATCTCAAAAAAGCTTCCTTCGTCGATTAAAGAATCAATGCACTCATACATATCGAAAGGAGCATTTTGATTTTCAGGAACAATCTCAGACAATTTTCTGCCTGGTTTTGGAGCAACAGAATCAATCGTTTTCGTTGTATGCTGATAGTTTTCAGGGAAATAGGTTAAATATCTTCTAGCTTCTAAAATCGCTTCCTCTTCCGTTTTTACAAGCACATCTCCGCATCCGCTTACAGAGCAATGCATTCTCGCCCCGCCCATTTCTTCAAGTGTTACCTTTTCTCCAATAACCTTCTCAGCCATGCGGGGAGAGCCTAAATACATCGAAGCATTGCCTTCAACCATAATGACTATGTCACAAAATGCCGGAATATAAGCACCGCCTGCTGCTGACGGTCCAAACAAAAGACAGATTTGCGGAATCATTCCTGATAATTTAACTTGGTTATAGAAAATTTTCCCTGCTCCGCGCCGATTTGGAAACATATCAATCTGGTCCGTAATTCTGGCTCCTGCAGAATCTACTAAATATAACAATGGCACTTTCATCTTTTCGGCCGTTTCCTGAATCCGGATTATTTTTTCGACCGTTCTTGCTCCCCATGACCCTGCTTTAATTGTAGAATCATTCGCCATGGCACATACCGTTTGATTGTTTATTTTCCCTATAGCCGTCACGACACCGTCAGAGGGGAGATCTCCTGCCTGATTGTTCGCAAATTTCCCATCTTCTTTGTATTGGCCATTATCAAAAAGTCTGCTTAATCTATCTCTGACAAAAAGTTTACCCTGCTGCTGCAGTTTTTCATGGTATTTCAAATGTCCGCCAGCTTCGATTTCAGCTGTTTTTTCCTTTAGGATTCTTTCCAGTTCTTCCGTTTTTATCATTCGAAATGTCCCCCTTTATTACGTTGTTAAGATCATTAGGATATCGCCTTCGTTTACAAAATCCCCTGCTTCAGCTTTAATCTCCTGAACGACCCCATTCAGAGGACTGTCTACAGGAATTTCCATTTTCATCGATTCTAGCATGATCACATCTTGTCCAGCCGTAACTTCGTCCCCTGCTGCTACTAATACATTCAATACCGTTCCTGCCATACTTGCTTTGATTTCGATCATGTTAAAAATCCTCCATTCTTGATGTTATGAATTTAAAAACCATTTTTCAATGAAAAAAGAGCGTTTACGATATAAGAAAATCTACGCAATAAAAACCTTTTGTAAAAAAGAAGTGCAGTAAGTTCCTTGGTTGAATTCATCATTTTGCAAAATCGCTATAAAGAGAGGAAGGTTGGTTTTGATCCCCTCGATTTTCACCTTGTTTAAAAACTCATTTGCCTTTTCAATCGTTTTTTGGCGATTTTCTCCATTAACAATGATTTTTGCGACCAGCGGATCATAAAAAGGCGTAACAGTATTTCCTTCTTCATACGCACAATCTACGATAACTCCATCTGTCTCTTCAAATGTAAACGCTTTAATTAAACCTGGTGACGGAATGAACTTAACTGGATCTTCAGCGTAGAGACGGAATTGAATCGAGTGACCCTGCTTGTTAATTTCCCTTTGACTAAACGGAAGAGGTTCTCCCGCAGCAGCAAGAATTTGGAGTTTAACCAGATCAAGCCCTGTCACACCTTCTGTTACGCGATGTTCCACCTGCAGTCTCGTATTCATTTCAAGGAAATAAAAGCGTTCCTGATCATCCACAATAAATTCAATTGTTCCAGCATTTATGTATCCTACATATTTGGCAGCATCTATTGCAGCTTCACACATCTTGGTTCTAGTTTCCTCTGATAGAAGTGGTGATGGTGATTCTTCAACTACTTTTTGATTTCTTCGCTGCACAGAGCAGTCACGTTCATACATATGAACAATATTGCCATGCTGATCACCAAACAGCTGTATTTCAATGTGTCTTGCATCAGCTATGAATTTCTCTATAAAAACTTCATCGTTTCCGAAATAGGTTTTTGCTCTCGTTTTAGTTGATGCAAAGAACTTCATGAGTGCAGCTTCATCATCACACCTATGCATTCCGATGCCGCCTCCGCCTCCGCTTGCTTTCAGCATGACAGGGTAACCGACTTCTGCAGCAAACGAACAAGCTTCCTCTGCCGTTTCAAGTCCTGTCACACTTCCTGGCACTACAGGGACACCTGCTTCTTTCATCGTTTTTCTGGCTGCTACTTTATCGCCCATCAAAGCCATAGTTTCAGCCTTTGGTCCAATAAATGCAATCCCATTTTCTTCAACTGCTTTAGCGAAATCTGTGTTCTCAGATAAAAAGCCATAGCCTGGGTGAATGGCATCAGCTTTTTGCTCAATGGCAATCTTTAAAATCTCATCTTTTAACAGATAGGATTTCACAACAGGCGCTTCTCCAATCCTGAATGCATAATCCGCTTCTTTGACGAAAGGCAGATTAAAATCGGCATCAGAATAAATGGCAACAGTTTCAATCCCCATTTGTTTGCAGGTTTTTATGATGCGAAGGGCAATTTCCCCTCGATTTGCAATTAGAATTTTCTTCAATTTCTCCCCTCCCAAGTTGTAAAAGATTATCCCCACCAAATACATTTCTGCATAAATCTTTATTTTCCTTCTTTAAAATGAAAACGCTCACTAAACTCTTTTCTAATTTTATCATCATGGTATAATAAACTTAAGTTTAAAAATGTTAGTAAGATTTCGCTTTCTTATCCTAAACTTGAAAGATTGACTATGGATCAAAAGGCTGCAAGGGGGAGAACCAATGTTTAAGGCAGAAAAATTGCTTATAAATTATAAAACGCTTGAGGAATTTAAAAAATTTAAAGAGTACGGACTTCAAGAACTGTCTATGCTTGATGATCTTCAGGATAACATCATTGAGAACGACAGCAACTCACCTTTTTACGGAATTTATTTCGGTGAAAAACTGGTAGCACGAATGAGTCTCTATCGCGTTGATAAGAAATTTGATGAATATTTCAATCCAAAACAGGATTATCTTGAATTATGGAAGCTTGAAGTGCTTCCTGACTATAAGCGCAAAGGCTATGGCACAGCATTAGTAGAGTATGCAAAGTCATACGGCTTGCCTATCAAAACGAACCCAAGAGTGAAATCTAATGAATTCTGGTCAAGAATGGGGTTTGAAGCGGTGACGTATGATATGGATCGCGACAAAGGTGAAAATCCGCTAGTCTGGTATCCTGAAGGTGTTTCTGAACAGAAGACTGAGACTGCGTAAATAAAAGAATGACCGCAATAATAATGCGGTCATTCTTTTATTTTTCTATTTTTTCCAGGTGGCTGTTATGGTTCATTTGAAAATTGGCTTTCCGTCCCGGCTCATCATTTCTCAGAACAATCATTTTTCTTGCTCGCTCCATCATTTCAATCAGAGCCATATAGTCTTCTTCTACAATCTGCAAATTCCTGTGCAGCGTTTCCTTTTCACTTTGCAATTTTTCAATATGCTGCTCAAGCTGGCCAATCCTGATCGTCAATTTTTCATTTTCGTTCTTTAAATCTGTTTCATTGGCTGAGTTTTCATAGCTTTTTAAAAATGAAATGACTTCATTAAATGTGATGGTGTTCAATCCTTGCGTAAGTGTCTCATTAATAGGCATCGACTCGGACATCACAGCATCAGCTTCCGTTTCTTGTTTTCGAACTTTCTTCCGCTGGGATTTTGCCATCTCAATGGCTGATTTATACTGTTTTCTTACATAAGAGTTCCAGCGAAAACCGCAGGCAGCTGCTGTTCTTGATAGCTTTTGTCCTACTTCTTCAAAGGCAGCAAGCTGGGTTCCTCCATCCCGAATATGCCGAAGCACAACTTCCGCAAGCATTAAATCTTCATCTAGTGTCCATGCATCCTGACGTGTAGTCGTCACTTTCTATTCCCCCTAATAAGCATTTTTTACATACATATGCACATGCTAGAATAGATAGACTACTGAACATGACTTAAGACACACGCTTACAAGCTATTTTTTACGCTTTTTTCAAACACATTGATGATCTTCCATTTTAAATATTATTTTAAGCCATGGTTTAATGGTTTATTATAATTGCATTTATTAGAAAAAAAGGACGAAATCATTAGGAATTACGAGAATTAGTCTTTATGCAAAAACAGCCTTTTTTAGTGTCTTTTTTGAAAGAATTGGTGAACCGCCTGAAGATGGGCTTCGCTTATCCACAGCTCTGAACATTTGGAAATCTCTTCTTCCATACGTTTTTTCAACCCAGATTCTATCCACTTATTTACTTTTATTTCTTTGTACGCCCTTACTACTTCCGGATATGGAATGAGTGATTGTCTTATGTATTCTGCTGCACGCTCATCAAACGCGTCAGTATGAAATACTTTTGAAGCAAATCTAAGCTCTTTTGCTTTTGCAGCAGTCATTTTTTTACCGCTTGTCAGCATATATAAAGCTGCATCATGCTGCATTTTTTCAAAGAGCATCGTGCTCCCTCCCCACCCTGTTGTAATGGCCTGGTTTCCTTGAATAAATCCGAGAGCTGCATCTTCTTTCACTAATCTGAAGTCAGCGGACGCTGCAATTTCCATTCCGCCTCCTACAGCTGTTCCATTAATAATTGCATATGTAGGTATGTGAAGAGTCATGAATCTATACAGAAGATTCCCCATCTTCGAAAGCATATAAAACGCTTCTTGCCTTGTTGTAAGGTTTCCGAAGACTGATAGATCTCCTCCTGCACAAAATGCCTTATCTCCGCTGCCTGTTATTGTCGCCGCCAATAGTTTTTCATTTCGTTCTGCCTCATCAAGTATGGCCTCTAAATCATTCATAACATCAAAATCAACTGCATTTCTTCGTTCAGGCCGGTTGATTTTTATTTCAAGAATCCCGTTTTGTTCATTAACCAATACTTTCCCCATGTGCCGGTCCACCTCTACCTCTAATTGAATTATCTCTATTTTACAGAAAGGAAGGAACGTGCACCAGCCGAATAGATTTAAAAAATACGAAAAAACGCAGGGATCAAAGATCCCTGCGTTTTAAATGAAGCTATTATTTGCTAACAACTTCTTTTCCTTTGTATGTTCCA
Organism: Bacillus sp. UMB0893; assembly: GCF_002858905.1. Classification (NCBI taxonomy): domain Bacteria; kingdom Bacillati; phylum Bacillota; class Bacilli; order Caryophanales; family Bacillaceae; genus Bacillus; species Bacillus sp. UMB0893. Next base: position 814,320 of record NZ_PKLB01000001.1, on the reverse strand, counting down.
CATTCTTTACATACACGGTGAGCTAATTTTACTTCACCACAGTTTGGGCATGCTACCATACCAGGCACTTGCAATTTGAAGTGTGTACGACGTAGTCTTTTTCTTGTTTTAGAAGTTCTTCTAAAAGGTACAGCCATTATTCCCACCTCCTTACAGAGTTTCATTAAAGCATTTGTGTTAAAACAGCCTATATATAAGTGCTAAACAATAGCATTAGCTGTCTTGATCATCGAAAAATTTCGATAAGCCAGCAAGCCTCGGGTCAATTTTGTTTTTATTATCTTCTTCAGAGATAACTTTCCAATCTTTTCCCTCTTGAGGGGCAGCCTGATCATTTCCTTCAACAGAATCGCTAAAAACCTGCATTGGTACTTCCAAAAGTATGTTTTCTTTAATAACAGGTATTAAATCAACGATATCTTCTTGTACGTGATGGATTTCTTCTTCCATCTCGAAGTCTGCATTTGGTTTTAATAAAAACGTTTCAGTTGTATGAATTTCGAACGGAAATGGAACATCCACTAACGTTCTTGCGCAAGGGAGAATCATCGTTCCAGTCAGCGTCAAATGAAAAGTTGCTTTAGAAGAGCTTAGATCAGCTCTGCCTTTAACTGAAACAGGTGAGATTTCACGTATTTCAGAAAGAGCGCCTTTCATATCCGTTAATTGGACCGTTTCATCAATTACAAGTCCCTTATTTTGCAGTTGGTTCAGTTGATAAGTAGACCATTTCATATGGTATCACCTCAAGGCAACAAAGGTAATTATAGCTTTCGCAATAATATTTGTCAATATTTTTTCTTTACAGTGTTTAGTATACATGAATATTGTTTTAATGCAAAACTTTCCTGATCTTTTTTGCGGAAAAGAGCGCGCAAAACGAAATGTGAACTTGACTTCGAGGGGCATACAATCCATCATTTAGCTAGGTAAACAAAAATTAATCGGTCAGGAGGTACATTAGTGAAAGCACTTGGATTAATTGTTGAATACAATCCGTTTCATAATGGCCATTTCTATCATCTTGAAGCTTCTAAAGAAAAATCACAGTCTGAGGTGGTCATCGCTGTCATGAGCGGCCATTTTTTGCAGCGAGGTGAGCCTGCACTTGTGTCTAAATGGAGCCGTACGAAGATGGCGCTGCAGCAAGGAATCGATCTAGTCATAGAATTGCCGTATGCATTTGCAACTCAAAAAGCTGAATCATTTGCAAACGGCGCCATTTCAATATTGGAGGAATTAAAATGCAGCTATGTCTGCTTCGGCAGTGAGAACGGTGAGCTTGCTCCATTCATTGATACTGCAAACCTGCTTTCAGAACACCATACAGAATATCAGAAAGCAATAAAAGATAATATGAAGCAGGGAATGAGCTATCCTGCCGCACAAACGAAAGCATTTCAAACCTTGCAGACTGAAGATTTTACACTCGATCTTTCCATGCCAAATAACATCCTTGGATTTCAATATGTTACATCCATTCTGAAGCAAGGTGCTGACATCCTCCCTCTTACCATTAAACGCACAGCTGCAAACTACCATGATGAAGAATTTAACGATACTCCGATTGCTAGTGCTACAAGTATCAGAAAGGCAATCTTTTCAGAGGATAATACGGAGGTTCATTCATTTGTTCCTGAGACAACTTGGGATGAATTGATGGAATATAGACGTAAATATGCTACATTTCATCAATGGGAGGATTATTTCGGATATCTAAAATACGCGATTTGCACGATGACACATGAAGAGCTTAATTTGATTTACGAAATGGAAGAAGGACTTGAATATCGGCTTAAATCATACATCATGCAGGCCGCATCTTTTAAAGAATTTATGGAGCAGCTTAAAACAAAGAGGTATACATGGACAAGGCTGCAGCGACTATGCCTTCATATATTAACGAGAACGACAAAAAAACAAATGCTTCTGCAGACGGAAACAGCACCGTATTTACGGCTACTTGGCATGTCTGCAAAAGGTCGAGCTTACTTGAGCAGTATAAAAAAGACTTTGAATAAGCCAATCGTTTCAACGTTGTCTGCCCATAAACATCCATTGCTTGACCTAGACATTAAAGCAGCAAATACATATGCCATGATTCTGACAGAACCGCTGCGCTCGGAATTTATGCTGAGTGAGTTTGGGACAAAGCCCATTCAATATAATGAAAAAGAAAAAGGATTTCTATAAAAAAGGATTGTTGTTAATTCATGTATTTCAAATAGGATTAAAATTCAACTATTTTTAGAAAAGAGTCAAAGTTAAAGAATTCCAATAAAAAGAGCGGCTTCTTTTCAGGAGCCGCTCCTGTTATTTTTCTTCCAGTTTATTCAGGTAATCAATCGCTTCATCAAACGTATCAATAGGGACGATTTTCATTTTTGTGCCTATATCTTTTGCTGTTTTTACTGCTTCTTGATAATTTGATGTTTCGATTCCGTTCTGATTTGGAGCTAAGAAAATTTCAGCACCCGATTTATCTGCAGCTACAATTTTTTGTGAAATCCCGCCGATTGGTCCGACTGTTCCCTTTTCATCGATTGTTCCTGTTCCAGCAATGGTATATCCCTTTGTATAATCTTCTTTTGTCAGCTGGTTATAAATCTCAAGTGTCATCATCAGCCCAGCTGAAGGCCCGCCAATGTTGCTTGTATCAAGTTTGATTTCAGGGTCAACAATCAATTCTCTGTCTGTTATAAGGGATATGCCGATCCCGACTTTGTTTTTGTTGTCCGGAAACTGCTCAACTGTAATTTCAGTTTTATTCTCTTTGCCGTTTCGGTCATATGTAACGGAAATGGTTTCGCCCTTTTTCTTTTTCCCTACGTAAGCAATAAATTCTTCAGCCGTTTTAAATTCTTTTCCATCAACTTTAAAGATTCGGTCTTCGTTTTTAAGCTTTCCTTCAGACGGCATACCTTGTACAACATGCATGACGTATATGCCATGGAATTTATAATCAACTGTTTTTCCTGCTTTTTCATATGCCAAAGATACAGCTGATTCCTGTGAGGACTCCATCATATGCATTTGTCTGCTTAAGTATTCATCGTCTGATTCGCCTTCTTGAACGACGTCCTCCAAAGGAAGAAGTTCATGATATGGGAGCACATTCGCAAAAATATAGGAGAAGATATTTGCTCTTCCAAAACCGACTGTCGTTAGGGAGAAGCTTCCTTCGTCATCGTATCCGCCCTCAACCTCAATAATAGGTTCAAGCTCTGTCGCCATGCCTGGCTTTGTTACATAATAAGGGAGCTTAATAAAATTTAAAACAGCAGCTAAGATCACCCCTATTAATATGGATCGCACTAATTTGTTATTCTTCATCTTGCTGTGACCCCTTCCAACTCTCAATCAGCTCTTTAATTTCTTTTACATGCTTTTTTGCTTCATTTTCACCAATCTCAATGATTTCTTTTATGTTTTTAAATGCACGGGAACTGTATTGCTCTACATGTGGACGGATCATAATATCTGAGGCGATTTTCCTGTGGTGGACAAGCTCATCCTGCATAATATCAAGACTCTGTAAGATGACATCAAAGATTGACGTTATCTCATCAGTTTTTTTCACATGAGACACATCAACTGCAATGACAAGATCAGCTCCCATCTCTTTTACAACTGAAACCGGAATTCTGTCAACGACTCCTCCGTCAATCAGCAGCTTGCCATCAATTTTTTCCGGTACAAAAATTCCTGGAATGGCAATGCTTGCACGAACAGCATCTGCCACTGAACCTTTTGTAAAAATAACCTTTTTCCCTTCATATAAATCTGTCGCAACAATTGATAATGGAATATCCAGGTCTTCAATATGCTTTCCTCTTGTAAATACTTTAATAAATTCCTTGACTCTGTTACCTGCAATAAATCCCATTTTAGGCACTGTAAAATCAAGGTAATATTTACGCTTGAATAATGTAGCTAATTTATATAAATGATCAAAGCCGAGACCAGTCGCATAAAAGCTGCCGACCAATGCACCCATGCTGCTTCCGGCGATCATGCTGATTTCTATACCCTCTTCGCTCAATATTTTAAGAACTCCGAGATGAGCAAATCCTCTTGCGCCACCCGATCCTAATGCAAGACCAATTTTAGGTTCCCTTTTCAAAGAGATACCCTCCTCATATGTCAATTCTTCCGTTAGTCAATTCTATGGTCTAAAATGGTCACCTATTCTCGTATATTGAACTATCAAAGATTGTACAACCTTATCAATCAAGATTGAATATATTTTATCATTACTCGCTTTCAAAAGTATAGAAAGAAGCAAGAGGGGGACATCTGCTTGAATGCTGCAAAACTTAAAACAATATTGCTGGGGATTTTAATGGTGATTCTCGCATTCGCAATGATTGTGAACCCTAAGGTCTCGTTTGCAGCATCTAAAACCGGGCTTGATCTTTGGTGGGGTGTTGTATTCCCATCTTTATTGCCCTTTTTTATTCTTTCCCATTTGCTGATTGGTTTTGGAATTGTACGTTTTATCGGGGTCCTTTTAGAACCTGTTATGAGGCCTATTTTTAAAGTCCCTGGAGTAGGAGGGTTTGTCTGGGCCATGGGATGGGCGTCCGGATCTCCGGCTGGCGCAAAGCTGACGGCCGAGATGCGAAAAAAAAACCAGCTAACCGCTCTAGAAGCAGAAAGACTTGTGTCCTTTACAAACTCTTCAAATCCATTGTTTATTTTTGGTGCGGTTGCCATTGGTTTTTTTCATGATCAAGCACTGGGACTGCTTCTTGCCGCTGCCCATTATTCAGCAAATTTAGCAGTAGGTCTAACCATGAGATTTTACGGAAAAGATGAAACAAATCAAAATACAATCACGTATAGGATGCCTTCCATAAGAGAAGCTTTTCGCCAAATGCATCAGACACGTCTTGATGATTCAAGACCGATTGGAAAAATGCTGGGGGATGCCGTATTATCCTCTATCCAAACATTATTGATGGTTGGAGGATTTATTATTTTATTTTCTGTTTTTAACAAACTATTATCCCTATTATATATTACGGATTATTTTGCTTCCTGCTTAGCATTATTGCTTGCAGCCTTTCATCTTTCTGCAGAATTAAGCCCTCCTCTTGTATCCGGATTGTTTGAAATGACTCTTGGAAGCCAGCTGACAAGCGCTGCTGATGCCGATTTGATCCAAAAAGCCATCATTACAAGTTTTTTACTCGGTTTCAGCGGCTTATCGATTCAAGCTCAGGTTGCGAGCATCATTGCTGAAACAGATATTCGCTTTCTGCCATTTTTTATTGCCAGAGTGCTGCAGGGCGTATATGCTGCATGTTTTGCATGGATTCTGTGGAAACCTCTTTATCTTGAATTGGATCGTTCTGATGTTACTGTTCTTCCGGTTTTTCTGATTCAGGATACTCCTGCATGGTTTGCAATGCTTTGGAATCTCCTTACTCAGATTGGACCAATCCTTACAATTGTGTCATTACTGATTTATATCATGATTTACTGTAGAAGGTTCATTTTTAAATAACATTTCTCAGAAGTGAAAAGAGTGACCTATATGGACGCGTTCAGCATCCATATGTAGGCCACTCTTTTCTTATCGGTTAAATTTCTGTTTTAGCGCATGTTCAACTGGTTTAGGAACTAATTCAGAAATATCACCGCGGTATTTTGCAACTTCTTTTACAATGCTTGAGCTTAAAAAAGAATATTGATTATTTGTCATCATAAACAGCGTTTCTACATTGTCATCCAGTACTCGGTTCATCGATGTGATTTGCATTTCATATTCAAAATCTGAAACAGCACGCAAGCCTCTTAAAATTGTGCTAGCCTGTTTGCTGTTCGCATACTCAATTAAAAGTCCTTTAAAGGATTCAACCACTACATTCGGCAAATCCTTAGTCACTTCCCTTAAAAGCTCACACCGTTCGTCAACATTGAATAATGGATTTTTAGATGAATTATTTAATACACAAACATACACTTTATCAAATACTTTTGCACCCCGTTTGATAATATCCAAGTGTCCATAAGTCACAGGATCAAAGCTTCCTGGACAGACTGCAATGCTGGCCATATTTTACTCCCCTATCCCTTGTTCTTTATGTATATAGATGGATACTGCGCTGATGCCGTATGATTCATAGCGCTTGAGCTTAAACGAACCAATGAGCTCAGGCAATGTCACCTCTGCATCATGCTCGGCAACAATAATACCCCCATCTTCCACTAAACGAAAAGAATCAATCAATTCGATAAGCGCTTTCAATTTTTGTTCCTTGTACGGCGGATCCAAAAATATGACCTTGAACGACAGCTCTCTTTTTGCGATTGCCTTTATAGCTCTTTCTGCATCATTGCGGTAGACCTCTGCCTGTTCTGTAAATCTGCAGGCTTCTAAATTTTTATGTATGGTTGCAACAGCTTTAGCATCCCGATCTACGAAAATGCATGTTTCGATGCCCCTGCTTAAAGCTTCAATTCCAAGACCTCCGCTGCCTCCAAACAAATCGACAGCAAGTCCTCCGTTAAAGTAAGGTCCGATAATATTAAATATCGACTCTTTCACTTTATCTGTCGTAGGGCGTGTTGACATCCCCGGAACAGCCTTTAAGGGACGCCCCTTACAGCTTCCTGAAACTACTCTCATCTTTTTCACCACTGTTTTTTTGTCTTTACTGCTGAATTCAGCCTGTATTATCGTAACATAGAGCGTACCCTGAGACAATAAAACAGCCGAAGTTTGTCATAAGTTTAAACGGAAAAGCGCAAACGCTGTGCCTTAATCATAGGAATTGATGACAGTGATACATTAATCGTGTTAATACCAGATAAACGATTGGATAAAAAAAACCCCGCAGGAAACCTGCAGGGCCCTTCTATACCAAAAAAAGCGAGCTTTTCATGGGAAGAAGGCAAAGGGAGAGGAGAAACCGGAGGAAGAACTTATGGGGAAACGTAAGTCTTCTCCGCGGTTGGCAACAACATCTTCGATTCGATGTTGTTACTATTCATTATCCACCAATAAAGTTCACACTATACGCTTGAATATTCTTTTTTTCTTAAAAAATATAAAGTCTCAAATCTTTCTTACAAGCATCAATCATGTTACATTATGATGAGAACATAAGAACAGGAGGAAAACAGCTTGATTCAGCGCTTTATCGAACTCGGAGCCGGCTATTCAGACCTTTATGAATTAATTGAAACAACACAGGCCAACGCTCATCGGGTCTCAAAATTTTTAGTATTAAATACAACTATCAATGGTAAAAAAATGTCCTCTTTTGCCGTAACAATGAATCAAACAGATCCTGGACAATTCCAGGCCATATACATATGCCTAGAAGGAATTACAGCAGGGACAAGCAAACGCCGCGAATTATTTCAAGAGCTTGCGGATAAA
>NZ_PKLB01000001.1:404307-806505 GCF_002858905.1 Bacillus sp. UMB0893 | reverse complement strand
GGTTTTGACTTTACTGGCAGAGCCGTTCTGACCGAAGAGCTGGGCGGTGGAGCTGGACACTAACAAAAGCGCAGGTGCCTTGGTCAGCTCGCGAAGAAAATAGGAATTTCACAGGGAAGGCGCTTTTTGCCTTTTCTGGGAAATTGTCTTTTTCACAGTGAGCTAGGCATCGGAGCTGGACGGAGTTAACCTGGTTACTAGATAGACAATCAATAAATTTTATGCACCACAGCACAGAAAAGCGGAACCGTCTTGCTTTATATAAAACAGTTAGTTCAATCCAGCCAAATCGGCTTGGAATGGACAAATCTAAAAGCGTAATCTTCACAGATTACGCTTTTCGTTTAGAGGCCTAATTTATAATCGTATTCTTTTGCTTTATCAATTTTTGATTCGAATTCCAATTTAAGAAAGGGCTTATATGACGGCTCAGCGTGCTTTACAAACGAAAAAGATGAAACCTTTTCGATTGTATGCTCTACGTGTTCCATGTCACAATATAATACAACATACTTTAATTTCTTTGAAACGTAATGGATATTGCCGAATTTACGCAGCATCTTGATCTGCTTTAACGAATGCATCCAAATGATAATGCCTTGCCGCTTATCAAACATCATAAGTAATCTCCCTTTTTATCCCGCATTAACGGGCAGTAATACCCACCTTAAGACTTGAGTGGGAGTGCAGAAGGTTAAACTGCCCAAAACCGCCCTATTCATTAAACTAACCTTTAGTAAGTGATTAAACCTTACTTTTGGAAGTTTCACTTTATATTCTCTACTTGAAGTGTACCAATTTTCTATTTATTTCACAATATATTCCTGACACCTATTCCGTGAGAGGAGTTTGTTCATTGTTACTTGAAGAAATCGTAAATGTCTTTATAAACAGAATGAATGCTGATAATTCCCTATCCTGCTGGATAAAAAAATCGGCCGGAATCCCCTTTTTATATGTGCAATCGAATTCCAACGCAACAATTGCTGAAATTACGAGCAAAATTAATAAAGAATCCCGATTTGCAATGAAAGGAAAGCGGCTTACGTCAGAATGTATTTTTGTCAGAGAAGAAACCAACCTTTATGTATTCCGACATCGATTCTACGTGCCTCAGGAAAAAATGTTCTGCTGCGGCAATTTATGCGAAGATTGTATCCGTCTAAAGTAAGAAAAGCGCAAGCGCCCGTTTAGCACAGGCATGACAGAAAAGAATCCGGCAGAAAATTCCGGTTTTGACTTTTCCTGCAGATTTGTTCTGGCCGAGGAGTTTGAGATGGAGCTAGGCAAGAATGTGCAAAATGTTTATACTTACTTATCTCTAAATAAAACGAGGCAGGGCCTCGTTTTTTAAGATGCTTTGCAGCCGCATGACCCGCCTGATCCGCATCCCCCTCCACAGCTTGATCCCGTGTCAAAGAAAGGATTGCCAGTTGGCACTTTTATGTTAGGAGATACAGCTCTGCCTAATTCGACACTTATTTCATCAAGTAAAGATTGAAGCTCTTTCTCTGCTTTTTTAAATGAAATCACTGCTTGATGAAGATCAAGCTCACGTTTCGCTTCACGCATGGCCTTTGTGATTTCTTTATAATCAGGGTGATACTTTCCGAATCGCTGAACATCTTCATATAAATCCTTGATTTCAACAAATTTGGCAATCACTTTTTGAGCAGATTTATCTGCTTTTAATGTATTTAAATTGCGGCGATAGTCTTCCGCAATTTCTGAACGAACAACAAATGTCCCTAGAAGCTCAGCTTCGTCGATTAAATTGACGCTTTCTATTGTAGCAAACATAGACGGCATCACCTCCAAGCATAGTTTAACATGTTTATGCCCTTTTGGTAAATGCAGTGACTTTTGAACATGTTCACTCTACACTTACATTCCACGTTTTTTTTAAGTGATATTTAGTTGAGTCATTGTGCAAAAGCTCGAGAGAAATCGTATGTGTACCTTTATCTAATCCTTTAATAATAAATGCGGCAGTATGTATTTCATCTGTTTTTTTTCCGTCAACATACAGGTTTAGATACCCTTCTCCGTTTACTTTTTGGCCGCGCTCATCTGTAAATATAAAATTAGGCACGAAGCATTCAATATAAATATTGCTGCCTTTAATATGATGATTTACAAATAATTGTCTTCCCGTTTGCTTGACTGCTTCAACAGCATCAGAATCCAACTGACTGATTTCCATCGGAACAGCATCACCCTCAGGACGTGGTTTTTCATTATTACAGGCTGATAAAGGCAGCAGCAATAGAATGAACATCATAAAGATTTTAATCAATGATAACGCCTCCTTATGGAGGTAGTTTCACCAGAATGAATCCAAATATGATGAAAATAAAAAAGAAAGTCAGCTAATTTCGACTTTCTTTCCTGATCAGTCCTGCTGTCTCATTGATTGAAACATGCCAAGCATCATTGATGCCATTTGCACGGAGTTCGAGAACTGAGCTACTTTATGCGGGATGGTTTTTTGATAATAGTTCATCATAGCCAGCTGCATGGATTCAGTATCTTTAGGATTACGTGACAGCTTTCTGTACCAATGGGGCTGCTCTCTAATAAATTTTTTTAATTCTTCATTTGCTGCAATCATATCCTGCACTTCTTTTCTCATACGGACTCTCCTGCTCAATCTTTCCTGAAAGAAAAGGGATGGTTTGATGGGTTCGACTGATTTTTTGAAGATCCTTTTGTCAGTCCAAAGGTTGAAAATAGATTTTGAATGGAAGAAATCGTATTATTCATGTTATAAAGATGCTGATTCATCTGATTTGCATCCATACTTTTAACAGCAGTCATCATTTTTGACATAAAGTCTACTTTCGTATTATCAGCACTCTCTTCTTCAGCTGTAACCTCCTGGTATTTTTTCCATGATGTATCATTTTCGCCAAGCAAATACCAATCTTCATACAATTCTTGCCATTTTTTATCGCCTTTTCTGACTTCAGCAATCAGTTTTGGATGTTTTCTTACAAATTCTTTAAATGCGCCAATCGATGGATGTTCCTTTTTCTCTGTCATCTTTCATCACCTCTGCTTACCTTCGCCTACTATATTTTATCGGAGATAAGGAAATCTGTTCGCCCAATTTTTTGCAAAAAGCAGATTGCACAATAATTCCAGGTACTGATAAGATTAGAAAGTAAATAGAAAGGATTGGGTGAAAAGATGGAACAAGAAGAACTAACTCGGCTATTGTCTGAGATTGAAGAAGATGATATTCCAGTATTAAATTTGATTCTTCAAGGATTGAAAAAGAAAGCTTTAAAGGAAAGCGGCTCGTACATAGGTGCATTGCTTCATGCACAAGGAGAGTATAAAGATAACCAATTTATTTTAACAATCCCCAATACCGCAATCATTCAGAACTCCCTGCAATTTGTACATGGAGGGATTACAGCTACACTTCTTGATTCTGCAATGGGATCGCTTGTTCATCATGTTTTGCCAAAAGAACTTGCTGCCGTGACATCAGAAATGAAAATCAATTATGTTGCACCTGGTATAGGCAGTGAACTTAAATGTGTTGCAAGCCTCATCCATAAAGGTAGCAAAACTGTTGTAACAGAAGGAAAAGTATTTCGTGATGACGGCAGGCTAATGGCTCATTGTACAGCCAGCTTCTTCATTATCGATCGCCCTATACAATAAGCAAGGAGAGAAATATGTTTACTTTTTTCAAAAAAACGTGCCATTTCTGCAAAAAGAAAACAAAAAAGACCGAAACTTACTTGGGAGATAAGAGCCGAAAAATCGAAGTTTGCCATTTATGCAAAGGCTATGCTGAAAGACGGGCTTTTAAAAAAGCTGACTAGACAAAATGAATACCGTCAATCCACCTAAATGAATAAAAAAGGCTTCGTTCGCATTGATTGTTGTTTTTGGTTATTAATTTGCCCGAGGATTTCCGCTGCAGACACTTGCTTTCTCGCGGGGAGGGATGGGAACCTCATCGGCTATGTCTGCAGGGTCTCCCAATCCCCTCTATTTCCCGCAGGAGTCAAGTGCCTTCCGCTACAATCCACTAAAGGTTTTAACCATTTTTCTAAAAGCAACAAACTTTACGAATAAAAAAGACATCCGCGTTTCTTCCACATGGATGTCTTTTTATTAGGCTCTTTCTGTAAATCATTGTTGCTTTTCCATTCAAAAGAGCACGGAAACCCTCAGTAAATACGGGAATTAGTCCTTTTACGAAAAACAACAAACATACATACACAGGCTTTATTCAAATGGAGTGATGAAATTTTGAGTATAATATACTTCATTTACACCAACACCTAATCGGGTAAATTCAGGATTCAGAAGTGTATCACGATGGCCTTTGCTGTTTAACCACCCTTCAACCGCGGCAATCCCGTCAATATATTGCGCTGCAATATTTTCGCCCGCCATCTGATATGCTACATTTTCTGCTTTTAAGCGGTCTGCAAGAGAGCCTTTAGTTGGAGATTCATGTGAAAAATAGTCATTCATTTTCATGTCATTGCTGTGCATGAAAGCTACTTCTGAAGTCATTTCATCCCATTCCACCGGTGAAATATCATGTCTTTTGCGAATGACATTCGTAAGATCTAAAATTTGTTTTTCTGCTCCTTCTTCTACAGCCTTCCATTCTTCAGCACTAAGCTTCTTAGGCTGAATAAGTTCGCCGCGATAAACGACTTCATATGGGCGCTGCTTGATTAAAGTTTCCTCGTTCATCACTCTTATGCTTGAAAGTTCACCGTCAAATTTATCTAAGTACAGCTGAACATAAACATTACCCATTTTCACAATTGGTCTTGTATTCATATCTTCTTCTGACAATTCAAAGCGATAAGAGTTGCCTTCATAATCAATAGAAATACTTGAAGTAATTGAATTGGTCTTAAAAACTTCATCAACCCGCTGTCCTAATTGATAAGGCTTAACATTAACATCTGGCCCTATCGCATATACGGTTACAACCTTTTCATCAAGTACGCCAATCTGCAAATATTGCTGGTCGTTTTGATTATAGATCCACCATTCATAATCGTAGGAAGAGGGATCTTTTCTTGCAGGTTCTCCAAGCGTTTTAATAATCTCACCTGATGATTTGCCTACAAAAGATAGAACACCAGTCTCTGGCAAATTTAATTTTTCTTTTGACTCATTAGCGATTTGCTCATTTTCGTCTAATGGTTTAATGGGCGTCTTGTTTCCATATTGAATAAACAGCATATAGGTTATAAATATAATAAGCAATATAAAGACAGTTTTTAGAATACTGCTCAGTTTCAATCCCTCCAGATCGCTGATTTCTAACATTATATGAACCATTGGATTCATTATTCTACTAAACAGTATTTCATAAGATTGGCAGATAGTATATCCTTTTATAAGTCATTTAATCAAAAATGGCATGTTTTTTCAATTATGTTGTTTCTTGAAGGTTTTTTCGGGTAAATATTCACATAAAAAGGAACATACCTGAATGATCGGCATGTTCCTTTTTTTCTAGTGAAGATCTTGATGATTCTGTTCTGAAATTGTTGTTAAAGCTGACCCTGCCTGCTGATCTGTTAAATGATTCAAGGAGAGATCTCCAAGTGTTACCATTCCGACGATTTGTCCATTTTCTACGACTGGAAGCCTTCTGATCTGATGCTTTGCCATGAGCTGCGCAGCCTCCTCAACATTGGCTTCAGGGCTGATTGTAAAAAGGTGGTCACTCATTACTTTTGTAACTTCATAGGACCCCGGATGTTTTTCAGCAATTCCTCTCACAACTAAATCACGATCCGTAATCATACCCAGGAGCTGATTGCCTTCAACAATTGGGATAGAGCCTACATCCCATTCCTTCATCTTTACTGCTACTTCAAATACATTATCAAGCGGAGTGCATGCCTGGATATCATGTGACATAATTTCACTTACTTTCTGCAATTAATAAACCTCCCTGTAAATGAATGAGATCTTTACCCTTCTTCTTATAGTTTGGCCATATCCAAAGATAAAGATGTAAAATATCAGGTAAAGATTGAAAGTTGAATGCTTTCGTACTATGATTGAAGTGGAGTTCATTAAAGCGCTTTAATAATGAAAATGCCGATTAGGTTTTTAGGAGGGAATACATAATGAAATTTGAAAACACTGGACTAGATGGACTTACAGTAGAACTATCCAGACTGGATGAAATTATGGATGAGCTTGGTATTGTCCGCGCCGGTCAATGGGATTACGAACGAGTTACATATGATCGTAAGTTTGAAAATAAGGGCGATGTTTATTACTTGCGCATTCCTGGATATGCGGTAGAGGGTGATGTAGGTGCAAAACATGCACTTGTTAAATTAATGACACCGCTGCTAGGAAAACATTACTATCCGCATGGTGTTGAATATGGAGAAGGTGAAAACTTCCCTAATTCTGTCTTAACCTCAAGTCAGACTCTGCTTAAACAATTGAAAGAAGAAATCGGACGCATTGTCTGATGAAGTGTGCAAAAGCAGTTATGCTTTTGCTTTTTTTATTTATAAGCAATTGTTAGTTTTCCATTTGAATATCCAGGATCAACCCCCGTTTCAAAAGAAGTGTACGTAATCTTAGGAGAAATCGGTATTAGTCTATTTTCGAATAACAACAATTAATGCGAAAACAGTCTTTTATTAGTACTAATACTGGCAAAGGCGCATACTCTTTATTTTCATTTGAAAATATTTCTGAAACATCTTTATATACCCGTACTTTCGTACTATAATTTAAGCAGAAACCGGTTTTGAAAGGAGCAAGCGATTGTCGGCCATTGTCAATAAAAGAAATCTCCTCATTATCTTTTCTATTATTATCATCGGAATCATTGTTTTCTTTTTACTTCCAATTTCCATTCCGCTAATCATGGCTTTTATTACAGCGTTATTATTGGAGCCCCTTGTCAGGCTATTTCACAATCGCATGAAGCTGCAGAGAAAAATGGCAGTATTGCTGTCGTTTCTGATTTTTCTGTTCACCATCACGATCATCGGCTATTTTATTACGACTAAAGTAGTCGGAGAAGCCATCAGCACGATAGAAAATGCACCATTATACATAAATGAAATAACAAATGCCTGGAACCATTTCGAGGATAAAATAACGAACTCTGCAAAGGATCTTCCGCCTGAGTTTGTAAGAGAAATAAGCAGTCAGGTCGAGGAATTTCTTGAAAAGACAAAAACAGATTTAGCAAGTTCCATTAATATAGAAAATGTTAAAAGAATCTTTACGAATATTCCTAATTACATGGTAAATATGCTGGTTTATTTAATTGCACTTTTTCTCTTTATGATTGAGCTGCCGTCACTCAAAGTTCGAATGTATGCTCATATGACCGAAAACACAGCTCAAAAAGTAAATTTTATGATTACTCGCATGTCTTTTGTTATTTTTGGCTTTGCAAAAGCACAATTTTTGGTCAGTATTAGTATCTTTGTCGCCTCTTTAATTGGGCTCCTCCTGATTGCACCGGAAATTGCCCTGGTTATGTCGGTGATTATTTGGCTAATTGATGTCATACCAATCATCGGATCCATTATTATAATGGGGCCATGGACACTCTATCACCTAATTTCAGGTGATCCAGTCCAAGCGGCAAAGCTTGGTATATTGACTGTCATCTTATTAATTATAAGACGTACCATTGAACCGAAAGTGATGGGAAGCCATATTGGTTTATCCCCTCTCGCCACCCTTATCTCAATGTACCTTGGTCTGAAATTATTCGGTGTGCTTGGATTTTTCATCGGACCCATAATCTTAATTGTGTATAACTCAGCGAGAGAAGCAGGCATTATCCGTTATACATTTAAATTGTAAAAAGAAAAAATAAGCAGGGACTAAACTGATTAATTTCAGTTGCCTCCCTGCTTATTTTTCCAAAAGAATATTGGAATAGCTGCAGATCTAGGCTTTGTTATTATGTCTATCAAAGGGTTGTACACTTTTCTCTTTTAAAATATCGTATCCTATAAAATAAAAGGATTGCGATAAGTTTGATGCTTAATCATCTAACCCTTTTTTCAGTGCTGATCATAGATTCTCATTCGCTAGGCTTTCTTTTTAAGTTCCCAGGATAAAAAGATATCCTCTTTTTTTGTGCAGATCATCCCTAGTTTTTCAAACAGCCGAATCGATTTTTTATTTTGATCAATGCACTCCATGCTGATCTGTGAAACAGACTTCTCTCCTGTAAGCCACTCTATCACAGCGTCGATTGCTTCATAGGTCAAGCTTTCTTCTTCATTTGCTTCGTGGATATTGTAGCATAGCTGTACACCGCCATGCTTATCCGGCATCCCCTGCAGGAACAAATCTCCTACAATCCGTTTTTCATGATATAAAATGATAAGCCATAAACCCCATCCATATTCTTTTTCATTTTGTTCCAGTTTTTCAATATAGAGAGGAAGCATTCCCTTGACAGCTGTTGAAGGCCAATTTGCAGGAATTCCAATCGGGGAGCGGCTTTCCAGTTCTTTACGATGAAAGACCAATGACTTTGCGATATCAAGAGAACACGGAATGATTAATAACCGATCTGTTACAATTTCAATCATCCTACAGTCACTCCCTTTCATTAACCGGTCTGATACTTACATTTTATGGCCTTTCTTCACGTCCTATACTTAAAGATATATAAAGAAACACAAAAAAGGTGATATAGAATATAGTTTTCTATAACACCTTCTTAAACATTCAGTATCCTAAAATGGCTCGAACCACCGAAGTTGTTTCTCCGCCCCTATAAAGTACATATAGAAGTATGTAGACTGCGACCCCGGTAATAGCTGTGAAAAACCAGATAATACTCGTAATAGGCCCGATCTTTCGATGCTTTGAAAGATTATTTTTATAGCCTGATATCAAGGTAATGATTCCAAAAACTGCACCGGTAGTTGCTAGAGTAATATGAAAAATCAAGAAAATCGTATAATAAACTTTAATACTATCAGGTCCGCCAAATGCTGTATTTCCTACAAAAATCGTTCTCGATGCATACACAGCAAAGAAAATAATTGCAAAAACGGCAGCTATAGTCATAGCCTTCTGATGAGCTTCTATTTTACGTTGCTTAATTAAATACCAGCCAATAGCAACAGCAGCAGCACTTAAAACAATAAATGCTGTGCTAATAGTAGGTAATATAGGTACGTTCATTTTTGCAGCTCCTAAAAAAATATAAATTGTACTGTAACTAAGGTTAAAAACATATGAAATCGTTCAGTGGCACTTATTCAATCGGCTGCGGAGAAAAGCTTTTTCGAGCTTCAAGATTATCCCGCTCTCTTTCCTGGCGTGCCCATTTAAAGAAGATAATGCCAAGCAGACTTCCATATACAAACTCCTGAATGATTTTCATCATGATTCCGCCAAGCTGCTGATCTTCAACAAGCGGTAAAGTATTAAACATTTCAGGACCTGTCAAATTCAGCCCTGCTAACATATCTGCAGGTACACATAATTCAAGGGCACTGACCCATGCGCTTGGATCGGCATACGTAGCATACAATGGCGTATCAGCAAAAATAATGAGTGCACACGCTGGTGTTAATAACATGCCGTTTGCAAATATATATCCGATCTTTTTAATTCCCCCAAGCTCCTTCCATTCAGGCAGGTCATTTAACAATGGCCACCACATGAGCATTGCCGCGATAAAAATAAAGACAGTTACTGCAGCATGAAGCAGATGATCTGTTTTAACAACGTCAAACACAAGCGGAATATGGTACAGAGAGAATATTCCGTTAAAAACGATTAAAGCAATTAATGGCTTAGATAAAAAGGTTACGATTTGTTTGACTCCCCGCACGAAAATAAGGGCTCTCCACAACCATGAAGGAATCCCAAAAATGATTAGCGGCGGAATCAGCAAATATAATATGGCCATTTGAGTCATATGTGCGCTGAACATTAAATGACCCATTAAATCAAGCGGACTGCCTTTCACAGCGTATAAAAGAATTATACTGCTGACAAATAAAGCTTTCTGTTTAAACGAGACAGGCTGGCTATCATGAAATCGATTTCGAAACGGTCCGATCAGTAAAAAATATATGCCAAGAATGACTGCTGTAAACAGAAAGAAATAAGGGCTCCACATTGCTCGAAAACCAAACATCTCTAAATTTAACAATGAGTTCATCTCCTATTTCTGCTTTAACTCCTGCAAACTATTATACACTTACATTGAAGCGCTATCAATGAACGTTCTATGACATTAGATATGCAGAATGACAAAGTGAGAACAGATCCTTTCTAAAGACTGATTTCGCTTAGAATGCTGTCTTTTAAGCATTCGTATTCTATTCTAAAGAATTCTTGAAATTCAGCCTACGATAAGGATTGAAAAACAATCATGTTTTACAGTAGGGCTTTATAAAAGAAAGACAAAAAAAATCGGCTGCAAGAGCCGATTTTTTATTACCACCAAATAATTGTTACAAATGTAAGTACGGTCAGAAATGCTACACCGATTCCAGAGTACAGGAAAAGCGCTGGCATTTCATGTCCTTTATGACTCATATGCATAAAGTAATAAAGCTGGAAAATGACCTGGACGACAGCAAGCAAGAGAATAAATGGAATTTTAAACCATTCTGCAATGCCATCATATCCAATTGTTACAAAAGCTATGATCGTTAAGAAAATCATTAACGCAAATGTAACAACTTGATATTTCATGTCTTCTTTATTTTTCTTGCGGCGATACGCAAGATCAACTTTTGGGTTACCTGAATTTTGATTAGCTGCCATCAGTTTATCCCACCATTCCCATTAAGTATACAACTGTAAAGATAAACACCCATACAACGTCGATAAAATGCCAGTAAAGGCTAGCAACGTAATATTTTGGTGCGTTGTATAAGTTTAATCCTCGTTTTGCATTGCGGATCATTAACGTCGTGATCCAAAGTAAACCAAATGCAACGTGAGCTCCATGTGTTCCGACTAATGTGTAAAAAGCGGATCCCAAAGCACTGCTTGTAATTGTAAATTCAAAATGATGAACATAGTGATTGAACTCATAAATTTCAAGAGCAAGGAACCCAGCTCCTAACAGAACAGTAATTCCCATCCAAAGCTGCATTTTTCCAAACTGGAAGTTCTTCATGTGATACATGGCGTAAACACTTGTTAAAGAACTCGTTAATAAAAGCATCGTTGCTGCAAAAACAAGCGGAAGTTCAAACATTTCCTGAGTTGTCGCTCCGCCATTGTTTGAATCTCTTAACGCTAAAAAAGTTGCAAACAGAGAAGCAAATAATACAGTCTCTCCACCAAGAAACAGCCAAAAACCTAGAAATTTATTTTTACCTTCAAGGGTCGCCTTTTCAGGAGAGGCAGGAAATGTTTCAGCTGTCAATTTTTCCTCAACATGCATTATGCCTTTACCCCCTTATCGTTATCATCATTCACTAAATCTTCTTTATGAATATGATAACCATGATCATCAATGATTGAACGAAGGAACATGCTTCCTAACGTAATTAGGAAACCGATAATGATAACAGGAAGTCCCCATGCGAAATCTTCACGATACAATAAGCCGAACGCTGAAACAAAAAGTCCGAAAGACATGATCAGCGGAAGAATCGATCCGTTAGGCATATGGATGTCTCCAAGCGGTTCAGCAGGAGTCATTCCTTTATTTCCTTCCATTCTTTCAACCCATAAAGCATCAAGACCGCGAACAAGCGGTGTTTGTTTAAAGTTATATTCAGGTGCAGGTGATGAAACAGCCCATTCCAGGTTGCGTCCGTCTCCCCATGCATCTGCTGCTGCTCTTTCCCCTTTAATAGATGAAATCACAATATTATAGAGTAAAACAATTGTGCCTGCAGCCATTAAGAATGCCCCGATTGTACTGATAAAGTTCCCCATCTCAAGGCCCTGCCCAGGAAGAAATGTAAAGATACGTCTTGGCATACCCATTAATCCTAAGAAATGCTGGATGAAGAACGTTAAATGGAAGCCTGTAAAGAATAAAACAAACGTTACAATGCCAAGTTTTTCATTCAGCATTCTGCCAAACATTTTTGGCCACCAGTAATGCAGACCAGCAAATAGACCCATGATAACTCCGCCTACGATAACATAGTGGAAATGCGCAACTACGAAATATGTATCATGGTACTGGTAATCAGTAGGTGCAGCTGCAAGCATGATTCCAGTTACTCCACCCATTACAAATGTTGGAATGAATGCAACAGACCAAATCATTGGTACAGTGAAACGAATACTTCCGCCCCACATCGTAAACATCCAGTTGAAGATTTTAATACCCGTCGGCACGGCTATCGCCATCGTTGCAACCGCGAAAATTGCATTTGCAATTGGTCCCAGTCCAGTAGTGAACATGTGATGCGCCCAAACCATGAATCCTAAAAATCCGATTAACACAGTTGCGAATACCATCGAAGAATATCCAAAGAGACGCTTTTTAGAAAAGTGAGGCAGGATATCTGAGAAAATTCCGAATGCAGGAAGAATTAAGATATATACCTCAGGATGTCCGAAGATCCAGAATAAATGCTCCCAGATAATCGAATTTCCCCCAACATCAGGATTGAAAAATCCTGTTCCGAATAAGCGGTCAAACATCATTATTGCTAAACCAACAGTTAGTGGAGGAAAAGCAAATAAGATAAGTGCTGAAGCAACAAATGTTGTCCAAGTGAACAGCGGCATGCGCATATAAGTCATACCAGGTGCACGCATATTGATAATCGTTGCCAGGAAGTTAATCCCCGCAATCAGCGTACCAAATCCTGAGATCTGCAATCCAAGCAAATAGAAGTCTACCCCATGACCTGGAGAGTTCAATGCAAGGGAAGCATAATTTGTCCAGCCTGCATCTGGTGCACCATTTAAAAACCAGCTTAGATTTAAGAAAAGTCCTCCAAAGAAAAACAGCCAGAACCCTAAAGAGTTCAAAAATGGAAATGCAACATCGCGCGCTCCAATTTGAATCGGCACAACCGCATTCATAAATCCAAAAATGAGCGGCATAGCTGCAAGGAAAATCATTGTCGTTCCATGCATAGTTAAAATCTCGTTGTAAAGACCAGCTGCGATAAAATCGTTGTCTGGCACAGCGAGCTGAATTCTGATAAGCATCGCTTCCAATCCACCTGCGAGGAAGAAGAAGCCGCCGGAGATCAGGTAAAGGATGGCGATTTTTTTATGGTCTACTGTTGTTAAGTAATCCCAAATCACAGCGCCTAACCCCTTTTTCTGAGTTAACGTACTCACAGTGTTACCTCCCTTTTATTCTGTTAAGACATCTTATTGAGCTTCAACCTTTAAGCCACTTAAGTACTCAGTCAGTGCATCAAGTTCCTCATCGTTTAGCTCAGGATACGTTTTTGTCATTTTGTTTCCTGGTTTGTATTGTTCAGGATCTTTTAGCCACTCTCTGATATTTTCTTCATTATGTGGTAAAATCCCCGCTACCCGTGAACGCTCTCCAAAGTTAGCTAAGTTTGGTGCTGTTCTGGCTTGTTCAGGACGCTTGTCTGCAGGTGTTACTGCGTGACAGCCGATACAGCTTTTTTCCTGGAACAATTGCTCGCCTTGTTTAGCTAAGTCTGAATCTGCAACCGCTTTAGCGTTTTTCATTTCTTCAAGCCATTGATCAAATTCCTCGCGGGATTTTGTTTTCACTTTAAAATCCATTAAAGCATGAGATGGGCCGCAAAGCTCAGCACATTTCCCATAAAAATATTCTCCAGCTTCTTCAGCTCGTTTACTGTCGAAATTGAGCCAGAACTGATTCGTATTTTCTGTGTTTGTATCCATTTTGCCGCCTGCAGACGGAACCCAGAATGAATGCTTCACATCAGAAGCAACTAGATTAAAGTAAACCCTTTCATCTGATGGTACGACTAAATCCTGACTCGTAATGACCCCATAGTCTGGATATTCGAATTCCCACCAATAAAGATTTGCCCTGACATTTACCACAATCGCATCTTCAGGTTTACGGTCTTTTTTATCCATCGGTTTCACATCTGCAAGTTCAAATGTAGCAGATACAACTGGAACCGCTAACACAAGTAGTAAAAGAATAGGAATAACAGTCCAAATGATTTCAAGTTTATGACTTCCCTCTACTTGCTCAGGAATTTTATTTTCCTCACCTTTGCGCTGTCTGAATTTCACAACTACATAAATGAAGATCACAGTGACGACTGCGATGACAATGACCATGATGAGTGTACTCAGCACCATTAATGAGTACTGCATATCCGCAACTTCACCAGCTGGTTGAAGAGCGGAAAGATATGGTTCACCACAGCCGGCTAGGACAAGTGTCAACATTGCAAAAATGGCAACGAGACGAAATTTTGTCAGCCTCTTTTCCATAGCTTAATCAAACCCCTCTTTCAGTAAATTAATCCCCGCAATTAACACGGAAATTGATAATTCCTTCTATATAAATTCCTAAAAGAAAGAATTTCTAACCTAGTTGATCGTGAAAAGTACCATCGCCACAAAAAGGATCGTTAAGTAATTAAGTGAATAAATAAACATCCACTTCGCCCATTTCAGATCATCCTTCATTTTCATGCCTGATAGAGCAAGCACGAGCCATCCTATGTTTAATATAGTTGCCAAAATAATGAAAGGAACCCCTAGCTGAAATAAATAAAATGGCAAAGGAAGAAGACATGCAACCCAGACCATCATTTGCCTTTTTGTAATGGCAAATCCATGGATAACAGGAAGCATGGGAATTCCTGCTGCCCGGTACTCTTCTACTCTTTTCATCGCGAGTGCAAGAAAGTGCGGAGGCTGCCATATGAACATAATCATAAACAGCACCCATGCGGTCACACTAAGGTTCCCGTCAATTGCAGCCCAGCCGATTAGCGGCGGCACTGCACCGGATATACTTCCTACAACCGTATTAATGGTATATTGACGCTTTGTCCACATTGTATAAAAGAAGACGTATGTAATTACGCCGACCAACCCAATTAATGTAGCCGTGACTGTCGTCATCAGCAGTAAAATAAAACCGAATGTAAGCAATAAAATACCAATCCACAAAGCCTGAATTGGGACCATTTTGCCTGTAACTGTCGGTCTTGTTTTTGTTCTTTCCATGATATGATCGATATCACGGTCGTAATAATTATTGATTGCGCATGAGCCGGCAATAATTAAAGCGGAACCAAATAAAACAAACAAAACGCTGTCTATATTTTGCAGGAAGCTTTGTCCTGTAAAATGCAATGCCAGCCACAATCCAGTAAAAGTCGTAATCATATTAGAATTGACAATCCCCATTTTAATAAGACTTAAAAAGTCTTTGAGAGCTGTCGTATCATGGATGTCTTGAGGCCGATTTTCTGTAAGCTGCTTTTCTGATAAGGTCCTTGAATCAGGCATCTTATGAGACCTCCTTTTCAATGCAAATCTATGTAATAGGTGCCGGCGTGAACTTTTTTCACTACTGACATCATACTAAATAAAACAATTTTTACAAAATGCTCCTTCTTGATATTAAACCATAATCAGACAATGTTTTGTGAACAAATTATGAAGAAGTTATGTCGAAATTGTGAAGCAGATCTTAACCGCCGGCTAATCGATTGAAAAGAAGTCCATTCACTGATACTCTAACAAATGATGGCATAACTTTTTGACCACGATAACATTCTATCATAACTATTAGAAAATTTTTATAGAATATGGAATCTTTTGCGAAAAAACATGAGCAATAGATTCATTCTTTTTATACCTTTTCAAAGTATCTGTTTTATTACTATAATAATAAGGGATACGTACTGACATATTATTTGCTGCTTGATCGACCGTTGTTTCTGTGCCATGAAATGCGGAATGCGCAGATTTTTGTCGATTCTGCTAAACATATTATTACAAATAAGAAGGTGAACATCTTGCAACGAGCATTAAAGTGGTTAGGCGTGCTCACAACAATCATCATGCTTTTCGTATTATTAGGAGGAGCATTAGTTACAAAAACAGAATCCGGAGCAGGATGCGGCGATTCATGGCCATTATGCCATGGTCAGCTTATTCCATCAGATATTACACCTGAACTGGTCATTGAGCTCAGTCACCGTGCTGTAAGCGGACTTGCCGGCATTTTCGTCCTTCTCTTAGCTGTTTCATCGTGGATTTTAATTGGATATAAACGAGAAACAAAATTTCTGGCAGGCGTGTCATTATTCTTTCTTATCCTGCAGGCATTGATCGGAGCTGCTGCAGTTAAGTGGGGGCAATCCGATGCCGTACTTGCTCTGCATTTCGGAATATCCTTAATATCATTTGCATCCGTTCTGCTGCTTACTCTTCTTATCTTTGAAGTTGATAAGAAATTCAATACAGAATCTCTGATTATTGATAAAAGAATGAAGTTCCATATGATCGGCATTATTTCTTACACTTACATTGTGGTTTATACAGGCGCATATGTAAGACATAAAGGAGCAAGTCTTGCATGTCCAAACTGGCCAATGTGCAGCAATAGACCATATGGGCTTCCTGCGACGCTTCACGAATGGATACAGATGGGCCATAGATTTGCAGCTGCGTTGATCTTTATATGGATTGCAGTCGCAGCATATACAGCTATTAAACACTACAAACATCAAAGAGTCGTTTATTATGGCTGGATGATTGCATTTACACTTGTTTCATTACAAGTCATATCTGGAGCGTTAGTAGTACTGACTGGTTTAAATTTGTCTGTCGCACTTGCTCATGCATTAATCATTTCTTGCTTATTCGGAGTCCTGAGCTATTTTATTTTGCTGCTCAGCAGAAATAAAATGAACCGTCAGGCCCATTCATCAAAAGGAAATAAAAAAGCTATGTAGACTGAGAGAGAGGCGTCCAATCGCCCCTCTTTCTTTTTTTAGGTTCTTTTCGTACACATTGCTGCTATAGCTAGTCGGCAAAAAATCGGTTTTTTGATTTTTTATTATATTTGCGGCGTCCAAATTCAAATTTGAGGAAAAGAGCAAGACCGAGAACTTTGTTCATTAGTAATAACCATTCGCAAAGTATCAATCATTGAGAACATAATTCTTTTTATATTTTTTAAACATCTCGCTGTGGTCTATTGATGGAAGCGGACAATCTTTTCCGATATTCCAATTAGCAGCAAGCAGTGCATTTGTGTTGAGAATTGTTTCATTGATAAACCAGCCATGTAAACTGATAAATCTTCTATTTACACTGATAAATTTAAATAACTAATTTTCACCCATATAAAAAATCCCCCTTGCCTATCAGGCAAAGGGGATTTTCCAGTATTCTTGTTAAAAACGGCAGCATAATCCTATTTTTAAAGACTTAATTCTATCAGCAAGTCACCCGTTTGAATGGCTTCCCCATTTGATACATGAATGTCTTTAATCGTTCCTGAGAATGGAGCTTGGACTGTTGTTTCCATTTTCATTGCTTCTGTTAACAGCAGATGGTCACCCTTGCTGACTTTTTCGCCTTTTTCAACGAGTACTTTTATTACTGTACCAGGCATTGTAGCTCCAATATGGTCTTTGTTGCTTTTATCAGCTTTCATTTTTGCAGTAACGGTCGCTTTAATATTTTCATCTCTGATAACTACCTCACGAGGCTGTCCATTTAATTCAAAATACACAACTCGAGTTCCATCAGGCTGAGGCTCTCCGATTGACACAAGCTTCACAATTAATGTTTTCCCTTGCTCAATCTCAACTTCAATTTCTTCTCCGAGTCTCATACCATATAAAAATGTCGGTGTATCCAATACAGAGATATCTCCATATTGTTCAAATGTTTTTGCATAGTCCATAAATACTTTTGGATAAAGAGCATGAGCTATTGCATCAAAGCTTGTAACCTGCCTGTTTAAGCTTTGGAAAAGCTCTTCTTTCAGTGCGTTAAAATTGATTGGCTCCAGCAATTCTCCTGGCCTTACTGAAATAGGTTCACGGCCTTTTAAAATAATGCGCTGAAGTTCTTTCGGGAATCCGCCATGAGGCTGTCCAAGGTACCCTTCAAACAATTCTATAACTGAGTCTGGGAAATCAAGTGTTTCCCCGCGGTCGTAGATATCATCTTCAATCAGGTTATTTTGGACCATAAAGAGTGCCATGTCTCCAACCACTTTCGATGATGGCGTCACTTTTACTAAATCTCCAAACATATCGTTTACACGTCGGTACATTTCCTTTACTTCGTTCCAGCGATCATCCAGTCCAACCGCTTTTGCCTGCTGCTGCAGGTTGCTGTATTGTCCGCCCGGCATCTCATGCATGTACACTTCAGAATGAGGTGAATTCATACCGCTCTCAAAATCTTGATAGTAGTGGCGTACCCCCTCCCAATATTGGGAAAGCTGTTCTAAAGCTTCGATATCAACTTTTGGACTATGTTTCATTCCCTGCATAGCATGATATAGAGAGTTTGCACTCGGCTGAGATGTTAATCCAGACATGGAGCTCACAGCTACATCCACAACATCCACTCCAGCTTCAATCGCTTTTGCATAAGTGAAAATACCGTTCCCGCTTGTATCATGTGTATGCAAGTGGATTGGAATTGAGATTGTTTCCTTTAATGCCGATATTAATTCATAGGCAGCCTGAGGTTTAAGCAAACCGGCCATATCTTTTATACCTAAAATATGTGAGCCGGATTCTTCTAATTCTTTTGCCAAATTTTTATAATACTCTAAATTATATTTACGTCGTGTTGGATCTAAAATATCTCCTGTATAGCAAATGGCAGCTTCGGCAATTTTATTTGAATTTCTTACGGCTTCAATTGCCGGACGCATTCCTTCAACCCAGTTCAGGCTGTCAAAAATACGGAAGACATCAATTCCCGCGTGGGAAGATTTTTCAACGAATTCCTCTATTACATTGTCAGGATAGTTTTTATACCCTACTGCGTTAGATGCTCTAAGGAGCATTTGCAGCAAAACATTAGGAACCTGCTGTCTTACTGTTAATAATCGGTCCCATGGATCCTCTTTCAAGAATCTGTATGCAACATCAAATGTTGCTCCGCCCCACATTTCAAGCGAAAACAAGTTTGGAAGCAGTCTTGCAGTCGGCTCTGCAATATGTTTAATGTCAGTAGTCCGCAAGCGTGTCGCCAGCAATGACTGATGTGCGTCACGGAATGTTGTATCCGTAAGCAGCACTTCGTTTTGAGCATTCAGCCATTTGACAAGACCTTCTGGACCTTGCTCATCAAGGATTTGCTTTGTTCCGTTTTGAATAGGCTCAGAATATTTTACCTTTGGAACGAACGGCTTATCAAAGACTGGCTTCTTTTTCTTCCCAATGCCAGGGAACCCGTTGACTGTAACATTTCCAATATAGGAAAGCATTTTCGAACCGCGGTCTTTTCTTTTTGGAAACACGAATAGCTCTGGCGATGAATCAATGAATGATGTATCATATTCGCCTGACATGAATTTTTCATGCTTAATTACATTTTCCAGGAATGGAATATTGGTTTTGATCCCTCTAATACGGAATTCTCTTAAGTTTCTGATCATTTTTGCTGCAGCCTGCTCAAAGGTAAGCGCCTGAGTCGAAAGCTTAACAAGCAAGGAATCATAATGCGGTGTAATAACAGCGCCCTGGAAACCGTTTCCAGCATCAAGCCTTACTCCAAATCCGCCGCCTGAGCGATACGCCATGATTTTCCCTGTATCCGGCATAAAGTTATTCAATGGATCTTCTGTCGTAACACGGGATTGAATCGCATAGCCTGTTACCCTGATTTGATCCTGGGCTGGAATTCCAATGTTTTTCCCATGAAGCTTATATCCTTGTGCAACCATGATTTGAGTTTGAACGATGTCAATACCTGTCACCATTTCCGTAATGGTATGCTCTACTTGAACTCGAGGGTTGACTTCGATAAAGAAAAATTCACCGCCTGCAACTAAAAACTCAACGGTTCCTGCATTTACATAGTCAACTTTTTCCATTAGTTTAACAGCTGCATCACAAATTTCCTGTCTGAGCTTTTCGTTGACAGAAACACTTGGAGCAACTTCAACAACTTTTTGATGACGCCTTTGAACGGAACAATCACGTTCAAATAAATGAATTATATTGCCGTGTTCATCACCAAGGATCTGCACTTCGATGTGTTTAGGATTTTCGATAAGCTTTTCTACATATACTTCATCATTTCCAAATGCGGCTTTAGCTTCTGATTTGGCACGTTCATATGATTCTTTCACACCAGCCTGGCTTCTGACAATTCTCATCCCCCGGCCGCCTCCGCCTAGAGAAGCCTTAATAATAAATGGATAGCCGTTCTCTTTTCCAAATTCAACAACCTCTTCAAGACTTTGAACAGGACCATTACTTCCAGGAATGACAGGGATCTCAGCCATTTCAGCCTGACGTCTGGCTTTTACTTTATCTCCAAACATATCAAGATGCTTCGATTTAGGACCAATAAATATGATTCCTTCATCTTCACACCGTCTTGCAAAATGGATATTCTCTGATAGGAACCCATATCCAGGGTGTATCGCATCAACATTATTTGCTTTTGCAATCTCAATAATGCCATCAATGTCTAAATATGCGTCGATTGGTTTTTTCCCTTCGCCGACTATGTATGCTTCATCTGCTTTATACCGATGAAATGAACCAGAGTCTTCTTTTGAATAAATAGCAACTGTCCGAATATTTAGCTCCGTGCAGGCACGGAATACTCGAATGGCAATTTCACCGCGGTTAGCTACAAGTATTTTCTGAATTTTTTTCTGCGACATAGGAAATCCCCCTTAGGCTTCATCATTTGCAATAATAAAAGTATAACACATTTATAATTAGTATAACACTTTTAATCTGTTAAATTGTTGCTGGACTGCCTGTACTTTCTCCTGCTGGTTTGGAATCAGATTTCTGATGTACAGCTCTAAATTTCACAAACATAGAAATATTGACAAGAATCCCTATGGAAAGCATTAAGAGAAGCATAGAAGATCCCCCATAGCTAATAAACGGCAGTGTAACACCAGTTATCGGCAATAATCCGGTTAACCCGCATACATTTATTGCGGTCTGAATACCTATCATACTTGAAACGCCAATCGCTAATAAGGTCCCAAACGCATCTTCACAATGTCTTGCAACTTGAAACCCTTTTAAAACAATAAATGCAAGCAAAACAAGGACGAAAAGAACTCCAAAAATCCCCAGCTCCTCTGAGATAATCGCTAAAATAAAGTCAGTGTGCGATTCAGGCAAATACCCATATTTCTGAACACTTTCCCCTAAACCAAGTCCTGTAAGTCCCCCAGAAGCAATCGCATAGTAGGAATTTATTAAATGAAACCCAGAGTCTCCCGCATCAGCAAACGGATCCATGAATCCTGCAAAACGGCTTATTCTCTCAGTTGTGAAAATCTTGTCCCACTTCAGCAAAAGCAATGGACTTATTGCTACAAGACATGCAGCACCAAGTATAATAAGCTTAAATATATTCTTCATGCCAAGTCCAGAGCAAATAACCATTGAAAGAGCGATCATCGCTATAATAGAAGCTGAACCAATATCAGGCTGCAAAATAATCAATATACAGATAAAACCTGTAAATATGATAGGAGGTAAAACCCCTCTTCCGAAGTGATTTATGTATGATTGTTTTTTTTCATAGACAGCTGCTAAATAAATGATGACACTCAGCTTCACAAATTCAGCAGGCTGGAGACTAAAACCAAACAGAGAAAACCATCCTCTAGCCCCGCCTTTAATCGATCCAAATACAAAAAGTGCAAGAAGCATTAATATGGAGACAAGCACAACACTTCTTATGAAAAATCGATTTAAATAAGCTCTGTATGGAAAAAACATCGTTATACAAAAGAATACAAGACCTAATGCAATAAAGATGGCCTGTCTTTGAAAAAAGTGATCACTTTCATAGTTCCACCTTGCAACTGCAGCTATCATACTTGAGCTGTACACCATCACAAGTCCAAAGCCGCACAAAAGAAGCATGGCAAGTATGAGTGAATAATCATATGATTTTAGTATTTTTTTTATCATTTTATCGCTTCCTATCCTAACAAGTTGCTGCATTCTCGGGTGAATTTATTTTCTAAGTAAGAAATTCGATATAAAAGCTGAAATTCCTTCTGTTATATCAAGGCACGCTTAATGTTAACCTACCTAAAGGCGGATAAACAAGTTAAAAAAGTATGTAGGTCTTTAGCTCTGTTCCCTATTATTTATAAATTCTGTAATTGCTTTGATTGTTGGATGGCGTATGAATTTTGCACACGCACTACGTTCTCGTCTGTGCTCTATTCCTCAAAAAGACAGGACTATCTCGGATCCTGTACATACTGAAAACCTAGATTTTTTAAGGCCTATCTATAGCAGCAATGTCCCGTAAAGAGTCTTTATAAAAAAACTCAAACTGTATCAAAACAGTTTGAGTTTTTTTATTATTTCTTTGTGAACGCTTCATGCAGAGCTGATAATTCTCTCTCAAGTGTATCTAGCAATGCTTTACCTTCGCGTTCATCGATAAGATTCAGCCTGACAGCAAAATCAATTTCTCTTGATAATCCAAACATTTGTGTATCTAAAACCTCTTCATAAAGAGGACATTGAGGCATCGTCAAATTGTCCATTTGGACTTGAATCAGCTTCATAATTTTATCAGCATCAGCCTTTAAAAGCGCAAGTGCTTTTTCTCGATGATCAATTGCAATCTCAGACGCCAATTGAACCCCTCCGTTCCCGAGCAATTACCCTAATCTATCTATTAATATTATAGGGAAAACAGTAAAAAATCAAGAAAAAACAAGACAGTCTTCCGAAGAGTATGAATCCAACTTTAAACAATATCAAAAAATACTTAATTCATACTTTTCTGATAATAAATGCAGCAGCTTTATGCCAGCTATACTATTTCCTTTTTCATCAAGTGAAGGTCCAAAAATTCCAATTCCAAAGTGATAAGGGACAATTCCCATTATCCCTCCAGATACACCGCTTTTAGCAGGTATGCCTACATTTATTGCAAATTCACCTGAAGCATTGTACATGCCGCATGTTACCATGAATGTTTTGCATATGCGGGCGATATCCTTTGGGATGATCTGCTTCTCTGTTTGGGGGTGCTTGCCGTCAAGAGCAAAAACCGCCCCTATTTTCGCCAGATCTAAACTGTGCATTTGTACGGCACATTGTTTTGAATATAAATCGATTAAATCATCTACTTGTCCATCTATAATTCCATCCTTTTTCATGAAATAGCATAGCGAACGGTTCAGCCATGCCGTCTCAAATTCAGAGGAAGCGATCTCCTGACATACTTTAATTTCTTTATTGAATGTTAATTCTTTTGTAAACTCTAAAAAACGGTTCAGCTTTTCTTCTTTGTCAGCTCCTTTGATCATGTTTGTAACAGCAAGTGCACCTGCATTAATCATCGGATTGAGAGGACGCTGTTTTTCATGTGTTTCAAGCTTTACGATTGAATTAAACGGATCTCCCGTAGGCTCCATCCCAACTTTATTAAACACATAAGAATGACCATGATCCATAAGAACGAGAGCAAGCGTAAGCACTTTGGAAATGCTTTGGAGGGTAAAGCTTTTTTCTATATCTCCTGCCGACATACAAGTATTTTCCACATGATAAATGGCGACCGATAAATCATCTTCTTCAGCTTTTGCGAGAGCAGGAATATAATCTGCAATCTTCCCTTTTTTTGTTTCTTGCCTTGCTATCTCCACAAGCTGTTCCAATTCCTCGTTTGTTTGACATGGCATTTTTCCGTTCACCTCTTTAGGGTAAGTTTGAGGTGTTAGTTTGCCCAATTGAACAGCATCCATGCCGCATGACAAAATCTCAGAAAGCGCTTATACTTTCTATGAAAGGGAGTGTAGCAATGGATTCAATCATCATGATCAAAGGAAATGTTGCCTTTCCAATAACGCTCGACCCGGGTGTATGGATTTTCGATGACAGAAAAGTCGATCTGACTGTATATTTTGAGGAAAACAAATTGGAAATCAATGAATTAGAAGAGTATACAAAGGCTGTATCAAAACATTGGGACAAGGAAATTAGAGAAGGGGCACAAATACCTTCAGAAAAAACAAAGAAGAGGTTTGAAAAAGAAAAAATCATAAACGGAACATTCGGTATTCCATTTCTTCCATTTTTAAAAAATGCAGAACCTTTACCTCATGCAAAGTATGTGGTTTTTAAAACGGAAAACGGCGAAATAAAAATGTCTTTGGAAGAAGCATCCACCGTTATCTTAGGATTCAGCAAAAACGGAAAACCATTATCCGATGAAGGTCCAGTCACTCTTTATTATGGAGATGGAAGCAATAAAGAAAATCCATTTGTTAAAACGAGAGAAATAATCATCGAGTAGTTGTTTAGATGGGGTGAAATTGTAAAAAAGCCGCTGATGAATCAGCGGCTTTTTTCATTGGGTTTTTATGTTTACGAAAAACTTCAGCATACACGAACACAGCATTTCATTATTACAGTAAGTCTGCAGCAAGCTGGGCTAAACCCGAACGTTCTCCTTTTACAAGCCTGACATGCCCTGCAATATTCTGGTCTTTAAATTTCTCTACTACATATGTCAGTCCATTGTTATATTCATCAAGGTATGGATGATCAATTTGTTCTGGATCTCCCATTAATACAATTTTGCTCTTTTCCCCAACTCTCGTCAAAATTGTCTTTACCTCATGCTTTGTTAGATTTTGCGCCTCATCAATAATGATGAACTGTTCAGGAATGCTTCTGCCGCGAATATAGGTTAACGCTTCAACTTCTATTGAACCCATTCCCGCCAAAATAGCATCAAGCTCTCCAGGTTTTTTTGCATTGAAAAGATACTCTAAATTATCATAAATCGGCTGCATCCACGGCCTTAATTTTTCCTGTTTTTCACCAGGCAAGTATCCGATATCTTTGCCGACAGGGACAATTGGCCTTGCGACAAGCAATTTCTTAAAGGACTTTAAATCCTCCGTTTGCATTAAACCTGCTGCTAAAGCGAGCAATGTTTTCCCTGTGCCTGCTTTTCCAATTAAAGTAACCAATGGCAGATCGTTGCGCAATAGAAGTTCCATTGCCATCGTCTGCTGCACATTTCTCGGACGGATTCCCCAAATATGATCATGGTCAAACACAAGCCGCTTCACTTTTTTACCCGATTTATCAACTGTTCCAATAGCAGATGCAGAACCGCCTAACGCATTTTTCATCACAACGAACTGATTTGGATAAAAAGGATGATTGGTAACTTCTGATAGAACCAATTCGTTTTTTTCGTAAAAACGGTTTAAATCATCTCCGTTTATATACAAATCAAGGTATCCTGTATAAATTCGATCAATTTCCACTACCCGATCACTGAGGAAATCCTCTGCAATCAAACCAATGGCATCCGCTTTTACTCTGACAAGCGTATCTTTGCTTACTAAAATAACAGGCCTTCCGTTTTCAGTGGTTTCTTCTTCAAGTGATAAATTTTTAGCAACTGCCAATATACGATTATCATTTGTTTTTTCTATAAAAATTTCCTGAAGTTCATGAAAGGAGCGATGATTCAACTCAATTCTTAAAAATCCTCCGCTTGGCAAAGGTATTTTTTCATGCAGCTTTCCAATCAGCCTTAGGCTATCAATCAGTTTGGAAACATGTCTTGCATTACGTCCTATTTCATCCATATACCGCTTTTTAGAATCGACCTCTTCAAGAACGACCGCGGGAATGACTACCTCGTTTTCTTCAAAAGAAAAAATGGAATTCGGATCTTGCAGTAAGACATTCGTATCCAAAACATAGATTTTACTCAACCTTCCGCCTCCTACCTAGTACCGGTTTTTATAGAATGTAGCACATATCGGTCATACAAAAATAATCAAGCTGTAATTGAAGCGTTGCTAAAATATATGAAATGGTGCATAAAGATAGAAGATTTATTAGACAATATTATTAAAAAGCATGACCTAAAAAGGAGTGATTTCATGCGTAAATATGGTTTCTTAGCACTGTTTTTTCTGCTGGCTCTGTCTGCATGCTCTACAAATGAAGGCTCACAAGGTGAAGCGCCTGATGAATACAATGGAAAACCGATCAATGTGGAAAACTCGATCAATGATCCTGTTCAAAAAAAATCAGGAGAGCAAATTTCAAGACGCCTTGTTGACCTTGCAGGCCGAGTACCAGGTGTAAATGATGTCAGCGCCGTTGTTCTTGGTAAATACGCAGTCGTAGGCATTGATGTTAATTCAAAGCTTGATCGAAACAAAGTCGAATCCATTAAATATGCTGTAGCTGAAAGCATTCAGCACGATCCATACGGAGCAAATGCCGTCATCATTGCTGATGCTGATACAACTGTCCGCTTACGCGAGATGGGCAAAGATCTTCAAGAAGGAAGACCTGTTGGTGGCATCCTTGATGAACTTGCAGCTATCGTAGGTCGGGTTATGCCAGAGATACCGAATGATATGCTCGATAACCAGGAAAATAAACCTACTGAACAAGATAAAGATCAATTGAATAACAATCAGCAAAAAGAACTTGACCGTGAACAAGAAGACCAATCAAAAAATCATTTAAAACAAAATTGAGAAAAAAAACAGTGACATATTGTTTCATTTTGAATAGGTGCTATGAGCAAAAAATATAAACGAAAAAAGCTTAGATTACATCTGTCTAAGCTTTTTTCATTGCTTCTAAAACCTGGCTGTCGAGCTTAGCAGCTGCTTTTTCATCATATGTTTTTTCATATGCTGGTTCAGAAGATATTTTTGAACCGTAAAACATAACATCTCTTACTTCTGAAATTTTCAGTTCAATAAGAGCCAGTTTTAGCGGAACAGATTCTAATTTTTCTATTTTTACGTGTGCATTTCCGTTAATGGAATATGTAGATTCATTCGCAAGCAAGGTAATAGCAGCAGCAGGATGCTTTTTAATGTTATCGGCAATGCGGGATCTGTTGTCGACTGCAAGGTAAACCCTTTCTTGATCAGGTGCATACACCCATGAAACGGCTGAAACATTCGGTGATCCAGTTTCATGATCTAGTGTTGTAAACAGTGCAAATCTTTCTTTTTGGAGATTGTCAAACAAAGGCTGAATCAATTTTGTTTCTACCTTATTAGCCATTTTCTTCCCTCCATTAAAGTTGTATAATGCTATCATACCTTTTTTTCTTTTTCCTTTCCAACAGTAAAACATATTTCTTTTGAAATAACCTGAAACGCAGAAAAAATATATGAATGATGAGGTGTCAAATGAGAGTAAAATGTGTTTTGTGCGATAAAGTAGAAACGATTGAAGATGAAACGCTGCAGGCAAAACGGCTTAGGAATCGCCCAATCCATACATACATGTGTGCTGAATGTGATAATCGCATTGAAAACCGGACAATAGAACGGGCAAATACAGGAAATTTCAGACTGTATCGAGATAAGAAAACAGAGGACAACTGGTAGTGCTTTTTAGAGGGGTTCTAGCAGGCTTGATCACCGGAACCGCTCTTAGTCTCTTTTTAAAAGGAATCGAAGCAATGACTGGTCAAAAAGTATATGTATTATTGCTCAATGTGGATTTTATATACAGCAGTCTACTTCCTGAGATAATAGAATTTAATATGCATTTAGCAGTTGCTTCATCCATCGGAATTCTTTATGTTTACATCCTGTATTTTTTCAGGATTCAATTTAAGGTGAAAAAAGGACTTGCAGCAATGGCCTTAACCGTTCCAGCCATCTTTTTGTACTTTCCTCTTACATCTTTGGCGAAAAAAGAAACACCAGCCTTTAACGATTATCCTTCAATAGGATGGTGGACAGCAGGCCATATTCTATTCGCTGCCGTGCTTGCTTGTTCAGAACATTTTATCAATAAAAAAACACCTCAATGAGGTGTTTTTTTATTGGAAATTCTTATATTTTTCAGGTTCTGCCTGTATTTGATCGATCATGCTGTCGATGAGTTCTACTGGGAATCTTGATGTTTTCGATTCTCCGTCTATTTGATAGCGGACAAGATACATTCCATCATCCTTATGAATCGTTAAGTCAGTCAACGCATGATTTTCCTTGAGCAATTCGTCAAACAGCATAAACGTATCAATTGCAGCCGTATCATCTGGACGTGCATCTGCAACAACTTTAATTGACAGCCAATTATAAAGCGAGTCCTGAAGAGAACTCATGTCGCTTCATTCCGTTCAGATTTTTTGGATTGATGCAGCCGGATCTTATAAATAATTAAAATCAAGTCAGCTACAATCAAACCTTCAGCTACTGGAAGAAATGCACCTAAAAACGTTAAGACAGTACAGCCGAGCATCAAGAACAGGTAAATGACAATTGCCTTCAAGAGGGGAAGCTTTTTTGCAAACCCCAGCTTAAATACAATTATTGATAATCCGAGAATGACCAAATATAAAATATTCGCCCCTGTTTGTGTATCAGGATCGGTTCCTGTATAAATCGCATAGGCAACCGGCCACATACTTTCGTATACGTCCATCCCATATTCCCCTCCATTGCATGTCTAGGGTCTATATCTTAAAGCAAGCCAGCTAATTTTTTCTTCTTAGCTTGTTTTTCACGCTCATTTTTATCAAGAATTTTCTTTCTTAAACGAATGGATGTTGGAGTAAGCTCACAGTACTCATCATCGTTCAAGTATTCAAGAGATTCTTCTAGTGACATGATGCGAGGTTTTTTCATTGTGCTTGTTTGGTCTTTATTTGCAGAACGGATATTTGTTTGCTGCTTCATTCTGCAGATGTTGACGACTAGATCATTTTCACGATTGTGCTCTCCAACGATCATGCCTTCATACACATCTTTACCCGCGTCAAGGAAAATAATTCCGCGGTCTTCAACACCTTGGATACCGTAAGTTGTTGATTTTCCGTTTTCCATAGAAATCAGTACGCCTTGACGTCGTCCGCCTACTTGACCTGGCTGCATTGGCTGATAGCTGTCAAATGTGTGGTTGATGATGCCGAAACCGCGAGTGATTGACATGAATTCTGTAGAGTATCCAATTAATCCGCGTGCAGGCACGTTAAAAATTAGTCGAACTTGACCGTTACCGTTGTTAATCATATCAAGCATTTCACCTTTGCGGGCACCAATTGATTCCATAACAGAACCAGTATGCTCTTCAGGTACATCAATTTGAACGCGTTCAACTGGCTCACATCTGACTCCATCAATTTCTTTAACGATAACTTCAGGTTTAGAAACTTGAAGCTCGTAGCCTTCGCGGCGCATGTTCTCGATTAAAATTGAAAGGTGAAGCTCTCCGCGGCCTGATACGATCCAGGCATCCGGAGATTCTGTGTTTTCAACACGTAAACTTACATCTGTCTGTAATTGAGCCATTAAACGCTCTTCAATTTTACGTGAAGTGACATATTTTCCTTCGCGGCCTGCAAATGGGCTGTTGTTTACAACAAACGTCATTTGAAGAGTCGGCTCATCGATACGAAGAATTGGCAATGCTTCCTGATGCTCTACCGGGCAAACCGTTTCCCCTACGTTGATATCTTCCATTCCGGAAACTGCTACTAGATCTCCTGCTTTTGCGCTTTCAATTTCTATACGCTTTAAACCTTGGAAACCGAATAATTTTGTTACACGGAAGTTCTTGAAAGAACCATCAATCTTCATTAATGATACCTGCTGGCCAACTTCCATCGTTCCGCGGAATACGCGGCCGATTCCGATACGTCCAACATAATCGTTGTAATCAAGAAGAGCTACCTGGAATTGAAGAGGCTCATCTGTATTATCAACTGGAGCAGGAATATGCTCAACAATAGAATCAAACAATGAAACCATGTTTTCTTCCTGATCAGCAGGGTCCGGGCTTGTGCTCGCTGTGCCATTCATAGCTGAAGCGAAGATAACCGGGAACTCAAGCTGCTCTTCTGATGCATCAAGTTCAATAAATAAGTCTAGAACTTCATCCACTACTTCCTCTGGACGGGCAAAATCACGGTCAATTTTGTTAACTACTACGATTGGCGTTAAATTTTGCTCAAGCGCTTTTTTCAGAACAAAACGTGTTTGCGGCATACAGCCTTCATAAGCGTCAACAACAAGTAAAACGCCGTCAACCATTTTCATGATCCGTTCTACTTCTCCGCCAAAGTCAGCATGTCCAGGTGTATCCATAATATTGATGCGTGTATCTTTATAATTAATTGCCGTATTTTTTGCTAAGATCGTGATTCCGCGCTCGCGCTCTAAATCATTGGAATCCATCGCTCTTTCAGCAACTTGTTCGTTCGCACGGAACGTACCTGCCTGATGAAGCATTTTGTCGACAAGAGTCGTTTTTCCGTGGTCTACGTGGGCAATAATAGCAATGTTTCGAATATCATTTCGAAGTTTCACATTTTCATCTCCTAAAAAATAAAATAACCTTATGTATTATACCACAAACTTTTGTAGAAAAAAGAAATCATTTTATGTAAACTGATAAAAGGGACAAAAATTAATTGTTCAAGCGGTTTACGAAAGGGATGAAATTTTAATGAAATCCGGAAAATGGGTTTTCTTTCTTTTAGCATTAATCGCAGCCGGATCCATGATCTGCATCGGTATTGCCGTTGGTGAAAGAAGCATATTAGGAATTTTAATATCGATTATTGCCCTGATTGCAGCAATGGGATTTGGCTTTGCCACTAAAAAGAAAATGCGTGATAAAGGTCTGCTTTAATTAGAAGCTTGGATGAATTTCTCCAAGCTTATTTAAATTTCACCAATTAAAAGACCCCAGATTATGGGGTCAAACTGGTTTCACTAAAATCATATAGTCACTGCCATTCGTGTTCTTCTCCATTTTCAGCTGCTCAAACCCGCTGGCGCCTAAAAATTGCAGCCATTCCAGCTGTGCAAGAGGACAGCCTGCAAAAAGCGCCTTATGCCCTTTTCGTTTTAATTCATCTGAAATTTGGGTTATGACTTCTTTAGCCAGCCCTCCGTGCCGAAACTTTTTATGAATTAGGATGGTTCCAAGCCAAGGTTTTTCGTTTGACGGTGACCATTCAATATGAAAGGAGATTCCGGCTTTCTCATTTTCCTTCGTCCATACAGACCAATTGCCATTATACATTTTATAAGAGAGCAAATATTCTTCAAGCTGATCTGGTGTGCATTCTTCCTGCATCCACATCTCGCTATCCGTAATTAATTCTCTAAAAAAAGAATAGTCCGCTTCCGTTAATAGCCGATTCTTTATCATCTATTTATGGAGATAATCCTTTAATATGGTCGAATGAATTCCCTTCTTTGCAACAAATATACTGTTTTGGCCAAGAAGGCTGATCTTTTCTCCCTTTAAAGTTGTTGCACTTGCCCCAACTTCCTCAAGCAATATCAAACCAGCGGCAAAATCCCAGGGAGCAAGTCTGAGCGTGATATATGCATCAAGCCTGCCTGAGGCTACGTATGCAAATTCCAGAGTAGCCGATCCATAAGAGCGTGTGCCTCTTACAGCTTTTGCAATAGGAATCAATAAATTGTGATCAATGCGCCGATTCTCCATCACCCATGTTGCATTAAGTGCAATGACAGCTTCATTTAAAGGGACATCTTTCAGTTTAGGGAGCCTGATGTCATTCATATATGCGCCATTGCCTCGAACAGCATGATAAAGCTCATCATGAACAACATCATAGATTAAACCTATTTTTCCTATTCCATCTTCATAAATACCGATTGAAATGGCAAAATTCCGCTGCTGATGAACAAAGTTCATCGTTCCATCGATTGGGTCAACAATCCATACAATACCTTCTAAAGATTGAATTTCATTCCCAAAACCCTCTTCCCCAAGAATACGATGTTCAGGGTAGGTTTCATTGATTTTCGAAATTAAATACTGCTCGGTTTCTTTATCCATATTGGTAACTAAATCATCTGGATTTGATTTTGTCTGAATCGACAGTTCGTTTTGAAAGGATTGTCTTATTTTTTCGCCAGCTTCATATATCCATGATTTTGCATGCTGTTCGATGTCTGCCCAATTTGCCATGTTAAAACCTTCTTTCTATGTAGAAAAGTATCTATGTTTATAGGATACTTAAGGAAATTATGGAAAGCAAGAAAAGGCTATTTTTGCAAAGTATGTATTTAATCAGATAAAAACGAACCCTTATACGAGGTTCGCTACGTATGATACATTTAAGCTTTTAAACGAATCCATTCTTTTCTAAGTCTTTCAAGCTTACGTTTGCATTCATTCTTTTTCGTTTCATCGTTTTGGCTCATTGCGTCATAAAGGGTGGCCAATTCATAATCCAACTCAAGTTTCAGCACCCCAATGCGATTATCATATTCCTTTTGTCCTGTAGTTTTAACAATTTGCTTCATCTTTCTACCGCCCCTTTCAAAAAATGTCTATTTTTGTTTTCCAGCGACCATCATTTAACTTAATTTTCAGATATTTTTATATATGATATGACACTTGAAAATAGGATGCAACTTGGATGTTAAAATTGTGTATTCACCTAATTATTTATTTAATACCACATTTAATGAATGTCGAAACGTGCATGTTTCTTTCGAATGTGCTGAATGATATGCTAAACTATTTCCATGCAGCATGATCAGGAGGTAGCAGTATGGAATTTAAAGGATTTACCGAAGATGATTTTAAGGTTTTTACCATTCAGGGCTTAGATGAAAGAATGGAAGCATTAATTAAAACAGTAAGACCTAAACTTGAACAGCTTGGTGAGATGTTTTCTCCAGAATTATCAGGCTTAACGGGAGAAGAAATGTTTGCACATGTTGCAAAACATGCCCGCAGATCTGTGAATCCGCCTAAAGATACATGGGTTGCTTTTGCAGGCAATAAGCGCGGCTATAAGATGCTTCCCCATTTTCAAATTGGCTTGTGGGAAACTCATGCCTTCGTTTGGTTTGCAGTTATTTACGAATCTCCAATCAAAGATCAATATGGGGCAGAGCTTGCAAAAAATTGGAAAAAAATCCAATCAGATATCCCACAGAATTATGTGTGGTCTTCAGATCATACGAAACCAGAAGTGATGGTACAAAAAGACCTCGGTCCTAAAGATTTTCAAAAATTGTTTGAAAGACTGCGGACTGTAAAAAAAGCTGAATTATTATGCGGATTAAAAATTGTCCGGGAGGACGCTGTAAAAATGTCTGGAAAAGAATTCACGCAGACTGTAGAAAAGGCATTTAAAACGCTTCTTCCTCTATATAATCTTGCACATAAAGCAGCAGTTTCTTCATGAGAAAAGCGCAAGCTCCCATTTAGCGCAGGCAGCGAGGAGCTGAGTATTGGAGCTAGAGTATACTATCTTATCACTTGAAAAAGCAAAAGGACGGCATGTGCCGTCCTTTTGCTTTTTAGCAGTGTTCCCTAGATTGTTGTTTTCCGCAGATAGACATAGAAGCCGTGCTCTATTCTAAACAAAATTCTCGAAGTTTCCCCTGATATAACGATTGAAGCTATTGTATTTACAGCAATCGTTTAAAAGAGCCTACATTTTAATTTTATCAGAGTCGCTGCTTTCTCTTCCCTTTTTGATGGCACGATAGGAAGAATAACCGCTCATTTCCTCAAAATCATCACAAAGATTTTTTTCTTCTGCTTTGCTCGGGACAATCTCTTTAAATCTCCGATAGGCATTCATTAATGCTTCTCGGCTGATCCCGCTCTCATACGCTTTTTCAATTGATTGGAAAAATGCAATAACATCAATAATTTCAGTCGTGCTCCAATCAGGCTGAATTGGATATTGATATTCCAAAGGTCCTCACCTGCCTTTTCATGTTGAATGGTTTATTGACTCCATCTTTGCCTTAGACTTTCGGCTTCGCTTATCATCCGTGACATAAGCTGCTCTGCACTTGGAATATCATGAATTAAACCTGTTACTTGACCTGCCCAGGCAAAACCATTGTCTATCATACCATCATATATGTATCTTTTGTTAGCATGTCCGCTAATATAATCTTTTAATTGCTCATAATCGGCATGTTCATCTTCCATCTCTAATATTTTTGCAGTCCACGGACCAGCAAGAGCCCGCGCCGGAGCACCAATGCTGCGTTTTATAACAACCGTATCCCGCTCAGAACTATTTACTAGAGCAGCTTTATACGCTGAATGAGCATGGATACACTCCTTGGTTGCAATAAAACGTGTTCCCATTTCAATTCCTTCTGCACCTAAACTGAGAGCTGCCATCAGCCCTCTTCCGTCACCAATACCTCCAGAAGCAATCACTGGAATTGAGACTGAATCGACAACCTGAGGTATAAGAACAAACGTGCCGGTATCGTCTCTTCCAAGGTGGCCGCCTCCTTCCTGTCCCACTACCATCACAGCATCTGCACCTAATTCTTCGGCTTTTTCGGCTTGCCTTCTTGCAGCAACCAGGACTAGCTTCCTTACATTTACCCCTTTTAATTGATCAAATATTGGAGACGGGTTTCCTCCAGTCATTGATATTACGGGCACCTCTTCTTCAATAGCAACATCTAGCAGGTCTGAAAACGCTCTTCCATGCTGTCCAATTGCAAAATTCACTCCGAAAGGTTTATCGGTTTTTTGTCGTACTTTTGAAATTTCTTCCCTTAACAGCTCAGGTTCACCTAAAGACATAGCGGTAATCTGCCCAAGTCCGCCTGCATTAGATACGGCAGCTGCCAAATCTGAATAAGCAAGATATGCGAGACCTCCCTGTATTATTGGATATTCGATATTGAGCAGTTCTGTAATTCTCGTGTTCCATTTCATCCATATTCCCCTCTCTTGAAGTCAAAACTATAAATAATTGTTTTCGATTCTAGCCTTACATATTTTTTTATAATTTTAAAAATTTTTGTTCAGTAATTCATTCGATATTTCTATAAAATTTCCTGTTCATAAGAAGAAATTAGAATATTAGACCTGCCCCATAATTGCTCATTTCCCTCAACTAAATTTATTCAGGTGTTAAATAAATAAGCGGCGGCTATTTCCGCCGCCGTGATTAAGCATTCAATTTAGCTTCTTGCTGAAAAAAGAGTCTGGAAGGATTTACTTCAACCATCGTGCTAATGCTTTCCTCTGATAACCCTTGCTCCCGCAACTCAGGAATAATATTTTCAAAGAGATGTGCAGGATGCCAGTTTTTCATTTTTTCTTGAATCTGCTCTTGCAAAATTAAAGGTCTGCCCATCCAATAATTAACAGTGTCATGAGACAGCATGATCTGATTTGTATAGCCAAGGGATACTAATTTCAAGAGGGTTTTTATCCTCTCTTCATCAGAAGGAGCTCCCCCCATTCCCTGTATCCCAAAGCGGTCTAAAGCAATAAAAGCACCTTTTTTCAATACGTCCAAATGATAATCAACGTTTGTATTTCCGCACATATGTCCAATCACGATCTTTTTTGGATCACAGCCAAGCTCCAGCAATAGATCCACTTGTTCAGGACCCATCGTTCCCTCCTGTGTATGTGTCAATATAACCGTTCCTTCTTCACGCTGCACCCTGGCAGCTGCTTTAAAGAACATTTCTTCATACTTCGTTATTTCACCCTTGCTTGAGACAAGATTAAGTATACATGGTTTAATCCCAGTATTTCGGATTCCATCTGTTACTTCCTTCTTGAACATTTCATATATTTCTTCTTCAGCCGTTCCAAGTCCTTGTCTGAACTTAAAATAAGGCGTCGCTCCTTCTCCTTCATAATAGAAACCAGTAGCACATATGATTTGCAAGCCTGTCCGCTCAGAGATTTCTTTTAACAGCTCAGGGTTTCTTCCGCATTCATTTGGTGTGGGATCGACTACTGTTTCTACTCCAAAGCTTAAAAGCTGCAATGCAATTGTAATACCGGTCTCCAGTGCATCCTGTTCATCAAATCCCCCTAGAGAGTCATCTCCGTGAAATCCAGGATAGCCAAAAACAAAATGTTCATGAATGAGTGTTTTCCCGAGCTGATCCGCAGAAATTGGCCCAGTTACAGTTTCAATTGTATTTTTCATCATTTCACCCTCAAAACCTTTTGATTTTCTTCTTCCTGGAGCTGACGCCATAGAAGTTTGCCGCTTGATGTCATTGGAAGGCTCTTTCTAAATTCAATGTATCTCGGATATTT
The DNA here is from genome assembly GCF_002858905.1 of Bacillus sp. UMB0893. NCBI lineage: Bacteria > Bacillati > Bacillota > Bacilli > Caryophanales > Bacillaceae > Bacillus > Bacillus sp. UMB0893. Next base: position 770,332 of record NZ_PKLB01000001.1, on the reverse strand, counting down.
GTAAGCAGCCATTTTCTCTTTTGCCCAGTTCACAATCTCTTGCTCATCTATTTTTCCTTCATATTCTTTATTTAAGATAATAAATGCCTTGACGGTTTCCCCTCTTCTTTCATCTGGAATACCTACGACACACGCTTGCTGCACAGCAGGATGCTGATAAAGAACACCTTCTATCTCAGTCGGCCATACTTTAAAGCCTGAAGCGTTGATCATTCTTTTTACTCGATCTACAATAAAGTAATAACCTTCATCATCCCGTTTGCCAATGTCGCCTGTCCTGAAAAACTTCATACCTTCTATTTCAATAAATGATTTTTCATTTTCTTCTTCGCGATTATAATAGCCGATGAAAACTTGCGGCCCATTGACAACAATTTCACCTTCCTGCCCATCTGACAGTACTGTCAGATGAATCGGATCAATAATCCTTGCCTCGACATCAAAAGATGGAATTCCTAAGCATTGTAATTTTGGACGGTCTGGGGGATTGAAATGAGTCTGCGCAATCGTTTCAGAAAGTCCATATCCTTCAATAAATTTAAGCCCTGTCATTTTATACAGCTTTTCTCCAACTGCGGCAGGCAGAGGTGCCCCGCCTCCTGCTATATTCATCAAGGACGAAACGTCTTCCTTTACAAGCGCAGGATTTGCCAGAAAATCGATCAGCATTGTGCTGATATTTATCCAGTGTGTAACCTTTTTCTCATGAATTACTTTTCTTGCATACTCCCTGTCCCATCTTGTCATCATAACTACCGTAGCCCCTGATAGGATGGGAATATGCATACTGTGAACCATTCCAGTTACATGAAATAACGGGAGTGTCGCCAGGCAAATTGCATCTGAAGTGGCATTCAGCCAATGATACCCGCCGAATGTATTAGCCTGAACGGTCCGGTGAGAATGCATACAGCCTTTTGGAAGTCCCGTTGTTCCAGAAGTATACGGCATTACAGCTAAATCGTCTGGTCCAGCTGTCATTTCTGATGGAGAAAATAATGCCTGCAGTGCTTCTTTCCAACCATAATGGTCTTTATTTAAAAGCGGGATGGCATCCCTCTTTACCTCATCTGGTATATCTTCTCGGTTTGAGTCTTTAGAAAGATAATCAGAGTAAACCGCTGTAATGACATTTTTTAATGACGTAGACTCGAAAATAGACTGTAAGCGTTCATAAAGTTCTTGGCCGATAATACCTGTGTTCATTTGGCAATCATTAATATAAAATCTGAGTTCTTCTTCAGTATTCATCGGATTTATTGGAACAACAATCCCGCCAGCTCTCAAAATCGCATAGTAGCCAATTACGAATTGAGGCGAATTTTGAACGAATAAGAGTACTTTATCGCCCACAGCAACAGATAATTTCTTTTCCAGAAAGCCTGCAAGCGATTCTACTTCACGAAATAACTGTTTGTATGTAATTTCTGCTCCATAATAACAAATGGCAGTTTTGTCAGAATAACGCTTTGCTGAGACAGCTAGATTTTCATAAAGTGTTATGTCAGGAACCGTTAATGTATGGGGCACCCTTTTCGGCCAATGTTCAAAATGAGCATGAATCATGGATTGCTGCACCTCTTCTCTATAATTGGTAACGCTTACAATATAATTCTAATTTTTCTGATAAATACCTTTTGTAAATAAAAATAATTTTGTAAGTTCGTTTCAAATTTAACGAAAGAGAGTTTCCCAGCATTCAGTCAGGGAAACTCCAATCATTATTTGGATGTGTTCGAAATTGATTGGCGGCTTTGAGCAGGAGTCACTCACCAAGGTCTCGGGTCGTCTTAAATTTCAATAAACAGGACTAATTTTGACTCAATCAAAACCCAATTTTTTCACTGAATTGCTATTGCATCAATGTTTACGAAAAGAGCCTTATTTTTTTATATTGACCAGCTTTCCTTCTTCGACTGCATAAATAGATGTTTTCCAATCAAATCCATTATTTTCTATGCCAGTCAAATGCCAGACCATCTGCTCATCCTCCAGGTTTTTAATTCCTTCCTCCATATTTTCCATGATTTTAGTCGGATCTGAAACAGTTCCTGCAGCCTGCATGGCCTTTACTGCAACGTGAAGAGCCTGGTAATTAAATGCACTTTCAGCTGTAGGTACGCCATCACTCACATCTGCATATTTTTCAACAAATGCCGGGCCTCCCGGTGCATCACTTTGTTTAATTGGAAGTGTTCCTACTCCTCCTTCAAGCATTTCGTAGCCTCCTAGCACTACCTCCATTTCTTCAAATTTCGCCTGATCCATAATCATAATTCCGCCCTTAAAACCAAGTTCTCGTGCTTGCTTGATTAATAGGGCTGTCGGCTGAGATGGACCTCCTACAAATAGGACATCGGGCTTTTCTTTTAAAGCATTTGTCATGATTGTGAAAAAGTCTGTTTCCTTGCTGAAATCAACAGATCCGTCAAATACGATCTCTCCGCCTTTTTTCACCCAGACTGGCTTTATTGTTGCTGTCCAATCTTTGCCGTATTGAGTAGCTGTCGGAATTAAAGCCAGCTTTTTCCCAAAACGCTTCATTTGATAGTCTGCATACGGTTCCGGATATGCATCATAGGATGAAGGAATACTCAAGGTCAGCTTATTGCCCTGTTCCTGGATTTTCGGTTCACTTGTATAAGCGCCGATAATGAAATTTTCTTGCTGATTAAATACTTGAGTTGCAAAAACGCCTCCGCTATGAGGAACGAAAATGATTGGAGTCTTGTTTTCCTGAACAAGTCTGCGCGCATTTGTTCCTGTTTCATTCGGCAGGTATTTATCATCAAGAGACACAATTTTCACCTTATACTTTTTTCCGTCTACTTCAAATCCTTCTTTGTTGATTTCATCTGCTGCCATGGTTAAACCTCTTAATGTATTTTCCCCATAGAATGCCGCAGGACCTGATAAAGGACCGCTAAACCCAATGTTGACTGTACCCTCTTTTGAATCTGAACCTCCTGCAGCAGTTGAAGATTCACTTGAGTTACAGGCAGAGAGCCCTAATACTGAGACAAATAATCCAAGTACAATACCAATCCTTTTCAGCGATTTCACATTGATTCCCCCTATTTTTCATTTTCACCTGACTGCTGCCAATCTTAAAACCTCACCCCCTGCTGCGTGAAGTGTATGATCATGCGCCTATATAAGCACGCTTAATCTCTTCATTATCAAACAGCTCCTCTTTCGAACCTTCCATAACAATTTGCCCGCTCTCCATTACATATCCTCTTGAAGATATCGAGAGAGCTGCATGAGCATTTTGTTCTGCAAGCAAAATGGTCGTGCCATTTTTATGAATCTCCTGTATGACTCTAAACATTTGTTCGACAATAAGCGGTGCAAGCCCAAGCGACGGTTCATCGAGAAGAAGGATTTTTGGGTGGGACATGAGTGCCCTTCCGATCGCAAGCATTTGCTGCTGTCCCCCGCTTAAAGATCCGGAGGCATTTTTTCTTTTTTCAAATAAAATAGGGAAGAGAGCATAAATCTCGTCAAGCCGTTTTTTTACCATTTCACTTTTTTTGCGATGGCTGTAGCTTCCCATTTTCAAATTTTCAAAAACAGTCATTTCTGGAAACAGCTTTCTTCCTTCCGCACATTGGACAATTCCTGATCTGACAAGCTTATAAGGAGGTTTGTTATGGATTTCCGTTTCTTCAAATAAAATTTGTCCCTCTGAGACTTTATTTAAGCCTGAAATCGTATTGAATAATGTGCTTTTCCCTGCTCCATTTGCACCAAGGATTGTGACCAGCTCGCCTCTGCCAATCTCCATCGATACATTTTTAAGAGCCTGAAAGCGACCATAATGAACATTAATATGTTGCAGCTTCAGCATAAGCATGGCCTCCCAGATAAGCTTCAATGACATGGGGATTCGCCTGGATATCCCTCGGCAGACCCTCAGCAATTTTTTTTCCATGATTCAGGACCATAACTTTATCAGCGAGGCTCATGACCATCTTCATCTTATGTTCAATGAAACAAACGGTATATCCATGGTTTTTCAGTTTAAGGATGAGCTCTGACAATCCTTCCGTCTCATCAGGATTTACACCTGCGGCCGGCTCATCAAGCAGCACAATTTTTGGTTCCGTTGCTAAAGCCAGAGCAATAGCTACCCTTTTTTGAGCTTCTTGTGTAATTGATGAAACGACTTCTCCTTCGAGTTGCTCGATGCCGCAGAATGCTAAGGCATCCATGGCTTTTTCGTAACACGCTTTTTGTTCTGATTTTTCCCTTCTGCTGTTAAAAATCCCATCAAACAAATGAGCTTTTGTGCGGAGCCGGTGTCCGATCAGAACGTTGTCAATAACAGTAGAATCTGAGAATAAATTCGTCGTTTGAAATGTTCTGCCAATCCCAAGCTTCGCCATTTTTGCTGGTTTTGCTGCGGTCACATCTTTTCCTTCAAAGTGAATGCTTCCTGAGGTAGGTCGATGAAAACCGCTGATTAAGTTAAGAAACGTGGATTTACCTGCGCCATTTGGTCCAATGATTGCGGTAATCTTCCCTTTCTCGATTGTAAGATCAACGTTATTTACTGCCGTTAAACCGCCAAAGGATTTGGTTAATTGGTGGATCTCAGCCAGCATCAGCCTGCCTCCTTTACTTTTTCTTTTCCCTGTACTATCTTGCGGCGATTTATATACGTTTTTACAGAGTAATAGCTTCCAACAAGTCCTTTTGGATAGAAAAGCATAATTAACACAACAATCGGTCCAAAAATCAGCATTCTGTATTCTTCCAGGAATTGAAGGGATTGAGTAACAGATACAATTAAAAACGTACCAAGGATTGGGCCCGCCATTGTTCCAATCCCTCCGACCAAAAGATACATCAGCATTTCAAATGTAACCGTAATGGCTGAGATGTCCGGTCCGAGAAAACGGATAAAGCCTGCATAAAGAGCACCCGCAAGCCCTGCAAAAAAAGCAGATAAAACAAATGCCAGCAGCTGATTTTTCATAATATTAATGCCGATAGTTTTTGAAAGATCTTCACTCCCCCGTATTGCGTGCAAAGTTCTTCCAAAAAGAGAATCTTTTATTCTCTTTACAACAAGGATGGTTCCAAGAAGGAAGAGCAAAATGAAGTAATATTGGGATTCAATTGTTTCAAACGTAATCGGTCCGATTGGCGCCGGAACAGGAATGCCGATAAGACCTCTGACTCCCCCGGTTACCTCATCCCATTTATCGATCGTCAGATAAATGATAAATCCAACACACATCGTATAGATGGCAAAAAAGTGATGTCTTGTCCTAAGCGCAATCAAACCTATTAAGAAACTGAGTCCTGCCGTAACAGCTATAGAGGCAAGAAAAGCCAGCCAAAAATTCACTTGATAAGTAGCAGTCAATATCCCGAGAGTATATGCCCCTGCTGCAAAAAATCCGGCATGTGCAAGTGAGAGCTGACCAGTAAATCCAGAAATAATATTTAATCCGTAAACGGCAATGGACCAGATCATCACGAGAATGATGATTTGCTTATGGTAGTGATTTTGAGAGAGCAGCGGGAACAGAACGGTGATCAGCAGTATGCCAAGAAGCAAAATTCTTTGAATCTTCACGTACTCGCCCCCTTTGAAAATAATCCTGTTGGCTTTATCGTTAAAATTGCCACTAAGAGAAGAAACGCAATCATATCTTTATAATCATTTGATAAATAGGTCGCGCCGAGACTTTCCGTCAATCCAAGGAGAAATCCTCCGACAATCGCCCCTGGTATACTTCCCATTCCTCCGATAATGATAATGACAAAAGCTTTCATAATAACCAGGCTTCCCATCGTTGGAAAAACAAGATTAATAGGCGAAGCAAGTGTTGCGGCGGCAGAAGCAAGACCCGCTGCAATGGCGAATGTAAGCATGGCGACCATGTTTGCATTGATTCCTACTAAAAATGCCCCTTCCCTATTTTGCGACATGGCCACAATCGAGGCACCTGTCATTGTCTTTGTCAGGAAAAAATGCAGAGCAAGCATCAATAGAATGGAAGAAGCGACAATCAAGATCCGCTGCTGTGTCAGGGTTAAGCCGAATACCTCCACGACTCCTGAAAATGGAGTTGGCATTTGTTTATAATCTGTGCCCCATATTAAATGTGCCAATGATTCGAAAAAGAGCATAAGTCCGATGGCCGCAACCATAACTCTCATGGGGTTTACATTTCCTAAAAACTTAAAGACAAACTGTTCGCATAAAATGCCTAAAACGGCAACTATGAGAATGGACAAAAACATGGCTGCCCAATAATTTATCCCGTATTGAGTCATAAACAACAGGCTCACATATGCGCCAATGGTATAAAACGATCCGTGTGCGAAATTCGGAATATGAAGAATGCCAAATACGAGCGTCAATCCTAAAGCAACCAAACTGTAAACGCTTCCAATTGTGATTCCGTTAAATAATTGCTGAAGTAATAGTTCCATAGCGGGCCCCCTTACTTTTATTTTTGAAGTCTAAAAGCTTGATTGAAGTGAATACAGCAGCATATAGGCGGGATGATTAGAAGAATATGAAGAGTTACAAGTTGTTAAAAACGGGACCGTTTTATCTTGATCCGGCCCCGCTTCACCTTAAGGAACTAAGATCAGTTTTCCTTTTGTTTGTCTTCCCTGCAGCATCTGATGGACTTCTTTAGCGCTTTCTAGCGGATAGACTCCTCCGATTGTCAGCTTTATATCTCCATTTTGAAGAAAAGCAAGCAATTCAGATAAACTTTGTAAATATAATTCTTTCTTTCTCATAATCTGCGGAAGGAAAAAGCCGATGACAGATAAATTTTGCGCCATGAGGGATGAAGGATATAGCCGTGATTGTTCACCGCTTGCCACTCCATAAATAACAAGCCTTCCAAAAGGTGCCATACAGGATAATGTTTTTCTGAATACATCTCCCCCAGCCATTTCAAGAGCTACATCAACGCCTTTTCCGCCAGTTAGCTGCAGAACCTCTTTTTCCCAGCCTTCTTGTGTATAATCAACGGCAGCGTCCGCACCCATTTCAAGGGCAAGGCTGCGTTTTTCTGGTGTGCTTGCCGTTGCGATTACAATAGAAGCTCCAAACAGCTTTGCAAGCTGTACGGCTATCGTCCCTACGCCGCCGGCTGCTGCATGAATCAGCACTGTTTCCCCTTGTTCAATGCGTCCCATTGTCTTTAAAATGTGATACGCACTTAATCCTTGCAGGGGAAGTGAGACAGCTTGTTTTACATCCACACCTTCTGGAATGGGAATTAAACCTTTTTCATCTGCAACTGTGAATTCTGCATATCCTGTTGACCGGCTTGACCCAAGGAGCGTGACCACTTTATCTCCTTTTTTAAAACGGGAAGCATCACTTCCGATTTCTACTACCGTCCCGGCAACCTCTGCACCTGGGACAAACGGAAGCGGTGTATCGATGACATATTGTCCTTCTCTTCGGGCTGTATCTGCATAATTAACGCCAATAGCCTCTATTTTAATTAAAACTTCTTTTGCTGCAGGTGCAGGAACCTCAAGCTCTACCATTTTTAATACTTCAGGACCGCCGTACTTTTCTAATTGAATCGCTCTCATTTTTATCACTTCCCTTGAAAGACTGGTTTGCGTTTATCTTTAAATGCATGAATGCCTTCTTGATGATCCTCTGTTGAAATCATCAGCGTTTGGGCAATACGTTCTTGTTCCAAAATTTCATCTAAATTTGAAGTGGCAGAGGAATTTATGATTTTTTTCATCATTCCATAGGCTTTGATTGGTCCTTGTGAAAGCTTATGGGCATAAGAAATGGCTTCATCTTTAAGCTGCTCTGCTGGCACAGTTTTGTTGACGATTCCATATTCAAGTGCTTGATTTGCAGTGATCGGCTCAGCATTGAAAAATAGCTGTTTAGCTTTATATGGACCAATAATGCGGGGAAGAAAATACAATCCTCCTCCATCGGAAATCAGACCGACTTGAGAAAAGCTCATGACAAATTTGCTGTCCACTGCTGCTAAAATCTGATCGCAAGCAAGTGCCAAGTTAAAGGCTGCTCCTGCTGCAAAACCATGAACGGCCGCAATAATTGGTTTTTCTAACGTACTGAAAGCATTGATGCATTCATTTAAACGTCCAATATGATCATATACATGCTGTCCATTTGCTTCTCCCATTGTTTTCACATCACCGCCTGCACTGAATGACCTGCCCGATCCGCTTAATACAACAACCCGCACACTGTCATCCTGCTTCGCATTGTTAATTTCCTTTGTCAGTGAATGAATCATTTCTGCACTGAAAGCGTTCAGCCTGTCAGGACGATTCAATGTCAATAATAATACACTTCCATTTTTTTCAACCAATAAATCACTCATATTAATTTCCTCCTATTCATCATGTAATAAGCCAGCCGCCGTCAGCAAGCAGATCAGAACCTGTCATATAAGAAGCTTCATGTGAAGCCGCAAAAGCAATGATGTTTGCAATTTCCTCCGGCTTTCCGACACGTTTAAGAGCCGTATTTCGTTTAATTGCTTCTGTAAACCGCTCGTTCTGAAGTCCTTTTTCAGTCAGCGGAGTTTCGATAAACCCTGGTGAAACAGAGTTGACTCTAATCCCATATGGGGCGAACTCATATGCAAGTGCTCTTGTAAAATTAATAACTGCCGCTTTGGCTGAACTGTAATGCGGAATTTCTGCACCTGCTTTGTGTCCTGATAGGGAGGCAACATTCACAATGGCTCTGTTTGCAATATGATCTGCACTTTTTTCCACCATGTATCCTCCCAAGGATTTCGAAACAAGAAACACACTTTTCAGATTCACATTTTGGACAAAGTCCCATTGCTCTGCTGAAGTTTCCATGATTCTGGAATGCACGGAGCCTCCCGCATTGTTCACTAGCACATGTAAATTGCCAAACTGCTCCTTAACGAATGCTGCAAGAGCTTCAACATCTTCCTGATTGGTTACATCAGCTGGAAACGGAAAGGCTGTCTTCTGCGCAGACATTTCATTTAACTCATCTGCAGCTGTTGATAGCTTCTCTTTATTTCTGCCGACTAAAACAACTTGAGCACCCTCTTGTATAAGTCTCCTCGAGGTTTCTTTTCCTATCCCGCTTCCTGCTCCAGTCACTACAGCGATTTGCGTATCAAACCTCACTCTATTCACTTCCTTTCCATTTCATTTTTCATTCTCGGACGACTCTCACACTGGCTGTACTGAGGTTAATTAGCTCATCCCCTTTTAGTACTGGAATGATATCGAAGCAGTCTCTCCTGCAAATAAAATGGATTTCCTCTTCAAAACCATGTTTTTTTAACATTTGCCCTACCCGTGACTGAGAGAGGATGTGAAACGGATCCTGATGATTTCCCTCATAAAATAGTTTTGCGGTTCTTGCAGAATCACTCAGCTCAAAGTCCAGTTCTAAGGTTAATAGACTAATTAAATAGCCAGCGCCATAGAAGTCTTCTAAGCTAAATAAGCCAGAAGATCCCGAGCAAACAATAATGATTGTCTCATTTTCATTTTCTGTGATCAGCTGGTCAGAAATAGCACGTGCATTCAATAGAGAACATGCATATACCTTTAGGCTTGGACTGCTCTTATGAATGGCAACCGTTCCATTTGTTGTAGAAAGAATCACTTTTTTTCCGGCTGCTGCCTCTTTCAGGCTTGATGGATTAGGATCAAGAAAGCCTTCAATCGTTTTCCCTTCATACTCACCTACTAGAATGTATTCTTCCTTTTTTAATAGATTGGCACGCTTCTTTGCATGCGCTGCATCCAAAACAGGTATGACCGATACGGCACCGTGATGAAGAACTGTTGTAATTGCTGATGTTGCCAGCAGCACATCAAATACAACAGCTGTTTTCCCCTCCATCTTTAGAGGATCAATTTCTTCTTTTCGAGTAACAACATGTATTTTCCTCATGATCAATCCTTATGTGCCATGCTAAAAGCATGCTGTATCAGAATTTCTGTAAAAGGACCAAAACGTGCAAACCGCTGATCATTTGTCTGTCCCTTTTTAAAGCGATAATAGATTTGCTGACAAATCACCGCTAATTTGAATGTTGCAAATGTTGTGTAATAATGAATGTTTGACACATCTCTGCCGCTTTTTCGGGCATAGCTTTCGATAAACTGTTCTCTCGTATAGAATTTCCCATTTGTAGTAATCGAAGGTTTGCCCATCCCGTATTTGAGAGGTTCCGAATCATCCTCTTCCATCCAATAGCTCATGGCAGCACCAAGATCTGCCAGCGGATCTCCGATGGTTGTCATTTCCCAATCAAACAAACCTGTCATCTCTTTTAAATCCGATGTAAATAAGGAATTATTTAATTTATAGTCATAATGGATGACAGCAGGCTCCCCCGAAACCGGAAGATTGTTCTGCAGCCATTTTGTCAGCAGCTCAACTTCATAAATTTCATCTGTTTTCGCTTTATGATATCGGACAATCCAGCCATGCACTTGTCTCTCCATAAATCCCTCAGGTTTGCTTATTTGTTCAAGTACAGTTCCCCGGTAAGGCACAGCATGGAGCTTGACAAGTGTTTCAACCATTTTTTCTGAGAGTGCAGAGCCAATTTCATCCGTACAATCCATACCGCCTGGAAGCTCTGTATCTACCAGGATGCCATGTCTTCTTTCCATTACGAAAAATGGACTTCCAACGATTGAAGGGTTATCGTTAAAAAGATAAGGCTTTGGAGCCAATGGAAAAAGGGGATGCAGTGCTTTTAATATGCTGAATTCTCTTTCCATATCATGTGCCTTGGCTGCAACCGGACCGAGCGGCGGTCTTCTTAAGACAGCTTCCCATTCTCCGATTTTCAGTGCATACGTTAAATTTGAAGCGCCTGTCCCAAATTGTTTGATTTGCAATCGGCCAGAGGGCAGTGAAGCCAATTCACTTCTTAAAAATGCTTCTAGCGTCACAAGATCCAGCTCTTCTCCAGCACGTACGGGTATGATTTGAGACATCGAATCACCTCTTTTATTTTAAAAATTCAGATATTAAAAGATGCAGCATACTGTCGTAATTTATCTTTCAAAGCAGCGGGCATTGCTTCACTTTCCTGTGTCTTGAAATTAAATGTGACGATAACCGCTTCCCCTTCTGCAATGAGCTGCCCAGTTTGCTGTTCAACAATCTCATGAGAAAGAGTAAAGCTTTTATTGCCGATCTTATGGACCGCTGTTTTAATGATTAGATGCTGATTAAAATAAGCCTGACCGCGAAAATCACACGTTGCTCTTGCTAAAATGAATGGCCAATCGCCGGTGGACATCGAATAGCCGAGAGCCTCAAAAAATTGCACACGGGCATCCTCTAAATAAATAAAATAGCTCGTATTATTCACATGACCCAGCGCATCCGTTTCACAAAATCTTACTCTCATAAGAGCTTCATGCATGGATCAATCCCACTCCTTATCTATGGCTGAAAGCTGGCTTTCTTTTTTCAATAAAAGCTTGTACGCCTTCCTTAATATCTTCTGTCTGAAACACCTCTTCAAACAGGCCTGCTTCAAGGTCAAGACCATTCAGAAGGGTGCTGTTTAATCCCTCATCAACTGCTTTTTTGATTTTAGAAAGTGCCGGCAGGGAATGACGGCTGATGCGGTTAGCCAGTTCAATCGCTTTTTGAATCCCTTCGCCTTTTGGGACGACAGACCCGACAAGACCTAATCGTTCCGCTTCCCTTGCATCAATAGGATCGCCTGTGAACATCATTTCTTTTGCTTTAGCATCACCGACAATGCGCGGAAGCCTTTGAGTTCCGCCTCCTCCGGGGAATAATCCAAGCTTGATTTCAGGCAATCCGATTTGAGCATGCTCTTCCGCAATTCTAAGATCGCACGTTAATGCCAGCTCACAGCCCCCTCCAAATGTTAATCCGTTTAAAACGGCAATGGTCGGCTTTGGAAATTGATCAATTTCATTTAAAAAAGCATGTCCTTCCAAGAAATTGGCCTTGATTCCTTTTTTGCCGATAAGCTGCGGAAATTCCTTAATATCTGCTCCTGCCATAAATGCTTTTTCTCCTGCACCAGTTAAAATCACTGTGACAACTTCACTGTCCTCTTTTAATGCCCGAAAGCATTCTTTCAGCTCTCGTGTTACTTGCTGATTCATGACGTTTAATGGAGGATTGTTAATTGTGATAATTGCAATTGAACCATTTTTATCTGCAGTTACCAGTTTATTCATCATTTTTTCACCTCTTCTTTTTTATACTCATACCAGCCTTTACCGGTTTTTCTTCCAAGCTCACCTTGTCTTACTTTTTGCTCGATGCATGCAAACGGCTTATCAGCTGGATCCCCTGATTCCGCAAAGCGCTGCTGCATCACAAAATAGCCGACATCTATTCCTGATAAATCCATTAATTCAAATGGACCGATTGGATGATTTAAAGCTTTTCGGCAAATGATGTCAATATCTTCAAAGCTTGCATATCCCTCTTCATAAAGGAACACAGCTTCTCTTTGCAAGGCGCCTAAAATACGATTTGCGATAAATCCTGAAATCTCTTTATTTAACAATACAGCGGTTCGGTTAATGGTTTCACATACATTCATCGTCAATTCTGCTGTTTCCCTGGATGTCTGCTCACTCATCACAACTTCTACACAATCCATGACAAGCGGAGGGAAAAAGAAATGCATATTAACCACTTTATCCTGTCGGCTTGTGGCGTCTGCAATCAAAGAATTAACAATAGTCGAGCTATTTGAAGCTAAAATGGCGTGCGGCTTTGAAAGCATATCCAATTTCGCAAACAGCTCTCTCTTTACATCAAGTTTTTCAACGACTGCTTCGATAATAAAATCCGCTTGACCTGCAGCTTGTTCTAATGAAGTTGTGAATGTCAGCCTTCCAAAAGCGGCTTTTTTAGCTTCTTCTGTCAGCTTGGATTTTTTTACCCACTTATCCATAATGGAATGCAGTGTTGCCTTGGCCTTTTCTAAAGCGCTCTCATGAATATCCTGAATGGCTGTTTCATAGCCTCCGAGTGCGCAAAGCATAGCAATTTGATGACCCATTTGGCCCGCTCCGATGACGGCTATTTGCTGAATATCTTCTTTCTTCATGATTATCCTCCCTTGACTACTAACCAGTCGGTATGTTTTAGGTATAAGAAATCCCCGTAAACGGAAATTTCTTATACCATTAGCCCTTCTAATACCATTTTCAGGAAAATTTCAGAAACTTCCAGATCAGACACCCTTCCATTTGGATCAAACCAGAAATAACTCCAATTCGTCATGCCAAGTATCCCGAAAGTGACAATATCCATCGGAAGGTCTTCCCGAAATTCGCCTGCAGCAATTCCTTCTTCTAGAATCTGTTGAATTTTTATTCTGAACAAATCCCTTTTGCCCACTACTTCTGCCATATCCTCTTTACTTAAATTTCTAATTTCACGGAAAAAAACTTTTGCGCTTAATCCTTCTTTTTCTATGTCGTGAATGAGCATATAAACAATTTCATGAAGTTTTTCTTTATGCAGCTTAGAGTCATCATTTATGATTTCTTCCTGTTTGCGCAGAAGATCATCAATGTACTTTAAATGAATCGCCATCAGCAGCTCTGTTTTACTTGTATAATAGTAGTAAAAGGTCCCTTTCGTAACACTGAGTGCATCTACTATATCCTGAATCGATGTTTCTTTGAATCCTTTTTCTCCAAATAGCTGTATGCTTTGCTGTATGATTTTTTCTTTCATTATGCCTAATCCTCTCTAGCCTAGATCCTATTTTAAACAGATTATACCATAAGCCGTTCTGCCCGAGATTCATAGATTATTATATCAATTTTTTATCTTTGCACAGCTTCTTCTCTGAGAGCTCTTCGCAATATTTTGCCGACGCTCGTTTTCGGCAGCTGGTCGCGGAACTCTATTACGGCAGGTACTTTATAGGAAGCTAACTGACTGCGGCAAAATGATATGATTTCGTCTTCTGTTGCGCTTTTTCCTGATTTTAATACGGCAAAAGCCTTCACTGTTTCTCCTCGATACGGATCAGGAACTCCGATTACTACAGCTTCTTGAATGGCTTCATGCTCATAAAGCACTTCTTCAATGTCCCTCGGATAGATATTGTACCCGCTTGCTATGATCATATCTTTTTTACGGTCCACAATGTAGAGATATCCTTCTTCATCCACTTTCGCAATATCTCCTGTGAAAAGCCAGCCATTCCGAATGGTATTGGCTGTTTCTTCCGGCATATTCCAATACCCCTTCATCACCTGAGGCCCCTTAATAATGACTTCTCCGAGACTACCAGGCGGCACTTCTTCATTGCCAGTTGCGAGATCCACAATTTTATAAGCTGTTCCGGGAACCCCAAGTCCTACACTCCCTGGCTTTCGCTCTGCAAAAGGGGGATTGCAGTGGGTCGTAGGGGCTGCTTCAGATAAGCCATAGCCTTCTAAAATCTGCGCACCTGTTTTCCGTTCGAACTCTTTTAACAGCTCGACAGGCATAGGAGCACTGCCGCTATTGCAGATTCGAATGCTGCTGATGCCGTATTCTTCCGCCTTTGGATGGTTTGTAATTGCAACATACATCGTCGGCACTCCCGGAAAAATAGTAGGCTGCTCTCTTTTTATCGTCTGCATGACTTCTTCTAAGTCAAACCGAGGCAGCATGATCATTGAATTCCCGCGCAAAATCGTTAAGTTCATACACGAAGTCATACCAAAAACGTGAAATAACGGGATAACCGTTAAACAGCGCTCTACTCCTGATTTTACATCGTTTTTAAAAAATTCATTCGATTGATAAATGTTGGCCATCAAGTTTCTGTGTGTGAGCATTGCACCTTTAGAACGTCCTGTTGTCCCGCCTGTATATTGAAGGACGGCTATATCATGTTCTGGTTCAATTTGGACTGGAAGCACTTCCCCTCTGCCCATGCCTAAAAATTGCTGGAATGTACAATCCCCTTCGTCAGGAAGGATTTCCTCCTGCAGACTGACTGTAATCACCTGTTTTAAGCTCGTATTCTCTTTTATTGCTTTGACTCTAGGGTAAAGAGCGTCAAATACCACAATGGTTTCTGCACCTGAATCATTCAGAATATAGTCCAATTCTCTTTCCACAAGCATCGGGTTCACTTGAGTTATAATCGCTCCAGCTTTTAATGCACCGAAATATGCGACAATATACTGCGGACAATTCGGAAGCATGATGGCAACCCGATCACCTTTTTGAATGCCATTTTTCTGAAGAGCAGATGTAAAGGCAAACACCATGCCTGCAATTTGCTGATACGAAAATGATTTTCCATAAAAAGAAATGGCTTCGTTCTCTCCATACTTATGAACGGTTTCATCTAGCATTTGCGGAATCGAAATGTAAGGAATGTCGAAATCATGACGCACATGATCAGGGTATTTTGCAAGCCATTTATCCAATGAATGGTTCCTCCTTTATTTCCCTAAAAGGTAATGGTTCCGCCATCAACAAGCAGCGTAGTCGCTGTTACATAAGACGCATCGTCACTTGCCAGAAATAACACAGCCTTGGCTACTTCCTCAGGCTGGCCAATTCTTGCCAAAGCATTTGATTTCGTATAAATTTCCCATCTTCTTTCATCATTTCGCCATTCATCCACAATAGATGTATCAATGACACCTGGAGCAATTGCGTTTACACGTATCTTTTTCTTTCCGTAGTCAAGCGCCGCATTTTTTGTAAGTGCAATAACGCCTGCTTTTGAAGCATTATAAGGTGCAAGCAGCTTTTTCCCTTTTATCCCAAGTACACTTGAGGTATTGATAATAGAACCGCCATCACCATCTATCATAAATGGAACAGCATATTTCATTCCTAAGAAGACACCCTTTAGATTTATGTCCACCACACGATCCCATTCTCCAATTTCCATATCCCCAAGCTTTACGCTCTGATTTGAAACGCCGGCATTATTGAAAAGAATATCCAGTTTTCCGTATTCGTTTACAGCCGTGTTCATTAATGCTTCAACTTCTTTTGGGTTTGTAACATCTGTTTTTACAAAAATGCAATTATTATTTTTCTCTCTAATCTCATGAGCAGCCTTTTCTCCTGCTTCACTGTTAAAATCACCTATTACTACCTTTGCTCCATGTTCAGCAAATAAAAGAGCCGCAGCTTTTCCTATCCCATTTCCTCCTCCGGTAATGACAGCAACTTTTCCGGAAAGTCTCATTGGTTTGTTTCTCTTTCAATAATCGTTGCAATACCCTGTCCCCCGCCAATACAAGCAGTAATCAAAGCATAGCGTCCTCCTGACCGTTTCAGCTCATAAATAGCCTTTGTCATTAAGATCGCTCCGGTTGCACCAAGCGGATGGCCGTGAGCGATCGCTCCTCCATTTACGTTTAGCTTGGTATGGTCAAAATCAAGCTCGCGGTCACAAGCTAAAACTTGTGCTGCAAACGCCTCATTAAGTTCAACTAAATCCATGTCAGATAAAGATAAATTGGCTTTTTCAAGTACTTTTTTCACAGCTGGGACAGGTCCGATTCCCATAATATTCGGATCAACACCTGCAACAGCATATTGTTTCACCGTGCATAGCGGTGTTAAACCAAGCTCTTCTGCTTTCTCTCTTGACATGATAACGAGTGCTGATGCAGCATCATTTAGTCCAGAGCTGCTTCCGGCCGTAACCGTTCCGTCTTCTTTAAATGCTGGCCCCAATGCTTTTAAAGCTTCTATTGTTGTATTCGGGCGGGGATGTTCGTCTGCTTTGAAAAGAACAGGGTCTCCTTTTCTTTGAGGGATTTCAATTGGCACAATCTGTTCATCAAATCTTCCCTCTGAAACAGCTTGAGCCATTCTTTGCTGACTGCGGAGAGCATATTCGTCCTGTTCTTCCCTGCTTATCTCATATTTGGAGACCAAATTTTCAGCTGTAATGCCCATCGGCGGATTTCCAATTTCCTTTGGTGACAGAACAGCTGATTTGAACTTGGGAGGAGCGGGATTGTACGCTTTTTTCGGTTTTTCCATTAAATATGGAGCAAGAGACATACTCTCAGTGCCGCCTGCAATAAAGATGTCTCCATCACCTGCTTTAATCGCCTGAGCAGCAAGATTAACTGCATTGATTCCAGATCCGCATTGACGATCCACTGTCATTCCCGGTATATCCATTGATAGTCCAGTAGATAATGCTGTTAATCTGGCAATATTCCCCCCGCCTGAAAGGACATTTCCAAAGATGACATCGTCAATCATATCTGGAGAGATATTTGCTCTTTTTATCGCCTCTGTGATTACGATTGCCCCAAATTCATTTGCTTCCATTGAAGAAAGTGTTCCGCCTTGTCTCCCGATTGGAGTTCTGACAGCTGCTACGATTACTGGATCACGATTCATTTTTTAAAAACCCCTTCCTTTACATGGCATGTGTTCCGCCATCTACGACGAGAACATCACCCGTGATGAAATCAGAAGCTCTTGCTGCTAAAAACAAGGCAGCGCCTTTTAAATCCTGATCTGTTCCAAATCGCTTAAGCGGTGTGATACTAAGGAAATGGTCTTCTCCCTGTTCAATAATCACCTTCGACATTTTCGTTGGAAAGAAACCAGGAGCAAGAGCATTGACATTAATGTTATGAGGACCCCACTTCACAGCCAAATCCTTCGTAAAAGTGATGACGGCGCCCTTGCTCGTGTTGTACGCAATCGTATCCATGTAACGCGGGTCAGTTCCTCCGAGTCCTGCTACTGAAGCAATATTTATGATTTTTCCGCTCTTTTGCTCAATCATATGTTTTCCAGCTTCCTGAGACATCAGGAATGTTCCGGTTACATTGACATTCATTACTTTATTCCATGCTTCAAGCGGCATTTCCTGAACAGGAGCACCCCATGTTGCTCCGCTGTTGTTAACTAGAATATCAATTTTTCCGAACGTATCAATTGCCGCTTTAACAACGTTTCTCACATCATCAATATTTGTTACATCACACGCTAAACCAATGGCTTTAACTCCATATTCAGCCCTTAATCGGTTTGCCACTTCTTCGCACGCCTCTGCCTTTCGTGAGCAAAGCACAAGTGAAGCACCTGCCTGTGCAAAACCTTCAGCCATTTGCTCGCCGAGTCCTCGCCCTCCGCCTGTAACAATGGCTACCTTGTCTGTTAAATCAAACATCTCTTTTACATGCATGCTTTCTCCTCCTTATACGGTTTGAAGATTCACATCATATTTTTTAAGTTCAAGCCTTGCCAATTGTGCGCGATGCACTTCATCAGGACCATCTGCAATCCGGAGTGTTCTTGCATTTGCCCATTGAGCGGCAAGCGGTGTATCTTCACTGACTCCAGCTGCACCAAACGCCTGAATAGCACGATCAATTACTTTTAAAGCCATATTAGGAGCAATCACTTTAATCATCGCAATCTCTGTTTTAGCAGCTTTATTGCCGACTGTATCCATCATATAAGCAGCTTTTAGCGTCAGTAAGCGAGCCTGTTCAATTTCAATGCGGGAGTCTGCGATCCATTCCCTTATAACACCTTGACTTGAAATCAGTTTGCCGAACGCTTCTCTTTTTTGTACACGCTTACATAATTCCTCAAGTGCACGTTCAGCTGCCCCGATCAGTCTCATACAGTGATGAATTCTTCCAGGTCCAAGGCGGCCTTGGGCGATCGCAAATCCTTTTCCTTCTCCAAGTAAAATATTTGCAGCTGGCACACGTACGTTATCAAATGTAATCTCAGCGTGACCATGTGGTGCGTGATCATAACCGAATACAGGCAATACTCTTTCGATTTTTACACCTGATGTACCAAGAGGAACCAAGATCATCGACTGCTGTTCATATTTTGGTGCCTTGAAATCCGATTTTCCCATGACGATCGCAATTTCACAGCGAGGATCGCCTGCACCAGAAGACCACCATTTTTTTCCGTTTACGACATACTCATCTCCGTCGCGAATGATGCTGGCCTCAATATTCGTCGCATCAGCTGAAGCAACATCAGGTTCAGTCATTGAAAAACAAGAACGAATTTTGCCGGCAAGCAAAGGTTTCAGCCATTTCTCTTTTTGCTCCTCTGTTCCATAGCGGACAAGAACCTCCATATTTCCTGTGTCTGGAGCTGCACAGTTAAACACTTCAGGTGCAAGCAATGAGCGTCCCATGATTTCACAAAGCGGCGCATATTCTAAATTTGAAAGACCTGCCCCATACTCGCTCTCTGGCAAAAACAAATTCCATAATCCCCGTTCTTTAGCCTTGTTTTTCAGCTCTTCCATAATGGACGGAATTTCAGTCCATCTTGACTCCTGCGCATTTAATTGCTCTTCATACTTTTTTTCATTTGGATAAACGAATTCTTCCATAAAAGATGTCACTTGTTTTTGAAGTTCAAGTACCTTGTCTGAATAAGTGAAATTCAATTAAATCACCCTTTCTTTAAACTTACTAACCGGTTGGTATGTAAATCTATTTCTATCATAATATGTTTCTGTGAAAAAAGACAACTATTATTCTAAAAATTCTAATAAATTAATTCTTTTATCTGCTTGTATTCCCTTGGAAAAATAACTTTCCATTCTGAAAAGAAAGTGATATAATTCACTTGTTTTATGTGTAAATGACAAAGAAGAAATAATGAAAATAGATATTTATTTTTTATAAAAGAAGGTGGGAATACAAATTGTCGCAATATGAAACACCGTTATTCACCGGTTTAAAAGAGCATGCAAAAAAAGACCCTGTTCAATTCCATATCCCTGGACATAAAAAAGGCGCTGGCATCGATCCAGAGTTTCGTTCGTTTATTGGTGCTCAGGCCCTTTCAATAGATTTAATTAATATTGGCCCTTTAGATGATCTTCACTCTCCAAAGGGTATGATTAAAAAAGCTCAGGATTTAGCTGCAGAAGCATTTGGAGCAGATCATACATTTTTCTCCGTACAAGGTACGAGCGGAGCAATTATGACCATGGTCATGGCTGTCTGCGGACCTGGAGATAAAATCCTCGTTCCCCGAAATGTTCATAAATCGGTTATGTCAGCTGTCGTTTTCTCGGGTGCTACTCCAATCTTTATTCATCCTGAAATTGATAAAGAATTAGGAATATCACATGGAATTACAACCGAATCAGTTGAACATGCACTAGAGCAGCATCCAGATGCAAAAGGTTTGCTTGTTATCAATCCTACTTATTTTGGGGTATCTGCAGATTTAAAGAAAATCGTTGAAATCGCACACTCATACAATGTGCCTGTTTTAGTGGATGAGGCTCATGGAGTGCATATCCATTTCCACGAGGACTTGCCGATGTCGGCGATGCAGGCTGGAGCCGATATTGCTGCAACAAGCGTTCATAAGCTTGGCGGATCGCTGACACAAAGTTCTATCTTAAATGTCCGCGAAGGATTGGTTTCCGTTCAAAGAGTTCAAACAATCTTAAGCATGCTGACAACAACATCTACATCCTACCTGCTTCTAGCTTCACTTGATGTGGCAAGAAAACGTCTGGCTACAGAAGGACGCGAACTTGCCGAACAAGCTATTCGCCTGGCGAATGACACTCGCAAAAAGATAAATGAGATTGAGAAGATAGAGTGCATCGGCGAAGAGATTGTCGGAACCGAAGCAGCATTTGATTTTGATCCGACAAAGCTGATCATCTCCATTAAAGAGCTCGGTTTAAATGGGTATGATGTAGAGAAATGGCTGCGTGAAAACTATAATATTGAAGTAGAAATGTCGGACTTATATAACATCCTTTGCATTATTACACCAGGAGATACAGAAAGAGAGACAGGCATCTTAATTGAAGCGCTTCAGGCACTTTCTTCTGAATTTATCAACGCTTCAGCAGACTTAATAAAACCGACTGTTATGCTGCCGGATATTCCTGTTTTGGCTTTAACACCGCGTGATGCGTTTTACGCTGAAACGGAGATCGTCCCTTTTAGTGAATCAGCCGGACGCATTATTGCAGAATTTATCATGGTTTATCCTCCGGGAATCCCAATTTTTATTCCTGGTGAAATCATTTCAGAGGAAAATCTTGCATATGTGCGTAAAAACTTAGAAGTCGGACTTCCAGTTCAAGGTCCTGAAGATCCTGAGCTTAACTATTTAAGAGTGATAAAAGAGCATAAGGCAATTAGATAGATAATAGCAAAAAAGGCGATTCTTGTATGAATCGCCTTTTTTGCGCATGATTTGTTGCGTTCGTTACGTATTCAACTTCCAAGAGGCATCGATCAACGTCGGCATTTGTCAAATAAAGTGTTTCAAATCAAGTTATGACACAACAAATACCCGATCACCAAAATAAGTGCTTCAAGTCAAGTTATGACGCAATAAATATGCCCGCTCACCAAAATAAGTGCTTCAAACCAAGTTATGATGCCACAAATATGCCCGATCACCAAAATAAGTGCTTCAAATCAAGTTATGACGCAACAAATATGCCCGATCACCAAAATAAGTGCTTCAACCAAGTTATGATGCCACAACAAAGAGTCGGACACCCTCAAAAAATGCATCCAAGGTGCCGGAACTAGAAGTGAATGGATTAGTGGTCAATAATTCAATCGAACGTTCTGTCTTAGTGGTTACAAGAATGATTGAACGGTCACAAATCAATAGCCGACATTCAAAATTTCATTCCATTATATAGGAAAAATACATTTTTTCTCTCAAAATTAGTTTTTGGAGCACATCCCGTATGTGTGCCTGTTCAAAAAATGAAATTGTATGTACTCTTCCAATTCCCTCTAATGATTAAATCTGATTTTTCACTTATAGCTAAAAAAATAAAAGCATGCAAGAAAATCCTGCATGCTTTCTATCTATCTTCTATTTAAACCCCTTGAATAACCGTTATTTCTCTTTCAGGTACTTGGCAATCGCAGCTGGTGCACTTCCCGTACAACACACTGACCTTTTCATCTTCAAAATGATCGATTGTACCATTGCATGTTTGACATACGATTGTTCCCATCACACATACCCCTTTTTGAATGAATTTGCGCTTTGCACATTATTGAAAGCGCTTAATAGTTTGTAACTCTATAATAATATGTCACATTCATTTCGTCAAGCCTAAATTGTATAACACATTTATTATTTCATGTAGAAATATGGTATCTTTATAGGTAACTAAGCATATAGCCTTTCGATAAAATAGAAAAAACCGGCAGTAATTACTGCCAGTTTTTCTATTATTCATATTGCGTGGTCAATTGAACAGAAGGGATGATTTCTTTGAAAAAGTCGGCGAGCTCTGCGGCCTGCTGCAGGGTTCCAGTCTGAAATGCTTGTTTGAGGAGTTCGAGGTCTTCAATGTCAGATGAATCAAGAAGAGTCGCTTTACAAGTTTGGAGACAGACGACGAGCGGTTTTCCAAAAAACATGCTTGAGTAAACGATAGCTAAATCATACCTATGATCTTGAGTGACAAAACCAACATACCTGACATGTGCTTGTTCCGAATCATCATAAAACTTTTCAAAAGCGTTCATGACAGCCTCCTTCATTATTTGTCTGACTATTCAGATTTATTATAAATCATTTTTGCTTTTTATACAATTTATTCCTTTCGTCATCTTGTAAGTTCCGTGAAATCACTGTAAAATTTAAATGATTCATAAATTTCAATAATTAATAATGGAGTTGAGAATATGGCTTCCCATGCTTATATTAAATTAGTGCCCGGATCAATTCAGCAGCAGATTACATTGGATGAAGTTGAAGATCTCTTCAACTACTATAAAAATATTACGAACAAAACAGGAGAACAACTGAACTTTAAATATGAAAATTCTGCTTTTCCATATGAGTGCCAGCAAACAGAAGGCTATCTCTCATTAACGTCAAACGAACGCGGCTATTCTAAAATGTATGTTGGTGTCGGTTCTGAAAGTGCTGCTTTTTTGCAAATTACCCTTCCAGGTGATTCAAAATTTGGAGACAAAAATAAAGCAAATGAGTTTTCAAAGTTTCTTGCCAAAAAGCTTCAAGGCGAATTAACCTTATTTAATGGGCGGGTTATGTACTATTATAAAAGATAAAAAGCGATCACAAAGGATCGCTTTTTTATGATATTTTTTTGATAAAATCAGGATTTGCTATTTCATACCCCTTTGCTATTAAACCCTCTACAATTCCTTTCAATGCTGCTTTCGTCCATTCACGGTCGTGCATTAACAAGTTTGCACCATCTGTCAGATAAGGTGAATTCACCATAATATCTGTAAGTGCTTCTTTTGTTTGATAATCCTTCACCCAATCGTACCCATAAGTCCAATTCATCAGCACCATCTTTTCTTCTTCGGCAATCTTGCGGCTGTCATCTGTGTTGCTTCCAAATGGCGCTCTGAAAAATTGTGGTCTTTCCCCTGTTATCGCTTCGACTTGGTCGTTTAGCCCAATAATTTCTTTTCGTTGTTCTTCAATTGAAAGATCTTTCAAATTAGCATGTGTCAAGGTATGATTTCCGATTGGAAAACCAAGATCATGGATTTCTTTAAGAACCTTTTTTTCTTCTTCAGAATCAATGAAATGACCATTTACAAAAAAGATTGCCTTCACTCCAAGCTCCTTTAATATATGAGCCATTTCAAGACTGTTTTTATCTGGTGCATCATCAATTGTCAGTAAAACCGTCTTTGAGTTCACGTTTCCGCTTAGAGGTTTTATTGTCCAATTGGCAGGATCAATTGTGTATTTAGGTTCTGCTGGCTGTTCTGAAATCATTTCTTCCTCTGGCTCCTCTTTCTCCGGCTCTTTAGCGGCCTCTTCTTCTTTCACTCGTTCCTCCTGCTGACTGTCCTCTGCAGCTTCTTTCTTGTCATCCGTTTTCTTTAGCGTTTGTTCCGAACTGCAGCCTGTTAGCAAACATGCTGCTGCCATGATGAATAACACGTGTTTCATTATGTATCCCCCAATCACTCTGCGTGATAAGTATAATATAAGGTTGAATGCTTCACTAGGTTAATAGAGGAATTACTTAACATTGATCCTAACTTACTATGTAAAATTCAGTTATTTTTCACCAAAACCATTTCAAATATATGGATGCTGGTGCCGCAGACCGTTGTTTCAGCAGTCCCGATTTGCAGTTTATTGCGTTAAGGTCGTGACTATAAATATAAAGCCATCTTTCAATAGGAGGGCAGAAAATGCAGTCAAAACCGTAATCATGAACGACATTTTTTTTGAATGCAAAACAGCTGCTGCAGCAAGATAAGATACATATAAAAACATAGCAAACAAAATCATTTTTGCTTGAAAAGAATCTTTCTTAGACAGCCACTCTACTATTAAGTAACCGCACCACATCACACATTGCATAGAAACAATAATCCGCCACTTCATATTTGCTCTCCTTTATTGCAGCTGAAAAAATTTCTATTTTATATAGGTTATGCGTCAATCCTACTGTATATTTTTCATTTATGTAACAAATAGGTAACATTCAAGGGAATTTTCGGAAAACATGATAAAATAGCATTAATTTAAGTAATCGGCCTTATAAAATTAGGTAAGAAGTAATAGCTTATTACCGCGATGAATGTGTGATGTACGACCATTTCACTCTAAAAGAGGTGGGCAATATGGCAAAGTCGGTTATTGTCGCCTTCATCATGCCAGTATTTCTTCTATCATCTTGCAGTCTGAATTTCACTTCTGAGACGATTAATCAGCCGGAAGAAAGAAAACTCTTATTTTTTTCAGATGATCAAGATGTACATAGGGAATCCGTTTATTATGACGCCTTAATTGATTTAAAGCGTGATTTCCCAGAAGAGGTTGAAGGTATACAATTTATCGAATCAAGTGTTGAAGAAGAATATCCTTTCGATGTTGATACGTACCCTTCTCTCGTTGTTGTGGACAAAAATAAGGTCATCTTTCAAATTGAGGGTCATGTTGGGAATAAACAAGAAATTATTAGTCCTGTCATTAAAGCTCTTTCAAAAAGCAGCGGACATTGATCACTATATTTATTCGATAGCAGGCGGTGATTATTTTAACCGCCTTTTTATTTTTTCTGAAATTAAACGGAATTCAGGGATTTCCTTATTCATATCTCAGAAATTCATAAAGAAAAAACCCCTTAATGAAGGTTCATTAAGGGGTTCTCTATTATTTCACGATGTGAATCGGGCTTCCGATTGCAACTTCAGCAGCTTCCATTGTGATTTCTCCCAATGTTGGATGCGCATGAATTGTCATCGCAATATCTTCAGCAGTCATGCCGGCTTCAATTGCAAGGCTAAGCTCTGAAATCATATCAGAAGCTGCAGCACCAGCAATTTGCGCTCCAATAACAAGACCGTCTTCTTTACGTGTAACCAGTTTTAAGAATCCGTCTGTTTGGTTAAGAGAAAGTGCACGTCCATTTGCAGCAAATGGGAACTTAGCAGCAACAACCTCAAGTCCTTCTTCTTTAGCTTGTGCTTCTGTGTAGCCTACTGAAGCAAGTTCAGGCTCAGAGAATACAACAGCAGGAATTCCTAAGTAATCAATTTCAGCGTTCTCTCCGGCGATTACCTCTGCAGCAATTTTGCCTTCATAAGAAGCTTTATGTGCAAGAGGAGGTCCTTCAACGATATCACCGATTGCAAAGATGTTAGAAACGCTTGTGCGGCACTGCTTATCAATTTTAATCACGCCGCGGTCTGACATTTCAACCCCAACTTGCTCAAGGCCAAGCTCGTCTGTGTTAGCACGGCGTCCAACTGTTACTAACAAGTAGTCAGCTTCAACTGTCTGCTCTTCGCCTTTTACTTCAAATGTTACCTTTACGCCGTTTTCTGTTTCTTCAACAGATTTAGCTTTCGCTTTTGTATGGATTTCAACGTTTCCCTTTTTCTTAAGGTTACGTTTTACAAGTGAGCTCATTTGCTTTTCAAAGCCCATTAAGATCTCATCCATTGCTTCAATGAAAACTACTTCAGAACCGAAGTTAGCATATGCTGTTCCAAGCTCAGTGCCGATGTAGCCTGCACCAATGACAACAATTTTCTTAGGGATTTCATTTAAGCTTAGCGCGCCAGTTGAATCTAAAACGCGTTTAGAATATTTGAATCCTGGAATTTCAATCGGGCGTGAACCTGTAGCGATGATTGCATTTTTGAATTTATAAGTTTGAGATGAATTGTCATCCATAACTTTAATAGATTCACTGTCAACAAAATAAGCTTCGCCGCGAACGATTTCAACTTTGTTTCCTTTAAGTAGTCCTTCAACTCCGCCGACAAGCTTTTTCACAACGCCTGCTTTGAATTCTTGAACTTTTGTAAAATCAACTGTTACATTTTCAGCAATGATACCCATGTCTTCTGAATGTTTTGCATGTTCAAAACGGTGACCCGCAGCGATTAACGCTTTAGAAGGAATACATCCAACGTTCAAACAAACGCCGCCAAGGTTTCCTCTTTCTACGATTGTTACTTTCTGTCCAAGCTGTGCAGCGCGGATGGCAGCTACATAGCCGCCAGGTCCCGCACCAATGACAAGAGTATCTGTTTCAATAGGGAAATCTCCTACTACCATCGATTACGCCTCCATTAGAATAAGTTGTGGGTCGTTCAATAAACGCTTAATGTGATTTAATGCATTTTGTGCTGTAGCACCATCGATCATGCGGTGGTCAAAGCTTAATGATAAAGCAAGCACTGGAGCAGCAACAATTTCACCGTCAACTACGATTGCTTTTTCAGCAATGCGGCCGATTCCAAGGATTGCAACCTCTGGGTGATTAATTACTGGAGTGAACCATTGTCCGCCAGCTGATCCGATGTTTGTAATTGTACAAGAAGCGCCCTTCATTTCCGCAGCAGAAAGTTTACCGTCGCGTGCTTTAGTAGCTAAGCCGTTAATTTCATCAGAAATGTCAAAGATTGATTTGCGTTCTGCGTTTTTAACAACTGGAACCATAAGTCCTTTTTCCGTATCAGCAGCAATACCGATGTTGTAGTAATGCTTTTGAATCACTTCTTCTGTTTTGTCATCGATAGAAGTGTTAAGAACCGGATATTTCTTAAGCGCTGATGTAAGAGCTTTCACTACGTACGGTAAATATGTTAACTTAATTCCCTGCTCCGCTGCAACACCTTTGAACTGTTTTCTGTGAGAAACTAGTTTCGTCACATCCACTTCATCCATCAAAGTTACATGTGGAGCTGTATGTTTTGAGTTTACCATTGCTTTAGCAATTGCTTTGCGCATTGGGCTCATTTTCTCGCGTGTTTCCGGGAAGTCGCCTTCTGGAACAGCTTGTTTTGCAGGTGCTTTTTGCTCTGCTTTTTCTTCTTTAGCTTCTGTTTGAGGAGCTTCAGTTTGCGTTTCAGCAGGTTTAGAGCCGCCTTCTAAGAATGCATCAATGTCTTCTTTGCCGATGCGTCCGTTTTTGCCTGATCCAGATACTTGGCGGATTTCAACGCCTTTTTCACGTGCATATTTGCGTACAGAAGGCATTGCAATGATACGGCGGTCTGGATCGACTTCAGCCTGATCCTGTGCACCTGCGCCTGTAGCTTCTGCTGTTTCTTGTTTAGGAGCTTCTTCTTTTTTCACATCTTGGCCAGCTTCAGCTGTAGATTGAACTTGTGCTTCTGTTTTCACTTCTTTAGCAGGCTCATCCCCATGGTCATCACCTTTAAATTTAAGGTTTTCGTAACCAGGAGCATCAAATGTGATAAGAGTTTGTCCAACAGTTGCAACAGTTCCCTCTTCAACTTTAAGCTCAATAACTTTTCCTTTTACAGGAGAAGGAATTTCAACGACAGCTTTATCGTTCTGGATTTCAGCCAGTACATCATCTTCGTTTACTTCATCGCCTGGCTTGATAAACCACTTTACAATTTCACCTTCGTGGATACCCTCACCGATATCCGGCATTTTAAATTCGAATGACACGGTATATTACCTCCTATTTTTCATATGGAAAAGAAACCAGTTTGCAGGTTTCAAAAGAATAAACATTTGATGTTTGTTCAAGTGCTATCACGCAGCTCGGCCGCGCTTATCATGGAACATTAACACGCCATTCTTCCTGGACCCTCTGATTTCTTTTCTCAGAAATGTATAATTAGAAATTCATTACTTTTTTAGCTGTTTCAATTACATCTTTGAAGTTTGGCAGCCATACACCTTCAGCTTGAGAGAAAGCAAATACGGTGTCTGGAGCTGTCACGCGAAGTACAGGAGCTTCTAAGCTTAAGATCGCACGGTCATTGATTTCAGCAACAACGTTAGCTGCAATGCCTGCTTGCTTTTGAGCTTCTTGTACAACAATCGCACGGCCTGTTTTTTCAACAGATGCAATGATTGTATCGATATCCAATGGACTGATTGTGCGAAGGTCGATCACTTCAGCAGAAATTCCTTCTTTTTCAAGCTCTTCTGCTGCTTTTAATGACTCATGCACCATTGCGCCGTAAGTAATAATAGAAAGGTCTGAACCTTCTCTTTTTACTTCAGCTTTGCCGATTTCAATTGTATATTCTTCTTCAGGAACTTCCTGACGGAAAGAACGGTAAAGCTTCATATGCTCAAGGAATACAACAGGGTCGTTATCACGAATAGCAGAGATTAAAAGTCCTTTTGCATCGTATGGAGTTGAAGGAATAACAACTTTCACACCAGGCTGCTGAGCCATAAGACCTTCTAAACTGTCAGCATGAAGTTCAGGTGTATGAACGCCTCCGCCGAATGGTGAGCGGATTGTAACTGGAGACGACCAGCGTCCGCCTGAACGGTAGCGCATACGAGCCATTTGGCCTGAAATAGAGTCCATTACTTCATAAACGAAACCGAAGAATTGAATTTCAGCTACAGGACGGAATCCTGTTAATCCAAGACCGATCGCAAGACCGCCGATTCCTGATTCAGCAAGAGGTGTATCAAATACACGGTCTTCGCCAAATTCTTTTTGTAATCCTTCAGTAGCACGGAAAACGCCGCCATTTACACCAACATCTTCTCCAAACACTAAGACGTTAGAATCATTTTTTAATTCTGAGCGCAGCGCATCGGTGATTGCTTGAATCATTGTCATTTGAGCCATGGCTTACTTCGACTCCTTTGCTTTGTAGATTTCATATTGCTCTTTCAGATTGTATGGCATTTCTTCGTACATGTTTTCCATTAAATCTGTAACTTTTTGTTTTGGATATTCATCTGCTTTTTTAATAGCTTCTTTAATATCTTCTTTCGCTTGTTCAATTGCTTTATTTTCTTCTTCTTCGTTCCATAAGCCTTTGTTTTCTAAGTATTTACGGAAACGTACAAGAGGATCTTTTTCTTCCCATTCGTTATCAAGCTCTTTTGTACGGTAGCGTGTTGGATCATCGCCAGCCATAGTATGTGGGCCATAACGGTAAGTAAGTGTTTCAATTAATGTTGGTCCTTCGCCATTTACAGCTCGCTCACGTGCATCACGTACTGCTGCATATACAGCAAGTGCATCCATGCCGTCAACTTGAATTCCTACGATACCTGCAGCTGCAGCTTTTTGTGCGATTGTTTGAGCAGCAGATTGCTTTTCAACAGGTGTTGAAATCGCAAAACGGTTGTTTTGCACAACAAAAATCGCCGGAGCTTTATAAGCGCCTGCAAAGTTAATACCTTCATAGAAGTCGCCTTGAGATGCACCGCCGTCACCAGTATAAGTGATTGCAACAGTTTTAAGGTCTTTCTTTTTCATGCCAAGAGCAACACCGGCAGTCTGAATGATTTGTGCACCAATGATGATCTGCGGTGAAATTGCATTTACATCTTCAGGGAACTGATTTCCATGGAAATGTCCGCGTGAGAATAAAAATGCTTGGTATAATGGAAGGCCGTGCCAGATAATTTGCGGAACATCACGGTATCCTGGAAGAACGAAATCTTCTTTTTCAAGTGCAAAATGAGAAGCGATTTGTGATGCTTCCTGTCCTGCTGTTGGAGCATAAAATCCTAAACGTCCTTGACGGTTAAGTGAAATAGAACGCTGGTCCAAAATACGCGTATAAACCATACGGCGCATTAATTCTTTTAATTGATCATCTGATAAATCAGGCATTGCAGCTTCGTTTACAACCTCGCCCTGTTCATTCAGAATTTGGAACGTTTCAAACTGCTTCGCAATTCCTTCGAATTGCTTTTTGCTGTCAACAACAGCATTTTTAGTCTTAGCAGCCATCTTTAGTCACCTATCCTTTCGCTTATAAAAAAATAGTTCTAGATAATTACTGACACATACAGCATTAGCCTACCCAAAATGAGTACGCCTGACACATTTTTTTAGGCTATCCTCTATATATCTTTATACCACCTGAGAGAATGCCGAAACGTTCTCTATGTATTGGACAGTACAAATATCTGTACTAATTTAAGTGATGAAAGAAATTAATACAATTCATTTCAACAGTTCTAAGTGTACACCATAAAAAATATGTTCGTCAATTGATTTATACCGACATTCTCAAAAGTTCAATGCTTTATTATTTTTACTTTTATTCCCTTTTTATCAATCTGTACTATAACTATTTATAACACTGTACTATAATAATCGATACAGAATACTCTATTTCTATGATTCAGCTGGCTTGAACTCAGCCTGCCCAACACATTTACTAGGGTTTATCAGCTGAAGAAATTTGTTTTACGCTTACATTTTTGACATTTATCAAAAAAAGCCTGGAGAGTCATGTTCACTCACCAGGCTCATTTCTATATCATTTCGAAGCGTTTTGTTTCGGCTGCTCCACTTCAATGTTTGCTTCTTTATAAAAATCCATTTTTTCTTGATTATATTGTTCGGTAAATTCATTGAATTTTTTGTTTTCGGCTAATACTTTCTCGTAACTGCTGTTTATTTCCGAAATTTTCGCTTCCAGCTCTTCTAGTTTCAAATCTTTATTTTGAAACATTTCATATAGTTCTTTATCTAAAGAAATGGCGTCTTTATAAGAAGCATAAAGAGCGTCATACGATGCATATCGTTTTTCCATCAGCTCCTGCAGCTTTACTGCTTTTTCCTTAGTGCCGTCTTCTTTAAGATTCTTTGCAAGTTCTGCTATTTTATCGAATTCTTTTTCAGAAGCATCAATGCTTTCTTTTTCATCCTCTACCCGCTTCTCTCGTTCTTCCACTACAGATATGGCTTCTTTAGAAAGTGATACAATTTTATCGTATTCTTTCATTCCTAAGGAAATAATTTCTTCATAAAGTTCATTTTCTTCTTTTTCAAGTTCAATCAAAGGCTGCTGCTGCTGTTCAAATGTGTCTTCAAGTGATACCACTTTTTCCAGAGCCGAGTACATTTCTTCCTCTGGGGAAGATCCTAGACACCCAGTCATTACTGCTGATCCAAATAAGATTGCCGCCGCAGCGGATACTGCTTTTGAAAACTTTGTCACTGTGGGTCCCCCTAACCAATTCAACAATTATAACTATAAGGCGTTCTCCCTTTTTTTACAATATCTTTCTTTTCATAAGACTGTTTTCGCATTGAATGTTGTTTTTGGTTATTCATTGTACCCGTGGATTTCCGCTGCAGGCACTTGCTTTCCGCTGTGAGGGATGGGAGCCTCGATTTCCCGAAGGAGTCAAGTGCCTTCCGCTACAATCCACTAAAGTTTTTAGCCCTTTTTTCTAAAAGCAATACAAACTTGATGAAAAGAGCCTTTCATTAAAATCATTGATTTTCTTATCCTATCACATAAAAATCATATGAAGTCTGATTAAAATTAATGCGGATTTTGATTGGCCTGGGCACTAGTCTATACACATACGCCCGAGCCGACATAGTTTATAGAAGACGTTCAGGCAAACACCCAGTTTCTGACCGTCATAATCAAGAGGAGGTTTTTACATGTACGGATGTTATCCTGGATATGGTTATGGATACCCAGAAGGCGGAGGAAGCTCTTTCGCTTTGATAGTTGTCTTGTTTATTCTATTAATTATTGTTGGCGCAGCCTTTGTAGGCAACTACTAATTAAAGATTGCGGCCTCAGACGCCCACATTCTTTGTGGGCATGCCGCTCTTTGCTTAAACAGTCATTTGGAATTTGGAAGATAGGACAAGCCGGACTTTTCGTTTTTATATAATTCCTTTATACTTATATAAATGATTTTGCAAGAAATGGAGCGTGGTCCCTTATGATTACGATGGATGATATTATTAGAGAAGGCCATCCGGCACTTCGAAAATCGGCAGAAGAAGTTCAAATGCCGCCTTCAGATGAAGATAAAAAAACGCTGCAGGATTTACTTGATTATGTAAAAAACAGTCAAGATCCTGAGATGATTGAAAAATACGGATTAAGACCCGGAATAGGCCTTGCAGCACCACAAATAAACGTATCTAAGCGCATGATAGCCATTCGAATGACTGATGAAAAAGACATTTTGCATAGCTATGCGCTGTATAACCCGAAAATCATCAGTCATTCGGTTGAAAAAAGCTACTTAACAAGCGGTGAGGGCTGTTTATCGGTTGACCGCCCGGTGCCTGGGTATGTTCCCCGATATGCCAGGATTCGCGTGAAAGCTGTAACACTCGCAGGAGAAGAAGTTGACTTAAGACTCAGAGGCATGCTTGCAATCGTATTTCAGCATGAAATTGATCATTTAAACGGCGTCATGTTCTATGACCATATAGATGAAGAAGATCCTATGCGTGAACCAGAAAATGCAATCGCCATCGAACGGTAAAAAACCTGTCTGCTAAAAATAGCAGACAGGTTTTTTTACATTGATGGCGAGCGCTAACGCCAAACTCCCCGCCAGAACAAATCCGACAAAAAAAGTCAAATCCGGACTTTTCTGCTGGATTCATTTAAGTCATGCCTGCGCTAAACAGGCCCTTCCGCTTTTCTTATAGAAGTCCAATCTTTTTCAGACCATTGAGTATTCCATCCTGATCAACATCCGTTGTCACTTCATCAGCAATTTCTTTCAGCCCTGGAACAGCATTCCCCATAGCTACACCAGTTCCGACATATTTAATCATTTCTAAATCATTCAATCCATCTCCAAAAGCGTACACATCAGACTTATCAATATTCAATCGCTCAATAAGTTTTTTAATGCCTTCCGCTTTTGACCCGCCAAATGGAAGGATATCTGTTGCGAGGTCATGCCAGCGAATGATATGAAAATCTTTATATTTTTTGTAGCTCTCTTCTTCACCAACTTTACAGAAAAGAAGGGACTGATAAATTTCGTGGTTTCTATAAAATTCAGGATCCGGCTCAGGATGCATGAATTTCAGCGTCCCCATGCTTTCGTGGATATAAGGATGATCCGATTCAGTCGACATCATTGTATCGTCGCTCATAAAAACTAATGGATGCGCTGATTCATAGGCAAATTCAAGCAATTCCTCAAGTCTCTCTTTATTAAGCGGATTTTTATAAATGACACTGCCTTCGAAAACAACAAATTGA
This sequence comes from Bacillus sp. UMB0893, assembly GCF_002858905.1. NCBI lineage: Bacteria > Bacillati > Bacillota > Bacilli > Caryophanales > Bacillaceae > Bacillus > Bacillus sp. UMB0893. The sequence continues at coordinate 736,900 of NZ_PKLB01000001.1, read as the reverse complement.
CCATTAAAACTCACAAAGGAATCGATTCCAAGTTCATCTCTTAAGTCCTCAAACATGAACGGAGCTCTTCCAGTCGCGATCGCAACATGATGTCCCGCCTCTTTTAAATCTTGAATGGCTTTTCGAGTGGAGTCAGGTATTTCCTTATTATGATTCAATAACGTTCCGTCTATATCGAAAAATATTACTTTCCCGTTCATAAAAAAGCTCCTATCCTGTATGGAATAATTAACCTTAACAAGACCCATCATAAAGGAAAATTTACAGCTTCTCAACTGTAAAAACCATTCATAAAAATGTTTCTCACGCTTTTCAAATGAAGAAATAGTGAAAAAAAATCGTAAAAACCCACAAAAAAAATACCAGGCTGCTAAAATCGATTATTAAGCTGATAACACTGCCTTTCATAAAGTCTACTCATTTTTTCAAGACTAAAAAATAGACATTTCCCACAAATACCCATGTTAAGTTGACGGTATTTCACATATACTAAATTTGGCAGATTAAGGACGGATCAGCACATGAATTCATATGGGACAAGATAAGGAGTGAGACCGCAAATGATGAAAAGACTGAGACGAAGATTAAGGTCGCAATGGAAAACGCTGCTTGGCAGAAAATCGATTGCTTAAAGGAAACCCTTTCTCATATTAAGGGTTTTTTTCTCATGAAAAGGCGCCTGATGCTTATGAGGGTTGGCTTAGCGAAGAATATCGCATATAATAGAACAAGTTAGTCTAACATACGGCAGTTAAGGAGAGATTTGGCAATGTTATTCAAAGTTTATTATCAGAACAAAATAAATGAAGTTCCTGTTCGTGAAAAAACACAAACCCTTTTTTTAGAGGCAAAAACAGAAGGCGATGCCCGAAATAAGCTGAAGGACCGTTTTTATAACATCGAATTTATTCAGTCTGTTGATGGAGCTTTTCTGGAATACGAAAAACAAAACGAAAACTTTAAAGTATTGGAGATTTGATTTTTATGAAATTTGTTAAAAATGATCAAGTTGCGGTCTTCGCACTTGGTGGACTCGGAGAAATTGGAAAAAACACGTATGGAGTACAATTTCAAGATGAAATTATTATGATCGATGCCGGCATTAAATTCCCTGAAGAGGAATTGCTTGGAATTGACTACGTGATACCTGATTATACGTATTTAGTTAAAAATGAGGATAAAATTAAAGGTCTGTTCATCACTCACGGACATGAAGACCACATCGGCGGAATTCCTTATCTTTTAAAGCAAGTAAATGTACCGATTTACGGAGGGAAGCTTGCACTTGGCTTGATTCGCAACAAACTTGAAGAGCACGGTTTATTACGTCAGGCAAAACTTTATGAAATCAAAGAAGATGACATTATAAAGTTCAGAAAAACGTCTGTTACCTTCTTCAGAACAACACATAGCATTCCAGACTCTTATGGAGTGGTTGTTAAGACACCGCCAGGAAATATCGTACATACAGGAGATTTCAAGTTTGATTTCACTCCGGTAGGCGAGCCAGCTAACTTAACAAAGATGGCTGAAATCGGAAAAGAAGGCGTTTTATGCTTGCTTTCAGACAGCACAAACAGTGAAATTCCTCATTTCACAATGTCAGAACGCCGTGTAGGTGAAAGCATTCAAGAAATTTTCCGTAAAGTAGACGGCCGTGTTATTTTTGCTACTTTTGCTTCTAACATTCATAGACTTCAGCAAGTAGTTGAAGCAGCTGTACAGCATAACCGTAAAATTGCCGTATTCGGACGCAGTATGGAATCCGCCATTGCAATCGGACAAGATCTGGGATATATTCAATGTCCAAAAGAAACATTTGTTGAACCGCATGAAATTAACCGCTTGCCTGCAAACAAAGTTACCATCTTATGTACAGGCAGCCAGGGTGAACCAATGGCAGCTCTTTCAAGAATTGCAAACGGAACTCACCGTCAAATTCAAATCATCCCTGGAGATACGGTTGTATTTTCTTCTTCTCCGATTCCGGGTAACACGATCAGCGTCAGCCGCACAATCAACCAGCTTTACCGTGCAGGTGCTGATGTCATTCACGGTGCATTAAGCGATGTTCATACTTCAGGTCATGGCGGTCAGGAAGAACAAAAGTTAATGCTGCGACTTATGAAGCCTGAATATTTCATGCCGATACATGGTGAATACCGCATGCAGATCATGCATTCAAGACTTGCAAAGGATTGTGGCGTCGCTGAAGAAAACTGCTTCATCATGGATAACGGTGAAGTTCTTGCACTGAGCGACCGTGAAGTATCTGTTGCAGGCAAAATACCTTCTGGATCTGTCTATATTGACGGAAGCGGGATCGGCGATATCGGAAACATCGTATTGCGCGATCGCCGTATTCTTTCAGAAGAAGGCCTGGTAATTGTTGTAGTCAGCATAAACATGAAGGAATTCAAGATCTCAGCTGGTCCTGATATCATCTCACGCGGTTTTGTCTACATGAGAGAATCAGGAGACCTTATCAACGATGCTCAAGTTCTTATTACAAAACACTTAAATAAAGTGATGGAACGCCGTACTAGTCAGTGGTCTGAAATTAAAAATGAAATTACAGACACGCTGGCACCTTTCCTTTACGAAAAAACAAAACGCCGCCCGATGATATTACCTATCATAATGGAGGTGTAATTAAGAAAGCTGCCTTTTTGGCAGCTTTTTTTGTTTTTCATGTTGATTTGGTTTATATATAAATTTAGTTTGTATCCTTTCAAAGATTGTTGAAGTATATTGAAGATGTATATTATTTCATGTATAATAAATTTGTACTGACCGTTCAGTCATAGTTCACGTATATGATTGTATATTTTTGTCAAATTTTGGATGATAGAAAGGTAGTGCCTATTAATGATGAAGAAGCCGTCCTCTCTAGAAAAATTCGTGCAGCACCTTAAGGGTAAAGGTGTTAATGCAGATTTAATCAGCCCTGCTACAAAGAAAGTTGTTAAGCTCCTGCAGCTAGATGGCAAACAGACGAAACACTTTCCATTAGAACACTAATAGATGATCTTCTTAATGATCCTACATAAATAACCGGCCTATAAATAGGCCGGTTTGTTTTCTTATTTATTCATATTTCAGATGCTTAAAAGCATGAACATCAAAGATTCCCAAACACGTTATTTTCAGCTCAGGTATGACCGGAAGTCCAAGAAATGACAAAGTTAGAAATGGGTTAAAGTCAGAAGGGAGCCCAACCTCCTTTAAGGCATTATGAATGCCCGCAAGACTGCAAAGCACTTCCTCATACGGCTGTACAGACATTAATCCTGATATGGAGAGAGGCAGTACGGCAAGAATTTCACCTTCTGCTGCTATAGCTAAGCCGCCTGAAATTGAGTTTAGAGCAGAAATGGCAAGCTGGATATCAGCATCATTGGATCCAACTGCAATCAAGTTATGAGAATCATGTGATATCGTAGTAGCTAAAGCACCTTTTTTCAGCTGAAATCCTTTTACAATTCCTTTGCCGATTAAGCCTGTTCTTTTATGTCTTTCAACCATTATTAATTTCAAATGGTCCAAATCAGTTGACGGGATAAAAACACCTTTTTCTGTTCTTGTTTTTTCATAGATTTTTTTTGTAACCAGCTGATTAGGAATGACTTCTATAATTGGAACAGCATGATCATTATTTATAGGCAGGCTAAGATCTGAAGGATGAATCTCATCCAGATGGACTGTGTTCAATATGGCTTCTGGCGGATCAATTTTGCTTCTCTTTTCGTTTATCATTTTTCCGCCTTCAGAAATCAGTCTTCCAGCTTTGTATACCTGTTCAATCTTGAATTCCTCTAAGCTGCTCAAGATCAGCAAATCAGCTGCATATCCAGGTGCAATCGCCCCTTTGTTTTTTAATCCGTAGCATTCTGCAGCATTTAATGTTGCCATCTGAATTGCAATCATCGGATCAAGGTTATGTTTAACCGCGAGTCTGATATTATGATCAATGCTCCCTTCTTTCACTAAATCATCCAAATGCTTATCGTCTGTACAAAATAATAATCTTCTTGCATTTCTTTCATTTACGACACCGATCACATTAGGAAGATCCTTCGCAACCGACCCTTGACGAATTAAAACAAACATGCCGCGTTTGAGCCGTTCTTGTGCCTCTTCCACACTTGTTACTTCATGGTCTGTCATGATTCCCGCTGTCCGGTATACATTAACCATGTCCGCAGACAAACCTGCCATATGGCCATCAATGACGCTTGAAAATTGCTGCGCCAAATCCAGCTTATTTATCATACTCTCAGATGCTGCTTGAACCGCAACATAATCCATTACTTCTGCAAGACCAATCACACGTTTATGGTGGAAAAGCGGTTCTAAATCACTTGCTTCTAATTTAGCTCCCGCATGCTCAAAGCTTGTGGCTGGAACGCTTGAAGGCAGCATCACAAGCACGTCAAGCAATGCGCCTTCAGAACTGTCAAGCATATATTGAATACCTTTAACGCCAGAAACATTGGCAATTTCATGCGGATCTGTAATCACAGTTGTTACACCATGAGGTAAAATTACTTTTGCAAATTCATGCGGAGGAACCATCGATGATTCAATATGAACATGTCCGTCAATTAAGCCAGGACAAATAAACATCCCGTTTATATCTATCTCCTGTTCACCGTGAAATTCTCCAATTCCAACAATCATTCCATTCGTAACCGCAACGTCCCCTTTTACGATTTCTAAATTAAAGACATCGACAATTCTGGCATTTTTATAAACAACATCTGCTTTCTTCCGTTTTGTACTTACATCAATTGCGTCTATCAGTTCTTTTCGTTTCATTGCAAAGACCCCTCGCTTTCAATCATCAGGAGGAGTGCAATAAATAAAGACAAAGTTCTTTTGCCTCTTTTATAAACATTCCTCGTAGTCAAACTTTTTACGGCAGTTCGGTAGAAACTTTTGGACCATATTTCCAATATTATACGAGTTCATTTTATTTTTTTTAGTTGATTAGTAACATATAGTACTCGTCATAAACACAGCAGTCAATCTTTTTTAACGAAACGGCTGCACTTTTTATAAATTTCCAAAACTATGGTATTATAAATATAAAGAAGAATAACATAAAAATGACCGCAAGTGCAGCAACACTTACGGCCATGCATACATTCGGTCCCAGATGCTTGGGGTCGGCAATCTAATGAAACAATTAAAAAGAGACCTCACCCGCAAATGACAAAGTTGGGAGGTCTATTTTTTCTGGTCAAACGACAGAACGGCAATGATAAGCGTTGCAAATGAAATTGCAAATGATAAGCTCTCATATACTGTCACCAAGGCATCACCCCCTTTCTTTTTTTCAAAAAGAGAAGAGACAGGGGCTAGCCGACCACCCATTTGTTCACGAATGTATACATCTTCCATTATACCACAATCCATTAAGAACAAACGTTCCTTTATCACAAAAGCGCAGGAGACTTGGTCAGCTCGCGAAGAAAATAGGAATTGACCCGGGTTAAATGACGCACCTGAAAATCAAGTGTCATTTAACCGGAGAAGGCGCTTTTTGCCTTCTCCTGAACAATTGTCTTTTTCACAGTGAGCTAGGCGCCGAACCTTGCCGTAGATAACTTTATTTCATCATCCACAACTTGTTACCTTTTATAATTTCCTAAACGGCAAGAAAATCAGCAGTGCGAATTCATAAGCATTTCTTTTTTTCATTAAATTAGGTGCTTACGCTTGCCAAGATGCACACTAACCTTTTATTTTTGCAATATAAAAAAGACACATGAGTGTCTTTTTATATTTAAGCTTCTAATACTCTTTTTTCAAAGCGATCAATATCAGTATCTGCACCAATTACGATTAAAATATCTTCCTTATGAATCACTTCATCTGCTTGCGGGGAAACAAAAATTTCTTTTCCTCTTTTAATCGCCACGATGTTTATTCCATATTTAGCACGTATGTCAAGATCAATCAGCGTGTGGCCTGAAAGTTTGTTATTGACGACAATTTCAACGATGCTATGTTCATCAGAAAGTTCCAGATAATCAAGAACATTATTTGAAATTAGATTATGTGCGATTCTTCTCCCCATGTCTCTTTCTGGATGAACAATCCGATCGGCACCTATTTTAGATAATACTTTTTCATGATAATCGTTTTGGGCTTTTACAGTAATAAATTTCACTCCAAGTTCTTTTAACATCAGTGTTGTCAAAATACTTGATTGAATATTATCACCGATTGCGACGATAACATGATCAAAGTTACGAATTCCCAGGCTTTTTAATACAGCTTCGTCCGTTGAATCGCCAACCACAGCGTGGGAAGCAATATTGGCAAATTCATTTACTTTATCTTCATCAAGATCAATAGCCATCACTTCCATGCCTTCTTCACTTAACTCTCGGCAAATACTGCCCCCGAATCGTCCTAAACCAATTACTGCAAAATCTTTTTTCATATGTAAGCCCTCCAGCGATCATTCTATAAGCAGATTTTAACATACCAGCGACAATAGTAAAAATGATTTCAAGTTTACCTTTTCCCTTTAACGTAATCAGCATCAAATAAAAATAACCGCAAAAGCAATACTAGCGACGGGATCAGGAGCAGCAGCCCGGCAATAAAGACAACGACAAGTGTGATGCCCATTGTTTCATTCGTATATCCAGAGTAAATGGTAACAAATGGATTAAGAATATACGGCAAATGGGAAGCTCCATAACCAAAGAATGCAAAGAAGAATTGAAGCATGACCATTATAAATGCTGTTCCATATTTTTTACCAGTATAGATAAGCCAGACGGAAATCATAAAAAATAAAAGGGATAGTCCAAACATCCACCACATTTCAAGCGCTTGCTTGAAATGCCCCGGATTGTGCTGCTTCAATGAGAGAAAAACAAGGAAACTAGCCAATATAGTTGGCGGTGCCCAAAAGAGTGCAAACCTTCTAAGCAGCTCCAGTGCTTTGCTGTCTGAGGCACGATCCGCATAGTAGGTTAAAAAAGATGCACTTATGAAGAGTACAGACACGATTGCAAGAAAGACTACACTCCAGGAATAAAAGCTAGTAAATAATTCTTTTGTCAAAAAAACGACAGTGCCATTTCGTTCTTCTAAAAAGCCTCCTTCAGATATTGACAGGGCTGTTGATAACGAAGCAGGAATAAGAAGCCCCGTTGCTCCATATAAAAATGTATAGAAAAGACTGTCCTTTGCCCCATAATTCCCAAAAGCGTAAAAAGAACCCCGGATTGCGATTAATACTAGCGCAATGCTGCCGGGAACGAGCAAAGCTGTTCCATAATAATAAGCCGTTTGGGGAAAAAAGCCTACAATCCCGACAAAAAAGAAGACGAAAAATACATTGGTCACTTCCCAAACAGGTGATAAATAACGGCTTATCAGGTTATTTACGATATCATCCCGCTTTGTCATTTGGGCATAAAAAGCAAAAAAACCAGCTCCAAAGTCAATAGAGGCAACAATTAGGTATCCATATAGAAAAATCCACAGAACTGTCATGCCGATAATTGGAATGTCCATATCATTTTCCCCTTCCTATTTAAATCGGTACTCAAGCTCGGCTTCAGCCGGATTTTCTTTAAACATCCTCAATAGTACAATGATACATAGCGTCCCAAGAAGTGTGTACAAGCCGAAAAACAGCAGAAACATCAATCCTACATGATCTGAAGTTGTAGCTCCTTCAGCTACCTTCATATAACCTCTAAGAATCCATGGCTGCCGGCCGACTTCAGCAAATATCCACCCCGCCTCTATAGCAATCATTGAAAGCGGACCAGCAGCCACAATCGGCCATAGCAGCCATGATTGAAAACCATTCAAACTTCTTATTTTTCCAAACAATACAAATAGTAATGATATTCCGAGCCCATACATCCCAATCGTAATCATCGTATCAAACAAATAATGAATCCATAATGGCGGTCTCAAATCTTCTTCAATCTCATTTAGACCCGTTACTTCTGCATCTAAATCATTGAAGGAGAGAAAACTGAGCATCTTTGGAATACGAATCTCATTTTCAATTTCCCCTTCGTCATTTAATGTGCCATATAAAATCAAATCCGCACCGGCTTCTGTTTCAAAATGCCATTCACCAGCAGCAAGTTTCTCAGGCTGATGTTCTGCAAGAAATTTTGCCGAAAGATCCCCTGCAAGGGCAGTACCAAATGAAAATACAAGTGCAGACACCATCGTAACTTGAAGGGCTTTTTTATGGTAATCTGTTTTCCTCCCTTTAATAATCATAAGTGCCGTTATTGCTGCAAGCACAAATGCAGATGTCATATAAGAGGACATAAGGACATGAAAGACTTTTGAAGGTGCTGCAGGATTCAACATCGCAGCAATCGGGTCAATACCCGTAATGGTTCTGCCTTTTAGCGTAAAACCTTGCGGAGTGTTCATAAACGCATTTACAGTTGTAATGAATACCGCTGACATTGATGATCCTATGACGATTGGTATTGAAATAAGCCAGTGGTAAATCGGTTTTTCAAACCGGTCCCACGTATATAAATAGATACCCAGAAAGATTGCTTCAAAGAAAAAAGCGAACGTTTCCATAAAAAGCGGCAAGGATATAACCTGACCAGCAATTTCCATGAAACTTGGCCATAATAAGGATAACTGCAGTCCTATACAAGTTCCTGTTACAACACCTACTGCCACAGTTACTACAAATCCCCGAGTCCATCTTCTTGCAAGGAGAATATAGTGAGGATCTCTTTTCTTGATACCGATAAATTCTGCGATCGAAATTAAGACTGGTACTCCTACTCCTATCGTTGCAAAAATAATGTGAAACGCAAGGGTTAATGTCGTAAGCATCCGGCTGAGTATGACACTATCAAGTTCTGCCAATGAAATCGCATCTCCTTTTTGTATCATTATCTAATGAACCTAGCACACATAACTATATGAAAAAGCTTCATAACAAATTGTGAAATATTGAACAAATGTTCAAACAAAGAGAAAGCTATTCTCTGTTATCACGGTTTATAATAGGGGAGTCCTTCCATATAATCACGTATTTTCTGAATATACTCTGCACCAAGTCTTCCTTCTGCACCCCGCAGTATCTCAGCTGAATAATGGTCTGGCGGACGATATTCATCCTTTTTATGTATCACGGTAAACGTAAGGCATTGTTCATATATCATTCCATTCACTTCTATACTTACAAAGGCTGGACGATATAGTTTACTGTCAACTCCTTCTCGCAGGTAAAGGTATTCAACTGCTTCTCTTGGTACGCGATACAATATCCCTTCAGCACTTCCGCCATCTTCCACTAAATCGGCACGCCCCCCGTCTTCCATTGTAACGGTGAACTTAACAGAATAATTCTCTAGTTTTCCGCAGCCTACAACATCAATGAAGTGATGATCAACCGCAGCTTTTCGAAATCGCTCTGCATCCATGCAGGATCCATATGCAAAATAAAGAGTTCCAGTGGATTTCTTCAATCCAAAATGATGCTCTTTCCAGTCACCGCTAATAATTTCCTGCTTGTTTTCTACTTTCTCTGGAGTCATGACATAACTAAATGCATCATATTCTTTTACATCTGTATAAACACGAACAGGAACAAAATCAAAGAGGTTGTCACTGGATTCTGGTCCGCTGCAGCCTTCTAGTTCATGTATTTTAAAGAGCAGTGCCTCATCAATCTCGTACAATTCACCATAAACCCTCTCATCTCCAAGAATCATTGCAGGATAGTCATGGCTTGTCTGATAAAGTCTTCCATTTACCCAAGCCTGCTGGGCGATGCAAAACTCATTTTTAATGAACCTATGATTTTTTTCCAAATAACGAAGTGTACCATAGACAAATAAATGGCATTTCATCTTCCCATTCTCCTTAAACAGGTTCTAGTAATGACCTATGATTCATTACAGGCAGCACAACCTCAAACGTTGTGCCTTCATCAGTATGGCTTGTAACATTGATGTGGCCATAGTGATCTTTAATGATTCTTAAACAAACAGTCAGCCCTAAACCAGTTCCTTTATCTTTTGTAGAAAAAAACGGTTCTCCAAGCTTTGATATTTTTTCTTTTGGTATTCCAATACCTTCATCCGTGATAGATACGATTACTGAACTGCCTTTTACGCAACAGCTTAATGTGATATTTCCCCCATTAGGCATGGCCTCAATCGCATTTTTTATTAAATTGATAAAAACTTGCTTTAATTGATTTTCATCGCAATCTACTAAAATTTCATCTTCCGGCAATTCTTTTACTAATTGAATATTATTTAATGTTGCGTTCGATTCAATCAAGGCCGCTACTTGGTCAAGAATAGTGATTACATTCTTTTCCTTAAAATGTATAGCCTGCGGTTTGGAAAGAACTAGCATTTCACTTAAAACAAGCTCAATTCTTTTAATTTCCTCAAAGATGATATTGAAATATGTATCTTTTTCAGGAAATTCATTTTTGATCAGCTGCAGAAACCCGTTGATAGATGTAAGCGGATTTCTGACCTCATGAGCAATCCCTGCAGCAAGCTGTCCTGCGATCGAGAGTTTCTGAGACTTTAATGCCAAATGCTCATTCAACTCCCTCCACTCTTGCTCAGCGAGTTTACGCTCTGTAATATCGTGTATGGTTCCGACAGTCCCAATTAAATATCCATCCTGATCGTAGTACATTTTAAAGTGCACATCTGCAAAAAATTCACCGCCGCTTTTTTTGCGATACGTTGTTTCCAGTCTGCCCTCTTGGCTTTTAGAATAGGTATAATCCATAAGCGTCGTTTTCACTTTTGACTTCTCTTCAAAAGGAAGATAGTGGTAAAAACTTGAATACAGGCTCTCAGCCCGTTTGTATCCAGTCACAGCCGTCCATGCAGGATTTAAATAAATAAAATTCCCTTCACCATCTGTCTGAAACACAACTTCCTGAATATTATCAAGGACCATTTTTGTCTCATCCAGAAGATTTTTGTACCGGCGCTGACTCTCGCTTAACTGTTTAATTAACAGTTTTGAACGATCAAAATAAGCCCCGAATTTCCAAACTACAGCCAAGATTATGATGTATAGAATACTGCGGAGCATCCAATGTATCGAATGGCTCACAAAATAATAATCATAGATATTCCAAATGAATAGAATAAATACAGCTAATGAAACAATCATAATTCGACCGGTATATTTGTTCATCGCAGCACCTTTTCATTATTATTCTATCTATTATTATAACACTTTATGAAGTTATCTGTATATTTCGACAATAAAGAATTAGAATAATAACTGAACTTTATTAAATTTCATGGTTTGCTAACAGTGCCTTTTTAAGCTTTTGCTGCATATATCCAATTCCAGTGCATGACTCAAGAGGATAAATATATTCTCCTTCAAAAATGGTTTCAATGATAGGTCTAAATTTCTTACCCCCTAAAACTACAAAACTTTTATATTGTGACAAGGATTTATCAGCTGATTGCATCTTTAATTGTTCAAGATTGATTACTTCATCTGATTTCATATTAAATGAAACATCATAATTACCTGGAACATAATCACTTGGCCTCAAAAAACCATGTTTAGCAGAAAGTATCACCCAATCATCAAAAAATACTCTTGCATATTGCTGACACAGCAAATGAAAGGTGCCAATATAAGCGAACTGCGCTTCGGCTTTACCAAGATGCGGTTCCTTATCCCAAATTTTTTTATTTCCGCAAGGTATTACACATAATCTTTTCATAATCCTTTCTCCCTTTCTTTTACATAGGCTGTTCTCGCATTGATTGTTGTTATTGGATATAAATATAACCCGTGGATTTCCGCTGCAGGCACTTGCTTTCCCCTCTATATCCAGCAGGAGTCAAGTGCCTTCCCCTACAATCCACTAAAGTTTTTACCATTTTTTCTAAAAGCAACAAGCTTTACGAAAAGAACCTTTACATATAAAGTGAAGCTGCCTGTTAATGAGGGGTTAAAAAGGAAACTTCCTTCCATTTCATGATAAACTAAAATAGTATTCAGATTAGGAGGACAGCCTCTATGAAGTATTCTTTCACTAAATTGTTGGAAACGTATATTGTCGCATTTTTAGGGGGCTTCCTTTTTTATACTTTCCAAGCGCCGCTTCCTTGGATATTAGGCTCTATGACAGCATTGATCCTTTGGCGATCTTTAACAAATCGGCAGCTTGAGTCTCCCGTTCTTTTAAGCAATTCAGGATTTGTTATTCTGGGCATTTATTTTGGTCTTTCTTTTACGGCTACGACGTTTACAACCGTGATTCCATATTTATTGCCTTTTTTGTTCATTACTCTCTTACTGATTACTTTTAGCATAATTAACAGTTTGCTTGTCACCCGTTTTATTGCGGTTGATAAAATTACAAGTGTTTTTGGTACTATACCAGGCGGGCTATCTGAAATGGTGGCAGCAGGAGAATCCGTTAAAGCTAATTCTTCATTAGTGGTCGTTTTTCAGACTGTGCGTTTAATGACAGTCGTTTTTCTCGTTCCATTTATTGTTGTGCATCTTTTTCAGCCTGCTGAAGCTGCTATTGCTTTGAATTCTCAATTGAACAAGAATGAGCTGTCATACTTCTACTATTTATGGTATTTCTTAAGTATACTAGCTGGGTATTTTTTACGGCATTATGTACCCGCTGCTTTTGTTATTGGACCTATGGCAATGACAGCCATATTGCAAATAACCGGAGTCCCTCTGCCTGGATTATCCCACTTTTTGATTGTATTTGCACAATTGACAGTTGGAACAAGCATCGGCTTAAAAATGACTCTGAAGGATTTGAAGATAGGGGGGAAATACTGTGGTGTCTATTTCGTATTAACATTGCTCCTTATTGGATTGTCCTTTGTGTTTGGCTATCTTCTATCGTCTTTAACAAGTCTGTCTATTCAAACAGCTGTTCTGAGTCTAGCTCCAGGCGGCTTAGTTGAGATGGTTCTCACAGCTGAATTAATTGGAGCCGATGCGGCAGTTGTAAGCTCGCTTCAATTTATCCGATTGCTGTTCATTCTTCTTTTTGTGCCAAGTCTTTTAAAATGGTGGTTTGGAAAAAGCAGCAAGGCGGCAGATTTTTAAAGAAACAGGGAACGGTGTCCCTGTTCCTTTTACACTTTGTCTTTTTTGCACATCTTAATCATCACCAAGGATAATCCGTTCCAAAAACAGCTGCCATATTCTCAGTATCCTCTTTGCGTTTTTTCCGAATAGAAGCGCGTTTTAATGCAGAATCATGCAGCATCTTTTCAACATCTGATTCTGGAACTACTTCCGGAACCGGGGTCGGTCTTGTGTGTTCATCAACAGCAACCATTGTTAAAAACGACAATGCACATACATTTCGGTTCCCGCTTATTAAATCTTCTGCAATAACCTTAACGAAGACTTCCATTGAAGTTCTTCCGGTATATGTAACAAAAGCCTCTAAGCAGACAGAATTCCCCTCATAAATGGGATGCAGAAAGTCCACAGAATCCGTCGAAGCGGTCACTACATGTGCTCTGGCATGTCTTGTAGCAGAGATTGCTGCTACATCATCAATATAAGCCATCAGCTTTCCGCCGAATAATGTGCCGTAATTATTCGTGTCCGAAGGCAATACGATGCTGGTTTTTACAACAAATGAATGCTTGCAGAATTTTAAATCCATTTATATGCACTTCCTTTTAAATGACTCTTTTTCTTTTTCCCTGTAAACCAGAAAAAATACATAATTAATAAAAATAAGATGCTCCTACCCCCATAAATCGACACCATTCGCAGAATCAATATTAAAGACTCGAAATCTATGAGGATTGGGTGAAGTTAAATGTTTTCTACTTCTGAAATTGGTATCGACTTAGGTACAGCTAATATTCTTGTCTACAGCAAGGATAAAGGTATCGTATTAAATGAACCGTCCGTTGTGGCGATTGATACAGTAACAAAGAATGTATTGGCCGTAGGAACGGAAGCTAAGAACATGATTGGTAAAACTCCAGGCAAAATTGTGGCAGTTCGTCCGCTAAAAGATGGGGTAATAGCTGATTATGATGTCACAACTGAAATGCTTAAGCAAATTATGAAAAAAGCTTCAAAAATATTAGGATTTTCGATTCGAAAACCTACTGTCGTCGTATGTACCCCATCAGGTGCAACTAGTGTAGAACGACGTGCGATTCATGATGCCGTCAAAAATTCTGGTGCTAAAATTGTCCACTTAATTGAGGAGCCTGTAGCTGCTGCGATTGGAGCAGATTTGCCTGTGGATGAACCTATTGCAAATGTTATTGTTGATATCGGGGGCGGAACTACAGAGGTTGCCATCATTTCATTTGGCGGTGTTGTTTCATGTCATTCTATCCGAATTGGCGGAGATCAGCTTGATGAAGATATTATTGGCTACGTTCGAAAAAATTACAACCTGCTAATAGGAGAACGTACGGCTGAAAATATAAAAATGGAAATTGGCTATGCACTTGTGAAACATGATGAATTATTAATGGAAGTAAGAGGACGTGATCTCGTTACAGGTCTTCCAAAAACCATAACGCTGTCATCTACTGAAATGCAGAATTCTATGAGAGAATCATTGCTTCATATTTTAGAAGCCATTCGCGCTACACTTGAAGACTGCCCTCCTGAGCTTAGCGGCGATATTGTCGATCGCGGCGTCATTTTAACAGGCGGAGGCGCCTTAATGAATGGCATGCAGGAATGGCTGAGCGAAGAAATTGTTGTCCCTGTTCATCTTGCACCAAGCCCGCTGGAATCTGTTGCAATAGGGACTGGAAGATCCCTTCAAGTCATTCATAAATTGCAAAAGGTTTCAAAATAAGATAGAAAGAGCCACATTCTGGTGTGGTTCTTTTTTTCGATAAAACAAGAACATTTGTTCTATTATTTTATTATTCTACTCCTTCAGGCCAAATAAATCAAGTATTTGAAAATAATTCTATTTTCCTCCAAAATATTGAAACTTTCCCCTTTCCTTTTCCGTCTTACCTGATGTATGATTCTCATAAAATATATTAATTTACTTATTACTGGGGGAGAACAACATTAAACGCTTGTTATTGTTCGTGTCAATTATTTTTGTCGTAAGCGGGTGCGGTTTAGGGGAGAAAGAACGGTTTATCATAGCAAATAATGCCGTGAGCGCAAAAGCTGTTTCTGCAAAAGAAATAGCTTTCAATCAAGAATTCGCTTTAATTGACAGCAGAGATGGCAGTAAAGTTACAACTTTTATTCCAAGTAATTATAAGGAAAAAGACAAACACGAAGCAGCAATGCAAACTCTGGTTACGCAAATGGCTGAAAAATATGATCAGCCGATGACACCTTCAAAAGTCACAGCTGACGGCAAGCTTGTGCCTGGCCAAAACCGTGTCGTTTTAGATGAAGAAGCTCTCATGAATAACCTGATGAATCTCTCAGCGTTTAATCATGAAATATCCTTGCCAATTACTGAAACAGCTCCAAACATCACACAAGAAGCCTTAAACGGAGCAAAACAATCAATTATCGGGAGCTATAAAACGGTTTTTAATCCTTCAGTTGCAGGAAGAAGCACAAACATAGAACTTTCTTCAAATACAATTGATCAGATTGTTTTAGGACCAGGGGACCGATTTTATTTCAATTTAGTTGTTGGTGAGCGAACACCGGCACGCGGTTATCAAAAAGCACTTGAAATCGTAAATAAAGAGTTTGTTGAAGGAATCGGCGGAGGAATTTGCCAAACCTCAAGCACTCTGTATAACGCTGTTGCCAAGGCGGGTCTTGAGATTATTGAGCTTCATCACCACTCAAAAGAGGTTGGTTATGTTCCGTTAAATCAGGATGCAACTGTATCATGGGGAGGAAAAGATTTTAAATTCATGAACAATAAGGACTATCCAGTCATTATAAAAACCATTACAGATCAAAAAAATGGAAATCTGGAAGTTCAAATATTATCTGCTACTAAAAGCTGATTTTTGGGTGATAAAAGGCTAAGACAATACGTCTTAGCCTTTTTTCTATCATGTTAGCTTTTTCTTTTCTTTTAATAATCTGCCATACTCTGCATCAAGTTCATTAAAAGTCGGGTCTTCTCTGCTGATGACACTGAGTTTGCCTAAAACAGCTGTTAATTGGTTATCTATTTTCAGCAATTCTTTTTCTATATCAGATTCATTGAATTCTTTTTTTGCCTTTGCATTGTATTCATCAAGGCTCATCTCAACTCTGCGAACCATGCCGTCTTCAAATACAAGCAGTTTGTCACATAGTTTGTTTATGAAATACTGATCATGAGATACAATCATGATGGTACCTTCAAACTCATTAAGCGTTTCCTCAAGCTGCTCCCGGCTTGGGAGATCAAGATGATTTGTCGGCTCATCCAGGATTAGCACATCATAATCTTTCAAGATCATTGATACTAGCTTTACTCGGGTTCGCTCTCCTAAGCTTAAAGATCCGATTGTTTGCTGAAGTTTATCTTCACTTAGACCAATGTTTGCGAATATAGTGCGCGCTCTTAAAATCTGTTCTCTCTCATGGAGATCTAGTGCGTCAAGAACAGGTACATTTTCTTGTAAGTCGTTTACATCCTGGCTTAAATAGGCCAGTTTCATTGATTCACTTTTCCATAGTTCCCCGGATGTTACACCCTCAATATCTTGAAACATTCGAATGAGTGTCGTTTTTCCAGCTCCATTTTTCCCGATAATTCCAATTCTTTCTCCATGTTTTATATAAAAATGGCTTTTTTTAATTAACTGCAGATCTTCGAAGTTTTTTTCAAGTCCCTTCGCTTCAAGAATTCGTTTGCCTCTCTTTCCGCTCGCATCAAATTGAAACATAACCTTTACTTCTTCATTTGGCTTTTCAATTTTATTTTTGTCAAGCTCAGCTGTTAATCGGTTCATTTTTGATCGAACCTGGATGTCCATCTTTTTTGCTTTTACCCTGTTGTATTCCTTAAAGCCTATTTGTTTTCGTTCAGAGGGACTCCCTTGTTTGGTTGATTCGCGATGTGCTTTATCAGACCAATTTTTCAGATTTTCCATTTGCCCTTCAATCTTTTCTTTATAGCGCTGCTGCACTTCGTATTGATGGCGCTGTTCTTCAAAAAGCCTTTTCTTTTCATCTCTATAATAGGAGTAATTCCCTTTGAACTCTTTTAAAGTTCTATTTTCGAGTTCGAATATATGAGATACAGTCATATCGAGAAAATAACGATCATGAGAAATGATAAGAACTGCACCTTTAAACGTTTTCAGCTGATTTACAAGCCAATCAATTCCTTGAAAATCCAAATGATTTGTCGGTTCATCCAAAATCAGCAAATCAGGTTTAGATGACCATACATGGGCAAGCGCAAGCTTTAATTTCTCACCGCCGCTTAAATGGTGCAGCCGATCTTCCTCCCACTTTTGCACTTTTTCTAACCCTAATTTTTTTGTTGTTTCAAACAAACGATCGCCGCTCTGATCAGCTAAAACCCCTTTGAAATCATGAACGGAATAATCAACAGATTGCAGTAAATAGCCAATTTTCAGTTCTTTTTTTCTTGTAATGCTTCCCCCATCAGGGCTAAGTTTGCCATACAAAAGATTGGCAAGAGTTGTTTTGCCGGCACCATTATAGCCGACTAATCCAACGCAGTCTCCTTCCTTCAGTTCAAACTGGACATTTTCCAGGATGACCTGATCTCCATAATGTTTTTTTAAATCTTTTACTTTGAGTATCGATTTCGCCTGTCGCTGTTTTAAATTTTTAGCCATAAAAAAACCTCCCAAGTTAACCTAGAGAGGATTTCAACCATGTGAAAGAAGCATGAAGGTACATCAAATAAAATGCAATTATATGCATTAATCTGTGCATTCAGCCGGAAATGGTATGAAAAATGAGCGCACTCATCCTATTCTCTAGGTCTCGTTTTTTTGCTTATTCAAAAAACGTTTAGAAAATAAGATTAGTTCCACATGTCTCCTGTACCTTTTCCTTTCCGATATTTCAATTGATTCTAGTATATGTCGAGAAAACAAAAAATGTCAACCATTTATGAAAAGACTTACAACATGTTTTCATACATTTCTGCAAGCTGAAGGTTTGTTTCCCTGCCAGCGTCACCATCTTCCAAGCACCAGCATGCACTCAAAACAGACTGACAAAATCCCCAGTTAGTAATCCTTGCACGATTTAAACCTAACTCTTTTTCAAAGAAATCAATTCTTTTTTCAAGCACATCTAAAGGATTATTTTTATCAAATAAATAATTTTTGCAGAAGCTTGTTACTTCATATTCTGCTTCACCTATGACGCCCTTTGGATCAATGGCCAGCCACCCATTCCCGCTTCTCAAGATATTGTCTTGATGCAGATCACCATGCAAAAGGATGGGGTGAGAGATTGTATTCACCAATTCCTCGAAAAGAAGCTTTGCCTTTTGCATGATATAATCTGAAATAACATTTTGCTCACTATTCTTTAATCCATTCATCCAATCTGATAAATGAGGAAAAGAGTACTGATCTGAAAAAGGTACCCATATTTTCTTCATAATAGATGCTGCAATAGATACTGCTGTTTCATCGCACTTAATCTCTGATAACATTGTGCCGGGATTCAATTTTTCTAAGATTAATATGCCTTGATCTGTATGTTCGCTTAATAGCTTAACCATCCCGCCACTACGGCCAAACCTTTTTAAAGCAGCACTTTCTGCTTTCAAATCTTTGTGCTGAGGCAAGCCAATTTTTACAACAACCTCTTCTCCATTCTGTTTAATAGCAGGTGCGACATAATGATAGGTTAATGGATATGGGTCCCCAATTTTCAGATTCATGTTTTGCTCACATTGTGTGATGATGGCAGGCAGTTCATTTAGCCAGGCTCTTCCTTTTTCTCCATGGACTCCAACGATGGTCTGCTTAAATTGGCTGCTTAGCATTATTTCTGCTTATCTCCATCATCAAATGCCTGGTTTGCAAGGATGGAAAACGTAATTTCATCTGCTGGAGGATTGTGCAGTCCAGCTCTTACATCTCTGTAGTACCTTTGAAGGGGAAGAGAATTAAACAAACTTTGTCCTCCGACAATTCTCATTGCAAGATCCACCACTTCTACAGCCGTATTCGTTGCAACCGTCTTAGCAGCTGCAAGCTCAGCTGCGAGTTGATGACGATCTTCAGGAAAAGCATCCCACTTCTCGGCTGTACCGTATAAAAGGTGTCTGGCAGTCAGCAGCAAAAGGTCCATTTCTGCAGTCTTCCTTCTTACTTCCGGCAGCTCTTTTATTGGATGATTTAAGCTATTAGGCTGATGCTTTTTCGCAAATTGGACAGCAAAATTTCTTGCAGCTATTGCAATACCTAAATAACATGCTGGAATATGGAGGAGCCACCCTTGTGGAGCCGGTCTTTTAGAAGGCTGATTTTTCATGCCAGTAAGAGATTCTACTGGTACAGCCACATTTGCAAGGATTAAATCATCACTTCTTGTAGCTCTCATTCCAAGCGTATTCCAGGTTTCTTCAATAGATAATCCAGCTGTATCTTTTGGAATGATAAATTCCCCTACCTCTCCAGTTTCCTCAATCGTTGCAGTAATGAGGAAATAATCAAGCGCTGGTGCGAGCGACGTGAATATTTTCTTACCGTTGATTATCCACTTTCCACCATCACGTCTAGCCGTTGTTTCTGGTTTGCCGCCGCGTGCAGGGCTGCCTCCTTTTGGTTCAGAAGCAGCACTGTTAAGTAATTTGTCGAACTGTATGATTTCTCGGGAAATCCGGGCGTACGTTTTCTCATCCCACTTTTCTGTTTCTCTAATATTCATTAAGATCCCAAGATGCCATCCCAGTGATAACGCGGTCGCCCCGTCTCCCTGTGCGAGCTTTTCCTGTATTAATACAAAGTCATATAGTGAAATTTCATCCCCTCCATATTCTTTTGGGATCGATAATTTTAAGAATCCAGCTTTTTTTAAATCATTAAAATTTTCAAATGGAAAAAGAGCCTGCTGATCGTTGTAATCTGCCCGCTCTGAAAACAAAAGCGCAAGCTCAGCAGCCTTTTCTAAAAATATTCTTTGTTGCTCTGTTTTAATAAATTGTTGATCCAGCACGATCCCACCTTCTTTCATTCTCTATTTTATCTTTTAAAACATGATTAATAAAGAATTCCGATCTGACTGCTTATTTGCTTAAATAGAATACTCAGTCTTTTTTATTTCCTAAAGTTAGCAATTCTGATAAAATAGAACTAATTCTGGTTAAAGGGGATTAAAAAATGACTTCTTTTCAACAAAATCTCGAAAAGTACGCTGAGCTTGCCGTCAAAGTTGGTGTTAATATTCAACAAGGGCAAACGCTCGTTGTGAACGCTTCGCTTGATGCAGCGGAATTTGTCCGTCTCGTTGTTAAAAAAGCATATGAAACAGGTGCAAAGCATGTACAGGTTGATTGGAATGACGATATTGTGACCCGTACTAGGTTTGAACTTGCTCCGCAGGAAGCCTTTGAAGAATTTCCTGAGTGGCGCGCAAAAGGGCTTGAAACGCTTGCTGAAAATGGAGCAGCCTTCATGTCGATCGTTTCTTCTTCACCTGATTTATTAAAAGGAATTGATTCAAAAAAGATTTCTGCATCTTCAAAAGCCGCTGGCACCGCATTATCTGCATACCGCAATTATATGCAAGCGGATAAGGTGAGCTGGACTGTCATCGCTGTTCCTTCAGAAAAATGGGCTGCTAAAGTATTTCCAGATGCAGGAGATCAAGCGGTTGAAATGCTATGGGATGCGATTTTTAAAGCAACGCGCACTGATCTTGAAGATCCAGTTGTTGCTTGGAAAGAACACGATCAATCCCTGCACAGCAAAGTAGAATTTTTAAACGGAAAGAAGTACAAAAAGCTTCATTATCGCGCTAAGGGTACAGATTTAACGATTGATCTCCCTGAAAAACATTTATGGATCGGTGCTGGCAGCGTTAATGAAAAAGGCGATGATTTTATGGCCAATATGCCGACAGAAGAAGTGTTTACTGTTCCTGCAAAAGAAGGCGTAAATGGCGTTGTTGCTAGTACAAAACCGCTGAGCTACGGCGGAAATCTAATTGACAATTTCTCAATTACATTTGAAAAAGGCCGAATTACTGAAGTGAAAGCAGAAGAAGGAGAAGAAATCTTAAAAGAGTTAGTAGCAACAGATGAGGGCTCTCACTACTTAGGTGAAGTAGCGCTGGTTCCTCACGATTCTCCTATTTCTATGTCGAATGTTTTGTTCTATAACACATTGTTTGATGAAAATGCATCCAATCATTTAGCAATTGGCAATGCATATGCTTTCTGTATTGAAGGCGGTAAAAAAATGTCGCGAGAGGAACTGCTGGAAAATGGCGTTAACTCAAGCATTACCCATGTTGACTTCATGATTGGTTCTGCCGAAATGGATATCGATGGCATTTTGGAAGATGGCACGAGCGAACCATTATTCAGAAAAGGAACTTGGGCGATTTAAGAACCTAAATGCGTTTACCAATCTATATAATAATCAAAAACCTTTTGGAGGCTGCTCCAAACGGTTTTTTTGTTTTCATTTCAAATAATAAACCAATTCGCATGCCGAATTGGTTTATCTCCAGCTATTTACGCTTTTTAAACCACATTAGATCAATCGTTCCTTCTCCAACATGTGCAGAAATATAGAAAGAATTATATGTTCATTGATTGTCCTTATTTTGATAAGATGATTGACGGTAAAAGACGGATTCATGTACGATGGAGTATATGAATTGTAATGGAGCGAAGTGAAGATGAAATCAGTAGAAGTTTACATATTATCCGGTTTTTTAGGTGCCGGAAAAACCACATTGCTGAAAAATATATTAAAACAAGAACAAGCAGCAAAACGAAAAATTGCCGTCATTATGAATGAACTTGGCAAAGTATCGATCGATTCAGACGCCATAGCAGATGATATTCCTTTAAAAGAGCTATTAAATGGATGTGTTTGCTGTACGATGCAGGGTCAATTAGAAGCACAGCTCCAAGGAATGCTGTTGCAATATGATCTTGATGCCATATATATTGAAACTACAGGTGCTGCACATCCAATCGAGGTTTTAGATTCATGTTTATCTCCTGTATTTGCAGATAAGTTATCGATAAGATCGATTTTAACTCTTGTTGATGGGGGCCGCTATCAAGATAGACATGCTTTAAGCATTCAAGTGCAAAAGCTCTTGCAGGAGCAAATTCATCATGCAGATTTAGTCATCATTAATAAAATTGATCACCTGTCTGAATCGGAGCAAGCCGCACTTGTCTATGACATTCAGAATATTGCGTCGGATTCCAAGGTTATGCTGACACAGTTTGCAAATATTCGCTTAAGCGATTTTCAGCAAATCAAGAGAATGAAACAGAAAGAGCACCAGAAATCACACGTTCAGCTTGATTTGCATTTAAAGACATATGTTCACACTTTTGAAAAACAAATTGATTTTGATGCCTTTGAAGACTTTCTAAGAAATATGCCAGACACTATTTACCGCATAAAAGGGTACCTGTCATTCACACATTCAGCCGATACGTACTTATTCCAATATTCATATGGCATGCCCCTTTACTTAAAAGAGCCTGTAAAAATGAAAAATACAGTTGTTTTTATTGGGGAGAATTTAGACCATTCACAGCTTCATTATGAGCTTAATTCTTTGCAAAAATAAGCAGTTAAAAAGCCGTCCTCATTAAAAGGACGGCTTTTCTTATCGATTCACTTCATACATTTTCAAATTTGCATACACCATAGATAAAATAGGTGCATCAATGGAATGCAGTTTGGCCATTTCAAGAAGATAGCCTTGCAAATGATCTGCTTCAACTTCAAATTCTTTCTCCATATCCCTCTGCATGGATGACTTCATTCCAGCTGTCATGTTATGTATTTTATTAATTTGTATTTCTTCAACGTTATCTGCAATCGGAGCACCTGCAGCCCGCATAATCCTCCCAATTTCAAAAAATAGGTTTTCAATTGCCGCAAGCCCATACTCATTCTCCCGAATAGGCCCGATCGGAGAGCGAAAAAGCGTTGTAACACCAGATAAACCAGCTATGAACATATACTTATGCCACATATCAGTAATAATTGTATCGCTTTTATGAATCGTCGCCTTTGTACCAGAAAATAAAGCTTCCAGTTTTTTCACGCTATCTGCTTGTGACTCTGTGATGGCTCCGTAAACAAGTTCATGAATGGGACTTGTCTGCACAATTGAACCTTCTTGATCTAAAGTAGTTTCAATAAAACATAAACCTCCAATGACTCTTTCTTTTGAAAATGTCTCTTGCAGGGCATCCAAGTGTGAATATCCATTTAGAAGCGGTAAAATTAGCGTATGATCTCCAACAAAAGGGTTAATCTCTTTGATGACATTTTTTAGATGATAGGATTTAACCGATAAAAGAATCAAATCATAAGTCTCATCCTTCTGTGTTGCCAGTCTTGTTTTGGGATCGATATCCACATCACCATGTACGCTTTTTACTTTCAACCTGTTGTCAGCTAACTGTGCTGCTCTTTTTTCCCTAACTAGAAAAGCAACATCTTCCCCTTTTTCTGCTAAACGCGCTCCAAAATAGCCTCCAACTGCTCCTGCACCCACAACCAGTGTTTTCATTTTCATGTCCCCTTCCCCTATATTCTCAGTTTATAGAATATTTAATAAAAAGACAAAAAATCCTGCTCGTTACGAGCAGGATTTTTTAGATGCCGTTTCTTATGCGTACATTGATTGAATCTGTTTTTGAACATCTGCGTTTTCCAAATATTCATCATACGTCATTTGTTTATCAATGACTCCGTTCGGTGTTACTTCAATGATGCGGTTTGCAATCGTCTGAACGAACTGATGGTCATGAGACGTAAATATCATAGCGCCCTTAAATGCAATTAATCCATTGTTCAAAGCCGTGATTGATTCTAAGTCTAAATGGTTCGTAGGCTCATCTAATAGAAGAATATTTGAGCTGCTGAGCATCATTTTAGACAGCATGCAGCGGACTTTTTCTCCTCCAGACAAGACACTTGCCTTTTTAAGAACTTCTTCACCAGAAAATAGCATTCTTCCAAGGAATCCGCGAAGGAAGCTTTCACTTTGGTCATTAGGCGAGTATTGACGAAGCCAATCAACCAAATTCGATTCAACGCCTTCGAAAAATTCACTATTGTCTTTAGGGAAATATGCCTGAGAAGTCGTCACACCCCATTTGAATGTTCCGCTGTCCGCTTCTATTTCACCCATAAGAATCTTAAACAAAGTGGTAATGGCAATCTCATCGCGGCCGACAAGTGCAATTTTATCTTCTTTGTTCATTATAAAACTAATATTATCAAGTACTTTCACACCATCGATTGTCTTCGAAATGCCATCAACGCGCAGGACATCATTGCCGATTTCACGCTCTGGAGTAAAACCAACCCAAGGGTAGCGGCGTGATGAAGGTTTGATATCATCAAGAGAAATTTTATCAAGTGACTTCTTACGCGAAGTTGCCTGCTTCGATTTCGATGCATTTGCACTAAAGCGAGCGATAAACGCTTGAAGCTCTTTGATTTTCTCTTCTTTTTTCTTGTTGGCATCCGACGCCATGCGGGCTGCAAGCTGACTGGATTCATACCAGAAATCATAGTTTCCGGCATAGACTTGAATTTTCCCATAATCAAGGTCTGCAATATGCGTACAAACTTTGTTTAAGAAGTGGCGGTCATGGGATACAACGATGACTGTATTTTCAAAGTTGATCAAGAATTCTTCAAGCCATCCAATTGCCTTAATGTCCAAATGGTTGGTAGGCTCATCCAGAAGAAGAACGTCCGGCTTGCCGAAAAGAGCCTGTGCAAGCAATACTTTCACTTTGTCTCCGCCTGTTAAATCAGCCATTTTTTTCGTGTGAAGGTCTTCTGCGATACCTAATCCTTTTAAAAGAATGGCAGCTTCACTTTCAGCTTCCCACCCGTTTAGTTCTGCAAACTCACCCTCAAGCTCGGCAGCACGCATGCCATCTTCATCAGAGAAATCAGCCTTCATGTAAATGGCATCCTTCTCCTGCATCACTTCATAAAGACGGGCATGGCCCATAATAACAACTTTCATGACTTCATGCTCTTCATATTCAAAATGATTTTGTTTCAGTACGGCCAAACGCTCGCCAGGCCCTAAGCTGACATGACCAGATTGTGCTTCAATCTCACCTGATAGAATTTTGATAAAAGTTGATTTCCCTGCGCCATTTGCACCGATTAATCCGTAACAGTTGCCAGGGCTGAATTTTATATTAACATCTTCAAAAAGTTTGCGGTCACCATAGCGCAATCCAACATTGCTTACTGTAATCATTAAAGTTAGTCCTCCATCTATACATAATCTACAAAATTATAACACGAACTCGCGAAAAAAAATAATAGTAGTATGTATGTTGTGCAAATATATATTTCTTTTCATGCTAATTCCACCAAATGTTCACATTCCATTGGTTTGGCATCACACTGTTTTATGATAGGATTATGTGTATTACACCGTGGAGGTTACGCATAGTGAAATTATTAACACTGCTTGAATACTCGCTCTATATCTTGTTTACTGGCCTGTTCCTTGCATTTACAGGCTTTAAAACGAGCAACATTACTTTTTTTATCGGTCTTGTGGTCATTTACCTGCTTGTTCACTTTTTCAGCAAAAAAATATTAACTAAGTATGGAAAAATCGATGATAAGGTATCCTTTTTTAAATCAATAATGGGGATTATTGGTGCTGTTTTTGTAACAATGCTTATACTTACACTGATTTACACCTAAAAACAGACATTCCGATAAGGGATGTCTGTTTTTTTAATCGGAATTTCTTTTTTGAATCACTCATGTATTTCGTTCATGCGTTTTCGATAAACGCCAAAATCATACTATCCCGTTCAAGAGGATGAGCGAAACTGAATCTTTTGGTCTCCGGATGCAATAAAAAGTTCAGCATCATCTTTGAATTTCAGCATTTTCGAAGAGAAAAACCGCATGAAGATAATTTTTCCTTTGCTCAGCAATTTCTGCGTATTCCATCGTATGAAGAATATTTATAAGATGACTCATTGCTTCGTCTGCGTCACCTTCAAATGGTATTGGACCCATAGCGTGGCAGCCAGAAGAATTTACAGTCGACAAACAGTTCTTTTTCGTTTTTGGACAAGCTTTAATTTTTTTTGCAGTTGTCATTTTTATTCCGCCTTTCCCTTCTTTTTCCCAGTGGGAACAAAAAGGGAAACGTTCGATTATTCACCCATATCAGCTGGAGGCGATGGATTGTCTTTTTTCATGAATTTACGAATCCCAAACCAAATGCCTAAACCGATGATGAATAAGACGAAAAGCATCGGAAGGTTGCCTATTATAAAGACGATAATGGCAGATCCTGCAGCAAGCAAAGAATTTAAACTCTCCATAAATTGTTTTTTCGTTTTTTCCCACGTATTCAAATCTTCGTTTTCTAACCCCGGCACATTCACTTTATTCTCGGAAATATGCAAGGTAATCGTGGCAAAAGCTGTTTGCTTGTTCAAATAGTTTATTCTTCCTGTTAATTGTTCCATTTCTTGCTGTACCGTACTTAAATCCGAAGAAATTTTTAAAAGATCCTCCGTTTTTTGTGCTTCTTTCATAAAACTTAATAACCGTTCTTCCACCACTTTTTTTGATTTCAGTCTGGATTCTAAATCAACATACTCCTCTGTAACATCCTGGCCGGAAACCGTCTGCTGATTGACCTTTACGCTTCCTTCTTCAACGATATTTATAAAGTCACGAAATTTTTCTTGTGGTACTTTAAAAGTCATCGTGCCTTCTTGAGGAGCTTCTTCTTCACTTGTGTATGTATTTGATTCTAGAACATATCCTCCTAGTGAAGCAATTTCATCTTGAAAAGAAGCTGAAGATTGACTGAAGTTTTTCACTTGAATATAAAGCTCTGCTGTATAGATGACTTTACGATTATCCGGAACTCCAGATGCGGAATTTTCCTGATTTGCAGATTTCGCTCCTGATTCATCGGCCATTTCAGTTTTCGATTCCATTGCCATATCATTGTCTGCTGTATTTCCGCTATCAATGCTTGCCGATTTGTCAGAGCTTTGATCCGATTTTTCTTCAGAGCCGCTGCTGCACGCTGTCAATCCTAAGGAAAAAAATAAGAAAAAAATAAAAAACCAATTCTTTTTCATGTATTCACACTCCCTTTTATATAACCGATTAGACGAGAGTGATTTCCAAATCGTTACAAAAAAGAAGAGTTATTTTGTTTTTCTCATCTTTTCAAACGGAAAGAATACAAATTCCGCTTTACCGGCAATTTTCTCTTTTGAAATACTTCCTAAGCCATTTCTTGAGTCCATGCTGTTTGCCCGATTATCTCCCATCACAAAGATCTTCATATCGGGTACAGTTATCGCATTGAAGTTTTCCATAAGGAAGGATCCTTGTTTAGCAGCTTTTTCCTCATTAAACTGTAAGTATGGTTCCTCGATAATCTGACCATTTATTAGAAGCTGATGATTTTCCACTTCAATTCGATCACCCGGGAGTCCTTTCACTCTCTTTACATAGTGAATATCCTTTTCCTCTCCATCAATAATCACGATATCTCCACGTTTTACCTCTCCAATCATAAAGCTTGCCTTATTTACAAACAGGTGCTCTCCGTCATGGAGCGTGGGGTCCATAGAGGAACCCTCAACCAAATATGGCTCAAAGAGGAAAAGCCTGATGATGAGTGCAAGCCCTGCTGCAATCATGATGGCCTTGCCCCATTCAAAAAACGGGTTTGATTTCTTTTCACCTGACATATATATCCCTCCCCTTAAATAAAAAGATGCATCCTATATAAGTTTGCTTTTTATTCATTAATATCCTGTTTTTATCTAGTAAAAAAGGAATAAATCCATCCCTCCTTTCCCTTTAATGAGCCCTGATTCTGCAGGTATACAGGCTCTTACTTGCCGTAATAAGAGAATTCATATTCAGTTCACTGCCTTTTAGCATAGTTTGACCTTGTGATTTATTTCCACATTAAAGAATTTATGAACAATAAACTCATTGTGCCTGAATACACTTAATGGACAAGGATTGGAAAGGCAGATGATGAAAATGGAGAGCTTACTTTTGATCTTAAAACCCATCGTACTCGGCATCAGTCTTGCAGCACCTGTTGGGCCGATCAAGCTGGAAATGATTAAAAGAGGGATAACGGGGGGATTTTGGCCTGCAATGCTTGTTGGGATCGGTGCCATTACTGTGGATCTTATCCTGATGTTCGGAATCTTTCTTGGTCTGATTACGTTTCTTGAAAGTGACATATTCTCTGCGTTATTAAGCTCAGTCGGTTGTTTTCTTTTAGGAAGGCTGGGCGTGAGAAGCATCATTCGCTCATTCTCTTCTGATAAAATGATTGACGAAAGCAAAGAAAAAATAAATGCTGGAGGCTCTTATTGGACTGGGCTTTTCATCGCTCTTGGGGATCCGTTTATCTTTGTCTTTTGGCTCGGTGTATATGGCTCTTCCCTGACAAGTCTTGGACCACACCATACATTTATCTATTTATTGATATACAGTTTGCTGATTATTGGAGGCGTAACACTTTGGAATTTAAATGTAGCTCTTACAGTTCATTTTATCAGGGAGTTTATACATGATAAAATGCTGAAAGCCGTAACATTTTTCGCAGGTATCTTTTTACTTTTTTTCAGTATGAAATTATTTTTGCAAGTGATTCATTATGTGATGTGAAAAACTGTTACTCAGTAATCAAACTTACCGAAAAGAGCCTTCATAAAACTCTCATAATAACCAAAGGAAGAGGATTCATCCAATTGGAAGATCCTCTTTTCTTAATTTCTATTCAAATGGGGATGTTACCAAATATCCTGCGTAAAAAAGCACTTCTTTAGAATAGACAGGCAATTTTGTTTCCCAAGTCCGGTAGGCCGAAGTCGTAGTCGGTGAAGAATAGGCATCCATTCCGAGCTTTTCTGCAAGCAATAGCGAACGTTTCATATGATAAGGGTCGCTCACGATTGTATACGTGTGCAAACCAGCTTTTTTCCCTTCTTCAAATGCATATTTCAAATTATCTACTGTCAGTCTGGAGTTTGTTTCAATTAAGATATCCGATTCTTTTACTTGCTGCTTAAGCGCATAGTTTTTCCCGACAGCCGCTTCTGGCAAATCCGTTTGAATGGCTTTGCCTCCTGTAAAGATGATCTTTGAAACGTCTCCATTCTTATAAAGCCGTATCGCATGATTAATGCGCTCTTTAAAGACAGGAGACGGTTCCTCGCCCCATGCTGCAGCCCCAAGTACAATCGCAGCATCCGTCTTTACAGTTTCATGATGGTTGCCAAAAAGCCAGATGCTTGCTGAAGCATAAACAAAAAGGCCGAGAACCGCAATCAGAAGCATCTTAAATAGTAATAACGTAAATTTTCTTATTTTCATTTATATCATCCCAATCTCATTTGCACATGAAATACCTATACCCTTTTTACCATCATCATTTGCATCGGGCAAGAGATTTTTTTTGTTAATTGTTAGATATACAAGGCTCTTTTCAAAACGATTGGTGCTTAACAATCGAATTTAGAGCATTAAATCGTTGCTAGGGACTATTTAAAGATATTTTATTAGAAAAGAGTGCGAAACCTTGCTAACAGATGCAGAAGAGTTTTCCTGCGAAAACAAAACTATTAATGAACTAAGCTATATTAATCAATGGACGAATTAAAATAAGCTCATCAAAAGAGATGAGCTTATCATTATTCATATCTAAGAGATTCAATCGGATCAAGTCGTGCTGCTTTATTTGCCGGCAGCATACCGAAAATGACACCGATGATCATTGAGAATGCGAGTCCGCCAAGGACAACCTGCCATGAAATGAGCGAAGGCCAGCCTGCAAAGAGGGATACAAGTGATGCTCCTCCAGCTCCGAGTAAGATGCCGATGATTCCGCCGATAAGCGTGAGTGTAATGGATTCAATTAAAAACTGGGTGAGAATTTGTCTTTTCGTCGCACCAAGCGCTTTTCTGATTCCAATTTCACACGTTCTTTCCGTAACAGATACGAGCATAATATTCATGACTCCGATGCCTCCGACAAAAAGGGAAATCCCGGCAATTGATCCGATGATTAACGTCATGATCCTCGTAACCTGTCCTATGCCCTCAGAGATTTCTTCCATGTTGAATACTTGATAGGCTTCGTCTTTATCATGTTTTTGATTAAGCATTGTCGTTGCTTTCTTGCCTGCTTCCTGAAGATCTTCTGCACTTTTTGCCTGCAGTGTTACTTGATTGAAATCAGTCTTTCCAAAAGATGCACGATATGTATTGGAAGGCAGGTAGATTTCCATCGATCCAAAGGAAAATAGGCCGGTTGGCTTCTCAAGCACTCCGATGATTTCAAAGGGCTGACCGTTCACCCATACTACTTCCCCAAGAGGATCTGTTTCTTTAAATAGTTCCTCTTGTGTCGCCTGGCTGATAATCCCAACGCGGCGCCCTCCAATAAAGTCACCCTCTACGAGATTTCTCCCTGAATCAATCTTCAGCTCGTTTACTTCAATATATGCCTGATTGATCCCGTAGATCGAAACATCTGCTGTATCTTCTCTAAAACGGGCCTGCATGAATTCCGAGCTTGAAGCAACGACTTTAGAGACTTCTTGAATCTCGCCCAGATCCTCAATATCAGACTGAGTAAATGTTGATTCCATATAGGCATTAGGATTTGACTGCATTTCTTCATCGCTTGGCTGGTAAAACACTTCGATTGTATTGCTTGAGCCTGTGAATTGTGATTTCAGCATTTGTTCGCCGCCCTGTCCAATGGCGACAACTAGAATAACAGAAGCAACTCCAATGATAATGCCAAGCATTGTCAGGATCGATCTTAGTTTATGGGCAAGAACAGAAGAAAACGCCATTCGTATGTTTTCGATTATGCTCATGCGTTTCTCCTTTCCGCCCCATGAGACTGAATTTCACCATCACGTACCATGATGATCCGCTTCGTATAATCAGCAACTTCCTGTTCATGTGTGACGATAATGACAGTCGTTCCTTCAAGATTCAGGCTTGAGAATTGCTGCATAATGGACTCGCTTGTTTTTGTATCTAGTGCACCTGTAGGTTCGTCAGCGAGAATCAATCTCGGCTGATTCACGATTGAACGTGCAATTGCAACACGCTGCTTTTGTCCGCCCGATAACTCATTAGGCAGATGATGCATGCGATCAGCAAGTCCTACTTTTTCTAAAGCATGAATCGCTCTTTCCTCCCGCTCTTTTTTCTTCAAGCCAGCATAAACCATAGGCAGCTCAACATTTTTTAAAGCCGTTAGCCGCGGCAGCAGCTGAAATTGCTGAAAAACAAAACCGATCGAAAGATTTCTGACTTTGGCAAGTTCTGTGTCCTGATAGCCTGCAACATCTTCTTCATCCAGAAAATAGTGGCCTTTTGTCGGTTTATCCAAACAGCCGATAATGTTCATTAATGTTGATTTGCCTGATCCAGAGGGACCCATAATGGATATGAATTCTCCCTCTTCAATGGTTAAATCGATTTCTTTCAAAACGTCGAAAGACTCTTTTCCGACCTTGTAGCTTTTCGTAATGCCGGAAAGCTTAATCATTTTACCGTCACTTCCGTCCCGCTCAGAAGGTCGTCTTTCGGCTTTGATATTATCTCATCTTTATTTGTTAAGCCTTCTTCCACTTCCATGTATTCAGAAGAAGTTGAGCCAATTTCGATGGATTTCTTCTTCGTTTTACCATCCTCTACTGTATAAACAAAATAGTCTTCTCCGTCTTGTTTAACTGCATCAATTGGCACTGATTGAACGGTTCGTTTTTCGGTTTCAATCTCCATGATCAATTTGAAGCCAGGCTTGGCCTTTATATCACTGCCCTCTATTGTCACTTCAATTGGATATTGAACAGCAGCATTTTCTGATCCCATTGCACTTGCTGACACTTCGGGAAGCAGTCCGATCTTAGTGACTTTTCCCTTCCATTCAGTGTCAGCTACAACATCTGAACTGAGTGTAACAGGCTGACCGTCAACAACCTTTAACGAATCGTATTCTGACAAAACGCCGCTGACGATAAATTGATCTGTTTTTGCGATATGTATGACAGCTGCCACTGTTCCCTGGTCAGAAACTTGTTCAGGATTTTTTTCGATTGTAATCACATTTCCTGCGATATCACTTTTCACTTCAAGATTTTTCAGCTGTTTTTCAATGGTTTCTTTTTGGAGCTGTAGCTGACGAAGCTCGATATCTGCCATCTTCTGCTCCATTTTCAGCTGATCTCGTTCTGTTTCAATTGTTTTTTCTGCTTCTTCTTCACCGACTTGCTTTTCTAGATCTTCTTGTTTATCGCTCAAATCTTTTATTTGGTCTTTAAGCTGGTTGATTTTGAGGTTGCTTGATTCAATGGATAATGCATTTTGCTCCTTTTCAAGATTCAGCTGTTCATTTTCATAGCGAAGGAGGGGAGTCCCCTCCTTTACTGCGTCTCCTTCTTTCACAAGGATTTCACCTATTTCGCCCTTCTCAGGTTCTTGGTATATATATTGTTCAGTTTGAAACTTAAGCGTACCCGGCACCATTACATTTGATGCAATCTCACGTTCGGTCAGCTGAACTGTATTTACTGTGACATTCTCTTTATTCATTGCCCGATATACATTAACGCCGATAAGCAAAGCTAAAATTGTAACGACACCTATTGATATCCAAATTTTTTTCTTCATACTGCCGGGAACGCCTCTCCCAGTACCCCTCCTGCTACTGCTAAAATAACACCTACTGCAAAGAAAATAATGGAAATTGTCCAAGAAGCAGCTTTAGATAGACCTGCTACCCGCTGAAGACCCATAGCAGTCAGGATCAGTCCC
Organism: Bacillus sp. UMB0893; assembly: GCF_002858905.1. Classification (NCBI taxonomy): domain Bacteria; kingdom Bacillati; phylum Bacillota; class Bacilli; order Caryophanales; family Bacillaceae; genus Bacillus; species Bacillus sp. UMB0893. The sequence continues at coordinate 703,910 of NZ_PKLB01000001.1, read as the reverse complement.
CAAATTGTAAACACTTCAATCGTCATCAATAATCCGCCTAATCCGCCTTCAGCACCTGCAATGCTATTTAAGCTAGTATACGGGTTGACATAATTCTCTTCCTTTACTAAAAAGGCAATAAGTCCATTTAACAGTGTTCCAATTGACGTCACAAATGAAATATAAATCGTCATAGAAAAAATTTGCTTAAATTTAACGGCGGATCCAACCATTTTCGTAATGGCAAGCGTAATTGCAGCCATAATCAAAAGTACGATAACACTTCCAATACCGCCAACTACAACACCGGCAACTCCCATAATTGTACTGAACATGGCAGCCTCAGCCTTTGAAACTCCAAGGTCTGATGACAAGTCTCCAGTAAGTCCGGCGCCATGGATAAATGATAAGACTGAACCAACTATCAACATTAGTGTAACCAACAGGATTCCCACAAGAACCTTCGGGTTTTGGCGAATGCGGTCAAATTGCTCTCCAGGGTTCATAATCATTCCGAATAAAGATGGCTTAGGTGATGGAGGTGTATTTCCTTCCATCACCGGGTTTGTTTGCTGTTCCATAATCCAATAACCTCCATTTTTTATATGATCTGTCATTAATACGATTCATTTTAACAATTGGTTTCAACATTTTCTATTTTTCTTTGAAAATATTTTTTATCAGAAAGCGCAAGCGCCCGTTTAGCTCAGACAAACAGATAAGAATCCGGCAGAAAAGTCCGGTTTTGACTTTTTGATGGATTTGTTCTGGCCGAGGAGCTGGGCGATTCCGCTCGCCATCAATGCGCAAAAACTTATTCATATCTCTTTAAAAAAAGAGCCACCCATTCGGATTGGCTCTCTGTCTATTAACCTGCATCAAGCATTCTAAACTGGGCCTTAACAAGCTCGAAATAGATTCCCTGCTGCTTCATAAGTTCTTCGTGATTTCCTTGTTCCATAATATTTCCATGATCGAGTACGATGATGTTATCCGCCTCGCGAATGGTCGATAAGCGATGCGCTATCATGATTGCGGTTCTGCCTTTTAGAAGCGTTTTTAATGCCAGCTGAATTTTCACTTCTGATTCTGTATCGATACTTGCTGTCGCTTCATCCAAAATTAATATTTTCGGATCGGCAAGGATTGCCCTCGCAAATGAGAGAAGCTGTCTTTCTCCAACAGATAAGACGTTTCCTCGTTCTTCTACCTCTGTATGATAACCGTTTGCTAAATCTTTAATAAAGTCATCTGCTCCAACTGCCTCTGCTGCAGCGATCACTTGTTCATCTGTTGCATCCGGTCTTCCAAACCGTATGTTTTCCATAATTGTACCTGAGAAAATAAAGGTATCTTGAAGGACAACACTTATTTGTGACCTTAAGCTTCCAATTGATAGATCTTTAATATTATAGCCATCAATTTTCACCTCACCGCCAGTTGCATCATAAAAGCGGCTGATCAAATTGGCGATCGTCGTTTTGCCTGAACCTGTGTGCCCGACAAGTGCGACAGTCTGGCCTGCATCCATTTGAAGAGAAACCCCTTTTAAGGCTTTTCGGGTTCCATCATATGAAAATTCAACTTTATCAAACTCAATTTTTCCTTTTATATCTTCAAGGACGACAGGATCTGCTGATTCTGAAACAATTGGTTTTTCATCTAAAAATTCAAAGATCCGTTCAGATGAAGCCATTCCCATCAGCAATTGATTATACACCTGGCCAAGTCTTGAAATCGGCTCCCAGAACATTCCTAAGTAAAAGGCGAAAGATACGAATTCACCAATTGTAATCGAGTCATTTGCAATCAACGATGCACCGAACCAAATGAGAATCGCTGTTCCAATCGCATTTGTCATCTCAACAAAAGGACGGAATACCGCATTTTTCTGAGTGGCATCCTGCCAGCTGTCAAAATTTTCAGTGTTGATGCCATCAAAGAATTCAATGTTTTCATTTTCCTGAGTATAAGCTTGGGTGACACGAATGCCTTGAATGCTTTCATTCAGATGAGAATTCAGCATCGATTGCTTCAAACGAACCGTTTGCCACGATCTCCGGATTTTTTTGCGCAGGCTTGTTGAAATAAAAAACATCACCGGCAAAATAATCATGATCGAGAGGGCAAGCGGCGGGCTGATTGTAAACAGAATCACAATAACTCCAATCAACAGCAGGAAATCCATTAACAGGTTAATAACCCCGCTTGTAAAAAGCTCCTGCAACGAGTTAATATCATTCATGATCCGGACAAGAATAGAACCCGCAGATCTTGAGTCAAAAAAACGGTGTGAAAGAGATTGAACGTGGGTAAACAAATGCTTCCTCAAATCATAAATGACATTTTGCCCGAGCATGTTCATCCACCTGATCCGCAGCGTATTTGCCACATAAGATACAAGGTAAAGCCCAAATATGGACCCTACCAGCACCCAAAGCAAATCTAAATCCTTTTGAACGATCGCTTTATCAAGTGTGTATACCCCTATTAATATAGGAACTATCAAACGGACAATGGTGGTCAGTATAACAGTAAGAAAAGAGAGGGGCAGGAGGTTTTTCGCATAAGGCTTAATGTACGCCATCAGCCTCCCCATTTGCTTCCAGTTAAATGATTTTTCAATGATCTGATCTGTTGAGTAATAGAATCTCTGCTTAATTAAATCTTGCTTTTCTTTCTTTTGCACATTTTTCACCTACCCTGCATTTGACTGTACAACAGCTTTTTGATCCTTATATTGAATGTCATAAATTCGCTTGTAAGGTCCGCCTGTTTGCAGAAGTTCTTCATGTGTGCCTCTTTCGGCTACTTCGCCATTTTCAAGCACAATAATTTCATCTGCATGCTTTAAGGAAGAAATCCGATGAGCAATAATAATCGTTGTGCGATCCTTCATGACTGTCTTTAAATCCTTTTGAATGCGGAACTCAGTGTCCATATCAACTGCACTTGTTGAATCATCCAAAATCAGAATGCTCGGATCAACACAAATGGCACGCGCAATGGATATTCTCTGCTTTTGACCGCCTGATAAGCCCATGCCCCGTTCACCAAGCATCGTATCATACCCATCTGGAAGCTCCATGATAAATTCGTGCGCCTGAGCGCGTTTTGCCGCATCTATAATCTCATCCATTGTCGCATTTGGTTTTCCATATGAAATATTTGATTTGATCGTTGTCGAGAATAGGAACGATTCTTGAAGCACAACTCCGATGCTGCCCCTTAAAGCTTTTAAGGAATGGTCTTTGATGTTCTTTCCGTCCAGCAGAATCTCACCAGATGTCGGTTCATAGAAACGTGTCAATAATTGTGTGACCGTTGTCTTACCTGACCCGGTTGCGCCAATCAGTCCAACTGTTTTTCCTGGCGGTGCCTCAAATGACACATTAGTCAAAGCAGGTACGTCTTCTTCATTATATTGGAGTGAAACATTTTTGAAGGCTACATGACCTGATAATTTGTTTGATGATAATTCATGATCGGCATCACTGATCTCTTCGTCTGCTTCTAAAATTTCAAGCAGGCGCTCACCAGATGCTTTTGCTTGAGAAAATAAATTGATGACAAATCCTAAGTTCATAATCGGCCACATGATATACCAGACAAGACTGTAAAAAGCAACAAGCTCACCCGGCTTCAGGCTTCCATCAATAACCATGTATCCTCCAAAAGCAAGCAAAGCAACCACACATATATTTCCGATGAATTCCATCAGCGGAAAATATTTAGCCCATACATCTGAAGTGTCTAAATATTTCTGCCTGTAATCGTTATTCGATGAATTGAATTTTGAGATTTCGAACTCTTCTCTTGATAAAGATTTTACTGTATGAATGCCGCTGATATTTTCCTGGACATTGGTATTCAGCTTCCCGAATGATTTACGGATTCCTCTGAATGCAGGGTGTACCCGCTTATCGAACTTGTATACGACGACAGCTAAAAATGGCAGAGCTGCAATCGTTACAAACGTTAGCGGAACAGAGTAATAAAACATGACACACAAACTGATAACAATTAAAATGATGAATCTGATTAATTCTGCAATCCCAAATGAGAGGAAAAAGCGGAAGCCCTCCACATCTGCTGTCAGTCTAGACATTAGATCTCCTGTTTTCGCATTGTCATAATAGCGAAACGGAAGACGCTGCAGTTTTTCATAAAGCTCATTTCTCATTCTGTAAACAGATTTAATCCCGAACATATCCCCTAAATACTGGTGAAAATAAGTCGCAATTCCCTTTACAACCATAATGCCGACAAACCCGAGTGCAATCCATGGTACGAGAGAAAACTGCTCTTTTAACACGACATCGTCAATAGTAAACTGCAAAACCATCGGGTATACAACTGTGATTGCCGTCATAATCAGCAAAAATCCCATCGACCATAAAAAATCGTTTTTGTAAGGCATATAAAAGGCCCTTAGTTTTTTAAATGTTTCCACCTGAAATTCCCTCCTTTGGCCTTTAACATTTTCATTTAACCTGCAAAATATTTACAACGTATTACTTAATATATCGGGTTTCGAAATATAATTCTAGTCATTTTACGCAATTTTTTAAAAATTAATGCAAATAGATTAATTGAGTCTCCTTCATTAATACGATGCTTCTCCGTCATTGGTCTTAGAAAGAATAAAATGCATGGAATCGAACATCCATGCATCTAAACTCACTATCTATTCTTATGTTTGATCATGTCATTCATGACTTCTGCTTCACGAATCGCTTTCGTATCTTTTACAATGTCATCTGGTGCATTCGCTTCCCCAATGACATACCCTTCAAACTCCATGCCGACAAAGACGAAGATGTAGTGGAACTGCTGAATAAGAGGCAATGCCTTTAGCTTCGGTGAGTCTCCTCCAGCTACGACGACATATGCTTTCTTGCCCTTTGCGTTTTCTTTAAATGAATAGCGCTCATCACGGAGAGCCTGTGACCAGCGATCGAAGAAATCCTTCATTGAACCCGACATGCCGTACCAGTAGAGCGGTGTCACGAAAACAACCGCATCTGCTTTTAGAAAAGCTTCAATAATCGAATCAAAATCATCCTCAACAGGCTGAAAACCATGTTCATCATGGCGCTGATCGGTAATTGGCTTAATTTTCATTTCCCTAAGATGAAAAGCAGAATGATTGATATCTTTTAAAACATAGCTTGCTAATTTTTCTGAGTTGCCGTTCTCACGGCTGCTTCCATAGATAGCTAAAATTTTCATGGGACACTTCCTCTATAGGTTTCTTGCTTTTTTCAAAATGTTCATGAGACACTCAGTCTTTGCATTTGCGTACTCATTCCATGTGTACCAATCATTTTTTGCAAGACGCCGCTTAACTTTTTCGTACGTGTTGCGATCTTCAGGATGACTGCGCAGATGATCACGAAATATTTCACATCTATAGTATCATGTTCTGGATAGATTCTTGAAGTCAGAACTTTTTCACAGCTAAGAAAACCGTCCCAAAATGAAATCTTCCTTTTATATCTGAATTTCACTTTAATTGGCACCATTCAAGTCATTTCAATTTATGGATGTAATTTGTTTAAATACAGTAAGATGATATTATAGGAAAGAAATACAATTTAATACATAGGAGTGAACAAAATGTCTGTTGATGTTTATATTAATTTTAATGGTAATTGCCGTGAAGCTGTAGAGTTTTACGCTCAAGTTTTTGGAACAGAAAAACCGCAAATTATGACTTTTGGCGAAACACCGCAAAGCCCGGAATATCCACTTCCTGACGAAGCAAAAGATTTGGTCATGCATACAAGGCTTACTATTGATGGAAGCAATGTGATGTTTTCAGATGTTTTTCCCGGAATGCCTTTTGTTGAAGGAAACAATATTACTCTTGCATTAGTTAACAAGAACATAGAGGAGCTGACATCTATTTTTAACAAACTAAAAGATGGAGGCACTGTAGGCATGGACCTTCAAGAAACGTTTTGGAGCAAACTTTACGGTCAGGTAACAGATAAGTTCGGAATCAATTGGCAAATCAATTATGAATAATTGAGAAATGAATCGTCTTCCATTAACATTACCTTTTATAATAACAATGACACTGGATACTTTAAATCAAAGTTTATTTAAAAAAAGAAGCCTAAGGTGGCTTCTTTTTTATTATTACTACGTAAAAGATTACTTCTCAATATGCTTCAAAATCCTTGCGGGATTTCCACCAACAGCCACATCATCAGGCACATCCTTCGTTACAATAGCTCCAGATGCAATGACAACATTGTTTCCGATTGTCACGCCTGGATTAATGACTGCTCTTCCGCCGATCCACACATTGTGGCCAATGGTAACAGGTTTTCCGAATTCTGCTCCGCTGTTTCTTTCTTCAGCATTTAATGGATGAGTGGCCGAGTAAATATGTACACCAGGTGCTAGCATACAATTGTCTCCTATTGTTACTTTGCAAATATCCAATATAACACAATCAAAATTGGCATAAAAGTTCTCGCCGACATGGATGTTGTATCCGTAATCACAGCGGAACATGGGTTCAATGTAGATATTTTCTCCGGTCGTGCCAAATAATTGCTTAAGCAGACTGGTTCGTGTATCATCATCCGTCTCAATTGATTGATTAAATAATCTGGTCATTTTTCTTGCACGGGTGCGATCACGCACAAGCTCTTCATCTGCAGCCAGATATAGTTCTCCATCTAACATCTTTTGTTTTTCTGTTTTCATCACTAATCGCTCCTTAATTTGCTGATAAGTATTTTCACTTTATGTTCCTTAAGTATTTCCTGAAACTTTGCAGGAGGTTTTCTGTCAGTGACGAGAACATCAATCATCGAGAAATCAAAGGCTCTAAACTTGCTGTCTTGATCAAATTTGCTGAAATCCGCAAGTAAATAGACTTGTTTCGATCGTTCTGCTGCCGTTTTTTTTATTATTCTGTCTTCTTTTGTTTCGTAATAGATGCCATCTTCGCTGATGCCGCATGCTCCTATAAAGGCTTTATCAAAAGAAATGCTTTCAATGACCGTTTGAAAGTAGGATCATAGAAAAAACGGTGTTTTCGGTCTAATTTCCCTCCGATTAAGTGAACATCTGCCTTTTCGTTGTCTGACAGGGATTCAATATTATCAAGCGAATGAGTATAGATTGCTGCAGGCGTTTTAAGATGATCACACAAAAATTTGATGGTTGTCGAAACATCAAAGAAACAGAGATCATATTTTTCTATCAAATTTGAACTGAATTTCCCGATCAAATGTTTTTCATGTGAAAACGAGGTTAATCTGTTTTTGTAAGCCTGTATCTCTTCTTTTATAAGCGGAAGTGCGATGCCTCCGTGAGTTCTGATTGCTGCCCCTTGTTCTGTAATCTTCACGATGTCTCTTCTCGCGGTATCCCTTGAAATACCAAGCATCTGAAAAACTTCTTCATTGGAAAGCTTCTCTTTTTCTTTAAGAGCATGAAGGATTTTCACTAATCGTTCCTCTTGATACACTATCTTCACCTCCATCATCACCTTAAATGATTTTAAGTGATTTGTTAAGTGTTTTTAAGCAATAATAAAACAGCGCAAGTAGATGCCCTGCGCTGCTGCATTTTATCCTATTATATTATCAATCCGCTATTCCATTTAGTTCACCGATAAGAGTATCAACGATAAACACTGCATCTTCCTCTTCAATATTAAGTGGCGGAGAAATCGTCAGAACATTGTTGTACCCTGCAACAGTTGCCCCATTTTTACCGATAATCAGCCCTTTTTCTTTGCAGGAAGCGATCACTTTATTTACAAGACCTGCATCCATTGGTTTTTTAGTATCTTTGTTTTCAACAAGTTCAATGCCGATCAGGAGTCCTTTTCCCCGAACATCTCCTGCATAGGGATTCTGATGCAATCGGGATTTCAATTCAGATTTCATGCGTTCTCCAAGCTCGCTTGATCGTTCAAATAGCTTTTCGTTTTCAAAAATTTCTATATTTTTCAGCGCAAGCGCACAGGCTGCCGGGTTACCTCCAAACGTGTTGACATGACGGAAGTAATCATATTCCTCTGATCCTTTAAATGCTTCATAGATTTCTTTTTTAACAGCGGTTGCAGATAACGGCAAATATGCACTAGTGATTCCTTTTGCCATTGTGATAATATCAGGCTTAACGCCGTAATTCATAAACCCGAACGCTTTTCCAGTACGTCCAAATCCGCAGATCACCTCGTCAACAATCAGCAAAGCACCATGCTTTTCGCAAACTTCTTTTACACCTTTCATATAATTTTCAGGTGGCATCAGTATGCCTCCGCCTGTGATGATTGGTTCCATAATCATGGCGGCAATCGTTTCGCTGAGTTCCCAGGTCATGGTCTGATCAATGGACTGGACAGACAATAGATCTGAAGCTGCTGAATTTTCATCTTCAGGGAACCGGTACGAATCCGGCGGAGGTACATGGATAAATCCAGGTGCCAGCGGCTCGTATTTAAACTTTCTCTGTGCCTGCCCGGTTGCAGCTAGTGACCCCATTGTATTGCCATGATAAGCTCTGTACCTTGAAATGATTTTATAGCGTTCATGCTGGCCTGTTTGCTGATGATATTGGCGGGCTATTTTAAAAGCGGTTTCATTTGCTTCTGATCCGCTGTTGGAGAAGAAGATGACATAATCTCCGCCAAGCATCTCATTCAGCTTTTCGGAAAGCGCGATCGCAGGCAAATGACTTTGTGTTAATGGAAAATAGGCAAGCTTTTTCAGCTGCTCATAAGCAGCTTCTGCAAGCTCTGTTCTGCCGTATCCAGCATTTACACACCACAAACCGGCCATGCCGTCTAAATATTTTTTTCCGTTCGCATCACTGACCCATGCACCTTTGGCTTCCTCTGCAATGATGGTCGCTTCTGGATTATACGGTTTCATCGAATGCCAAAGATGCGCATCGTCTCTTTGTAAAGTTTCTTTTATATCAGAACTCTTTTGCATAGTCATCCTCCTTGTCTATTAAAAATCAAAACGGGATGTAATCATTTTTTTGCGTGTATAGAAGTTTACGCCGTCTTTGCCGTTGACATGTAAATCTCCGTAAAAAGAATCCTTCCAACCTGAGAACGGGAAGAAAGCCATTGTAGCCGGCACTCCGACATTAATTCCAAGCATCCCGGCATCAGCTTCTTCTCTGAAAGTCCGAATCGCATGAGCATCCTTTGTATAAATGGTGGCTCCATTTCCGTAGCGGGATTTTCTAATATATTCAAGACCTTCACCTAAGTTTTCTGCACGAAGCACACTAAGGACTGGTGCAAATATTTCATCTTTTGCAATGGTCATGTCAGGTGTTACTTTATCAAAAATGGTGGCCCCTAAAAAGTATCCTTCTTTTTGATCCTCTATATCTCTTCGTCCATCAAGAACAAGTGCCGCACCTTCTTCAATTCCCTTTTCGATATATCCCAGCACTTTATTGAGATGAGTATCACGGATGACAGGAGTCAGCAGCACTTCTTCTTCTAAGCCATTTCCCATCACCAATTCATCTGCTTTTTGCTGTAAAGTCTGCATGAATGCATCGCCTTCTCCAACAACAACAACTGCACTGCATGCCATACAGCGCTGACCTGCACTGCCAAATGCGGAACTGATAATATGCTGTGCCGCTTTATCATAATCAGCATCCGGCATAACGACGTGATGATTTTTTGCTCCAGAAAGGGCTTGAACGCGTTTTCCTTTAGCTGCAGCCTTTTCATAGACGTACTTTGCGACAGGCTGAGAGCCAACAAATGAAATCGCTTTAATATCCGGGTGCTCCAATAATCCATTCACTACATCATGACTGCCGTGTACGATGTTAAGGACACCGTCTGGCGCACCTGCTTCCGTAAACATTTCAGCGAGTTTGTTGGCAAGGAGCGGTGTTCGCTCTGACGGCTTCAGCACAAACGTATTTCCGCATGCAACCGCAAGAGGAAACATCCACAGCGGGACCATCATCGGGAAGTTAAATGGCGTAATTCCTCCGACAACGCCAAGCGGATAGCGGAACATCTCAGAATCCATATCTTCAGCAATTCCAGATAAGGATTCACCCATCATTAAGGATGGTGCCCCTGCAGCAAATTCAACACACTCGATCCCTCTTTGTACCTCGCCATAAGCCTCTTTAAATGCCTTTCCATTCTCAGAAACAATTAATTTTGCCAACTCATTATGGTTCTCTGTTAAAATATGCTGATATTTAAATAGCACTCTTGCTCTTTTAGGTACCGGCATCCGTTTCCATGTCTGAAAAGCTTGTGCTGCAGCAGTGGCAGCGTGATTTACATCTTCAGCAGTTGAGATCGGAACTGCTGCGATCTTCTTCCCTGTGGCCGGATTTATTACATCCAAAACTTCATTTCCTGTAGCATTTACCCATTTTCCATTGATGAAATTTTTGATTGTTGCTGCTTCATTTGCAACTGTCATTGCCATCCCTCCTGATATTCTGAAAATTCTACTAATTAAGTTCATTATCTCTCACTGTGTAATGTCAATCATTAGACACTATGTAAAAGATACTATGCAAATAACGCTACATTTTGAAAAACTTTTACGGCACAATAAAAAAGACACAATTTATATGCAATGAAAACAGCGTCAATCAATTTGATTGCCGCTGTTTTATTGAACTAAAGCACCTATATTCATTAAATATAAGATCCAAACTTTAAGTTATAAATTCACTCAGTCTTCCATTTATCATCGTGCATAGCTTTGTCATCTATTCTCATTATGAGCCAAAGTTACTACTACATTTCCCTTTTTGTGTCCTTTTTCTACATATCTATGAGCCTCGGGAATTTGTTCCAGCGGATAGCGTTTATCAATGACCGATTTTAACTTTCCCGTCTCAATAAGCTCTTTGAGGAAAATTAGATCTTCGGTACGCACCTTAGCAATCCCCTGCCCTTCAACTGACACAAATATCCCGTTCGGATTTAGTGCTTTCCTGCAATTTGATTTCGAGCTTTTCCCAACTGCATCAAAGATGATATCATAACGCTCTTCTCTTTTCGTAAAATCCTCTTTCATATAATCAATTACCTTATCGGCTCCCAGTGATTTCACTAATTCAAAATTTGCCGCACTGCAAACACCTGTAACTTCTGTCCCGAAGTATTTGGCAAGCTGTACCGCAGAAGTCCCTACCGAACCGGAAGCCCCGTAGATAAGAACTTTTTGTCCGTCGCCGATCTTTGCTTTTCTAAGGAAATGCAGCGCTGAAGTCCCCCCAAAAGAAACGGCAGCGGCTTCCTCATAGGTCACATTAGCAGGTTTTATTGCTACTGCCCCGTATTCAGGCAAACAAGTGTACTCGGCATAAGCCCCAAAACTCATCCCAGTTAAGGCTATAACTTGGTCGCCTTTTTTAAATTTTGTTACATTCCTGCCTATTTTCTCTATCTCCCCGGCTAACTCCACGCCAAGTATTGATTTTCTCGGTTTACTCAAACCTAAGAAAATTCGCATAGGCAGCCATAACAAGATCGGACTTTTGAAACTCCGAACTCTTATGTCACCTGATGCTACTGTTGTTGCATGGACTTTAACCAGAATTTCATTGTCTTTAGGAGCAGGTTTTTCAACCTCTTTGAGTTCCAGAACTTCGGGTGAACCGTATCTTGTACATACTATTGCTTTCATAACTATCCTCCTTAGTTTCTTTGATCTAATCTTCTTAAACTTATGATCTAAGCTGCAATATAAAACTGCTTTGATAACAAAACTGAAGCGAACAACCTATACAACTAACAAATTATTAGTTGAAATAAGGGAAAAGGGAATCAACTATTCCGCAAAATTATGATTCCATAAAGTTTAGAAAGAGGTAAACAGTCCTTATAGTTTATTAAAATAAACTGCTACGCTAGTAACAGGAGACATTAATAATATCTATTAAATAAATGCTTAAAGCAGTGAGATTTCACGTGTGAAACCCACTGCTTTTATACTTGTTTCCTATACTTTTCCTATGGTACCTGGGCTATTCAATCTTTTGCTGCAGCGGAATGGTACCTTCTGTTTTGATAATAAAATCATGGGCCATCAGCATAAACTCAAGGGCTAACCTTCTGTCAGAACTCATGAAGTTTTCCCCAAGGAGCAGCTCAAGCTTTTCAATGCGATGATAAAGCGTTTGTCTGACGATAAACAGTTTTTTAGAGGTTTCCTGCTTAGATCCATTGCAGGCTAAATACGTTTTTAAAGTATGCATCATGTCACCGTTATATTTCAGGTCATATTCAATAACAGGCGCCAAATATTCGTGAATCGTTTCTTCCAGATTACCGTGTTTTTTTAACAATGACATCATTCTGTACATATGCAAGTCTTGATAAAAATAGCTTTTTCCTTCATTACAAAGAGAGTCCTGCAGGGCAAGCGTTTCTTTAGCCGTTTGGTAGCTTTGATGAATGCTGCCTAGTTTGTCAGCAAATTTCCCGACACCAATGGAGATGGAGGAATTTTTCAATCTCTCAGAACCATTGCCTGAATGAATTCTTAGAAATGCCTGATTCATTCTTTCTTTCCAATCCTTTTTATTTCGTTTGTTGCCTACGATAAAAATAAGATGATGACGAACTTCAACCGTAAATAAATGAAATCCGAATTGCTCAAAAACCGTTCTGAACAGCAGTTTAAAATACGTTCCATCCACATTTGGGGAATGTGCTGAAGAATCTGGCATCAGCTTGCAAATACAGACTGCCCCTCCGTTCAAACGGAGGTTCGGATCGATGAAGGATAACTGTTCTCTAATAACCTCGTCTGTATATTCCCCTTCAAGCCAGTTTGTCAGCCACTCGCTTTCCTCAGCCATCTTTTTTTCTTTCACATATAAATCCCGCAGCAAATGCTGGGCAAAGGCGTTTACAGTCCTATCCAAAATAAGCAGATCAAATTCATTCAGATCCCGGTATTTTGAAATGATCAGCAGCTCAGCGTATGTTTCACCAAGAATTTGAACGGGCTGACTGGCGATGTTTGTCTTTATGCCAATATCAGCATTCTTAATCTTCATCAAAAGTTCTTCTTTTTCGTTCCCCTTAAGTTCCGGGTAAAAATCTGCTTTGTTTCCGCTTAACAGTGCAATAACTTGAACCTCTAGATACGACTGCAAGAATTTTAATATTTGGTGATCGTCTTCAATTTCAAGGAGCATCTTATTTAGCTGCTGAGAATAGTTTTCTAAATCAGTGAGGAGCTGATATTGTTTATTAATAATGAGGGAATGCACGTCCTGAGTAATTTCAACAAAGGGAACCTCTTGATGAAACAAAATGATCGGGAAATGGTGATGATTCGCGAGTTTGATGACTTCCTCTGGAATACTGTGAATGTGAGTTCCCATTTCAATGCACAATCCAGCGGTTTGACGCTCAATCAATTGTTCAAGAAAAAAAACAAAGTGATGAGGGTCATCTCTAAAACCCATTCCCGTAGTAAGGATCAGCTCATGGCCATTCAATAGATTACTGATTTGGATGGACTCTACGATATGTACCCATTTCAATTGACGATATAATCCTTTTGCACCAGCAATCACTTCGGTTTGCACAAAATGCTTTCGATTCAGTATCTCATCAATCGTAATGTATGATTTCATCGGTACACTCCTTTATTGATGTCGCTGTTTTCTATTATAAAGAATGGCCAGTTTTTACTCTACACAATAGCCAGTTTTTCTCACAAAAAAGATAGGACAAATTCTGCCCTATCTTTGTCGAAAGTGTCATTTTTGGTATTGAGCCATAAGCTTTGATGAAAAGTACTTTCTGGCTTCTGCCGTCTTTATATGCATTTCAATCAAATCATCTTGATCTGTCTGACTTTTAAAAGTAAGAAAAGCTCCGCTTAAATTTTCAGCTACACTGGCAATCTTGTAGCCCTGATCAAGATAATAGTCAATTTTATCCCTTTCGGACAGATACTCCTGGTAATCAGACATATCCAGCCTCCTTCTTTATATATGCTCCGTTTGTCCAGGGACAATAGCAACGTTCGGCACAGATTCTTCTTCAAGGTCGATTGTCCAGTCATTTCCGACTGAAATTCCAAGATACTTTGCATCATCTGGATCTGCAATTTCTGCCTGAACATATATTTTAAACCACCAATATTTGGCTAAGACGTAGTAAGTGATGCCTCCTGCCGCAAAACCTACAATAAAAGAATAATCTTTTAAAGCTACTGCAGCAGCCCCGCCAATAATCCAAGCAATAAATCCTGCAAGATTTACACCTTTAAAATACTTAAACTGGCCTTCACTTTCGTAAAGGTCCCGTACATTAACCCTGCGTTTCCGAATCAAATAGTAGTCGGCTATTAAAATACCGCAAATAGCAGCCAAGATGCCTCCTACTATTAATAAAATTCCAATGATTACTCCAAATAAACTCCACGGCTGAACCACGATACCGATGAAACCAGCCACCGCTACACCTGCCCAAAATGGAACCTTTGGCCCTCCTACGTTTGAGAAAATAGTGGCTGCAGGAATAAGATTTGCAGAAGTATTGGTTGACCACTGTGCAAAGACGATCATAATCAATAGGATTCCTAGAACAATTCCAGTTGCAGACTCCTGCAGGGCAACGACAGGATCAAAGTTGGTTACGGCAATATATGATACAGCACCAATCACGACCATAAAGGTTTGCACGATTGGATAAGCAATGACATTACCGGCAATTTGGCTCTTATTTCGTTTAAACCAGTTTCTTTCTAATTTTGGGGCTTTAACAAATCTTGATAATGAAGGCATATCTGCAGCAAGAGTTCCCCAAAATCCCATATTCGACATAATGACTACCATGAAAGCTGTGACAGCTGCTCCTCCGGTTGCCGGGCTTTCCACCCACGACCAAACGTTTCTGCCTTCCTGCAAGGCTTGATCAGAAAGGGTAAAATACATCCATCCTGAGATAATAATGATAACCGGTGCGGCCAAGTCTGCAAATCGTTCTATAGCCTTCATGCCAAGGGCTGTATTGACAATCTGCAAGACTGCAAAAATAAAGAAGCAGACAAACATGTTATTAAATCCGAATAATGTTGCGAGGATTGCATTCATTGCCGCTGCACCGAAATAAGTATTTACACCAAACCAGCATGAAGCAACAAATCCTCGTACGACCGAAGGAATATGCGTCCCGACTGTTCCAAAGGGAGCCCTCATATAAACAGGGAAGGATAATCCATGCTCAACTCCAATATCACCTGTTAAAGTCATCAAAAGTCCAAGGGCAATCGAAGCAATGATTGTTGCTATAACAACCCATCCGAGTGGGAGTTCTCGAACACCTGACCCTCCAATTGCAAAGGCTGCTAATACAACAGCCATACCAACCCAGATTAAAGCAAATCCCAGTGAACCAATGTTTTTCTTACTATGAGGAATAGGCAGCAAATCAGGAGACTTCAAATAATTTTTAGCCACTTTCGCATATCTCCTTCCAAATGAATGTATCTTTCGTTATTCAAAAGATTTCTCTTAAATTGATACCTTTTCATTTTCATTTGCGCCAAGCTGCTCACCGTATTTAGCTCTCTTCTGAAATTTCCCGCTTCCTGCGCGGCCAATAAATTGCTTGTCACGCACGACAAATTCACCCCGGGATAAAACGGAAACTGGCTCTCCAGTGACCTTAATTCCTTCAAACGCATTATAATCAACCGCCATGTGGTGAGTTTCAGCAGAAATTGTTCTCTCTGCAGCTGGATCAAAAAGAACCAAATCTGCATCAGACCCTACTGCAATTGTCCCTTTTTTAGGATACAATCCGAATAACTTCGCAGTTTTTGTACTTGTCATGTCAACAAATTGGTTAAGCGAGATTCTTCCTTTATTGACACCTTCTGAAAATAAGATGCTCAATCGGTCTTCTATGATTGGACCGCCATTAGGGATTTTTGTGAAATCTCCTTTTCCAAGATCCTTTTGTCCTTTAAAGTCAAAGGAACATTGGTCTGATCCAAGGGTTTGCAGCACTCCTGTTTTAAGTGCATTCCACAAGACATCCTGATGCTTTTTATCGCGAAGAGGCGGTGACCATACATATTTTGCCCCTTCAAAATCAGGCTTTTCCAAATACGTTTGATCAAGCACCAAGTATTGAGGACAGGTTTCCCCCCATACATCAAAACCCTTGCTTCTTGCTTCGGCAATTTTTTCAACAGCATCGGCACATGATACGTGCACTACGTATAACTGTGAATTTGCAAGTCCTGTTAATTGGGCAGCTCTTCCGGTTGCTTCACCTTCAACCTCAGGAGGACGTGTTAAAGCATGATAAATGGGATCTGTTTTTCCATCTGCAAGTGCTTTTTTTGTAAGATAATCAATGACATCTCCATTTTCAGCATGAACCATGACAAGACCGCCTAGTTCTTTAGCAGTCAAAAGTGTGCGGAATAGGGTTTCGTCATCAGCCTGGAATACGTTTTTATATGCCATAAAGACCTTAAATGATGAGATACCCTCTTCATTTATCACAGTGGGCAGTTCTTCAAGCACATCATCATTTATTTCAGAAATCATCAAATGAAAGCTGTAATCGATTACGGCTTTATCCTTCGACTTTTCATGCCACGTTTGGATTGCGTCCTTTAATGGCTTTCCTTTCTCAGTGAGACAAAAATCAATAACCGTTGTCGTTCCTCCAAAAGCAGCGGCCATTGTCCCGCTTTCAAAATCATCCTTTGTCACAGTTCCGCCAAATGGCATATCAAGATGTGTATGAGGATCAATTCCACCTGGAAAAACATAGCAGCCATTGGCATCAATGATTTCTGCCCCTTCTTCTGACAAATTGCTTCCAATCACTGCGATTTGTTCTCCGTCCACTAGAATATCTGCTTTATAAGTATCCGCAGCAGTAACGATAGTTCCATTTTTAATCAATTTTTTCATTTAGCCTGCCTCCCTTTACTTCACAAAATCCTCACTAGAGGTTCTAAGCGCTCCAATCACAGCCTGCCTTTCGTTCCATGTCATCGGCGGAAGTTCATTTACAAGCTCCACCATATCAATCGCACCGTCAACAGGGCATACAATTGAACAAAGATTGCAGCCGACACAATCCTCTTCACGAACTTTTAAATACGAGTGTCCCCTTTCATCCTTCAGCATATCGATGCATTGGTGTGATGTATCTTCGCAGGCAATGTGGCATTTGTTGCAATTGATGCAAACTTCTGTATTGATATTCGCCACGATTTTATAGTTTAAATCAAGCTCTCCCCAATCTGAGTACCTTGGGACAGATTTGCCGACAATATCCATTACAGATGATAAACCCTTATCATCCAAATAATTGGATAATCCTTCAATCATATCTTCCACAATTCTAAATCCATGGTGCATCGCTGCTGTACAAACTTGCACGCCCATTGCACCCATCAGCATGAATTCAACCGTGTCTCTCCAGTTTGAAATTCCTCCGATCCCAGAAATTGGAACGTTAATGCGCGGATTTCTCGCGCATTCAGCGACCATGTTCAATGCAATTGGCTTAACTGCAGGACCGCAATATCCTCCGTGAGCCCCTTTTCCCGCAACGTGAGGAATGGTATTCCACGTGTCAATATCTACTCCTGCAAGGCTATTGATCGTATTGATCATTGAGATTGCATCAGCTCCGCCTTGAACGGCTGCCTCTGCTGTTACTGTGATATCTGTAATATTAGGAGTGAGTTTGACAATGACAGGCGTTTTTGCCCCTTCTTTTGCCCAGTATGTTTGCCTTTCAACTAAGTCTGGCACCTGGCCGGACGCTGCTCCCATGCCCCGCTCGGCCATACCATGCGGACAGCCAAAATTCAGCTCAAGTCCATCAACGCCAACATCTTCAACACGCTTTACAATTTCATGCCATTTCTCTTGTTTCGGCTCTACCATTAGCGACGCGATAATAGCATGGTTCGGAAATCTTTTTTTCGTTTCATAAATTTCTTTTAAATTTACCTCAAGAGGGCGATCGGTAATCAATTCAATATTGTTAAATCCCGCAACGCGCTGTCCATTAAAACTTACTGCCGCAAAGCGGGAAGAAACATTTAAAATCGGATCTCCAAGCGTCTTCCAAACAGCCCCTCCCCAGCCTGCTTCAAACGCTCTCTGAACCTGATAGCCAGAGTTCGTAGGGGGGGCGGAAGCGAGCCAAAAAGGGTTTGGTGACTTTATCCCTGCAAAATCAATTTTCAAGTCTGCCATGATCAAACCTCCTAAATAGAAATGCGGAAGCGCCTTGGTCAGCTCCGAGAGGCAGAAAAGGATCTGACAGAAAAGGCCGGTTTTGCCTTTACTGGCAGAGCCGTTCTGACCGAGGAGCTAGGCGCTGCAGCTGGACAAATAGAAATGCGGAAGCGCCTGTTTAGCCCTGACAGGCAGATAAGGATCCGACGATGAAGTCCGGTTTTGACTTCATTGGCGGAGCCGTTCTGACCGAAGGGTTAGGCGGTGGAGCTGGACAATAGAAATGCGGAAGCGCCTTGGTCAGCTCAGGCATGGCAGAAAAGGATCTGACAGAAAAGGCCGGTTTTGCCTTTACTGGCAGAGCCGTTCTGACCGTGGAGCTAGGCGCTGCAGCTGGACTATAGAAATGCGAAAACTGCCTTGATCATCTCGAACCGCTTACTTGCAGCATCAGAGTAAACTTCAAGGCACGAAATCTATGAATTCATAAATTAAGCAAGCTTTAACTCTTCATAAGAAATCTTTCTATGAATCTCATAGGCCGTCAGCTTTCCTTGCTGAGCTGCAGAAACGACCATCGCTTCTCCCTGACCCTTGCCAAAAATCACATCCCCGCAGGCAAATATTTTCTCATTGGAGGTTTGATAGGATTCCTCAGATATTCTGACTACCCCGTCAAGATGATCAATTCCAAATTCTTCGATTAAATTTAGATATCTGGATTGGCCGATTGCACGAATCACAGCGTCTGTTTCGATGATAAATTCAGAGCCTTGAATTGGAACAGGACGGGGACGCTGTCCTTCTGCTCCGGCAATCAGTTCCATTTTAAGGCATTCAATCCCTATTACTCTGTTATCCTGATTTGTTACAATCCGCTTTGGAGCAGTCAGCCATTTGAACCCTACTCCTTCTTGTTTTGCAAATTCATATTCAAAATCGTATGCTGTCATTTCTGCCTTCGTTCTGCGATAGAGAATGCTGACGTCCTCTGCACCGAGCCTGACAGAGCAAGTTGCAGCATCTATCGCTGTGTTCCCTGCACCAATTACAACTGCTTTCTTACCAACCAGCTCTCTTGTCTTTGAAGACTTCGTTTCTTTTACAAAATCAATTGCATCGTAGACCCCATTAGCATCTTCGCCTTCGATACCGAGCTTCGGCACTGAAGACATCCCAATAGCAAGGACAACAGCGTCATATCTCTCTATTAATTCAGAAGCCATGATATCCTGACCGACTCTTGTATTCGTACGAATTTCTACATCTAAGTTTTTCACTTGCTGGACTTCCCAAAACGAAATTGCTTGTGGAAGTCTGAAGGAGACAATGCCATACGTATTTAAGCCGCCTGCATGTTTTTCAGCTTCAAAAATCGTTACACTATACCCCAAAAGCGCTAGCTCCCTGGCGGCCGATAATCCAGCAGGACCGCCTCCGACGATTGCCACTGATTTCCCGTTCTTATCACCGGCTTTAAATAGAACCTGTTCATTTTTAATGGCCCAATCTGTCGCATATCGCTGCAAATTGCCAATCATGATAGGTTTTGTTGATGAGTTTAAAACACAGGCACCCTCACACAGCTCCTCTGTGGGACATACCCTTGAACAGCTTGCACCTACCGGATTTGCTGACATAATGGTTTTTGCGCTTCCTTTTAAATTTCCGGATGCAATTTTCTTAATAAAAGAGGGGATATCAATTCCGGTCGGACATGCCTGAATACACGGGGCATCGTAGCAATATAAGCAGCGGTTCGATTCCTCAAAGGCTTCCCGGTTTGATAATGCAGATTCAACTTCTAAAAAATTGCTTTCTATATCTTGATAAGAAATATCCCGAGCCAAGAAAAAAACCTCCTTTTAGAGCTTTTAAGGTAAAAGTGCTGTCATCTCCTGATAGGTTTCCGGACGGCGATCACGATAAAATTGCCACGTATCGCGGACTTCGCGAATCAATTTCTTATCCATTTCGCCGATGACGACCTCGTCATTATCACGGCTGCCTGTTGCGACAAAGCTCCCTCTAGGATCTGCAAGGTAGGATTGTCCGTAAAATTCCCCCATGTTCCAAGGACCTTCATATCCTACCCGGTTGATGGCGCCGATGTAGTATCCATTAGCAACAGCATGTGCAGGCTGTTCAAGTTTCCATAGATACTCTGAGAGACCTGCTACGGTAGCTGATGGATTAAAGACAATTTCAGCTCCATTCAGCCCAAGTAATCTTGCACCTTCAGGAAAGTGGCGGTCATAACAGATATAAACCCCAATTTTTGCGAAAGCTGTATCAAACACCGGGTACCCTAGGTTTCCTGGTTTAAAATAAAATTTTTCCCAGAAACCGCCGCCTTCTTTCCCTACACCTACATGCGGAATATGGTGTTTTCTGTATTTGCCCAAATATGCACCGTCTGCATCGATGACTGCAGCAGTATTATAATAAGTGGCAATACCCTCGCGTTCATAGATCGGCAAAACAATAACGGTGCCAAGTTCTCTTGCCAAATCCTGAAATCGCTTTGTAGTAGGCCCGTTCGGAATTTCTTCTGCTGCGTTATACCATTTTGTATTTTGTTCTGTACAAAAATAGGGTCCATAAAAAATTTCCTGAAGACAGATAATTTGAGCACCTTTTTTACTCGCTTCCTTCACAAGACCAATATGCTTTTTAATTGCTTTTTCTTTATGAACCTCGACTGGTTCATTTCCATCCACATCATTGCTTGCCTGAATTAACCCAATGACAACTTTATCTGACATGCGACAGCCTCCTTTTAAGAACCAAACTTTCAATAGTTGTCCTCAATAAAATATATAATATTCAAAATATTAAAAATTCAAACTTTGTATCTATTTTACTTTCTATTCTTTCGGTTTACATTGTACATTTTGTTAAAAGGTTTCTTGTATTTCAGTTGCATAATGTAAAATATCATCAACTTTATGGAAGATAATATTACATCAGTGAAAGGAACCAGCTTACTCAAAACTTTACATTTCTTTGATGAATTTGGACTTATAATAGATGGGTCATGACTTTTGTCATGGTTTATGATCTGCATGCCGCTTTCATATGTATTCAGCAGCTTCTTTTTGAACCTGGATCTGATGAATACACTGCTTATCATGCTTAAACAAGGCGTTAACATGTTATTTAATGTACTCATTGCAAATATCCTGATCATATTAATCGAAGCCATTCTGCAATCCAAAACAAAAAGAAAAGTTTCCTGCAGGAAATTCTTTTCAATCTGATGATGCTGTTTTTCTTATTTCCGCTTTTAGGTTCTTTAATTTACGTCGGTCAAAGTGATTTGAACGATGTAAAAAAAGACATCCAAAAACAGATCGATGATACAAAAAACTCATCTGTATTTCAGCTGAATTCCCTTTACAGCCAGCATATAAGTCCATCAGTTTGAGTAGCTGACAGGATAAAGTACACGGACGGTAATGCTCTTGTTAATGTGAAAAATGACTTAATCTTTATTCAGCATGCTTTTCCCAGTTTTAAAGTGCTCTATGTATCAGACAAATACAATCAGATTCAGGCAGTAAGATTCAGAAATATATTCAGAGACTTTAAGCCTCATCCAGGAGTTTCTATTCGCTTATCCGTGAAACAAGACTTACCGATATTTATCTATCAGATGCTCCTCATTCTGAATATCTTGTTTCATTGTCGGTACCAGTCGAAAAGAATAAGGCGTTTTATGGATATGTTGTTGGAGTGATTAGACCTTATTCCTTTTTATCCATTATTCAGGAAAACAGCATGAAGAATACGGCCATTACTTTAATTGATAGGCAAAACAAAGTCATCATATCGAATCAGCCAGCAAATAAGACAGGAGCTGCTTTTGCACGGCCAAACAATGAGATTTCAAGTGACGAACTTTTCAATCCTAAGAAAAATGAATCGTTTTCAACATTGCAGGAATGGACTGAAATGTCATACAGCAAAGAAGTTTCAATTGTTTCAGATTTCCCTTGGAAGCTTCGCGTATCCGTTCCTGTTGCCGATTACAAGAATGAACTTTACCAAAAATACATCTCTATGTTTTCATATGCTTATCTTTTCTCAGCAATCGCCTTTTTCATCTCTCTTATTATCAGTCGCTGGATGCAGGCTTCATTAATGAAAATTGGGCAGCTGACAACGAACCTCCCTGATAAGATATTTTTGAATGAGAAAATTAACTGGCCTGATGCCGCTATAAACGAAGCTGCACATATTGTTCATAATTTCAAAGAAACCGAAATAAAACTAAAAAAAATGTTTCATGAGATTGTTGAAAACAAGGAAAATCTTCAGTATTTAGCTCATTATGATCCGTTAACAAATCTTTTTAACCCCACCTATTTCATGCAGCATCTAAATCGGAAATCAATGAAGTTGACGACGATTCAACTATGGCTGTTCTCTTTATCGATTTGGATCGTTTTAAAATCGTGAATGACACACTTGGTCATGAAGCTGGTGATTATCTATTAACCGAGGTTTCCAGCCGTCTGCTTGAAAAACCAGGAAAAATTGTATCATCAGCATGCTTGGCGGAGATGAGTTTATCATTCTGGTTCCTGCTTTTAAAACCCAAACAGAGATTGAGGGATTTGCTCAACTTCTTATTGAGACTTTATCAAATCCTTATCTGGTGCGCGGTAATGAATTTTACCTGACCGCAAGCATAGGGATCAGCCTGTTTCCAACCGATGCAGATGATGTACAAACACTTATAAAGAATGCAGATATTGCCATGTATGATGCAAAAGAAAGAGGAAAAAACAATTATCAATTCTATAACACATCAATTACCAATCGAATGATGACAAAAATTGAAATGGAGAACGAACTTAGACAAGCGATTGAACGGAATCAGCTTGTGCTGTATTATCAGCGACAGGTAAACTTGAAAACTGGCCGTGTTATTGGAACAGAAGCTCTCATTCGCTGGAATCATCCAACACTCGGATTTGTTTCCCCAGCAGAATTCATTCCAATTGCAGAGGAAACGGGTCAAATCATCAAGCTTGGAGAATGGGTTTAAATACAGCTTGTAAACAAGCAAAAGAATGGCACGATAAAGGTCTAAATCATCTAATGATGTCAGTAAACATATCAATGAGGCAATTTTTGCATGAAGATCTAATTCCTTCTATTTTAAATGCTCTTCAAGAGAGCAGGCTGGATCCCGAGTTTTTAAAGCTTGAGATAACGGAAAGTGCAGCTATGCTCCACGCTGATCAAGTATTGCGAAAACTGAACACTTTAAAGGAATTAAAGATTAAACTTGCATTGGATGACTTTGGCACAGGTTACTCATCCCTTCACTATTTAAAAAAACTGCCAGTCGATATCTTAAAAATAGATCGATCTTTTATTAGCGATATTGATTATGATGAAGACGAATTCACCATTGTAAAAGCATTAATTGAAGTCGCTCATCGCCTAGGAATGACCGTAATCGCAGAAGGAGTAGAAACAGAACAGCAAAAAGAGAAATTACGAACCATGAATTGCGACCATATTCAAGGATATGTATTCAGCAAGCCTCTCCCAAGCGAAGAAGTAGAGCGATTAATAGCACCTGTGTACACGTAAAAGTTGTGTTATATCATCTTTTTCGTTAGGATAGGTATGGACAGGAAAAGAGAAATAATCGAGATAGGACTGATACATATTGAACATTACCGCTTATACAGTTGAAAAATTGCATGATCCATTTGGGATATTAGCAGGGAATCGCTACGAGTTCTTTTTAGATCTTGATGTGGATGAAGACGATGAATTATATACAGAAAAAGGCCTTTTATTAAAAGTCATTTATCAGGTGGATGACAGCGGGGGCAGAATATCTGTCTATCATCTAATGGAAAAAGAATCGAATGCTTTTCTTGATTTTGAATTAGATGAAGAGGAAGAAGTCATGATTAAAGATTTTTGTCAGGAGCATTATTTAGCGGAGAATTAAGATAAGCAGGCAACTTCGCCTGCTCCTTTTTTTATTCCTGAACTTTTTTTCCCTCTTCCACGATATGAAACAGAAGATGGGCTAAATGATGAACTGGACCGTATTCTTCTTCTTCTTCATTTGTTTCTTCATTAAACTCAAGATCATTTAAATAAAGAGCAGTGAATTGATAAAAATCCTTTAGCTCAAACGAATAGCAGGCACTTGGATCTTCTTGTTCTTCCTCATAATGGAGGATGAGATACCACTCTTTCCCTGCTTTATCCTCCGCATCAAAAAACACGAAAAAGCCAACATTTGTATCAAGCTCGAATAAATGACGCGTACCGCCTTCTGTAGCGGTATGAAAATCCTCTTCACTCAGTTTTTGGACCGTCATTGCATCTGTTTGATCTTCTTTATGAAACTCTACTGAAAATGAATTCATATTATCTCTCCTATGTATTAGATTCTTATCTATCGTATACCACATTCCTTAAAAAACAAAATGAAGACCTCTTTTAAGTAAAGAGGTCTTCGGCTTATTTTTTAAAGATGCCAAAAGGTTTTCCAATCGGCAAGAAAACTCGTCCAAAGTGAGCATTCAGCACTGCTGCGGCTGAACCATAAAATGATAAGAGTGCAATAAGCATTTCAGACACTGCTGCAAGCATATGTGTCGCTTCGTGCATAATGCCGAAAGAGCTCAATGACAAACCTATAAATAAGAAATCAATAAGAACGAAAATAAAGAATAACACTTTATGAGTTTCCATAGCACCAATTGTCATGAAAAGACTAAAGATTAAATATCCGACAAAAGCAAAGCCAAGCTGCTTTGGATCAACACTCGCTGCAAGCTCTTCACCAAATACACCCAATTGAATGAGCCATGAAGCTCCTACGCCAAGCCAAAAAAGCCCAAATGCACCGAAAGCTGTCGTTCCAAATGTGTTGTTATGCTTCGCATCATTGATGCATGCAAACAACTGAGCAAATCCTCCTAAAAAGATAGCCCACGGTAAAATAAATGAAAGACCTTCAGTTAACCCTAACTTTTGAGAAGACGCAACGAGTGTGACCATTGCAAGTCCAAAAAGCCCTAGTGCTGAAGGATCTGCGGTTGTCATTTTTACTTGCTGTACATTCTGATTGTTCATGATGAACCTCCTATATTTTTAACACATACTTGAACAAGATACAGGATTGAGATTAGGGTGTCAATGACATTTTAGGGGGTTTTAATGGTAAGCGATTTCATTTTAATGAATAAAAAACCCACCCATGATAATAAAAATGGGTGGTTTCCCCTTTTGCTGAAAGCCTTCATTACCGACCATTCCCTCAATGGCCACAGAATGGTTTCCCGCTTGTACTAATGGCCTTACCTCAAATGCCTTCTGCAATCGATATATGATTACATTCGGATGGATGGCCTACTTTGATTTTACTTTTTCCATTTACTAAGGCACCATTCGGCTCGTATGAGTACCTAGAGTTCACTTTTTCCGATTTCCAGGGCACCATTTGCCTCGTATGAGTACCTAGAATTCACTTTTTCCAATTACTAAGGTACCATTCGCCTCGTATGTGTACCTAGAATTCACTTTTTCCGATTTCCAGGGCACCATTCGCCTCGTATGTGTACCTAAAATTCACTTTTTCCGATTTCCAGGGTACCATTCGGCTCGTATTAAGTACCTATAATTCACTTTTTCCAATTACTAAGGCACATTCGCCTCGTATGAGTACCTGGAATTCACTTTTTCCGATTTCCAGGGCACCATTCGGCTTGTATGAGTACCTAGAATTCACTTTTTCCGATTTCCAGGGTACCATTCGGTTCGTATGAGTACCTAGAATTCACTTTTTCCGATTTCTAGGGCACCATTAGGATGGACTGCTAAGATATTTGTTGCAATTAGTACCAGGCTGAATGCTTTTTGTGATCTAGATCCAGCCTGGGATTTTCTATTTTCACAAAAATAAAAAAGCTGCCATATGACAGCTTTTAGCTCATTATAATTTTACAACGTTCTCAGCTTGAGGTCCGCGGTTTCCTTCAACGATGTTGAATTCAACTTCTTGACCTTCTTCTAACGTTTTGTACCCTTCGCCAGTGATCGCGCTGAAGTGAACGAATACATCGTTTCCGCCTTCAACTTCGATAAATCCAAAGCCTTTTTCTGAATTAAACCATTTTACTTTTCCAGTCGCTTGCATGAGAAAACCTCCAAAAATTTTTTAATATGTCCTACTATTTACAACATGGTAAATAAAATATTCACATATTATAAAGAGTATCAATTAGAGGAATAGATAGTCTTTATAACATGTGAATGCTAAACCCCATATGAATTCATCTTAAAAAGATTTGATAGCCTGACAATATCTATTGGTTATTCATTTATTTAACTGTAAACACAAAGCAACGAAAGCCCTACCTCTCTTTCGTCCTTGCGGCTCCGATGACCGCGCCAGCTTGAATTGAGCTAACAAAAATCAAAGGATTTGAACTTAAAAAACCAGATTATCCTAAAAGGATAAATAGAATGTACATCTCTATTATTTCTTGGTAGAAGGGTATACTATTATGAACTAACTTTTTTATTATACATTGAATGAATAACAAAATCAACTTTTTCCATTGACAATACAGAAAAGCGGAATCGCCTGTTTAACCCCGGCAGACAGATAAGGATTCGCCGGAAAAAGCCGGTTTTGCTTTTACTGGCGGAGTTTTTCTGGCCGAGGGGTTAGGCGGTGGAGCTGGACAATGATCAGCGGAACCGCATTGAGATCCATTGAGGTGTCAAGTATTATAAATCATTCAAAAAACACCTCCAGCACATTGGGAGGTGTTTCATCTATTTATGCTTCTGCGTTTTCTGTTTCAGCTAACACACGATTCACGCGTTTTTCAAGCATTTTCATTCCGCTTCCGCCAGCTTGGAAGTGACGAAGTGCTCCAGTTTTATCAAAAACATAGTATGCAGGAACATATTGATTTTCAAATGCATCTGTCAGCTTGTGCTCGCTGTCTACGAAGATCGGCTGTGTGATGTCATGCTCAGCAGCCACTTTTTTAATGTCCTCTAAGTTAAGATCATCTTCAGATCGAGGCATATGAACAGCTACTACATTCAATTTATCCTGATATTGATCACGAAATTCATTTACTTGCGGCATAGCTTCTTTACAAAGATGGCAGCTGACTGACCAAAAATGAATAAGGGTTGGTTTTTCTCCAATCAATTCTTCTTTCGTCAGCTGACCGTTCAGCCATTCTACAGCGCCATTTAATTCTGGCATTTGTTCACGTAGTTTCATTACATTTCCCTCCAATAGTTGTTTCAAAAAAGGCCTAACACAAAGTTAGACCCTTCCTTTACACTTAAAAATTATAGAGTTGCTTGTCCTGGCTTCCAGTTTGCCGGGCAAAGTCCGCCAGTTTGCAATGCTTGAAGAACACGTAATGTTTCATCTACATCGCGGCCAATGTTGTTATGGTTTACAACTGTATACTGTAATTCGCCGTCTGGATTGATGATGAATAGTCCGCGTAGTGCGACACCTTCTTCTTCAATTAATACACCATATTCACGTGAAACCACATGATTTGTATCCGCTGCAAGAGGAAATTTCAAATCGCCAAGACCATTTTCTTTGCGGTCTGTGTTTATCCAAGCTAAGTGAGTGTGGATTGTATCAGTTGAAACACCGATTACTTCTGCATCTAAATCTTCAAATTCATCAAAGCGGTCTGACATTGATGTAATTTCAGTTGGACATACAAACGTGAAATCCATTGGATAGAAGAATAACACTGTCCATTTATCATTTTTCATATTTTCTTCAAGACTTACTTTGCCAAACTCTTTATTTGCCATTACAGCATCCATTTCGAAACGTGGAGCTTGTTTTCCTACCATGCGTTCTGCCATTATGTATCCCTCCAAATGTATTTTGATATCTGAAATCGATATCAGCTTTAATTGAGAATAATCTCAGATTTTCTCAAGTGGCGACTCAATTATTTAACGTTTACTATTATAGAGCAATCTATTTTTTTAGTCAATGTTAAATAATAATTAATTTAAAATAGAGTTTTCTATATTCATTTGAATACATCACTTGTTATTCCCTTAACTGCAAAAAATCAATCATCAAATTTCTGCAAAATGTAATTCAACAATTTAAGTTTAACATGCTGAGCATAGGGTAACCAAATAATTAGCTTCAAAAAGCTTACATAGGAAGGATGTTTTGTATGGAGTTGTTATATAAAATCAATTGGGCCGGCATCTTAACGAATGCGGGAATTATTGCCCTGAAGCTCATTGGAATTCTCATTGCTTTTATTGTTGTAAGGGCAATCGGGACGAAACTGGTAGAAAAAACGTTTACTCGTGTACAAGAACGGCAATCCATTTCTCTCGGCCGTTCACGAACACTGCAAAGCTTAACATTAAATCTATTCTCATATATTCTGATCTTTATTTTTGTCGTCATGGTATTTGAGGTCTTTGAATACGATGCAACTGCACTGCTTGCTGGTGCTGGAGTAGTAGGTTTAGCGATAGGCTTTGGAGCACAGGGATTAGTGAGTGATGTTGTAACGGGCTTCTTTTTGCTGCTGGAAAAGCAGCTTGATGTTGAAGATTATGTGACAACTGCAGGCTATTCTGGAATTGTTGAGCAAGTTGGTTTAAGAACAACCCAAATAAGAAGCTTTGATGGTACGCTTAATTATGTTCCTAACCGGGAGATAATCAGCCTAAGCAACCATTCTCGCGGAAATATGAGAGCTCTGGTCGATATCGGAATATCATACGATGATAACATTGACGATGCAATTGCCGTCATGCAGGAAGCATGCGACCGAATTGCATCAGAGGATCCTGCAATTCTAGAAGGTCCAAGTGTCATCGGTGTTCAAGGCCTTGGTGCATCAGATGTTGTCATCCGCATTATTGCCAAAACCGAAAACATGATGCAGTGGGGTGTTGAGAGAAACCTTCGGAAAGTATTAAAAGAGACATTAGATGCGAACGGAATTGAAATCCCATTCCCTCATCAGGTTTTTATAGAAAAGAAGGCGAATGAAGTTCAAAACTAAGGAGAGCATATAAAAAGCTGCCACAACTTGTGGCAGCTTTTCCTCCGTCATTGAAGCCTGCTTTCTACTTGCTGACAAATTTCATCGGCTGTATACCCGCTTGCACTAAAAACAGAACCCGAAGTAACAGCATCACTGATCCCCATTATGTTGGAATCCTGACCCGTAATGATGCAGAAGTCACAGCTTTTTGCGTCTTCTTCGTTTCGCAACTGCACAACTTCATAGCCTTTTTCCTGTAAAGCAGCTGATACGTCAGATAATGATTCTTCAACACCAATTTTCGGCATTTCATCCACCTCCTATCACTAATGTGTCTCATGAAGGTGACCTTTATTCTATGATTCAGTTGGCTTTATAGAGAAAATATTTGCATAGAAGGTCCACTGCAGTTCCAATGGCTTCTTCTTTAGGCTGAAGCTTTGAATGATGCAGGCCATAAGGCGATTCAACCCCGAGCCAGAACATAAACCCAGGAATTTCATCCAGCATATAGCCGAAATCTTCTCCTGTCATAGCTTCACGGCATAAAACAACTTCTGTACCTGTATTCGCTTTAGTGAAGTCCATAAATTCTTCAGTCAATTCATGATGATTGTACACTTGGTGATACATAGAACCGTAGTCAATTACCGCTTTGCATGCATAGCCGATTTCAAGACCGTTCACCAATGCTTCAATCCGTTCTTTCACTTTTGCCATCGATTCAACAGACAGCGTTCTGATTGTCCCTTCTAGTCTTGCATTTTCAGCAATAATGTTCTGTACGGTCCCTCCAGTGATCTTGCCAAACGTGATGACTGCACTGTCTAAAGGATCTACGTTTCTTGCTACAACAGACTGCAGCTGTGTAACCAATGAAGCGGCAGCAACAATCATGTCCTGGGTTGTATGAGGATAGGCAGCATGTCCTCCCTTGCCTTTCAAATCAATAAACAGCTCAGACGTATTGGCAAAAAGCAGTCCAGGACGAGTTGCAATCGTCCCTGCTGGATATTCAGGTGCAATATGAAGTGCAGTAATTAAATCCGGCTTCCATTCTTTCATAATGTCACTGCGGAGCATTGGCTCAGCACCCCCAGGTCCTTCTTCAGCCGGCTGAAAAAGAAAAAGCAGGTCATCCCGCACAGGATTATGAACAAAGTAACTTAGAACACCAAGAGCAATTGTCATATGAAAGTCATGGCCGCAGGCATGCATGCGGTCTTGATGCTCAGATTGAAACGAATAATCTGTTTCCTCAACAATTGGAAGTCCATCCATATCTGCACGGTAAGCAATTGTTTTCAAAGGATTAAGACCTTTGACTTTAACGAAAATCCCTGTTTTCCATGTCTTAACTTCCAGTCTTTCACCTGGCAGAGAAGCTAGATAATTCAAGAGATACTCTTGAGTTTTATACTCTTGAAATCCAAGCTCCGGAATACGATGGAGATCTCTTCTGATATTTATTAATCCTTGAAATTGAATCATCATTTTTCCCCCTGACACCTATAGAGAAGGCGTGGATGATAGCCACCCACGCCGTAAAACAAAAACTAAAAAATTAAAGTTGTCTTAATTCTTGTTTGATTTCTGTTTTTGATTTTGTTTTTTCATCGATATCTTTAATTTTGCGTGCAGGTGTACCTGCTACAACTGTATAAGGAGCAACATCATCAATTACAATCGCTCCAGCAGCCACTACAGCACCTTTTCCGACAGTCACGCCTTCAAGGACAACAGCATTTGCTCCAATCACTACATCGTCTTCAATGACAACCGGTTTAGCTGAAGGCGGTTCAATGACTCCCGCAAGAACAGATCCCGCTCCAATGTGGCAGTTTTTGCCGACCGTTGCGCGTCCGCCAAGAACGACATTCATATCAATCATTGTGCCTTCGCCAATAACAGAACCGATATTAATAGAAGCTCCCATCATGATAACAGCATTGTCGCCAATTTCAACTTGATCACGAATGATTGCGCCTGGCTCGATGCGTGCTTTAATTCCTTTCATGTCCAATAAAGGAATAGCAGAATTGCGGCGGTCATTCTCAACAATAAAGTCTTCGATTTTCGCCTCATTATTATTTATTGCCTGCTGAATTTCAGCCCATTCACCGAATACGACACCGCTGTTTCCATTTAAAAACGTTTTTGAAGTAGTTCCAAAATCAATTCCTTCTAAATCGCCTTTAACATATACTTTCACTGGTGTCGACTTTGTGCTATTTTGAATAAATGAAATAATCTCATTTGCATCCATCGTTTTCATATGTATTCCTCCTTCAGGCTATGTACTTCATTACTGTATCAAAGGAAGAGTATGTTGACAAGCAGATTGACTGCACAATTTAAAGAAAGAAATCAGAGAATAGCAGTTTTCACAACCCCTGCAAACTGACGTCCAAATTCCAAACACTCATCTTCTTGCTCTCCATCTGGAAAACATTCAATCTTAAGACTGTCCATTACAAGAACTCCGTTGTTATCTTTTATTTTTTCAGCGAGAAGATCAACAGCTCCGCAGAAAACCTCATATGCCGTATCACCAGATCCAAACAGCGCAATGGTTTTATCTGATAAGTCATATTCATCCATCTCATCATAAAAATCCAGCATTTCATCCGGCAATTCGCCATCTCCCCACGTATAAGCCCCGATTAGAAAGTGATCGTATTTTGTGAAAATTGAGCCATCAATATCCATTGTCTCAAACTTTTCGGCCTCAGCTCCAGCTGAAGTCAATCCCTTTTCAATTAAGTCAGCTATGGCTTCTGTGTTTCCAGACATGCTGGCATAAATAATCGCTGTTTTCCCCATTAACCTCAGCTCCCTTTCTTAATGAACAAGATCAGAAAAAGCATGTAGATCCCGCTGTTTACTTTCATACAATCCTGCAGCAAAAAAAGTACTGCCTGTGCCTGCTACGCGAAATGCATGACCTTTCAGCGTTTCTGCCGGAAAAAGATCCATCGTATCTGCGTTTAAGGTATAAATTCTTGAATATCCATATTTGTCCTGGCTTGAGGAAGCATAGATAACGGTTTCATTACAGAAAATATCTAAGAAAGCTTCCTCACTGAATATCGTTTGGCAGGAGGACCAAAATGTCATACTCCGGTCTTCCAAGTTTGCCATTTCAATACTTCCAGATGCTCCTTTGGAAGAACCTTTGCAAATAAGCAGATTTCTATTTTTATCGACAGCAATTGACGAGATCATCGAATGAGTTTCCTTTTTAACTCTGGTGACTGAACCTTTGCTGCAATCATATTTCCACAGGCCTCCGTTCTCAGCATGAATTTGTGTACCGATATATAGCTGGTCCCCATGAAGACATAAAGAGCGAATGACAGGTTTTGAAGCCAGATTTTTAAATGGCTTGTAGCCTGTCCATGATCTGCCGTAATCGCTTGATTGATAAATTGTATGTTTTCCATGTATGACTGCATGGCCACTATCGTTTCCTGTGATCGACCAGATGGCAGCTGTTGTTGGCAAGTGCGCTGTCAAACTTGTAAAATCTTCAGTATTTAGGCGGAAAATAAAACCTTCTTCCCCAACTCCGAATAAATAGGTTCCAAGCATTTTTAAACTGCGGATCGTTTTATCAAGAATTAAAGGCTCTTCCCAATGATCATTTCCATCATAGAAATAAAGACCTTCACCCTTTATCGCAACAAAATATCCGCTGTCTGTAAATTTTTCAACGGCAGTCGCCCCTCTATGAAACATTGGTTTTCACCCTTTCTTCTAGAGCACACCATCCAGCAAAGGCAGCAGCAAACTGAGTACATTCATTAATATCCTCTTCGGTTTCAGGAGAACCTTCTATTTTGAGCATTTCCGAATAGACTGAGGCACCAGTACTCACGCATCTCTCATTAAATAAGGCTACAGCTTCGCAAAATTTCGGATAGGCGTGATCTCCAGATCCAAAGCAGCCAATCTTTTTACCTGTAAGATCCGCACCCTCCAGTTCATCGTAGAAATCCTCTGCTTCGTAAGGAAGATCTCCATCTCCCCACGTATAGCTGCCAACAAGAATTCGGTCATATTGCAATAATTCCTCTATTGAACAATATTCAATTTCTTTATATGTAACTTCAATCGCATTTTCCACAAGCGAATTTCCAATCAATTTTGCGATATCTTCTGTGTTTCCTGACATGCTTGCATATATGATAAGAGTTTTTTCCAATTGATTCACCTCTTTAATTGATAATGATTTTCATTTTCATAAGTACACTATAATTGATATTGATTCTCATTGTCAATGATGTTTATCAAAAAGAAAAAGCAGCCACACCTTGCAGCTGCTCAGGAATTATTCACTATTTTCTTTTACTACCTCAAGGAATGCCTGTACTTGCTTAAGCTTAAAAGAAGACTCAAACCCAAGCAGCCACGTATCCCGTACGATAGGTTCTCCGTGCTCATTCAGCAAGGGAATTTTATAGATATCCCTCTCATCATCGAGCAAAGTAACAGATGGCAGGATGGCATAGCCGATTCCATTATAGGCCATTTGTTTGCACGTTTCGATTTGATCAACAACAATTGTCCGTTTAGGACTGCCTTGAAAATGCTTATGCCACCAATCCTGGATTTCCTGATAGTAGGAAGAATCGCTTTTGAATTGAATGAACGGCCTTTCCGTTTCAGCCAACTCCTCCACATTTTGAATTTCAGTATCGACTAAAAAAAGAGAATCCGTCAGCAAATGCTGCTTAACACCTTTCCACTCCGGATTGCCTCTGATTATTCCAACATGCACATGGTCTTCATACATACTTTTTAATATTTCGCTGCTCCAGCCGGTAATAAGCGAAATTTTTGCATGCGGGTATTTATTCACATATTGCTTTAAAATATTTGGCAGCCAGTGCTGGCCGATAATCGACGCAACTGCAATTTTAAGTGTGCCATGAACCTCACCTTCAAGCTCTGAAATTTCCTCTCTGAGCTTTTCTTCTTTCTTCGTTACTTCCCGGGCAAATGCAACAATTTTTTCCCCTGAGGGTGTCAGCGTCAATCCCTTTTGAGAACGAATAAAGAGCTGAAAGCCCCAAGATTTCTCGATTGACTGCAGCCTTTGTGAAAGAGCTGGCTGTGAAACAAACAGCCGCTCCGATGCTTTTCTCATATTCATTTCTTCTGAAAGGACAACGAGCATCCTTAATTCTGTTAATTGCATGTCTTTCTCCTTGATAAGTTTTTCTTATATTATAAGCTAATTTTTTCATAATTTCATTATCATAAAAGGAAGATTATACTAATTAAGAGAAATGTTTTCAAAATACCCCATGAAAGCAGGTAATGCTTATATGGAATGGCCGTTATTTTTTATTGGGATTTCTGCGACCTTTGTCGGCACCTTGGCAGGCAGCGGCGGTATGATCAATATGCCTCTGATGATGCTGTATGGACTTCCTATTCACACCATCATCTCCTCTAATAAGTTTGCAAACACGCTCAGTTCTTTCTCAAGTTTTTTAGTTTTATTAAAAAAACGGGATGTTCATTTTAACGAAGTCCTTTATACAATTCCTTTTACATTATCTGGAGGAATGGCTGGGGCCTACTTCACAAGCAGGATTAATGAAGGGACCATGACCTTAATCGCTCTGTTTCTGCTGGTCTTTGCTCTAGTTTTAAACTTTATCAAGAAACCAAAAGCACTCGGTGAAAGGGAAAGTAAACTAAAGAAAAGAATCTATCCTCTCGTCTTTGGGATTGGCGCTTATGACGGGATGTTTGGACCAGGTCAAGGAACACTTTTAATGTACACATTCCTCCACAACGGATTTTCGTATATCAAATCCGTTGCCTTTACAAGATTTCAGACATTCATAAGCTGTTCGGGCGCATTTACCATGTATGCCATAGCAGGAATGATGGACTGGAGCATCGCAATAAGCCTGGCAGCAGGAAGTATTATTGGTGCACAAATGGCTGTAAGAGTTGCAAAACGGATGAGTATGAAGCACGCCTCGATGATCATACGCTTTATTACTGTTCTATTGATACTTCAATTATTTTATAATCTTATTTTTTAGGAGGTGCCTATTTTGGATCTGTCAATATTAAGTCTTCACCATATTCAATTATGTGTGCCGCATGAAGCAGAGGAAAAGGCACGTGAATTTTATTTAGAAATGCTTGGATTCGAGGAAATAAAAAAACCCGCTTCACTTTTGAAAAATGGCGGATTTTGGTGCAAAGCGGCTAACGTAGAGCTTCATATCGGCCTTGAAAACATGGAACATGCCAATAGCAAGCGTCATCCTGCCTTTCAAGTTGAAGATCTGGAGGCGGCCCGGTTTCTTTTGGCAAAGAATCACATTAGGATTCAAGAGGAAACAGCTATCCCTGGATTAAACCGTTTTTCTTTTTTTGATCCATTTGGAAACCGAATTGAATTGCTTCAGTTTGAAAAAGCGTAAGGTCTTTATTCCTTACGCTTTTTTTCTTTTGGCAGTTGCATAATCATTAGAAAACTAATGACAGCAAAAGCGAAAACAACCGCATAAACACTATGAAGAGAATGTGTGAGGCCATTCTGAAGAGCTTGAACGGACTGTTTTGAAAGCTTTGAGGCTGCATCAGAGCTTAACAGCTGATTAACCGAATCCAAATTGACTGATTCACTGATTCCTTGTTCATTGAAGTATTTCTGCAGCCTCGTATTTAAAATTCCTCCTAGAAGAGCAGCGCCGATCGTGTTCCCCAACGTTCTCATAAACATGTTTGCTGCTGTTGCTGCTCCTCTCTGCTCCCAGCTGACCGTACTTTGTATGGAAACGATAAATGACGTAGTTGTCATTCCCATGCCTATTCCAACAATAAACGATCCAAACGCTGCCCATAAAGGACCATCATCCTGTGTGAGTGTGAAAAAAATGACACTTCCTGCAATCAAAGCAGCTCCACCAATGACAGAAGTTGTCCTAAATCCAATCTTTAACAACAATCTGCCGGAAACAGTTGCTGCAATGGGCCACCCTATAGACATAGCGGTCAGAGTGAAGCCAGCTACAATAGGAGTTTGCTTCATCACAGCTTGTACATATGCCGGCAGAAAAGAAGAAATGCCAATAAGCATGACGCCTGTCGTTAAAGAGGTCATATTAGCGATAAAGATACTCTTTTCTCTCCAAATTCCAAATGGCATCATAGGCTCTAAGGCCCGTTTTTCCTGTCGAATAAATAAGACAAAAGAAAGAGTGGCAGCAGCAGCCAAAATGAAGATTGGCGAAGAGTACCATTCCCATCTTATCCCGCCATCAACCAGGACAATCATTGCTGTACTAATAGATACAAATAATAAAAAAGCACCTTTATAATCAATCGAATGCTTTTTCTTCTCTACATTTTCATGAAGAAAGCGCATCAAACCTGCAATTGCCAGGATTCCTAGCGGAATGTTAATCCAAAAGACAAACCGCCAGCTGACAAATTGGACCAGCAATCCTCCCAAAGCAGGACCCATGATGGCTGAAATGCCCCATACACTTGATAAATACCCTTGAATTTTAGCCCTTTCTTCTTTTGAGTAAATATCACCGACAATAGTTGATGCAATTGGCATAACAGCTCCTGCCCCAAGTCCCTGCACAAATCTGGCAGCAATCAGCCACTCCATTGAACTTGTTAATCCGCATAGAATTGAACCTAATAAAAACACTGCAATTCCAAAAATTAAAACCGGCTTTCTCCCAAACAAATCAGACAGCTTACCATATATTAAGACTGTCACTGCGTTCATCAGCAGATAAGAAGAAAAAACCCAGCTGTACAGAGAAAAACCCCCAAGTTCGCCAACAATTGCAGGCATGGCTGTAGAAACGATCGTTGCCTCTATCGCTGCCATAAACATAGCAAGCATGACGGCTGCTAATACAAAGGGCCGCTTCATGCCTGAAGGTCCTTTATTCATTTGTTCTCTTTCTAAAACAGCCTGAACCATTGTATTTCTTCCCCTTTTAACAAACAACAAAAGAAGGAGTCTTATGCCCCTCCTTCTTAAACCATTTTTTTATCATTTACTTGTCATTTGTTTTTTCAATTTTTTTAAAATCGCACGTCTAGTCAAAATACCTTCAAAGATCCCTTCATGATCGACTACACAGACAAATGAATGGTCAATCACAAGGTCCAGCCCTTTTGAAAGCGGATCATTTATATATAGACTGGGAATATCAGAATTCATCGCTTCTTCAACTTTCATATGCTCTAACTTTTCAAATTCAATTCGCTGCAAGCCTAATATGGCATCCATCATCATATTCGTTCCAAGCAGTCCATGCAGCTTATAATATGGATCCAGTACAGGCACTGCTGTATACCCCGTCTTTGTCAAAACAAGCAGAGCGTGCTCAAGGTTGTTTCCAAGCTGAACATGCGCAACCTTATCTGCAGGAATCATATATTCCTCTATTGTTAAATCACTTAATAATTCTTTTTTATGTATACTAATCACACTGTTCTTCCTCTCTAAAAAAGTTCAGACCGAACATTATTACCCCTATTTGCCCCAATTGAAACGTCTCCATTATATTTTAACACAAAGTCATCAATTACATGTTGAGATCCCCGCTTTAAGACCATAAAAAAAGATACTCTGATGCTCCTGAGTATCATGGTATATGTAATCTCTATAGTTCAAACCTGATTCTATCATACAAACTCACCAGTTTCTGATACGTGGCGTGATCTGTTTGCTTTGTACCACTTTCAATTTCATAAATCTCACTGCTGATCAGTTCTAATGCGTACTGTTGTTTTAATAATAGTTCCACTAAAAACCTTTGATCATCTGAAGAAAGTATTTCAACTGCTGAATTCATTTTTATTGCCCCCTTATGATTTAGCATAATCAATTTTCATTCTCGGCGTCAAACGCAAAATCCGACACAATCCTTACTTAGTGAATCGATTGGCATAGCTGAATGCTGTGTAAGAATCAGGCTTTATTTTCGCTTCAATACCCATTGACTGTATTCTTCCAGTCATCTCCTGTATTAAGTCTTTCGTAAGACCTTTTCTGCCGATATCTAAGTGAATTTCAAATATCAAATCTGCTCCTTCGTCTGAGTAAGGAATCAGGATTTCAGCAATTTCTGTTAAATAGCTTGATGTGAATGTATAGGCCAATTCCTGACTTAGTGTTGTTTCCATTGATATTTTTTCATGAAGACTTTTAATCGGTCTTGAAATGGTCATGTTTTTCAAACAGCCCCATGCTCCTTTACCAATTCGATGTACGTGTATGGCTGTAATGAATTTTGTATCATTCTGATGAACATGCGAATCTGTTCCAATAGACAGTGTGTACTCAGATCTGGGATCATTTGAAATGAAAGTTTTTATTCTTTCTATGACAGCTCCAAATGACATGTTTCCTTCAGACACATTATAAAAGGTATAGTGATCAGTCATAAGACAGCTCCTTTTTTTTGTAAAAAATACGGAAACAACATATTATATGTTTAATTGCCGGGAGTGTTGAGTAAAAATGACGTAAAGTTTATAGTATATTTTTTCCTCACTCCGGATTATTTAAACAGTAGAATGCTGTTTGCATAGGAGCACATCCTTTTTATAAAGAAAACCACATGATGCCTTTTACTAGAATCGCACCCTCTCCTTTTTCACTCGAAATTCATCATTCCCATATAAGACGCTCTCAAATTCATAAAAGTTTCCGATTTTATAAAAATTTTTCTATAAATCTGCACGAATTAATAAATGCAGGAATTTATTCTTTATTATGACTATTCTTAACAAACAAATATAAACCACCGTGATAACAGGTGGTTTTCTCTGCGGCTGAAAGCCTTATCCAGCTCGAATAGGTACCTAGATTTCGCTTTTTCCGGTTTCTAGGGCATCATTCGATTGGGTACCTGAATTTCGCCTGGTAACCATTCAGATGAGATTGCTAATATATTGGGTGGGGGACCATACATATTTTAGCACCTCGGAGGAGTTTTTTAGTACCTCACTATAAGCTTTTTGGAACTTAGGCCTAGCCAAGATTTTCATTTTCTCAATAAAAAAAACAGCCAATAGTCTTGGCTGCTTAACCTTTTTTCGTTTGAATATTACGCATATGATAATTGCAGTTGGAACACGAATAAATGACATTTTGATTAGACTGAGCGGTCAGCACCTCATCAAGCGGCTTAGACTCATGACAATTCGGACAAATGACGCTTGGTTTCGTATTCAATCAGTTCCCTCCTATTATTGGAGCAAATCAAAAATTTCAATTGCGATCATATCGATATTATCAAATTGATAAGATTGAGGCTTTTCATCCTTTTGAAATACTTCTAATTCGAACGTATCGGTTTTATCAAAGTATTTAACACTGCAACGTTTTTCACCCTCAACTTCAAAGAAGCGCTGGTTGGGTTCATTTGAAGTCGCGTTTTCTTGCAGACTTTGAAGTCTAGTAATGATACCTAAAAGCTGTGACATTAGTATCACCTCCAACAGAGTGAGTCAACTTGAGGTCCGCCTTCGCCTCTAGTTTGTGCGTCCTTATTTATTCTATCCATCCATTTTAATAGCGTATATAATCAGAATATTCGGTTCCTATTCTTTACTTTATTACAAAGCAAACTTAAAATGGTACTGATGGGAGAAACCAATTTTTTAAAGATCACAAGGGGGTTAATAAATGTCGCTTGTAACCAAAATTGATGAACGTTTTGCAATCATTGATAGCCATGATTTAGGGATGACGGGTCGGACAAGTTCTTATGTATTACTTGAAGAGGATATCACACTCTTTGAGCCTTCATCAAGTCCTTCTATCATACATATTAAAAAAGGGCTGGATGAACTAGGTGTGAATCTAGATGAAATAGCCAATATTATCGTCACACATATTCACCTTGACCACGCTGGCGGCGCGGGTTTGCTGCTTGAAAGCTGTCCGAATGCGAAGATTGTCGTGCATCCAAAAGGAGCAAAACATTTAATTAATCCATCTCGCTTAATTGCTGGAGCAAAAGCTGTTTATGGAGATAAATTTGATGAGCTTTTTTCTCCGATTGTACCTGTTCCAGAGAATCGCATTCTTATAAAAAATCACGAAGATACACTCCGTATCGGTCCAGATTCCCTTCTGACCTTTTATGATTCACCGGGGCATGCAAATCATCATTTCAGTATATTCGATCATAAAAGAAACGGGATGTTCACTGGAGATACACTTGGAATTTTTTATCAGGAGCTTTTGCCTGATGGAATAGAGTTTTATTTGCCGTCTACTTCTCCTAATCAATTTAACCCTGAAGCAATGGAGAGGTCAGCAGCATTTTACGAAAGCTTGCATTTAAATTCTGTGAACTTCAGCCATTTCGGAGTCAGTCTTCATCCTCAAAAAGCAATTGATGCAATGAGAAAATGGCTGCCTGTCTTTTTAGAATCAGCTGAAAAGGGAATTTCAAAATC
This sequence comes from Bacillus sp. UMB0893, assembly GCF_002858905.1. NCBI lineage: Bacteria > Bacillati > Bacillota > Bacilli > Caryophanales > Bacillaceae > Bacillus > Bacillus sp. UMB0893. The sequence continues at coordinate 663,186 of NZ_PKLB01000001.1, read as the reverse complement.
TAAGCCTTTTTCTTTAGAAAATGCAGCAGAACATGTTAAACTGGAGCTTCATAAATCAGTGTCTGCATACTTAGATGAAAAAGGTGTCCCGCGAACGCATCGTGTCTATGACATACTGGAATTAGATTTATCTGTTTGTGCGATGGGTCTTGTGGATACTTGTATAAAGAGAATGAAATCCAGTACGTAAAGGAGTCTTTATGTCCCAGAAAAAACGAGTTGACGTATACACGCAGCCTGACTGCCCGCCATGTCAGATTGTTAAACAATTTTTAGACCACAACAAAATCGTTTACACCGTTTATGATGTATCAAAAGATCATCAAGCCAGAAATAAAATGATTCAGGAGTTCAAATCCTATTCTACTCCGACTGTTTCTGTAGACGGGGAAATCGTAGCTGGATTTGATCTTCAAAAGCTCGAGAAATTGCTCAATCTTGCATAAAACAAAAGCTGGCCATTAGAACGGCCAGCTTTTTATATGCCTGCAGATCGAAGCAGTCTTACCGCAATTTCATCAAAATCTTCTTTCGAAATACCTGGGCAAATTCCTCTGGCACTTCTTCTAAATCAGGAACAGGCGCTCCCGCAGGCATTCCGTCGAATACTTTGAGAGGCTTTCCATCAATCGGGTGAGGACCTTTCCATATTTTATCGATATCCCGATAATCTGTATCACTGAATGTATATAATCGCAAATGAATTCCCTGATCTTCAAATTTTCGCGCAGCATCAAATTTTTTGTTGTCTAAATTCGGTATTGGCAGCATTTTGCCAAGGTCGACTCCTGTAATGACTTCCAGTTGATTAACAAAAGCGAAGGGGCCAACGCCCACTCCGGCAAGCAGATAAGAATCGGTGCTGTTCTCAGATTCCTTAACTTCATGATCTACAACCTTTTCGTTAACGACAAGAAAAAACACAGAGCACCTTTTCCCTGTGTTTTACTCATTTTCAAAAGCAACATTATTTGCATGATCGTCAGACTGGAAATATGCTGTTAAAAAGTTTTTTGCTTTAAAGTAAGATGTCCATAAGCTTAAATCAAATACTAATTCCTTCTTGTTCATTAATGCTTCAGGATATTCCATTCCGCTCCCCGCATTTTCTGAGATTGTTTTTGAGAAAAGCATACTGATACTGATCGGAGAATCTCCTGTATTTTTTTCAGTATGAACAGCTTCAATTTTCGGCTCTTCGTCTGCATATTCTATTGAGGAGATTTTATAGCCCCCGTCCTCTTCCTTAAATTCTACTGCTTCATAATGGTCTTCATAACTGACTGGACCTTCATCTTCCCCTTCGAAAAATTGATAAAGCTTCAGGGTGCTGTTTTCTCTCCCAAACTCCATTTTTTCATTGTAATTGAAGAAAGGGATACCGTAAGAAGTAAAATCACTGCCATAAACGATGTATTCATTCTCCCCTTTTTGAACATTTTCTTTCATATATTCACTAATAAACTCATCTGTAAAGTATGGCGATAATGTTTTCTCAATCTCCTCAAAGGAACGTTCTGTTTCTGTTAAAGCAAGCTGTGCCTCGGCTGCGTTCTGTACAATGTCAACAGCCTCTTGTTTTCCTATCGCGGCTTCTGCATGACCAGCTTGTCCAAAAGCAAAAAACAGAATGAGTGCGGCAAATATGCTGGAAAACAGTTTCATTATTATTTCCTCCCAATTATTATTAGTCCCTTTATCTTATCAAACTAGAAACTTCTTCCAATAAACTTTCATTCGCAAAATAACATCATATTCTGACAATTTCTCTTATATTATTTATTACCCTTATTAAAAAAGATTAATCCTATAATTCAGGCGAATAACAATCGGACTTAAAACACACAAAAAACAGCAGCAATTGCCGCTGTTTTCACCATGTTCTCGTATAGGCTAAATAAAAAATGTAGATTGAAATAAAAGCTGCTGCAATCATGCAGGCAAGAAAAACTGGATTCCGAAGATAAGGATGCCTTTGTATTTTTTCATTTATGGGCGTATCTATTTCACTTTTCCTGGCATCGACAAGTCTGCCAACATTGATTGTATATAGCAGCCCACCTGCAGCAATCATAACTGCTAGAATAGCCAGTGCCAATGTGAATTTATCCATCGTTTCACTCCTTAAATCGTCAGCGCAAACACCTAACCCGCAGTGAAAATTACTTATTCCTTAAGAGCTGGCAAAATCAGCTTCCCTGTGAAATACCTATTTTTACAGCAGGCTGACCGAGGGGCTTCCGCTTTTCTTATTAGAATGACACATCGGCGCTAAATTATTAGTCTCATTTCCAAATCATTGATGCATTTCAATCATATTTAGTGTGATGAACCGTTTATTGAAGGGAATTTTATTAAAAAAGAACACGATTCCCTAATAATAGACGTTCATTTTTGTCTAAATGGGAAACAACATCAGCCTTTGCTAACACAGCCAATTATTACAATAGCCCTTCATTTTCATACAGGTATGAGTATGGAAGATCTAAGAATAAGTAGTGATGCTGATCTATTGGATAGGAAAAGGTACGGATTGTTTCTCCAGTTTCGATGTCACTGTATAAATCACTGAAAAACCCTTTTTTTCTTATTTGCATTTTCATAATATTTTCAAGAAAGTATGGTCGCCAGCTCCAATTCTTCATAAAATAGTCAGGCTGAAACTTCCATTCCCCATTTGCTTTCAAAACATTTCCTGATTGCTGAAATCCGTCGGCATCACATATATATATGCGAAAGCAACAATCAGACAAGTCTTCAGCAAGCTGTGTGATCAGCTCATTAAAAGAGTTGCCAAGCTTTTTTTCTTTCGTAACTAAAAGATGAATTTTTTGATGAAACACCTCAGAAATTTCATAAAAATTCTCAAGCTTTTTTTTCTCGAATTGAATAAATTTGTGAAATTCCTCAATCATTTTCTCTTTTAGTGTATACCTTTCAATAAACCGCTCTCCAGGAAGCTGCAAATAGTCACCCTGAAAATATCGGCCTCCATTTTTCCAGGCGTATTGCAGCTGAAAGCTCACCTCAATCTCTTCATATAGAATGGTAGCCCCGATTTTTCTTGCGAGAAGAGAAATGGAATAAAGCACATCATGATAGGTTTGAAGGGGCGAGGTTAATCTGAGGGGCTGAAGATCGATTTTTAGAATATTGGGCATCAGCATCCCAATTCGATCAAGATTGCTGCTCCCTTTCCCGACATTATCAACTGCTATTTTGATTCCATAAGTCCGGTAGTAAGTAAACACATGAGTCAGCTGCGTGACATCTCCCATAAAAGTATGCTCGGTTATTTCGATCACGATCCGCTCAAGATCCCCCCCCTTTTCTTTCCATTCAAACAAGATCTCAAGCAAACTTTCCCCATGATCTAACATTAATAAGTTTGCATCTCGATTTATGAAAATAAGGGTATCTTCATCATTTAATAGGAAGGCTTCCAGTGCCATATGTAAGATGTAATTATCTGCTTCTATCCGGTATTCATCCGGAATTGATTCATCTTTGAAAAATGGGCCCAGGCTTTTCAATTCCCGCTCCATTTGAATTCTCCCGAGCACCTCATACCCGATTACTTTTTGCTCATCTGCGCTGAAAATGGCTTGATAGAAAGGTTTAACGTGCTCTAAGTTTGTCATTACATCTAACGGATCCATATGCCCTTCACCACTTTCTCTCTCTATTTTTTGTATGATTATACCACATATGAATAGATCGTTCGCTAAATGAAAATGGATTCTCCTGAAAGAAAACAGAAGAATCCATCTATTTGCAAGTTAAAACGGGTGCTGGTTAAGCCATTGTCCGCCGTCCATCGTAATACATTCACCATTAATATATGCTGCATCATCTGATAATAAAAACGATGCGAGGGATGCAATTTCTTCTGGTGTTCCTAAACGTCCCAGCGGTACACTATTCAGTGTTCTTTTCGCCGCTTCTTCTGACGTCCATAACTTGTCTGCACCGCCTGTTCTTTCAATTGGTCCCGGAGCTATGGCATTCACACGAATTCCATATTTTTTGCCCCATTCAACCGCAAGTGTTCTAGTCATCGACAGCACACCCGCTTTTGCAGCTGCAGAGTGAATGACACCCGCTCCCGCTCCCCATGCATATGTAGCAACCATATTTAGAATGGCTCCCTTTTGGTGCTTTTCGATCCAATACTTACCTGCTGCTGAACTGCAATAAAATGAGCCATTCAATACGATATTGATGACCGAGTTCCACCCATTGACAGATAGTTGTTCTGCAGGGCAGATAAAGTTACCTGCCGCGTTATTGACAAGCCCGTCGATGCGACCGAATGCTTCATCCGTTTTTTTCATTAATTCTTCTGTCATTTCCGGAACGCGGACGTCCATTTGAAACGGAAGGATTTTCCCTTCATATCCTTCCATCTCTGCTTTGGCAGCCTCTAATTTTTCCATTGTTCTGCCAGTAATGACTACATTAGCACCCTGACTGGCAAATTTCTCTGCCATTGCTTTCCCCATCCCGCTTGAACCGCCTGTTACAATAAATACTTTATCTTTCATCAAAAAAACACCCCCAAAATGAATGACCATTCATATTTTATCATATAACTCGTCTATTTTCTAACTATTTCAAATATTATTTAAAGATCTATTAGGGAATTCAAAAATGCAGGTAAAGATAGAAGAAAGAACTTGATGTGTCCATGCTATAATAAATTGTAATTAAACCTTTAAAGGAGTGAGGCTGGGTTGACAAATAAAGTATCGAGAAGAGCCTTCCTGAAAGGTTTAATTGGAACAATTACCGGCAGTTTGCTTGCTGTCTTTGGCGGCTATGGATACGCTCGATATATAGAACCGAAATTAATTAGAACGGAATCTATTCCGATTGAAAGCAGCAAATTGCCCCAATCCTTTTCAGGAACAAAAATAGTGCAATTCAGTGATACACATTTAAGCGAATATTATCCGATTAGTCAGCTTGAAAAAATTGCAACTAAAATAAATCAGCTGTCTCCCGATCTCATTCTTTTTACTGGAGATCTAGTCGATAAACCAAATCAATATGGGTATTTGCACCAAATAGCTCCCATTCTCAAAAAACTGAAAGCACCTCTTGGAAAATATGCGATTTACGGAAATCATGATCACGGTGGCTATGGAACCGACATTTATGAAAATATCATGAAAGAATCAGAGTTTAAGCTGCTCAAAAACACAGGGGTAAAAATTCAGCTAATTGATGGATCGGCCATTCTTCTTACAGGACTGGACGATATGATGCTTGGACGGCCGGATTTCGGACAAACATTAAAAGAAGCAAAGGATGAACTCTACACGATTTTAATGGCTCACGAACCTGATGCAGCTTTAAATGCCAAAGCATTTCCCGTTGACCTGCAGCTATCTGGCCACAGTCATGGAGGCCAGGTTCAGCTTCCTTTTTACGGTCCGCTTATCACTCCTCCATTTGCAGCTGTCTACACAGAGGGATTATATGAGGTTGATCGTATGAAACTGTATGTCAATCGGGGACTTGGGACGACAAGACTTCCCTTTCGTTTTTTTTCAGTGCCTGAGATCACTTTATTTACATTAACGAAGAAAAGCGCAAGCGCCATGGTCAGCGCAGACAGGCAGAAAAGGCACTGACAGAAAAGTCCGGTTTTGACTTTACTGGCAGATCCGTTCTAACCGAGGAGTTAGGCACTTACGCTTGCCATTAAAGCGCAAACTTTATGCTCTTTTATAACTTATAAAATAAAGAGAGGCAGCCGGTCGAGCATTCCAGCGCCTCTCTCTTTAACGATTCATATAATTTTGTTCAATCTCTTCCGGGAGCAGCGGCTTTGAAAAGTAAAATCCCTGACCTTTTTGGCATTTTAATGCTTGTAAATAGGAATATTGCTCTTCCGTTTCAATGCCTTCTGCTATGACTTCAAGTGACAGACTTTCCGCAAGATGTATAATTGTTGTTATAATGGCACCATCTTTTTCATCTGTTAACACATCTTTTATGAAGGATTGATCAATCTTCAATGAATCAATCGGAAATTGTTTTAAATAACGCAAAGATGAAAAACCAGTACCGAAATCATCGATTGAAATGCTTACCCCAAGTTTCTTCAGCCTGGAAATTGTACCAAATGCTTCTTCCGGATTTTGCAATGATCCTTCAGTAATTTCAAATTCAATTTGATTTGGCTTAATTTGATACGTCTTAAACAGTGCTTGTATCATTTCTACAAGATAGAACTGCTGAAATTGCTTTGGAGACAAATTAATCGCGATCTTAGTATTTGTGTAGCCCTTTTGATTCCATTTTGAAAGCTGTTTGCACACTTCCTCAATAATCCATTCCCCTATTGGAATCATCAAACCGGACTCTTCTGCAACAGGTATAAATGTGCCGGGCGGGACAGAGCCCATTAGGCTGTGATGCCATCTTAGAAGAGCCTCAAAACTTATAGTCTGATTGTTTTTCAAATCGATTTGAGGCTGATAGGAAAGCGAAAATTCACCATTTTCAAGTGCTTGTCTTAACCCGGTTTCGATGGCTAAGAGCTCGCTTGAATTTTGATTCATTTGAGGGTGATAGCTCTGATAGCGTCCGCGGCCTCTATGTTTAACATCGTATAACGCAGTATCAGCATTTGTAATCAGCTGATCCTCTTCTGTTCCATGCTCAGGGTAGATGCTGCCCAATGCTGGGACTAATAAAATACACGAGTTCATTTAAATGAAAAGGTTCTCCAAACAAATCCAAAATTTGCTGTGCATGTTCCTCAGCCTTTATTCGATTTATACCAGGAAACAGAAGTATGAACTCATCCCCTCCCTGTCTGTATACTTGATAAGAATCAATTTCAAGCGACTGAAGACGATTGCTCACTTCCTTCAGCAGCAAATCACCAACAGAATGCCCCATTGTGTCGTTCAGCATTTTAAATCGATCAAGATCAATGTACATAAGAGCAAGATGATCATGCTTTTTATCATTTAATAAGGCTTTTAAATCTTTCTTTAATGCAGTCCGATTCATAAGCCCTGTCAGGGAGTCGTGAAAAGCCATATGCTGAATGAGCGAATGATGGTGTTTCTGTTCTGTAATGTCCTTTGCAATCAAGTAGATTCCCTGTATGTTATTATTCAAAATGATGGGAATCGTTTTAAATTGAATATAAAGTTCATTTTGATTGGATATCAATAATTTCATTTCATCTTCAATCGCCTTGCCATTCACCGCCTGAGAAAACATAGAAGCAATCCTGATACGGTCATTTTCAAACAAGTCCAGGATGCATGTGCCAATTAAGGAATAAGCAAACGTGCGCGTCATCTCAATTGCAGCTGGATTAACCGCCAAAATGATGCCGTCTAAATCTAGTGAAAAAATAGCATCATTATTATTATCAAAGAGCGACTTGTACCGCTGCTGGCTTTCAATTAATTTTTGCTTTTCAGACATTCGTTCTGAAATATCCCTCGTCACAGAAATAATATAAATGACTTCACCTTCATCGTTTGTAATTGGAGTAAGTACGGATTCACCGTAAATGAAGGAGCCGTCTATCAATCGAACCTTGTCCTGATACGAAAATGGCTGCTTCGTTTTCATCACAACCATGTACATTTCAAGTAAATGATCGGCAACACTTTTTTCAATTACATCAAAGAGCGTCTTCCCTACATAATCGTCCTTTAAACCAGCATGCTTTACACCTTCATCATTTACGAACAAATACCTGACACCATACTCTTTATCTGCCTTCATTAAAAAAACGAGATCTTTTATATGTTCAAGAATAATTGTAAATATGATTGATTCGATTTGTTCAATGTTTTTCTCTGTTTGAAAGTCTTCACTGATTGCTTTTTTCAATTTATGCATAAAACCCTCATCCTAGTTTTATCTTCTTTTTCTTTATAGTATCACACGAGGTTCTTTAAAAACCATTTAAAGATGACGTCCTGTCCAAAATGCTATAACCGTGCCTGCTGCAGTAAGAAACAAGTATAATCCGGCTTTCATAAAGGCGCGTTTTTTTATAAGATCAAACGCTTCCATACTAAAAGCAGAAAAAGTAGTAAATGCTCCAAAAAAGCCAGTTGCTAAGAAAAGGCAGACTGATGAGTCCGGACTAATGATAGAAACTGTTAAGCCAAGACCAAAAGATCCGGAAATATTAATGATTATGATTGCCATTGGAAAAGGCGCGTTTACCGTTGTCTCTTTCAGCCATTCTCCAAACACAAAGCGAAAAAAAGTGCCTATCGCCCCCCCTATAATAACCGCGATCATTCCCCTTCCTCCTTTCTTACAGCCAATTGACTGCCGGAGACAAAGCCGGTCCATGCCAAAACAATACCGAGCGTTAAAGAGACAAAAAGGTATTTCCCGCCGGATGTTAAATTCAGCTTATTTATTTCACCTGCAAAAGTAGACATTGTAGTAAATCCCCCGCAAAAACCAGTACCCAGAATGAGCTGCATTCTTTGTTTATATTTTTCAAGAAAATAAGCTGATAGGAAACCGAGCAAAAAACTTCCCAGCATATTAACAATGAAAGTTCCATATATTGTCTGGGTTTGAAGTGTGATTACATAGCGCAAATAAGCACCTGCACTTCCTCCAGCAGCTGCCAGCAAACCATTTTTTATTGTATTCAAAACATTACCTCCAGTTTTTAGAACAGGCTTGAATGAAAAGGTGTTTTCAAAATGGAAAATCTCTTAAATCCTTATCCTATCAATCAAATTAAGGTCCTATTCTAATACATTTGAGCTCCACAATCTTATTTAGTACTTGTAATCCAGCACGAAACCCTTTTAACAGACATGAAGGAGTCTTACTACAAGAAGCGATCATTGCACGTTCAGTCCGCAAACACTCCTACGCTGAAAAAAGGGTTTCAATCAGGAGCATTGAGTCCGCAAAAACACTCCTACGCTGAAAAAGGGCTTCAATCGGGCTCATTGAGTCCTTAAAAACCCTCATACGCTGAAAAAAAGGTTTCAATCAGGAGCATTGAGTCCGCAAAAACACTCCTATGCTGAAAAAGGGGTTTCAATCAGGAGCATTGAGTCCTTAAAAACATTCCTCTGCTGAAAAAAGGGTTTCAATCAGGAGCATTGAGTCCGCAAAAACACTCCTACGCTGAAAAAAGGGTTTCAATCAGGAACATTGAGTCCGCAAAAACCTTCCTGCGCAAGAAATAGGGCTTCAATCTGCATAAGGTATAGTGCGCAATCCCTCATATTCTTATTATCATCTATTTACGTACAATCCGCCATTTTCCTTAATTAAATACAAAAAAGAGTGCCATATTAGCACTCTTTTCATCTCATTCTTCGTCTTCAGATACCCGGTATGACAGCTGTGATAGAATGGCCTGACTGTCTATTTCAGATTCATCTGCAGATCTGGTTACATAATCGTACTTGCCTGACGGATCTTGTTCGCGCGCTTTCACATTGTCTGTCAGCATGATCGAGAATATGTTCGAGATTCTGGATTTAATGCTGCCATCAAAGATTGGAAACAGAATTTCAACTCGCTTTTCCATGTTTCTAGTCATCATGTCAGCAGATGAGAGATACATTTTTTCTTCGCCATTATGATGAAAATAATAGATTCTGCTGTGTTCGAGAAATCTTCCCACAATGCTTCTCACTTTAATATTCTCGCTCACGCCTTTAATGCCAGGTCTTAAGCAGCATGTTCCCCTTACGATTAAATCAATCTTCACACCTGCATTTGATGCTTCATAAAATTTCATAATGATTGCTTTATCTGTGAGGGAGTTCATTTTAGCAATGATTCTTCCATTTCCATGCTGACGGTTGAAAGCAATTTCTTGATCTACCAGCTTTAAAAAATCGCTGCGGATATCAAAGGGCGCAACAGAAATATGGTGAAATTCCGGTTTTTCGGTATAGCCGCTTAAATAATTAAAGAAATTCGTTGCGTCAATTCCGTACTTTTGATTTGAAGTAATTAAGCTCATGTCTGTATAAATCTTAGCGGTCTGGTCATTATAATTTCCTGTTCCGAGATGAACAAACCGCTCAATGCGATTGTTTTTGCGTCTGACCACGAGTGTGATTTTGCTGTGTGTTTTTAAGTATGTCATCCCATATATAACATGACAGCCCGCTTTTTCAAGTTCTTTCGCCCACTGAACATTATTTTCTTCATCAAATCGGGCTTTCAGTTCCACTAGGACTGTGACTTGCTTGCCTTTTTCTGCTGCACGTTTAAGGGCTTCGATAATCGGAGAACCCCCGCTGACCCTGTAAAGTGTTTGCTTGATAGCCAACACATCAGGATCATCTGCTGCATCCAGAACAAAATCGATGACTGGTTCAAATGATTCATATGGATGATGCAAAAATAGATCCTGCTGCCCGGCAACTTCAAAAATATCATCTTCAGAAGAAAGATCCTTTGGAGGCTGAGGTATGAATGTTTCATATGTAAGATGTTCAAAGCTTGCAGTGAATTCTTTATAAAATCCAAACAAAAAGGTCAAATCGAGCGGGCCGTCAATTTCATAAACATCACCTTCATGAATTTCCAGTTCTTCCAGCAGATATGTCATGATTTGAGAGTCATAAAAATCTTTCCGGACTTCAAGACGGACTGCTGCTCCCCATTTTCTCTTTTTAAGTTCCTTTTCAATTTCCTTCAGTAAATCCCTGGCGCCTTCTTCATGAATGGTCATGTCAGCATTGCGCGTAATTCGAAAAGGCGTGACAGACACAACGTCATATCCATGAAACAGCTTATAAATATAATGTCCGATAATATCTTCTAAAAGTACATATTCATTCCCTTGAATACTTTCGGAAATCGAAATGAAACGTTCTAGTACAGCTGGGACCTGCACAATAGCTGTTTTTGTCCGATATTCAATCGATTCTTTTACATCTTCTAATTTTATTACAAGATTGAGGCTTTTATTGAGAAGCATCGGAAAAGGCCGGTATGCATCCACTGCCATAGGGGTTAATACAGGAAAAATATGTTCATCGAAGTATTTTTCAACTATTTTTTTTTGAAGAGAAGATAAATCATCAACGTTTAAAAATTGAATACCTTCTTTTTTTAGTGCAGGCATGATCAGCTCATTGAACGTATGAGATTGCAGGTCTACAAGCTCATGATTCAAATCTGCAATCTGTGAAAGCTGCTGTTTAGGTGTCAGCCCAGCTTTATTTTCAGGCTTATTGAAGCCTGCTTTCACCTGATCTTTAAGTCCTGCGACTCTAACCATAAAAAACTCATCCAAATTCGAACTGAAAATAGCAAGAAATTTCAGTCGTTCAAGCAGCGGATTTCGCTCATCAATGGCTTCTTCCAATACTCTTTTATTAAAAGCAAGCCAGCTTAATTCCCGGTTATTGTAATATAGAGGGTTCCCAAGCATTGGTTGGCCGATGTTTACTTTGCTCATGTAAAAGTCACCCTTTAAATTAGTCATTTTGATTCATCTGTTATGATAGCACTTGTTATAGACGCGGATGTAAATTTATTGTAAATTTTATGTGATGTTTATGTAAATGAATACTAGAAAAGTTCATACAAAGGAGCTAAACATAATTGCGAAAATATCTATCCTTTTCTGCTACTTGAAAAAAGAAGAGAAATTCACTCTTCTTTTTCATAAAATTTAAAAATGATGTTCTTCTTCAAGATCTTTTCAAGGTTCTTCTTTTGCTTTTCTGCCTGATATTCCTCTGGTTTCCAATTTCCCTCGCAAACCACATCACATTTCACAAAATCATTTTCTGTTCTTATGTCAACTGATTTAATTATTTCTCTTTTCGTGGCATTTAAACTATATGCGAGCTTTATTATAGCCCCAAGCATCATCATGTTTCGCTGTTCTACTTTTGAAAACCAGTGTTTATATGGATCCGCGTACTGCTTATAAGAAGATTTGCTTTTAAATGAAGCGATCAGTGCAAGCTGCAAACGTTCTTTATGAAGGAGTCCATCAATTGTACGATTTGCTATTAAATAAAATGTATGCTGGCTGCTTGATTCTGAGTCAATGTACTGCCCAAGATTGAAAACAAAAGCTCCCCTTCTAAGCAGCAATATATCTTCCTTCGAATAGGAGAGCAGTCCCTCTTCAGCAAGATCACGATATATTTTCAGCGCAAGCTTAGTAACATGAATGACATGATTTAAATCGATATCATAATCGCTCAGCAATTCATGAAAGCTTTCTTCGATTACATTAGGAAAGATCGCCAGTCCTGTTCCCCTTGTTAAATCCTCATAAAACACACCATCTCTAAGGCCTTTTCTGCTAAGGATGAAGTTATCTGCATCAACAATTTCATACAAAGTATGAAAAACCTGGGCAGTGGGGATGATGATATCTGCACGATCCTTGGATAATCCTTCAACTCTTTGCAGTTCATGAAGAGTTAAAGAAGATAAGAATTGCTGTACATCTGTCAAATTTTGATGATTCATTTCGTATTGGTGCACACCTGCAAGCGGATATTCCTGCATTGCCTGATGAATTTGCACAATGTTTCTGGCACTTCCGCCTATTGCTACAATTGGAAGATTCCTGTTTACAATCCACGGAAGCGAACGGAATTTCGCATCAAGGAATTCCTTTAACTGATTTATTTCCTTTTCTGCAGGTATTTCGTTTTTGACAAACTGTTTTTTAAGTGAAAGAGCACCAAATGGAAAACTGTGATAATGAATTAATTTTCTGTTTTCAAAGTATGTAATTTCTGTGCTGCCGCCGCCAATATCAATTGTAATTCCGCTTTCTATTTGAGTTGAGTTCACAACTGCTAAAAAACCATAATATGCTTCCTCATATTCAGATAGAATACGAATTGAAAAATCTGTTTTTGCTTCAACTGTCTGAAGTATGAACTCTTTGTTTTCTGCTTGTCTGATTGTTGCCGTTGCCACACATTTCACTTTTTTCAGGTCATGATGCCTGGTAACTTCCTGAAAACTATGAAGAGCTGAAACTAAAACCTTTATTCCTTCGTCATTTAAGAAAGAGTCATCATTAAGATAATTGCGGAGCCTGGCTGAAACTTTCACATTCTCAATTTCTTTTAGCCGCTGACTTTTATCCCGCTGGTAAATCACGAGTCTCATTGTATTTGAACCGATATCGATAATTGCATATTTTTCTTTAATCAATTGTGTCCACTCCCTTGATTTCACAAAAAAATTATACCACAGCCCTCATAGTGGGATGATGCTTATTCACGCTTTTGCAACAGACAATCTGTCTCATCATAAGCTGTAAGACAAATTTTAAATATCAATTTAAAAGCGGTGATAGCATGATTCATATTGTCAGGCCCGGAGAGACTCTAAACAGCATTGCGCTTGATTATCGGACTAGTACAGCAGTTCTTGCAAAAGCAAACCAGATTACAAATCCTAACCTAATTTTCCCGGGACAATCCATTGTGATTCCGGGACTGCCCGATCCAGCATCAATCCCATATACAATTAATATTTCCGTTAGGCAAAGAAAATTAACTCTGCTGAACAACGGACAAGTAATGAAAGTTTATCCAATTGCAGTCGGGAAAATAGTGACCTCAACACCAATAGGCAATTTTGTGATTGTGAACAGACAGCCAAATCCTGGCGGTCCTTTCGGTGTCCTATGGCTGAGTTTATCAAAAATCCATTATGGCATTCATGGGACAAACGACCCAAGTTCAATCGGAAAAGCTGTATCAAAAGGATGTATAAGAATGCAAAATCGTGATGTACTTGAGCTTGGCTCGATTGTACCGAATGGAACACGCGTATTCATTCGTCCAGTCTAATGAACAAGTAATTTTTTTACAAAGACTTCATATTAAATAGTTGGATTTTCTATTATAATAACTACTGTAATCGATATCCTGCAGAATAAGGAGCTGCTTATGAAAATCTTTAAAAACAAAAACTTTGTGAAGCTCTTTTTTGCTGCACTCGCTTCTCAAATGGGCACGACGATTGGAAATATGGCTTTTGCTTTTTATTTGCTTGATCGATTCAGCCATCAGCCGTCTTTTGCAACAATGGCAGAGCTTATGTATTCATTGCCGACATTGTTTGTATTCTTTTTAGTCGGGGTTGTAGCTGACAGATTTGATAGAAAGAAAGTTGCAGAGAATTGCGATTGGGTCAGAGCCATTCTTACTGTTCTGCTTTTCGGCTCTTTATTTTTAAACTCTATTCCGCTTGTCTTTTTCTTGTTGTTCCTGCGGAGCGCTGTTACGAAATTCTTCTATCCGGCAGAGGCCAGTCTTGTGCAGGGTATCTTAAATAAAGAGCAATATGCTCAAGCGGCAGGCCTAAATCAAATGCTATTCAGTATTTTTATGGTTTTTGGTGTAGGACTTGGAGCATTGGCTTATAAGACAATTGGACTTCAGGGTGCTGTAGCTGTTGACTTTTTCAGTTTTATTATCTCTGCCATTTTGATTCGCAAATGCAAAATTCCAATGGAGGCCAGACTCCCAAACGGAAGAATCAAATGGAAAGATTTCAGTTTTGAAGCCTCATACAGGGACTTCAAAGATGGCATTCTCTATATCGTCAAAAACAAGCTATTAGCATCACTGGTTTTTGGTTTTTTTGTTTTTGGTTTCGTAAACGGAGCATTTGCTATTTTGCCAATGTTTACAATGAAGTATGAGCTGTCGCCTGATCACTATGAGAAATACGCTTCATTCTTCGCCATTTCTCTTGGTATCGGCCTTCTGGTCGGAAGCGGAATTGGAACTTTGATCTCATCAAAATTCAAACCGCATCAGCTGATGATTTATCCGATTCTATTAAGCAGCATACTTATTTTTATATTAGGTTTTACAGATCAAATGTGGATCTTTTTAACAACTGTCTTTATTATTGGGACATGCATTGGACCAATCAACATTGCAATCGGCGGATGGATGCCGAAAATTGTCCATCCAAAGCTCATGGGAAGAGTCAGCGGCTGGATTGATCCGATGATGATGTTTGCACAATCATTGACACTCGGAATGATCGCAGTTCTTTTCCCAAAAGTAATCAGCAAGGTCGAGTATTTGTACTACGGAATGGCAACCGTTATTCTTCTTGTGTTTTTGTTTTATGCTCTTACACTCCCAAAACTCAGCAAGGAACTTGAATACGCTCAGCAGAACCGGAATCGCCATACTGCAAATCAAAAAGGACAAGTTAAATCAGCGCTGTAAATAGAAAAGCAGAAGCGTCTTTTTAACTCTGACAGCAGCCATGCTGTCTTTTTTTGTATTTTTTTATTAAAAATTTGAAGTTTCAGCCGATAAAAATAGAAAGTTTCCAAAAAAAGCGAGTCTAAAGGTTGTGTATTCGATAAATATATAAAAATTTCTTAAAAAAACTGGTGTTCAATTATTGCATTGGCTCTTTCATCGCTGTATTTGGCATCGGAGCTTTATTCATGTTTTCCACACTGACCATTACAATCGCTGAAATATTGATTTTGCTCATTATTTTAAGCTTCTCAATCGTTTGTATGGGTATTTGTGAATGGCTTGTTTTCAGAAAACAGATTTACCCAATTAAACGGGTTTTTAAAGATGGTGATATTTCCATGGATGCTATTGAGAAAGCTTTCAGGCAAATTCACCGTTTTCCGATACTGACAGTGTACCGAATTTTCGGCCCTCACCTGTTTGGCCTTTCCGTACCTGCAATTATGCTGACTTATCTTTTTATCTCAGGCGGATTTGTTAATTTGCCGCTTTACTACACTTTCATCGCGACATTAGGAGCCATATTAATCGCAGGCATGCACGGCATCATCGAGTTTTTCTTAACGTCAGGAGCGGTCAATCCAATATTGATTAAACTTCGAAACAAAGCGCTTATGTTCCATGGAGCTGATTTAACGGCAGAGGCAAAAATCCATATATCAATCCAGCAGAAAGTTCTTTATAGCGCCATCTATATCGGGGTGTTTCCTCTTCTTTTATTCACCTTGGCTACACAAATTCGTTTTCAGGAAAATTCAATACCCTTATTATCTGAATACTGGAGATGGGCCTTATTAATATTAATAGTATCCGTTCTTTTCGCAGTTTTAGGAGCATTTTTATTGTTTAAAAACATATCTGGGCCGATTGAAAAGCTGCAGGAAGGCATGCTGGAGGTTGAACAAGGGCGGCTACAATACAGAAATGATGTATATTCTGATGAATTTTCTAAATTAATTGCAGGCTTTAACAAAATGATCCGCGGTCTGCGTGAAAGAGATCAAATCAATAATCAGTTATTAGAAAGTCTTTATACAACGCTTGCTGTCACACTGGATGCAAGAGACCATTATACTGCTGGGCATTCAGTCCGTGTAGCAGAATATTCGATTATGATTGGAAGAGCAGCAGGCTTATACGCTGATAGCCTTGATACCCTCCGTAAGTCCGCACTTCTTCATGATATTGGAAAAATTGGAATCAGAGACAGCATCTTGCTGAAAGAGGAACGACTAACCCATGCTGAGTTTGAAGAAATTAAAAAGCACCCCGTTATAGGTGCTGATATCCTATCGAATGTTCAGCCTAAAGAAATGATGGAACCTCTGATCCCTGGTGTGAAATATCACCATGAACGCTTTGATGGGCATGGTTACCCTGAGGGGCTGAAAGGTGAGGATATTCCCTTATTCGGAAGAATTATGGCAGTTGCAGATGCATAGATGCTATGACATCAGACCGACCCTACAGAACAGGAATGCCTGTCAAAAAAGCATTGGACATAATTGAAGAAGGAAAAGGAACTCAATGGGATCCAGTATTTGCCGATTTATTTCTAAACGTAATGAAGAATGACGATCAAGATGAGACGAAATATGGATAAGGCTTAATGCAGTATGGTTCAGCTTTCTTTTTTCTTCAATAGAGTGAATGCAAAAGCAATTACTATCCGTACTTATGCGGCATGCTTTTTGTTCTAGTTGCATTTTACAGACGAAAAAGTATAATTTATAATAAGCACAAATTATAATGCAAAGGAGAGAAAGAATGGACGATCATAATCGAACCCAGCCTTTAAAACCTACAACTGAAAATATTGCAAAGGCGATTTACATAGTCAATCGTCATGCTAAAACAGCACCAGATCCAAAGTTTTTGTATACGTTAAAAAAACGTGCACTGCACAAACTGTTAACAGAGGGAAAAGCTAAAAAAGTAGGACTTCATTTTTCGAATAATCCTAAAAACAGCAAACAGCAATCAGATGTACTTGTCTCTGCAGGAGAATATTATTTTCATATGCCTCCCACTAAAGATGACTTCGAAAATCTCCCACATCTCGGTTCACTGAATCAAACATATCGCAATCCAAAAATACATTTGTCATTAGCAAAATCAAAAGCATTGCTGCAGCAATATGTTGGACTAAAAGACACAGCAGCCAATGGTTCAGCTCCTAAAAAACCTTCTCCTACATATAAAAAACCTGTTTTTAAAAAATTGGGTGAAAGCTATTAACATCTTTCATTATGAATAAAAAGAAAAGAGCCAAAAGGCTCTTTTCTTTTTATTTGGCTGTGTTCGCATTGATTGTTGCATTGCGGATTATTGCACACAAACCAAGTTCTCGGTCGATACAGGATTTATTGGACGCCAAAATACTGTAAAAAATCCAAGATTATTAATGATTGGCTAATGTTACAAAGACTACGAAAAGAGCCTTTTTATTTCGAAAATAATTCCTGGACCATTCGCTTGTAGACAAAAAAATAACTTGGTACTTCTTCTGATTTAAGATTTTTAAAAAGGTTCACAGAAAGTGTCCTATTATACCACTCTTGCTGCTCTTTTCCTCTGTTGAACATTCTCCAAATGTCATCTCCATGCTTCAAGTATTCCTTATGAAGACTTTTAATGTTATCCAGTTTGTCTGCTGCTATAATGGCTTTTTCTTCAATTGTCGCATCAACAGCTGACAGAATCGTTTTCTGCTTGCGCTCCTCCCATGATAAGGATTTGTCCTCCGTGTTGAACTTGACAAGTGAAGCAACCTCATCTCCAAATAGAGAAAGAATTTGATGTATGCTTGTTTCTGTATCTTCAACGGTATCATGCAAGTACCCTGCTGACACAACCTCATCCCTGAATCCTGCTTTAAAGAGGATGAGAGCAGTATTTTCAACATGTGTGAAGTAAGGAGCCCCAGATAGCCTTCGTACCTGACCTTCATGTGCAGATTCCGCAAAACGTTTCGCATGGTCAATTAGAGACATGTTATTACACCTGCAATTTATAGAATATATTGATCGATCAACTTAACAAGTTCCGTGATTTCAGGTTTGCTTACTTGAGCGTCCGCCCCTACTTTTTGTCCTTTATGTTTTAAATCATTCGTAATAAGGGATGAGAAGATAATAACGGGTAAACCTCCAAGCTTACTGTTTTCTTTGATTCGTTTTGTTAAATGATGGCCGTCCATTTGAGGCATTTCAATGTCTGTGATGACAAGCTGTACCTCTTTTTCAATTTCTTTGCCTTGAGATGTCAAGGAATTGAGATAGTCTAAGGCATCTTTCCCGTTTTCAAAGAACTCGAGATTTACAAAGCCTGCTTCTTGCAAGGTATCATGGAGAAGCCCTCGAAGTAAAGGAGAATCTTCTGCAATGACAAGTTTCTTTGTGGAACGTTCACGGTTTCCCATTTTTTTCACTTGATCAATGTGAATGCCGGATTCAGGATTCAATTCAACCATTATTCTTTCAAAGTCAGGCAATAGAATCATCTCACCCTTCCATTTAACAACACCGGTTATGTGACTCTCCAAACCTTGGTATAGACTTGAAGGTTTTTCAATTAAGCTCCAAGAAATTCGGTGAATCTGCGTCACACTATGAACATGAAAAATAATTTTCTGTTTATTAAACTCTGTTACGATAAATTTATCAGCTTTTGGATTTTGACTTTGTTCAAGTCCCAATGCCTGAGCTACATCTACAACCGGGAGAACTTCTCCTCGCAGCTCTGTAATCCCTTCTACATTTGGGTGAGCATGGGGTACTTTTGTTACATTTTGAAGCTGAATAATCTCTTTTACTTTTATCACATTAATGCCGAATTTTAGTCCCGCAACTAAAAATTCGACGATCTCTATTTCGTTCGTACCGCTTTCTAATAAGATGTCTGTTTGCTGCATTGTAAGCTTCCTCCTCAAAATAACACATGTATACTGTTATTATCGGTTTGTCTCGTTTTTTATAAAGTAAAAGGCAATTTAAAAAGCTTAGAATCATCCTAAGCTTACATGCTAAAATAAATAAGCTAATAAACGTTCATCACAAAGATTTGTATTAATGCTGCATTTCTTCGCATCTCTTCCATATTTCCAGATCCATACATTGGATTTGCAATTTGGATGTGCCGGCCGATAAGCAGGTGCTTTTCTTGCGGTGCTGATCCCTGTTTCAGGTTTTGCACTCCAGAGAATGCTTTGCACAGCGATCTCTTTATTTTGTTTAACCGCTTGGCAATATGCTTCTGGAAACGGCCCCTTTTCCGGATCATTATAAATACCTGCACGATATCCGCTGGGAATTAATGATTCCACCCAGCCAGTAATCCAGCCTGCATCTGCTTCAAAAAAGTTTCCAATATTAGCAAAAATGGCTACTCCATTAGGAATGGAAAGCTTTCTGGCATGAAACGCTGCATTTCTCGCGGCTGTCCGTCCATTTTCATAGCTTATTGCCTGCAAAAAAACGTTATATATAGGCAGAATTTTTATTTCCTTTGATTGTAAAAATTGGATTTCTTTTTAAGTTAGTACGCTTCCTTGAGTTTCTGTAAGGTATCTTCCCCAATATGATGGAAAACCATAGCTGGTTTCTACACATTTTAGAAGGGCTGCATCTGCCGGCGCTGCAGAATCCACTCCCCACCGTTTTCTTGCCATAACAAATCACACCCTTCATTGTTCTCTCTTATATATGATGAATGAGAGAACAAGAGAAGCTACTTTCTATCTTCCGCCGGTACAAAAGTATGAACGATTAACCCGATGAGTGCCAGGATCATTAACGACCCAATCGCAATTCTGCTTGCCAAATCACCGTAATCAGCTAAAACAAGCGTAATTGTTCCGTACAAAAGCGGACCTATAATAGATGACACTTTTCCTGAAAAAGCGAACAAACCAAAGAACTGGCCCCGTTTATCTGGAGGTGTAAGCTCTACAATAAATGTCCGGGAAGTAACCCACATCGAACCAAGAGATACACCAAACAGACTTCCAGCAATCCAGAACATAAATGGATTAACCGCAAATGTTGCAAAAGCAAGTGCAACGAGCAGAACGATTCCAACCAGAGTGATGCTCCTTTTCGTTCCTATTGACTTGGTAATATATCCGAAAGCGAAAGAACCGGCAATACTTGCTACTGTAGACACTAAATAAAGAAGGATAAATTCTCCGGATGTAAATCCCACGATTGCTTTAGAATAAATAGCCATCATCGTGATTGCAGTTGCAATCGCATCATTTAAAAAGAAATAAGCCATCATGAACAAAAAGGCGGCACGGTACGCCCGCATTTCTTTAAAAGTCTGATAAATTTCTTTGTAACCGCTGAAAAACGACGTTTTTTCCTGGACCTTGTTTAGTGCTGCCGGCTGCTCTTTGCTAAATAGAAACAATGGAATTGAAAAAACAAGAAACATCAGTGCAGTCGGAATAAAAGCATGATGGTATCCTGATTCTCCAATAAATGGATAAACCGTTAATCCAACAAGTGTTCCAATGTATCCAACCGCTACTCCATAACCTGAAATTAAGGGAATTTCTTTTTTCGTACCTAAGTCAGAAATCATTGAATCATAAAAAATCAAACTGGAATGGTAAAAAAACTTGGCAATGATAAATAGCAAAATGACGAATACTAATGCTAATGGGAGTCCAAAAAAGGTTTGAGAAAAACTCGTCATGGCGAAGATACCCATTAAAATAGTGCAACTAACAGTAATCAGTGTAAATGGAATAATGAATCGTTTTTTTCTGCCAGTTCTGTCAATCATGACGCCAAACAGAGGTGAAAACAAAACTAATAAAAAACTTGCTGCAGCATTAGCATAGGATATAAATGTACTGGCAATTTGATCTAACCGTTCGTTTTCGCCGATTACTTCCTGCAAATAAAAAGGAAAAAAGATGGTTGTTATGTTAGATGAAAAGATCGTATTTGCAAAATCGTATAAAGCCCAAGATAGGATGGGCAGGGAAAAATAAAGATGCCATGCTCTTTGCTGCTTTTTAATCGCATCAGGACGCTGTTCTAATTGAGCCATACGAGTTCCCCCATACCTTTTAATTTGTGTTCCTATAAAAATTCTTTACCTAAGGCTAAACTCCTTTCTTATTTACAAATATTTAACATATGTGCCATTCATTCTGCCCTGCAAAAAAAGAACAAATAAAGATAATGCATAAAGTGTTCTGACTTGATATAATGCTATATGTGAATCGGCTGATGCCGATTGTACGGGTTGGGTCGAGGGTTACTTTACTAAGGAAGGTTTTAAAAATTGCATAAGTACTTTCAGCTTGAGCAGCATGACACTACCGTCAAAAAAGAACTGCTTGCAGGTATCGTTTCCTTTTTTACAATCGTGTACATTGTTGTCGTAAATGGAGCCATTTTAGCTGATGCGGGAATTCCGATTGAAGCTGGAATAATCGCTACCGTGTTAACTTCGTTTGCAGGATGTATCTTGATGGGCTTTATCGGTAACACTCCAATCATCCTGGTTCCTGGAATGGGTGTTAATGCACTATTTACGTATACAATTTGCGGATCTATGGGGCTTTCTTGGCAAGAAGGGCTAGCTGGTGTTTTTGTTTCTGGCATTCTTTTTGCCATCGTTGCATTTACAAAGCTGTCGGGCATTATCAGTGCATCCATACCGAATTCATTAAAAGAAGCCATAACAGTAGGAATCGGTATCTTTTTAACGTTTATCGGTCTTCAAAAAGGCGGCATTGTGACTTCCAGCGAAACGACATTTGTTAAACTGGGTGACTTTACAGACCCGCACGTAATCGTTACACTGATAACTTTGCTCATTACCATTACGCTGTTTGCTCGAAACATTCCCGGCAATTTTCTGATCAGCATTTTGCTTGGTACGGCCATTTCTGCAGGCTTTGGTTTGATTAACAGCTCTGCAGGAGGATCTTCTGGCTTTTCACTTGATGTATATTTTGATGTATTAGGTGCAATGTCGTTCGAAAAAATAGCGGATCTTGCCTTTTGGACAGCTACGTTTTCATTGACAATGGTTATTGTTTTTGAAAATATCGGACTTGTTCATGGACACGTTAACATGATTCAAAGACCTGACAGGTATAAAGGTTCACTTCGTGCAAATGCGATTTCTGCGATTACCGCAGGATTATTTGGCACCAGCCCTACTGTCAGCACAGTCGAAACGGCAGCCGGCATTTCTGCAGGAGGAAGAACTGGCTTAACAGCAATTACAACCGGCTTGCTTTTTTTAAGCTCTTTGTTCTTTTTGCCTTATATTAAAATGATACCAGACAGTGCGATCGCACCGATTTTGATATTAATAGGCGGTTTAATGATTCAAAATATCCAGAACATTGATTTGAAGGATTTCACGGAGAGCTTTCCGGCATTTCTGATCATCGCGCTTATACCGCTGACATACAGCATCGTTGATGGTATGGCATTTGGATTTATCGCTTATCCCCTTTTAAAATTAGTAATGAAGCGCTCTAAGGAAGTTGCAATTCCTCTTTACATTATTGCACTCTTGTTCCTCGCGAATTTCATTACTCATAAGATATAAAAAAGAAAACCGCTCGCAAGTGCTGAGCGGTTTTCTTTGTCTTGATTGAATATCAAAAGCTTGACAGAAATCCTTATTGAACCAAATGAAGAGTGATCATGACTGAAGTTCCTTTTCCAATTTTACTCTTATATGCAACTGTTCCATCCATTTCACGAATAAGACGATTCGTAATCATTGAACCAAGTCCTGTTCCTTTTGATTTAGTTGTATAGAATGGGAGTCCCAGGTTTTCCAGTTCCTCCTCTGTCATTCCCTTGCCAGAATCAACGATCTCAATTACTACTGTGCCATTCAAATAATTCGTTTTTTTGGAAATATGAATTTCTCCACCGTGTTCCATTGATTCAATGCCGTTTTTGATTACATTCATTAGAGATTGCTTTAATAGCTGAATGTCACCGTAAACAGCACTTTTATCCTCGCTATGATAAAGCAGTGTTACATTTGAATAAAACCCAAGCGGCTTTAGTAATTCAATGCTGTCTTTGAGAACTTGATCGATATCAATTTTGGTCAATTCGTGATTGTACGGCTTGTTCAGTTTTAAATAGTCGGTAATAATTTTATTAGTCCGATCCAATTCATCTAAAATGAGCGGTGCAAATTTTTTCAGATTCTCATCTTTCGTATCCTGCTGAATGTATTGGATGAACCCCCGTACAGTTGTAATCGGATTTCTGATTTCATGAGCAATGGAAGCAGCCATTTGTCCAATTGTCCTTAATTTATCTACATACAGCATTTCATCGAATTGCTTATTTGTTTTAATTAAACTCTCAATAATAAATATCATCGATAAGTAGGATAAATAAAATGCCAGAAAGTAAACTAAGTAAAAATTAAATTCAAGGAAATTGATGTTCGTATAGATAATTAAAATATAAATTAGGAAATAAGCGCCAACAACAATAGACCCGCTTAGATATCTTACTTCCGATTGAATAAAGTACCTTCTGAAAAGCAAGCCGATTAAATAAGCTCCCAATGTAATGACAATCCCAACTGGAAAAAAAGCTCCCCCAATCAAATATCTGGCCAGACATGTTACAATAATAACAATTCCGCCTGATAACCATCCCGAGTATAACGTTACGATAAGGACAAAAACCATCCTTAAATCAAAATATGTTTCACCAAGCGTTTCAATTGGATAAGCCATGCATAGCAATGCACCGAAAGCACTGATCAATCCGTATATGACCCTTTGTTTCACCGAAGCTTTTTGCTTCGAATTAAAAGGGAAGAAAAGATTGGCATTAAAGGTTAAGGAAAACAGGATTGTAATATTAACAAGCAACGGTTTTATTATAGATAACACATTGTTTCCTCCATCAAGGAAAATAGTTTGCAAAAACTCCATTTTACAGGATTCGCTAAAAAATGAAAAGAACTATCAATATAAGTGATTCTTTTTATTAGATTCCCTTCTTATTCATTCAGTAACCCAAATATAATTCATTATAAATGGTCAAACTAGACTATATAATTTAGTAAGCCTGTTTGGATTATGAAACAGCTTGCTTCAAAGTGAAGTAAACAATGTCCATGAAATTAGTCATTCTCGGTCTTTTAATGGAACGGGATGCACATCCATACGAAATGAAACAAACGATGGAACAAAGACATATGGATCATTTTATAAAGCTGAAAAAGGCTCGCTTTATTATGCGCTGTTGAACAGCTTCACAAGAACGATTACATCGAAATAGCTGATGTAATTAAGGATTCTAACAGACCAGATAAAATAATTTATCGAATCACTGAGTCTGGAAAGAAACAGTTTCATAAGCTGATCCTGGATGAGCTATCCAGTGAATCAAACCTATATCATCCCCTCTTTACAGGCGTTGCCTTTGCATTGCACGGAAATCCTCAAGAAGCAGCAGACATTCTTGAAAAAAGAGTATTGCTGTCAGGAAAAAGAGTAAACGAACTTTCCAGTATATTAGGCTACTATAAAAGCTGTTTTTCATTTAATCAAAGGCAACCATTCTTCACGGAGAAGCTGAACAAAAATGGCTAAAGGACTTAATCGCTGACGCCCGGGCAGAAAAATTAAAAACGATCGGTGGTGCAGATGAAAATTAGATTATTCGAACCAAACGACTTGAATGCGATTATTGATCTTTTCATCGAAACTGTGCATGAAGTCAATCAGAGATTTCATTGCTTTCGATTTTATGATCGCTTACCGCTCCTTTCATCAGGCTAATCGATGATTATGATCATTTTCTCCAATCACTGCATTTCTTTTATTCACTCTCCTTACAAATGATGCATATTGTGTTGATGTAGGCTAATGAGGAGAGTGAATGTGAATATGTATCCATATTATCGTCAAGGATTTCCTGGTTCTGGAAGTGGACCTGGCGGAGGATTCGGACCTCCAAGTGGACCGCCGCCAGGTTTCGGAGGCGGACAAGGACAGGGGCAGGTACCTACCGTGCCCCCGCCAAGTCAAATTCCGCAGCAAGCATCCCTTTATGCAGTAGATCCGGGAGCCATTAGCGGCTGTTTGTTCCGATATACGTATATTTGGTTAAACAACGGAAATAGTTTTTGGTTTTTCCCCACATTTGTTGGCAGGACCTCTGTAGCAGGCTACAGATGGAGACCACGTCAATTCAGATGGGACTACTTCGGCATCGACACCCGGCGGATCGCGTCATTCTCTTGTCGTTGAGAGCAAAAGCGCAGGCGCCTTGTTCAGCTCGCGAAGAAAATAGGAATTGCCCAAAGAAGGCGCTTTTTGCCTTCTTTGGGCAATTGTCTTTTTCACAGTGAGCTAGGCGCCGGAGCTGGACGTAGATAACCTTATTTCATTATCCACAACCTATTATAACTTTTTTAATTTCCTAAAGGACCAAGAAAAGCGGAACCGCCCGGTTAGCTCCGACAGACAGTTAAGAATCCGGCAGAAAAGTCCGGGTTTGACTTTTCCTGCGGATTTGTTCTGGCCGAGGAGTTGGGCGGTGGAGCTAGACAATACCGAAAAGCGGAACCGTCCGGTTAGCTCCGACAGACAGATAAGAATCCGGCAGAAAAGTCCGGGTTTGACTTTTCCTGCGGATTTGTTCTGACCGAGGAGTTGGGCGGTGATAAATATAACCCGTGGATTTCCGCTGCAGCCACTTGCCTTCCGCTAAAGCCACTAAAGGTTTTAACCATTTTTTCTAAAAGCAACAAACTTTACGAAAAGTGTCTTTAATAAAAAGTATCAAACCTTATCGGAGGTTTGATTCTTTTTAATTAATCCCCTATTAAGCCTGAGTTTTTAGATTCATCCAGTGGATGTTCTATTCTTAAAAACGCTCTGTCAACAGCCATTTTTGCTGTATTCGCATAATGAATTTCAACTGTCCGTCTTTCATCGAGATAAGCTCCTTCAAATGCCACTTCTTTTATTTTGGCAGCCCATCCTCCAGAAGTTTCTATAACGACTACCGGCTTTTTATTCATGTACGCCGCAGATAGCTCTCCCAAAGTTCCATTGCCTCCGCGTATCATGATGATGGCATCTGATGAATGAATCAGGATTAAGCTGCGGTAGTCAAATGACATGCCTGTTGTGATCGGAACATCCAAATAGTCATTAGCAACGTGAGTCTCATCACCTGCAAGAATACCAATCACCAATCCGCCGGCCTGTTTTGCACCTTTTGAAACAGCCTCCATAACTCCGCTTCCCCCGCCTGTAAGCAAAACAGCATTTCGTGATGCAATTTCGAGTCCTACTTCTTCACATATTAATTGAATTTCTTCAGGTATTTGACCTGACTGTCCAATTACCGCGATTCGTTTCAATCTCATCCCACCTAATTATTCTTTGTTTCAATTATACTCTTTCCCTTGCCATTTTTGTCCAAAAAAAATAGCTGCCTATAGGCAGCTCATTCTTTCTTTTGACTTAAGCAGAAAAGAATTTCTCCTTGCAGCTTGTTTCATAATCGAATTAATTTCATTTTTATAAAAAGAAAGATGTTCATAGGAAATAGCGAAAAACATCTCATATTTTAATTTTTTAATGATCTGAATTTCTTGATCTGTCAGCAAATCCTCATTAATTTCCACTTAGAACACCCCGCATTTTGGAATTCATCATCAATAGAATTCGAATAAAGAGGTTCAAATATGACCGCTGTATTATAGTTTTGTTCCCTTGTGATATCTGAACCATCCCATTTCCCCAAAGAAATAAATCATCCCAGCTGCTATCAAAATCATAATTCCGACTACGACAAAATAATTATACTTGCCAGTCAGTTCAGGCATGTATTGAAAGTTCATGCCATAAAGCCCTGCAATAAATGTAAGGGGAAGAAAAATAGATGAAATAACAGTAAGAGTCATCATGACCCTGTTCATGCGATCAGAACTGATGGATAAGTAGCTGTCCCGAATATCTGCCGTAAGCTCGCGATTCGCATCTACCATTTCTACGAGTTTTAAGAGATGATCATAAATATCCTGAAAATAAATTTCATCTTTAATGTATGCTTTTAAACTGCTCGAGCTGATCATCCGGTATAATAAATCCCTCATCGGTATGATTGTTCTTCTTAGTTTGTACAAATCTGAACGAATATCAAATACACCTTCCATCAGTTCACTGATCGTTAAATCTTTTGTGTTTTCTTCAATTTCATTTAATAAGTCCTCAAGCTTGTAAACAGGTGAAAAATACTCATCGACGAGCTGATCCATCAGCTGATACATCAGCAAAGATGGTCCTCCTTCTTGCAAAACTGAATCCTTTTTCAATTTAAACCATAAGTTATTTAAATCACGAATGGCTTTTTTATGAAATGTCACAACATAATTCTTTGCAACAAAAAGATCAACTTCCTCAGCATCAAGTGTCTTTTGCTGAATAGAGTGCAGGACAACAAATAAATAGGAATCATAGGCATCTATTTTCGGTCTTTGGCCAAATTCCACACAATCTTCTATAGCTAAAGGATGAAATCTGAAAAACTTGCCTAAGAGTTTCGTTTCTTCAGCTGTCGGATCTTGAAAATCAACCCAGTACCATTTAATATCAGGTTTCTTTAATTCTTTTAATGGTAAATCATAAATCACTTCACCAGATGATTGAACTGCGAGTGTACGAATCATTATGTCACATCTTTCTTATGTATATGAGATTATTTTTCTTCTTTACCCTGCTTTCTATGTTCTCAAACGGATAAGAAAGGATGATATCAGTCCTTGTAAGATGGTACAATAATGATAATGCATGATTACATATAAGAATAAAGGATGAACAATGATGGAACATCTTATTAATAAGAACGTAAAAAATATTGAAATCTCAGGAATTCGTCAATTCTTTAACATGGTTGCAGCATTCGATGACACGATTTCACTGACAATTGGGCAGCCTGACTTTTTGACGCCCGCTCATGTGAAGAATGCGGCAATTGAAGCCATTCAAGAAAATTTCACGACGTATACGCATAATGCCGGATACCTTGAACTGCGGAAAGCCGCTGCTCACTTTTTAAAAAAGAAGTATGAACTGGACTATCACCCCGAAAGTGAAATTATCGTTACAACAGGGGCCAGTCAGGCCATTGATATTTCGTTTCGTGCCATTTTAGATGTGGGCAGTGAAGTCATATTGCCTGGTCCTGTTTATCCAGGGTATGAGCCTATTATTTCCCTGTGCGGTGCAGTACCTGTTCATATTAATACATCAGAACATGATTTTCGTTTAACAGCAGATCTTATAAAGCAGCACATCACTGAAAAGACACGCTGTATCATTCTTCCGTATCCATCTAATCCTACTGGTGTTACATTAGATGCGGAAGAGATAAAAAAAATCGCAGATCTCATTAGAGGGCGAGATCTCTTTGTATTATCAGATGAAATTTACAGCGAGCTTGTTTTTAACGGCAAGCATGAATCGATTGCAAAACACTTGCGCGATCAAACGATCGTTATAAATGGACTATCGAAATCACATAGTATGACAGGATTTAGAATCGGTCTTTTGTTTGCTCCTGCGCAAATTGCGAAGCATTTATTAAAAGTACACCAATACAATGTATCCTGTGCTTCATCTATTTCTCAAAAAGCGGCACTCGCTGCATTGAACGAAGGAATCAATGACGCATTTCCTATGAAAACAGAGTACGAAAAGCGCATGAATTATGTTTATGAAAGATTAACAAAAATGGGTCTTCCAACAGTAAAGCCTGATGGTTCATTTTATATTTTCCCAAGCATCAAGAAATTAAATATTTCTTCCTTTGACTTTGCCTATTCCCTGGCAAAAGATGGTGGCGTAGCTGTCGTCCCGGGAAGCGCCTTTTCATCGTACGGCGAAGGATATGTCAGAATATCCTATGCATGCAGCTTTAAGCAGCTTGAGGAAGGGCTAAATAGAATGGAAAAACATATAACTACTTATTAGAGCGTGGATAATGATACTCGAATGATTAAATTTTGAACAAAATAAAAATAACCAGTGAGAACTTAGTATTTGCTGGTTATTTTTTATGTTCATTATAAGCAGGAAATTTTATAGTAAATGTCGTGCCTTTTCCAGGTTCACTCTCAATGGACAATGTTCCATTATGATTTTCAATAATTTTATATGTAATCATTAACCCAAGACCTGTGCCCTTTTCTTTTGTAGTAAAAAAGGGTTCTCCAATTTTCTTGAGGGCTTCGGGAGGAATGCCTTCTCCTTCGTCTTTTACGGTGACAAAGATTGAATGATCCTCTTTATATGAGGATAGAGTCACTTTCCCTCCTATCGGCATCGCATCAATTGCATTTTTCATCAGATTAATAAATACCTGTTTGATTTGATTTTGGTCACAATTTAGCTCAATTTTACTTTCCTGATGATGCTGCTCAATCAAAACATTGTTCATATTTGCCTGTGTTTCAAGCAAAGTACCCACTTCTTGAATTAAGGTGTATAAATTCGTTGTCTTAAAAACAGTTTCCTGAGGTTTTGCAAGCATAAGCAATTCACTCAAAATCAGCTCGATTCTATTTAATTCTGTAAAAACAATTTCATAATAGTTTGCATTTCCATTCGATTCAGAATACATTAGCTGCAAAAATCCTTTAATGGCAGTAAGAGGATTTCGAATTTCATGGGCAATTCCTGCTGCTAGCTGCCCTGCAACAGAAAGTTTTTCAGAACGGAGCATTAATTCTTCGGCTTTTTTCCGGTCCGAAATATCTCGTAAGATGACTTGAACTGCAGGCTCACCGAAGTAAGTAGTTGGAATACTCACCATTTCTGTGTAAATGGTTTTGTCTTTGAACGTACGCCATGATTGTTGTGTCACTTCAGCATCTGACTTCAGCTGAACGATTTTTTCAAGCTTTTCTTTTACTTGACTGTGGTATTCAATGTCAAGGGAACTGAATATATTTTTTCCGAGCATATCAGGAAAATTATCTGCATCAAACAGCCTAACCCCTGATTCATTCATAAAAACCCATTTATCACGGTGAATGACTGCAATTGTATCGATAGAATTTTGGATAAGCAGCTGGTAACGCTCTCTGCTTTTTTGCAGGATTTTTTGAAATTTTTTTCTGGAGGAAATGTCGATTAAGGCAACCAGTTCTGCTGGCTTATTTTGATATGTAATCGGAGAAGCCTTTATCTCAACTTCAATAGGCGTCCCATCCAGCCTTCTCCAAGTTTGCTCAATTAAGCCAACATATGAGCCTTTCTGCATTCTTTGAATGCGGTTTTTCACAATATCATGATAATCCTGATCGATAATGTCGAACACTTCTTTCCCAAGCAAATCTTCTTTTGATTTGCCGCCAAGCAAATCAATCAAAGCTTGGTTCACATAGCACATTTGTCCTTTTTGGGAAATGAATAATGGACAGGGCATTTGTGACAGTAATTCACCCGCATGTCGATTGATTTCATCAGATTCATCTATTAAGATAGGGTTATTTCGTTGAACAGGTTTAGAATCATGTTCCTGTTCGTAAGGCTCAATTCGTTTTATTTTGATAATGATCTGGGTTTCGGTTGATAGTGAGGTGGGTTTAATAAAATCACTTGTTGCTTCAAGCCATATAAATGTGCCATTCTTATGCTGGAAACGAAACGTGCATGGATACAGATGATGGTCATTATAAAAGTAGCCCTCAACTAGAAATAAATCATCTTTATGCACATAGTCTTTCAGGGAAGTTCCAATCATTTCTGAACATGAAAAGCCTAAATGATCTTTACTGTTTAACGATATAAATTGAAACCTGCCGTTCTCGTTCAAAACGGCGAATAGATCAGCATGCTGCAATACCTGATATTCGCTTTCAGTCTCCTGCTTCATGCACTGCCCCCCTTATATGTTCCCTTTTTCTCAATAAAAGGCTAGATCAATTCTCTAATAAATGATCTATTTCCAGCTCCATTTATCAATCTTCGATTTGTTCATGCAAAATTCCTCTTTAAACCTTCTTTTTTTACATAAAAAGTTAATTTCTTCAAATTGATTAGAACGTAGTGTTATGTAAAAAAAGGCTGTTTTGAATGCTGATGTTGATAATTGGGAAACCCTTGCACTCCAATGGTTTCCCAATTTTCGTCTTCTTTCTGGAAGCCTAAAGTTGAAGAATATTTATTTACCGTTAAAACTCTTGCCAACAACTGTTTTTTTATCCAAAGCCATAAAAACTACAAGATTTCCAGAAGAATTAGTTTCGGTATGATTAAATGTTACGGAGTAAACTTCTTCTTCATCATAGTTGTTATCAATTAAAGATTTTATTTCACCATTCACAGCCACTATCTTTACGTTTGAATCTTTAGGGCTTACAGGAATTACATCCTTTTCTTCATCCGTAAGGCTATTAAATGCTACCATCTCAACCGGCAAAGCATTATTAGAATCAAATAAATTACAGCTAGTCAAAGCTATTGCTAAAAGCAGCAGTATTGGAATAAATGCTAACCTGTTCAAACATTTCCCCCCTCATTTCAATTGACGTTTATACTTGGATACAGGTTTCGCCATTTTTATTTAACAGAGCCTAAAAAAATGAAAAAAGCCGGGTTATCCCCGGCCCCTCATTAATCTTTATATTCTCCAAAGTTCTTTGCTTCTTTTTCTTTTTTCGCTTTTTCTTTATGTGCAAGATTTGCGGCTGCGCTCCCAATTTCTCCGCTGAATTCGGAGTCAATTTTACTTGAATCGAAACCTTTTTTGTTTTTTTGATCTGCTTTGTTTTTATTTGTTTTAGACATAACTTGTCTCACTCCTATCAAATGGATTCTTACCTAGTTTGGAACATCATTCATGTTTTTATGTTGCTATTCTTCCTCTGCACGTTCAAAAGACTGAACCATATTAACCCCATGCGTAACTGCACCGCCTGATCTGAGGAGTGCAGCTACAATCACCGCTTCTGCCAATTCTTCTTTCGAACATCCTTCATTCTTTGCGTCCTCTGTGTGAGAAGCTATGCAGTACGGACATTCAGAAGTGTGGGCTATTGCAACTGCAATTATCTGTTTTAATTTCGCATCAAGCTTGCCTGCAGCCAAAGCTTTTCTAAAAAAACTTCTTGCTGTCTGCTGAATCTCTGACGAAAGATCTGTTAATGCATTCAAATTTTCTAAATCATTCCGACTATAAAGTGACTCAGCAATTTTCCCATCATATGCCCGATGCATCTGTGTACGGTGAGCATATGCCCCGCCTGCTTCAATTGCAGCCGTCACCATCACGGCCTCAAATAATTCCTCGAGACTGGCCCCTGCTTTTTTCGCTTTTCTCGTATGAAAGTCAATACAGTAGGGACATTCCGTCGCATGAGATACAGCGACTGCAATGATTTCTTTCTCCTTTCTGCTTAAATGCCCATCACTTAGTACAGCTTTACTGAAAGCAATATATGACTGATAAATGTCAGGGGCGAAATCCGGAAACCTCTTCATCATCTGAATATTGTCTTTTGCGTAAAATTCCATTGTATCCCTCATTTCGTATAGTTTTATTTTTTACTGTCATTGACAAATTTATCATCAGAATGCAAAAAAAGAGCTTTCCGTTTTGGAAAGCTCACTTTACTTCTTATTCTGTTTCTTCACTATCAGCTGTTTGATCTTCTGATTGCTCTTGTTTTACCCCTTCAACTGGCTGCTTGCTTTCAGGCTTTAAATTGGCATAAGCTTCAATTGCACGCTTCGCTATATTTTTGTTAGCTGGATGAGCAGCATTTTTCCCTGTGTAGGGAACAATCACACTGATTGCTACTTCTGGTTTAGAAGCTGGGTAATACCCTACAAACGCTAAATTATTTGTTTCCTGTCCCCAATAGGCACGTTTACTCTTTTCACCATAATATAATGTTTGAGACGTTCCCGTTTTTCCTGCTACATCATATCTGCCAAAGGTTCCAGCTGCTGTGCCGCCAGATTTCGTTACAGCTTCGAATCCTCGCTGAACTTGTCGGATGTCCTCAGCTGAGTTGCTAACTCGATTCAATATTCTTCCTTCGTGTTCCGTAACGATAGGTCCCAGTTCTTCATTTTCAACTGGATTATGAATACTGGTAACTATTCTCGGCTCTACACGGTAGCCCCCATTTGCAATAACCGATACGTATTGCGCCATCTGAAGCGGTGTGTACGTATCAAACTGGCCAATTGCCATATTTAGCATGATACCAGGATTATCAGGTGTTGATTGCTGACCAGTCGATTCATTAGGTAAGTCGATCCCAGTTGGCACGCCTAATCCAAACTGACTGTAATAGTTTCTCAATAGCTGAAAATCTTTAGAAGAAGCATCAAATGGTCCATTTGGAACATATTTTTCTCCTGCTATTTCCATTGCTACTCTAAACATATAAACGTTTGAACTTCTTTTTAGAGCCGTTACATCATTTACTGGACCCATGTTTCTTACAGACTTTTTAGGTTTTGTGTCTTTTAATAAAAGTGGCGTATCGTTATATACAGTTCCTCTAGGAATTCCATATTGATAGCCTGCTAAAACCGTAGCACCTTTTATCGTAGATCCAATCTCATACTGCGTCGTAAAGTTTCCTATTGTAAAGTCGTTAATTTTATTTTCCTCAAAACTGTATTTCTTGCCAGACATCGCAAGAACGTCGCCAGAATGAGGATCCATCATCACAACAAAGGCACGGTCAACGAGATGGTTTCCTGGTTTGGCTCTTGCTGCTTTAAGCTCCTCTTCTACAATTGCATCTACCTGCTTTTGCAGTTCTAAATCAAAGGATAGCTTTAAATCATAACCTCGGCGTCCTTCATCCACGACCTCTTCAGAAATGACATTACCGCTGCTGTCCGTCACATACTGAACTTTTGCTTTGCGCGGATTTAAGTAATCCTCGTATTGATATTCAAGATTGCTTCGTCCAACTCGTTCATTTCTTGCATATCCTCTTGCTTTATAAAAAGATTCGCGTTCTTTGAGAATACCTTGCTTAGGAGAGGTCAATCCCCCAAAAATACCTGTAAGCAAATCTCCATTCGGATATACTCTATCCCAATCTGTAATTACATCTACACCAGGCAGCATCTCAAGATTTTCTGCCACAAGTGATAATTCTTCTTTAGAAAGAATTTCATCTTCCGTTAGCTCCGTTGCTTTGACGATTTGAGGCTCATAGGCATATCCTGCTGAAAATCGTGTATATAATGCAACAATTTCCATTTCTGCTTGATCTTTTTCCAATCGATTGAGTTCTTCTTCTGGGACACGGTCAATCTGAAGCTTATATGTTTCACTTCCGTCTTTTTCTTTTTCCTTCGGTTTAAGGAGTTCAGCCGCTTCTTCAGGATTAGCTGCAACCCAATAATCCTTTAAGTCCCGCTCCTTTAAAAAATCGGTTGGCACCTCAATTAAAGCAGCCAGTTTTTTGGCAACCTCAATTTTGTCAGTGGCATTTGTAGTTTTTTCTACTGTATAAGTGATGGCATCAACGCCTTTATTCTCGACAAGTACATTTCCATTTCGGTCATACATTTTTCCGCGCGGTGCCGGAAAGCTTGCGTAGTTTGATTCTGTACGGCTTACTTCTTTAGAAAATTCCTCACCCTGAACAATTTGAACAACACCTAGCCGAATGATAAGTGCTACGAATAATAAAAACACAAAGAAAAAGAAAACATTGATGCGGATTAAACGTGTTTTTTTAAATTTTCGCAGATCAGCTTGACTATTACTTGGCTCAGTCAACGAATTTATACCCCTTTCAAATTTAAACTTTCCTTTAACGTTCATTTTAACGTTTTTCAAATTCTATTGTAACACCTATGTAACACTTGTTACATAAAAATAGGTCTAAAATTTATGTCAAGAATCAATTCAATGAAAAAGTTAGTACTAATGGAATTTTATAGGGGAATTTTTAATTTAGACAGCATAATGGAAACTTTGTCTAATCATTCTTAGAAACTAGTAGTGTCAAAGAGTTGTTAACGCTTACTTATTGTAAGTTTATTAGAATAAAAGATATCATGATGTCAATGGAAAGCACTGGACATATTGTTACAAAAACCGTGTGATAAGATGTTGTTGTAGCAAGAAACGCACCAAACAAAAACTTCTTAGGAGGAATTTTTTCATGAAGAAATCTATCGTACTTTCAGTTGCGGCAGCAGCTACTATTTTCACATTCAATGCTGGGGGACAATCTGCAGATGCAGCAGCACCTCAATCTAATATACAAGTAAAAGCTTACCAAATTGCTGGTCAAAACTGCAATTTGAATCAAGCACAAACGAACGATCTTTTAAATAACATTAACAACCCTCAGCTTCAAGAAATGATTAAGCAGCAATTAGCACAATTTAAAGCACAGCAAGGACAAGCTCCAAAACAAGAGCAACCAAAGGCTGAAGCTCCAAAACAAGAAGCTGCGCCAGCTAAGCCGGCAGCTCCAAAGCAAGAAACAGCACCAGCAGCACCTGCTAAACAAGAAGCACCTAAGCAAGAAGCTGCAAAAAAAGAGCAAGCACCAGCTTCTGTAAGTGAATTTGAGAAAAAAGTTGTTGAACTAACAAATGCAGAGCGTCAAAAACAAGGCTTAAAACCACTTCAAATTGATGAAACTTTAAGCAAAACTGCAAAAGCAAAATCAGAAGACATGAAAAGCAAGAACTACTTCTCTCACAACAGCCCAACTTACGGATCTCCGTTTGACATGATGAAAAAATTCGGAGTTCAATACAGCACAGCTGGTGAAAACATTGCAAAAGGACAAGCTTCTCCAGAAGCAGTTGTACAAGCATGGATGAACAGTGAAGGTCACCGTAAAAACATCATGAATTCAAGCTTCACTCACATTGGTGTAGGCCATGTAGCTGAAGGCAACTACTGGACTCAAATGTTTATCGGTAAATAATAGAGAGATTCATATTTTACGAGATAGCTAGATTTTTCTAGCTATCTCTTTTTATTTTTAGGTTTAGTCTAACCATATCTCTGCACTGTATCCCATTTTCAAAAATGGGCTCGTTATAGTGTTTAATAAAGAAATCCTCCAGTATTTCCTTCATCCGAAAGCCGCATTTCTGATATAAAGCAAGCTGATCCAAGCTAGAGTTTCCAGTACCAACCACTAACGTATCCATTTTTTGTGCTGCACACACCTTTTCAGCATAGGCAATCAGCTTTTTTGCGATTCCTTTTCCTCTTGCACCTGTATCCACAGCAAGATACATGAGTTCCATCGAGTTAATAGATATGGGTGTTAACACCATGACAGCAGCTGCTGTATTGTTTAATTCAGCAATATATATATCAGATGTTTTTATATATTTTCCAATTTTCTCTTCAAAAGGATCCGCCTCAAGCAAAAGATCCATTGGAGCTTCTGAAAAATCTTTCAATTTCCTGATTATGATTTCCATAGCTTGTAAAGCGCTTGTGTACCGCTGTCTCCTTCTCCTTTTTCTAACAGTTCTTCATACAAAGAATGCGCTAGTGATAAGCCTGGTGTCTCCATCTTCATATGACTCGCTTCTTCGATGGCAATGCCCATATCTTTCAAAAAATGCTTTACGTAAAAACCGGGTTCAAAATCTCCTTTAAGCATTCGTGGAGCAAGGTTGCTTAGCGACCAGCTGCCTGCAGCACCCGCTGAAATACTTTTCAAGACATTTTCAGGGTCTAATCCAGCATGCTCAGCATATGCAATGGCCTCACTGACCCCTATCATTCCTGCAGCAATCGCAATTTGGTTGCACATTTTTGTATGCTGCCCGCTCCCAGCTTCACCCTGATACACAATATTTTGTCCAATGACCGAAAAAATAGGCATGCATTTTTCAAATGCTGCTTGATCTCCGCCTGCCATAATGGATAATCTGGCTTCTTTCGCTCCAATATCTCCGCCTGAAACCGGAGCATCGAGAGCAAAAATATGACGCTGTTTCGCAAGTTCAAAAATTTCCTTTGCCAAGCTTGGCTTAGAAGTTGTCATATCAATGACATATGTACCTTCTTTTGCAGAATTCAAAATGCCTGTTTCACTTAGATAGATTTCTTCAACATCAGATGGATAGCCAACCATTGTCAGAATGTAGTCTGATGAAGATGCAAGATCTGCAATTGTCTCTTTCCAGACAGCACCAGCCTTAATTAATTCAGCTGCTTTTAATTTTGTCCTCGTATTAACATGAACAGGGTAGCCCTCTTTCAGCAAATGGCCTGCCATGCTTTTCCCCATTACACCAGTACCGATAAACCCAATTACACCTTTAGTTTCTGTCATCTTCATCTTCCTTTCTAAATTAAAAAGTCACGATATAATGGAAGACTTTTCTTTTAGCTTATCATATTCTTTCATTACAATATAAAAAAATATGAGAAAGAAGGTTTGAATGAATAAATAAACCGGAAAGGAATATTGCATTCTGTACCCCTTGCTGAAATCAAATATGCCGACAATGACAGCTATCCATTCGTAAAAAACAGAAAATATGGACCAGAGTACAATATACCCGATTGTAAGAATTCCCCTTATTCTCCAATGCTGATAGAGATAGAGAAAAAAGTAACCAGAAAAACCATACATACTGTAATAAATAAAATCCCAAAATTCAAAATGAGGTGAATCATTCACGTCATAAATGTCATATGGCGAAATGGCTAAAATATGATCTGCTGTCAGTCCTATAAATGCGCTGAAGGTGAAAATCAGCACTGTAATTGCAGCAGGGAATTTTTGCGGCAGCTTCACTGAAATCAGAAATGCCGTAAGTAGTGTACATACTATATATAATTCATTTATCATGTCCTTCAACGCATCATAATCCCCTTTTTCAAAATTGGGCGGTACAGGTGAAGGGCAAGGACTCCTGTAAGGTAGAGCAAACATGAATGCAGGACTGGAATCAGCCATCTGTTTTCCATGTAATTCATGATATGAAAATAAGAACATAGCTCTTCTATTGCAACGATTAAGACAAATGAGAAAAGCAGCAAAAGCAATTCAGATGTCAATTTCTTCAGCCTGTTATGTCCATTCACGATAATCAGAAAAAGAAGCGGGATGATGATGATTCTCTGTAAAGTTATAACCGTTTTTGCCGTCGGTGTTTCCATTGCTTTTGCCCATCCCAAGTTATCAGTAATTATTGAACAGAAAATGTTATTTACTATCGAGATCAACATAAAGACAAAAATAGCTTCTAATGGATTTACCTGTTTACTTGAATACACAAAAATATGAATTGCCAGCCATATTAAAATCACAGCGAATACGATCGCCATAAATTTGCCACCCTCGTATTAAGATTCTTAGGTTAGTTTTCTTCTGACCGGCGATTAATATTCTCTTTGAT
This sequence comes from Bacillus sp. UMB0893, assembly GCF_002858905.1. Taxonomy (NCBI): domain Bacteria; kingdom Bacillati; phylum Bacillota; class Bacilli; order Caryophanales; family Bacillaceae; genus Bacillus; species Bacillus sp. UMB0893. The sequence continues at coordinate 624,537 of NZ_PKLB01000001.1, read as the reverse complement.
TTAAACGGATTTGACCATTCCTCCATCAACAAGATGTGTTTGTCCTGTTATATAGCTATTCACATCAGAAAGCAGAAAAAGAACGTACGATGCAAATTCTGAAGGCTTTCCATATCTCCCGACTGGGATCGCCCGCTTCGCATTTTCTTCCACTTCACTTATGCTGATTCCATGTTTTTCAGCAGCTGAGCGGTCTAACTGTGCGACTCTGTCAGTTGAAATTCTGCCTGGTGCCACCGTATTTATCAAAATTTGATATGGTGCTAATTCTGACGATAGCGTTTTTGTCAGACCGACTATTCCTAAACGGAATGTATTGGATAGGATTAAGCCTGGTATTGGTTCTTTAACAGATGAAGAAGCAATATTTACGATTTTCCCGCCTTTTCCCCTCATGTGCGGGATAACAGATCGAATCAGACGAACATGACTTAATAGATTTAACTCAAATGAATTTTGCCAATCCTCATCACTCATTTGCTCGAATGTTCCTGAGGGCGGCCCGCCGGCATTGTTGACGAGCAAATCGATTGTGCCAAATCTCTTCGCAGTTTCCTCTGCTAAATTTTGAATATCATCTGCTTTTGTTAAATCGCATGCTTTGTATTCAATCAATCCGCTGCCCAATTTCGTCAGCCCTTCTTTTACTTCATGCAGTTTCTCAGGATTTCTGCTTGTTATCATGACATGTGCGCCTTCTCTCACAAGCGCCTCGGCTATAGCTAATCCTAAGCCCTGGCTTGATGCAGCCACTAATGCGACCTTGCCTTTTAATCCAAGTTCCATTGCAAACATCCTCCTTTATTCTTCTCTTATTATAGTAACAGGGATAGGTTCATTGTTCTAAAAATAAATATCAGAATAAATAAAAAACAAGGGGAGATCCCTTGTTTTTTGATTATTGTTTGCATGCAATTCAAAAGCAAGGAAGAACCTAAGTGAAGTATTCGATTTTTGCATTCGGAAAGAATTCATCTATATATGTTTCTAAAGTTTCTCTTAAATCTGCTTCTTCATCCTTTTGATAAATATATTTGCCGATTCCATACCTTCCCCACTTGTATCTTCGGTCATCTTCATTCATCTCAAGCTTTGTTTTGGGATAATTTTTACTAATGACACGCTTAGCCGGTTTCGTAAAACGATGCTGAATCATTTCAAATGTAATGTCACCACGTGCATCTTCCGGTAAAAGCTCGTCAAGTTTTGAAAATAAATGATAATATCCCTCCTGCCAACCGTCGTGAATATAGATAGGTGCGACTATAAATCCAAGCGGATAACCTGCGCCAGCCACTTTAACTGCTGCTTCTAATCGTTTATCTAAAGGAGAGGTTCCCGGTTCAAAATTCTTAATGACATAGTCTGCATTTACGCTAAATCGAAAACGTGTTTTGCCTTTATGATCAGCATCAAGCAAGTGATCGACATGATGAAATTTTGTTACAAATCTTAACCGTCCCATCTCTGAGGTGCCAAAAAATTCGATTGCTCGTTTTAAAGAGTGGGTCAGATGATCAATTCCTACAATATCAGATGTACAGGAAGCTTCGAATCTTGTCATTTGCGGTGCTCGTTCATCCATGTATTCCTGTGCCTGCTGAAAGATTTCTTCTGTATTTACATACGTGCGGATATACGGCTTTGATCCCATTGTTGTTTGAAGATAGCAATAATGGCAGTGTCCCATGCAGCCTGTAGCAAGTGGAATTGCATATTCAGCAGACGGCTTTGAAGTATCAAATTTTAAGGTTTTGCGAACACCTACCACAAGTGTAGACTTTGCATTCCGGTATTGCTGGAGATGATTTTTGCCAGGAATATTCCGCACTTGATTATGGGAAGTCGTTTCTCTGATTTCAAGGCCCATTTTTTCAAATTTTTCTTTGAGCTGGACTCCAAGGGGATATTCAAGCGCTCTTGGTTCAATGTAGACGAGCTGCGGTACAAACGGCTTTACCATGCTTTCACTTCCTTTATTCAAAGCGGTATATCATTAACCTTTGTTACCTGAGCGCAACATATCCTTTTTAAAATTTTCCTTTCTATTACGGGTTTAAATTCAAATGTGTGATAAAATCCTCACGCTGAATTGATTTTTTGCTGCTGCTTAAGCTTCAAGATCAAGCCCTCGGTTTTACTATCACGCTGAGAGTATTTTTGAACCTGGTCCTAGCCTAGGGTTTTCTTTTTCATAAAAAAAACCCGCAGCACACCTGCTGCGGATCAGCTACTCATATTGTTCATAATCAAATAGCTTATTGTACATGACTTCTGCATCTGAATAAGTTGGAAAAATGGCGTCCTCTTCGTCTAATAAATGATAGGAATCATGGATGAATAAGGCTTTTTCCCCCGGATGATTCGGATGATCCACGATTTCAGCCTCCTGAATATTGGCTACATTAGCCGCATGCGGATTGCGGTAGATCACAAACACTTTGTCCCCTGAATTTACATCTTTTTTATCCACTTTCACATCACCCTTCTATTTGCCTAAGGTAATGTTAGTTTAGCCTTTTTACTAAATGTAATTCGGGCAAGCTCACACGAGAATGAAAAAAGGATCCGCATCTGCGAATCCTTTTTTTATTATAAATTAAACTTTTTTTGAACAAACTGAACGACTTCTTCTGTTGTGCTCATTGATAGAATTTCTTCTTTAAAGCTTGCTGCTTCTTCTTTTGAAAGATTTTTTATAAGTGAGCGTGCTGGGAGAATTGAAGTTGCGCTCATTGAAAACTCATCAAGGCCAAGGCCAAGAAGAATTGGAATCGCAAGCGGATCCCCAGCCATCTCTCCGCACATTCCTACCCATTTGCCTTCTTTGTGAGCTGCTTCAATGACTAGCGTCACAAGACGTAGAATGGCAGGATTATAAGGCTGATACAAATATGAAACACGCTCGTTCATACGGTCAGCAGCCATTGTATATTGAATCAGGTCATTTGTTCCGATGCTGAAGAAGTCAACATCTTTAGCAAATTGATCTGCAAGAACAGCAGTTGAAGGAATTTCAACCATCATTCCAATTTCAATGTTTTCTGAAACTTGCACACCTTCACCAACTAGCTTTTGCTTTTCTTCTAAAAGAATGGCTTTTGCTTGTCTGAATTCGTCCACTACAGCGATCATCGGGAACATCACCTTCAAGTTGCCGAATGTGCTTGCACGAAGCAATGCACGCAATTGAGTGCGGAAAATATCCTGTTCCTCCAAGCATAGACGAATCGCACGGAAACCAAGGAATGGATTCATTTCTTTCGGAAGATTCAAGTAAGGAAGCTCTTTGTCTCCGCCAATGTCAAGGGTGCGGACAACAACTGGCTTGCCTTCCATGCGCTCAAGCACAGCTTTGTATGCTTCGAACTGCTCTTCTTCTGTTGGAAGCTGGTCGCGGCCCATGTATAGGAATTCTGTACGGTATAGACCTACTGCTTCTCCGCCGTTCTCAAGAACGCCGCGAACATCGTCAGGCGTGCCGATATTTGCTGCAAGCTCAACGTGCTGACCGTCTTTCGTTACTGTTTCTTCATTAACAAGCTTCGCCCATTCCGCTTTTTGCAATTCGTATTGAGCTTTTTTCTTTTCAAAGCCTGCAATAACATCCTCAGAAGGATTTACAATAACATCTCCATCAATTCCATCAACGATGACGATGTCGCCATTTTTAATGTCAGATGTAGCTGTTTTCGTTCCTACTACAGCAGGGATTTCCATTGAACGTGCCATGATAGCTGAATGTGAAGTTCTGCCGCCGATATCAGTTGTAAAACCTAAAACATACTGACGGTTCAGCTGTGCTGTGTCAGAAGGTGTTAAATCTTCTGCAACGATGATTACTTCTTCAGAAATCATGCTCGGGTTAGGAATCTCAACGCCAAGCAAATGTCCAATGACACGTTTTGTTACGTCACGGATATCCGCTGCACGCTCTTTCATATATTCATTGTCCATAGACTCAAACATACTTACAAACATATCAGCTGTTTCTTTCATTGCAAATTCAGCATTTACTGCTTCACTGCTGATTTTATCTTTGACTGGATTCAGCAATTCAGGATCACTTAACACTAGGATATGGGCTTCAAAAATTTCAGCTTTGTCTGCGCCTAATTCTCTCAGCGCATGTTCTTTTATTTTATTAAGCTCAAGCTTTGACTTCTGGATGGCTTCATCAAAACGAAGTGTTTCAGCAGTTTTGTCTGCAACTTCTTTTTTTGATACTGTAAGATCTGGTTCTTCTAAGCGGTAGGCCTTTGCAATCGCGATCCCAGCTGAAGCTCCAATCCCTTTTAGTTCGAGCATTATTCGCCTAAACCTTCTTTTTTCATTGTATCTTCAAGAGCTGCGATTGCGTCATTCTCGTCTGAACCAGCTGCAGAAATCGTGATTTCTGAATCTTTAGCAATACCTAAAGACATAACACCCATGATTGATTTTAAGTTAACTGTTTTGCCGTTATATGCTAAGTTCACATCTGCATCAAATTTGCTTGCTGTTTGAACAAGCACCGTTGCTGGACGTGCATGAATTCCTGATTCTGCTGTTACTTTAAATGTTTTTTCTGCCATAATTAATCAATCTCCTTCTTATTTAAATAAACTTGTACACAATATCATATCATAACAGCCGCATCACATGAATGACAAGTGATTGACTTGTAAACCTTTTATTTTTCGATTGAAATAATGTGTTCTTCTCCAGCTTTCACTGTGCCGGATGCTTTAATCGTTACTGATTCACCTTCATTCAAATTCGTGAAGATAATCGGCGTCATAATTGATGGAGCATGTTGTTTTACAAAGTCAACGTTTACTTCAAGCAATTTTTGACCTTTTGTGACGATGTCACCCTCTTGAACAAATGCTTCAAAGCCTTCACCTTTCAAATTAACTGTATCAATTCCAACATGAATCAAAATCTCAGTGCCATTTTCAGATTCAAGCCCAATTGCATGCTTTGTAGGGAAGACGTTTAATATTTTTCCATTTACTGGAGAAACAATTGTGCCATCAACTGGAGTAATCGCAAATCCATCACCCATCATTTTTCCTGAGAAAACTTGATCAGGCACTTCAGTGATTGGATGAATATCACCTGTTAAAGGAGAAACAAATGAAAATTCACTTACTTCGTTTTTAAGAGGTCCTGCAACAACGTCCTCAACTTGCTCCTGTACTTCTTTTTCAGCTGAAACAGGTTTAGCCGGGCGAGGTGTTCTGCCTGACATCACATCTTGTATTTGCGTTTTCAAGTTATCCGATTTAGGACCGTAGATTGCCTGAATGTTGTTTCCAACTTCAAGGACCCCGGCTGCTCCTAAACGTTTTAAGCGGTTTTTATCGACTGCTTTCACATCATTAACTGTTACACGCAAACGAGTGATACATGCATCAAGATGCTTGATATTTTCACTTCCGCCTAAAGATTTAAGAATGTTGTATGGAAGATCTCCAGCACTTTCGCCTGCTTTATTATCTTCTGTTTCTGCCTCAGCATCCTCGCGTCCAGGTGTTTTAAGGTTGAACTTGCGGATCGCAAAGCGGAAACCGAAGTAATAAATTAGTGAGAATACTAAACCTACGGGAATAACAAGCCACCAGTCTGTTCTGTTTGGAAGGATACCGAACAGGAAGTAGTCAATGACCCCGCCAGAGAAAGTCATTCCGATTTTTACATCAAGCAATTGCATCGTCATGAAAGAAAGACCTGCAAAAACAGCATGGATCGCAAATAGAATTGGTGCTACGAATAAGAATGAGAATTCAAGCGGCTCTGTAATCCCCGTTAAGAATGATGTTAGAGCAGCAGAACCCATAATACCTGCTACAAACTTTTTGTTTTCAGGTTTAGCCTCATGGTAGATCGCAAGTGCAGCAGCCGGTAGACCGAACATCATGAATGGGAATTTACCTGTCATGAACGTACCTGCCGTTAATTCAGCGCCGTCTTTAATCTGAGCCATGAAGATCCTCTGATCTCCGCGCACAATTTCCCCAGCCTGAGTTGTATAGTTCCCAAACTCGTACCAGAAAGGAGAGTAGAAAATATGATGAAGACCAAAAGGAATTAATGAACGTTCAATTAAACCGAATATGAATGCTGCTAATGTTTTATTAGATTCAAGCAGCCCTGTCGAGAAGGCATTTAATCCGTTTTGAACCGGCGGCCAGATAAACAGCATGATTAAACCTAATACTACTGCAGAAACAGCCGTCATAATTGGAACGAAACGCTTTCCTGCAAAGAAACCTAAGTATTGGGGCAATTCAATTTTAAAGAATTTATTGTACATGTATGCCCCGAGAACCCCGACGATAATACCTCCAAAAACTCCGGTCTGCAAGGTCGGCATTCCAAGGACTCTCGCATATTCAGGATGAAGCTGCTGGAAGAATTGAGCAAGCTCTACAGCATCGCTCGGAATTTTCCCTGTTTGAAGCAGCACAGCACTCATTGTTGCATTCATAATTAAGTAACCGATGATCGCTGCAAGTCCTGCAACTCCATCTCCGTTAGCAAGGCCAATCGCTACACCTACAGCAAATAGGAGCGGCAAATTTGCAAAAACAATGTCCCCTGAGGATTCCATCACTTTTGCAACTAATTGAATAATATCATTTGTTAAAAACGGTAATTTAGCTGTAAGCTCAGGATTTTGCATAGCATTACCGAATGCAAGCAAAATACCTGCAGCAGGAAGAATAGCTACTGGAAGCATGAGAGCTTTACCAATTTTTTGGAGTACTCCAAATAAATTTTTAAACATGTGTATGACCTCCTTGTAAAATAGTTTGTGTCAGCAGCAAGCAAAAAAAACATGAAAGCAAATTACAAGCGTTTACATTTCAAACCGAAAAACGACAACAAAAAAAGCATGGTGCAACAAGGACGACCGCGCACTAAGGGTATATTCCCCTAAAGTTGCCGGTTATAACACGTACTTGTTCACTCATGCCTGATCGAATCAGTAACACGTAAGGTACTTTACTCATTAAGTTTTGTTTGTTAAACGGTATAAGTGCAATGTAAGATAAACAGCCTCAGCTTCATAGACTGGTTTTTTCAAAAATTGCTGCATTACTTTTATCATTTTCCAAGATGTATTGTAGCATAGCGGATATTCTTTTTTCAACAATAAAGTAAACTTTTCCGGTTCTTCTACTGTTTCACCTGAAAGAACCCTTTCAATGGTATACCTCAAGTGACGGACTAGGCGCAGATAATTGACACTTTCATGATTCACTTTTATTTTCATCGAGTCTTCAATGACGCCTACCAATTGATTAATCAGCTGGGAAAACTGGTTCACGTCTGATAAGGGCTTATTCGTAACAGCACTGTGGATATGTAAGGCTATAAAGCCGATTTCTCCTTCAGGCAGCTGAACTTCCAGACGATCATTAATCATATGAATAACTTCTTCGGCAATTGAATATTCATTCGGATAAAGCGTTTTTGTCTCAACAAGAAATGGATTTTTAATGTCCATCCCTTTTTGCAAACGCTTGATAGCAAACGTAATATGATCAATTAAAGCAATATGAATATGCTCATTTAAAGGAAGTTTTACACGATCTGCGATGAAATGAATAATATCACTGACAACCGCAATCATATCTTCATCAACAAATGGAAGGAGCATCTTAAACTGTTCCTGCTCTTTTTCATTTGTGAGCACAAACATTTTTTCATAAGAATTTTCTTCCATTGTATCCCCGCGCTTTTTGCCAAATCCTATTCCTTTGCCAATCAGTACAACTTCTTCAAATGTATTGTGTTCTGCTATGAGCACATTATTATTTAAAACCTTTTTTATAATAAAGGACTCCTCCACGAAATCCTCAGCTCCTTTTATCTCTCAATGATTCATATGGTACATAATAATGTGTATAAACGTCAACGAATTTTGTCAAAACATGTAGAATAAGCAGAAAAGCGGAACCGTCCGTTTAGCTCGGACAGGCAGAAAAGGATCTGACAGAAAAGTCCGGTTTTGACTTTACTGGCAGAGCCGTTCTGACCGAGGAGCTGGGCGGTGGAGCTGGACAATAGAAAAGCGGAACCGTCCGTTTAGCTCGGACAGGCAGAAAAGGATCTGACAGAAAAGTCCGGTTTTGACTTTACTGGCAGAGCCGTTCTGACCGAGGAGCTGGGCGGTGGAGCTGGACAATAGAAAAGCGGAACCGTCCGTTTAGCTCAGGCATGGCAGAAAAGGATCTGACAGAAAAGTCCGGTTTTGACTTTACTGGCAGAGCCGTTCTGACAAAGGAGCTGGGCGGTGGAGCTGGACAATAGAAAAGCGGAAAGTCCGTTTAGCTCAGGCATGGCAGAACCATAATTACAAGTTTAAGATTCATTTGTCCTCAGGTAAATATTCCGTGTTTTCAAACTGCTTTCTATCACCAACAAAGAAATGCGCATCCCCATCTTCTGCAGAATCATTTCCGCTTGATGCTCCATGAATCATCTTTTCCTGTGAAATTTCTGTTCGGTCGCCATTATCATTGATATAAAAATATTTATACGTGGCCCAGCCATCATGAACATCCTTTTCATTCACAGTGGCATGTCCTTTTTCGTCTACTGTATATTCACTCTTTGACTCTGCTTCCTTATCATTATGAACAGTAACCCAGCCGATGTATCCATGAGGTATTAAAAAGATTCTAGGGGAAGTTTGATCTTGCTGTTTACACCCAGTCAAACAAATAACAGCCATAAGTACGATTAGTACTTCTTTCAAAAGAACACCTCCGCTTTAAGATGATTATTTATTAGCATAGGCTCATTTTTTGGAAACTATCCTATTCATATAAGGATGAAATTTATACCAGAGCTGAATACAGAAGTATTGGGAAGAGTAACAGTGAGGTGTTCAAAATGAATATAAAAAAAATATTGTTGAGTTTTTTTATCATCTTGCTGATCCTCCCTGTATATGAAGGGAAAGCACAAACAAAAGAAGTCAAAGTCATAGATGTAGAAACTGGTGATGTGATAAAAACGGTCCCTTCTACAGCTTTCTTTACAAATGAATTAACAGCTGCGATTAAATCGATGAAAGGGATAACTGTAAAGGTTAATCCTTTACCTAAAAAAGGATACTTGATCTTAGTTCAGCCACAAACTTCATTGAAAGTGAAAAACAAATGGTTTGAAGGAATAGTATCTGAAGCAATGATTATTTACAGTAAAGAGGAACCGACCAGATTGATATTATTCACAGACGAAAATAAACCTTTGTTTTTTGAAGTTACCTATAATCCAAAAAACCTTGTTCAGGCACTTGGCATTCAATAATAGCAAAAATTTCATTAAAATTCAGGCTTCGTCCTATGATGACGGAGTCTAGTTTTATTTAGTCCTTTTCTTAAACATCGTTGCTTTTTAATCGTATATAGTGCATCCCAGACACGCTACTGACAGACTTTATACGATAAACAACAAACGTTGCGAACACATCCTTAATATAAAACCATGTTCATGATTGCACCTCTCTGATTCTATCCCTATAATTAGAGAAGTCAGGAATAATAATTGGATACAACGTTTAATTGCAACATTCATCAAGGAGGAATGCAGGAATGATAAAACTATTTGTAAGTGATCTTGATGGAACTTTGCTGAACATGGAAAAACAAGTTTCAGAACAGGATATTCTTGCTCTAAAACAGCTTAAGGAAAACAGAATTGATGTATGTTTAGCATCCGGAAGAATGGATATAGAAATTGGAGAGATCTTAAATATGGTTGGTGAACGCTATCACCGCATCAGCCAAAATGGTGCATTTATCAATACAAACAATGATGAATCACTTCATGCGTTAACATTTGAAGACGTAATTGCAAGGGAAGTCTATGAACAAGTCCGCTCCACAGACTTTATCACAATCATTGCGGATTACAGCAAAAATTATACCGAACGACGTGATGAAATCATCAAAAGCATTGAATCACGCATGTTTTCACCTATAGTAGAGAACATCGACTTAATTAGTTCTTTAGGACAATCAGTAAATGCTTCTAAAATTTCTGTTCTAGGCGAATACGAAGCCCTTGCTGAATTACAGCAAAAACTAATTGACAAGCACCCTGATACAATAGAAACATACATATCTGATAAACAGTGCCTCGACATTATGCCCAAAAACATCAGCAAGGGAAATGCATTAATGATGTTGATTGAACATCTTAACATTCAATCAGACGAGGTTGCTTGTATTGGTGATTCATTTAATGATATTCCAATGTTCAACATGACTCCTCACAGCTTTGCGATGGAAGAAGCACATCCTGATGTAAAAAAAGAAGCATCCTATGTTGCATCATCTGTACACGATGCCATAAAAAAGGTGCTGGAGATTAACTTCAGTCACCTTCAGAAAAAAGCTTAAAAGGGCGGATATCGCCCTTTTTATTTATTTACAATACAAACTCTGCTTATCATTAAAGTTCTGTCAATTAGACACGTGATTTCCTGTTAGATACATCTCCGTAAATTCTTCTGCAGGGATTGGCTTACCGCCTAAATAACCCTGAAATTCAAGACATCCAAGCTTTGCGAGCAATTCCTTTTGGATTTTCGTTTCTACTCCCTCAGCTATTACTTTTAAATTAAGATGGTTGGCCATTGAAATGATCATCGAGACAATCGCTTCGTTATCATTGTGCTGCTCCATATCCCTGATAAAAGACTGATCTATTTTTAAACGGTCAATGCTCAATTTATGCAAATAGCTGAGCGAGCTATAGCCGGTTCCGAAATCATCCATGCTGATCTCAATGCCCATTGTTCTCAGTTTTGATAATTTCATGTTGGCTTCCCGTTCATTATCCATCATAGCGGTCTCTGTTATTTCAATTTCAAGACTTGATGCACGTATCTGATAAGTCGTTAAAATATCGTCAATCGTCTTAACGAGATCCTCTTGATACAAGTGAAGGTGGGATATATTAATCGAAATTCTGCCAAAATGTAATTTTTCTTCTTCCCAAGCTCGAACCTGTCTGGCTACCACAGATAAAACGAATCGTTCTAATTCAAAGATCAAACCGCTCTCTTCTGCAATTGGAATAAATACGGCTGGAGAAATAAAGCCAAATTCATGATGTTTCCATCTGACCAATGCCTCTGCACCAATAACTGTAGAAAGATTCTCTTTGAATTTCGGCTGAAAATATACCGTTAACTCCTGATATTGAATGGCTTTTCGCAATTCATTTTCCAAATTGATTTTTTCAATTAGCTTGTCATTCATTTCAGGTTTATAAATTCCAAAACTATTAGATCCATTCATCTTCACATCATACATGGCAATATCTGCATATTTCATCAGCATTTCTTCATCCTGACTATGCAGCGGGTAGTTTGCAATCCCTATGCTTGTTGTTACGAGACAATCATTCTCTCGGATTTTCATTGGAAATCTGAAATGGTGTACGATATCATTTGCAATTTCACTCGCGATATGAATTTTTTCATTAAGCAAAATAATGCTGAATTCATCCCCTCCCAGCCTGGAAAGGATTGAATTCTCAGGAAGAATCGCTGACAGCCGTTCAGCAATTTTGACTAAAACAAGATCCCCGAAAGCATGCCCAAACAAATCATTCAGCCGTTTAAAACGGTCAAAATCTAGATTCATAATTGTAAATGGCTTTTTTTGGGCTTTTAGCTCTGATAGCTTTTGAACAAAAAAGCGCCGGTTTGAAATTCCAGTCAGCTCATCATGAAAAGCCAAATAGTTAATGCGATCCTGGGCTTTTTTACTTTCAGTAATATCTTTAACAACTCCGTAAATACCTTCAACACGATGATTAACCATTTGTCTGACTGCCGTTATCAAAACATCTCGTGTCTCTCCATGTTTTCTCCTGATCGCTACCGATAACTCATTTTCACTGAATTCCCCTTTTACGATTTCAGCAAAATAAATCAAAGCTTTTTTATGTTCAGAGTCATTTAATAATGTTAAAAAACTAAGTCCGATCAGTTCGTTTTCTTCCAGCTGTGTCAGCTCTTTTGCCACTTTGTTGACAGATGTAATTGTACCATTCAGATCAGTCGATATTACTCCATCAGGGCTGTGATGAAATAATGACCTGAAACGCTCTTCATTTTCAGTGATCTTCTCGGATTGTTCAATGATCATTGTTTGACTGTACAAATCCGGGATAAATGCGAGAATCATATTTAATGAAACTACAAAAAGAAATGGATAGAGATATTGATAGCCAAGTCCATCGATGAACTGAAAATCAAGTACAGAAGTCATGACTGTATATGGAATGCCAGCTAAGGAAATCCCTCCGATGATGCTACCGGCTGTACGATAAACTCTTGCCCTGCGATGGTTTAACAATCCATCTTCCAGAGCGATAAGCAATAATCTAAGTGCTGAAAAAGAGAAGGTTACTGAAAGGAAAAAAGCGAAAAGGACCAATAAAGGCTTAATTTCTATCGCATCATGAAATAAAATGGCATAGCCGATGAAATCAATCAAAATGATACCAATTGACATGCCAAACCCTGTGGCAAAATAAGACATTAAGGTCATCGATTGAATGCTGCTTGTTTTTATAGAAAAGTATGCTACTAAGCAGCAAAGGATATAATTTATCAGAAAGTAAAAGATAGGCTGGTTTAATGAAATTGGCAGATGAATGGATAGGATAGCAAGTGTGTGTGTCAGCCAAAACAATAATCCAAGAGCCATGCTTAATAGCAGCAATATGATCGATTGAGGGTGCAGAATCGCTTTTCTGATATAAATAGTTGTAAATATAGGTGTCAATTGATAGCTGATGACTGACAGTATAAGAACGAAAACAACTATTAAAAGATCTGCATTCATGTCAAACAAACAAATTCCCCCCTTATCTCTTATATCGAACAATTTTTGAAATATTAAAGGGAAATCTTCATTTTCTTTAAAAAATAAAAAACGTATGTTTAAAATTTCATCGTTTGATGCAAACTATGCAACGTAAGAGAATTTGTCGAAAAGGAGGAATGAATGATGAATAAGAACAACCAAAATAATGGTTCTCAGCAACAGCAAAGACAGCAGCAGCAAAATCAATCCCAGCAAAACCAACAGGCTGATACTGAATTTGCTCAAGAGATGAATCAGAAACAAGCAAATAAAAAACAAAGATAAGGTTTACATAAAGTAAGCTGAAAAAGACGGTTGTTTAACCGTCTTTTTGTTTTTGGGTGTTTAACAAAGAGTTTTGTATCTCATAATGGTTTGGATAAGTTCATTGTTTTTAATTAATTTCCCATGTATGAAAAGGATTTGCTTTTCATTTTATGGTATACTATTTTCGTAAAGCTGCAGATGGTGCAACATCTACAGCCAGAGCAGTCAAACAATGGATCAGCTGCTTGAGAAATTGTGTTTGATGACCTCATGCCTCGAGGTCTATTTTTTTTGCCCGAAACTCAGCACTGCCACAACTAATGTAGCAAAAGAAACCATTACAACTAAACTTTCAAAGATTGTCAATTGTCATCCCCCCTTTCCCAGGGGTTCTCACTGATCCATAAAAGATTGAGCTGCATGTCCATTATATCATCTATCGAACAAAACAGGAACATACGTTTGTATTTTGGTTCAATTCTCCTAATAACAAGCCGTTTCTTTCTTGACTGTTTATACCATTTTTTACATAAAAAAAAGAACACGTATAGTGTTCTACATGTATTTTGCAGGATTCTTTTGGTTATTCTCTATTGAATTACAGGCTATTTTCATTTTTGCCAATGTACCCTTTAGTGTTTCCTCATGATTGCATTGATCATTTAAATACATTTCTGATAAGTCGTAAACAGATCGTGAAAGCAGTTCAACCACATTTTTTAATGAGGATGCATCTGGAGTATACCCATCATGTAAAACTTTTCGAACGATCTCATCGCTCAACCCTTTTATTTTTATGACCTTTTCTTTCTCAGGCATATTTCATCCTCCTTTATTGTTCATATATAACGTATTCGCCAGCACCTGCTTATCCCCTTTGTATGATTCTGTCGAGATAAAGGAGGTTTTCTTTAAGCATGCTAAAAGGCTCTCATTCGCTGAGAGCCTTACTCTTTTTCTGTTAAATTATCATGTTCCTGACTAAGTCGGTTCCGCTTTTCTTGCTAAGATGGTTCTATGTGAACGTGTACATGGGAAATCCGATGTTCCTTCTCCATTCTTTTCTCTACTTCATCCGTTATTTCATGACTTTCGGATACATTTAAATTTGCATGAATCTCTATTACGACATCGACAAGAACACTGCTGCCAAGATATCTCGCTTTAATGTCTTTAAGGCGATCTACACCTGGAGTTGTTTCAACTGTTTGTTTATAGTCGAGCAGCTTTTGTTCATCAAAACCGTCTGTTAACGAATGTGCAGTCTCTTTAAAAATATCCCAGGCAGTTTTACAAATAATAAATCCAATTGTTATGGCTGTAATTGTATCAAACCAGGCAAGACCAAACTGAGAAGCGATTATGCCTGCAAATGCCCCGACACTGACTAGGGCATCTGAACGATTGTCATGAGCAGCCGCAATCAATGCTTTGGAATTTATTTTCTTAGCAAGAGCTTTATTGTAGCGATACACTCCATACATAATACTTGCACTGATAATGGCAGCCCAGGCCGTGATTACATGGGGTGATTCCGTTTTCGGCTCCGCAATCGATTTGAATCCTTCAAACAAAACCTGAATTCCCACTGACATAATAATAAATGAAGCAACTAGCGCAGCAATAGCTTCTGCTTTAAAATGGCCATAATGATGATCATGGTCAGGCGGTTTTTGCGAAATTCTGAGTCCAATTAAAACGGCTGCAGATGCAATTACATCTGTTCCATTATTTAATCCATCTGCAAGTAAGGCTTGGGAAGAATACAGATAGCCGATCGTCAGCTTAGAAGCTGCGAGAATTATGTAAGCCGCGATGCTCAGCCAAGCACCGCGTTCTCCTTTTTTCAAATCTTGATAGACGTCCAATGTTTTCAATTCCCCATTCAAATCAGTTTAGAATTTCTAAAAAAGTGAGTTAGAACCAATGAATACAAACCTTTACTCATTCCATTGCTTAGGCAGCATTTGAATCGAAGAATTCAACGTGTCCAGCTTGCTTTCAATTCTGTGCAGCAAATATAAGGTAACCATAATTGGAAAACCGACTTCACTCACAAATTGGATCCACTGCTCCATTTTATAATTCCTCCTTATCCAATTTTTATGTTTCTTGATTATGAAAGCTGTGTTCGAATAGATTGTTGGTTCGTCGCAGTTAGCCTTTTTATTAGAGTTTCTTTTCTTCTTTTTTCAAATAAAGTATCTGTTCAGTGTTTAAAGGCCAGATCTCACCATACCTGAGATCTGGCCTTTTCGTCATTATCCGATTGTAAGATCCGTCACATTTCTTTCAACCACTCTTGCACCTTTTTTGCTGATGAAATCACCCCCGGCAGATGTAAATGCATTAGAGGATAAAATCATATCCATTGCACTAGAAATCTCGCTCTCTGCAAGTGGTTCTTTTGGAGAATCAATATTGATCTTTACTTGTTTGCCTTCTGCATTTAAAAACTGAAGTTCTAAAATTTTCGACATTCTTATCCCTCCCTTCTATAAGATTTCAATTTGATTAAGCTGTTACCTGGTGTGAGTCGTTGCGTTCGACATGTGCAAGTAATTGAGTCTGCAATCCTGTAATTGCGGTTGCTGCTTCTAATAACTGCTCTGCTGTAGCTGATGTTTTGATGTTATTGTAATTTTTAGATTTGAAAACGGGCTCGCCTTTTTCATCCACACCCACTTCAAACACGAGACGAAGCTGTGAATCAAGTATGATTGTTTCTGCCATGCTGATCACCTCCTTTCATAAACGTTATACATTTGAAAGAAGAGTACAGTAGCATAGAAAAAGGATTTTTTTAAAGAAGTTTTTAGTATGTTATTGAGTTTTTTACAAAAAATAACATAACGTTGATTCGTTTTTATGAACGCACAGATATAAGAATCACACGAATCCTGACAGGTAGGTATAGATGTGAAAACAAGTAAACTAGAGGTACTATTTTGGAGTATCGCATTTCCGGGGTTTGGTCAGCTGCTCAACAGACAGTTAATTAAAGGCATTCTCTTTATTTCACTTGAAGTGCTCATTAATTCTTTCAGTCATTTTAATCAAGCAATCATGTTCAGTTTTATGGGAGAAATTGATAAAGCCTTCGAAACTGTTAACTTTGGCTGGCTGATGTTTTATCCATGCATCTATATGTACGCTATGTATGATGCATATAAAAATGCAGATGGCATCACGCCTCCGTTCTCCTTTCTTCCTTTTGCATTTGCAGCTTATTTTGTGACAGTTGGACTCATGTACTCGCCAAAACTGAAACTTTTCGGTTTCCAATTTGGACCGATCTGGCTCCCGATGCTGTTTGTAATACCTGGGTTATTAACTGGTTTTCTTTTGCGGTTCATAATAATGAAAGTTCAGACATATCAAAATCAATAGAATAAAATCATATACGTTTTTAAGAATAATAAATCGGGTAATTAAATCTTAGAGGCAATGATTCAATACATCTAAGATTTTCACTTACTCTAACTGGCGCGGGCTTGGAACCGCAAGGACGTTTGAGAGGGAGGGCTTACGTTGTTTAAGTGTGGCGGATGGACTGAATTAAGTTACTCATGCTGCTTCTTTCCTCTATACATACATGCGAAATATAATTAAAATAAATGTTAAAAAAGCACATATACTCAGTTAAGTTAATCTGCTTACATGAGTAAATGTGCTTTTTATTATCTAAATAATCGACCTTATCTTCGTATTGTTCCGCTTTTATCTTTTAGATGCACGATATCCGGCATTTACAGCTTCTTCTTCAGAGCAAAACATTTCTTCTTCTTTAGTCACTTTATAGTACTGCCCTTCTGGAAGGTGATATATTTTATCACCAGAAGAAGAAATATTTCCTTTTATGGAGCACGTTTCAACTGCTGCTGCAGGCTGGTCATGTTCCTGCTCGGTCCCAGCTTCTGCAGACTCATTGAATCCCTCATCCTCTGTTGCATAATTTTCAATGCTCCAAATCCCAAGCTCTTTTTGCTGAGCAGTTTTTTGAAGCTCATAAAACTCATCAACATGTTTCGTATTTGGGGCATAAACGTAACCGACACGGGCTAGTCCTGTTTCAATCAGGAGCTTATTGAACATTTTCCCATCAACATGAAGATAGACGAGCAGCCGTCCATACTTATCGCGCTCCCCTACATCAAGCTCAAGTTCAACGTCTTTATTAGAAAGCGTGCTTTTTGCGAATGCACTCGCTTCAGGGCCGAATGGCTGTACCGGCTTGCTGGGATGGACGGTCTCCGGCGTGTCGACAAGCAAAAGGCGCAGTGTCTCTTCTTTTCCTTGAACCATCACCTTTACTGTATCACCATCAATGACTTTTACTACCTTGGCAGGAATAAAATCACTGTTTTTTGACTGAGAAGCTGGTTCAGTTTCTTCATTTGAAGGTGACGCAACGTCTTCATGCGGTGCAGAAGCTGCTTGTTCATTCGTTTTTTCCTCTACTTTGTCTTGTGTAGAACTTTCACTGATTGGTTCATCCTGAACTGAATTTGCACATGCTGTCAACGTTAAGGCTGTCATTATGAGCAGCAGCCATTTTTTCATTTTCTCTATCCCCTTTTTTATTCATCCAAGAATCAGACCGCACATCTCATCATGTACGGTCTGAACTTGTTCTTTCTTTATTTAGATGTCATCCAAAATCATTCGGAAAATCTGATCTTTACTTAATAATCTGCAGTTCTTTAGGGAATTTCGTCAGTGTCTCATTGCCGCTGCTTGTTATATATACGTCATCTTCAATGCGGACACCGCCTATTTCAGGGACGTAAATGCCTGGTTCAATTGTATAAACCATTCCTTCCTGAAGCAAATCATTGTTTGTGTGGCTCATGGATGGGAACTCATGTACACTGATGCCAAGTCCATGTCCTAAGCGATGAGGGAAATATTCTCCATAGCCGGCATCTGTAATCACATCACGGGCAATCTGATCAAGTTCGCCAATTCTTGTACCCGGCATACTTGCAGCAAGCGCTTTGAGCTGCGCATCAAGAACAGTCTGATAGATTTCATTTTGTTTCTCGCTAATGGATTCAAATGCAAACGTTCTGGTAATATCTGAACAATAACCATCGAGAACGACTCCTAAGTCAAATAAAACAAAGTCACCTGATTTCAGCGCAGTTAATCCTGGATTACCATGCGGCTGTCCTGATTTTTGACCGAAGAGAACCATCGTAGAAAAGGACATTTCGCGAATCCCTTTTCTTTTTAATTCATATTCGATTTTTGCAAGTACGTCCATTTCACTGATTCCTGATTGCAGAGCCTGAACCCCTACTTCAACTCCGAAATCTGCAAGCTCTGCTGCCTGTCTTAAAATATCGAGCTCTTTTTCATCCTTGATCAGGCGAAGCTGATTCATGATATCTTCTGCAGAAACAAGATTTGCCTGAGTTAAGATTTGAAGCAGCTGTTCAGCACGGGCGAATGAAAGCAGTTCTTTCTCTACAGCTGCTTTTTCGGCATGTTCCTGCCCTCTTTTGTTAATGGCTGTCCGCACCTTGTCCCATGCGTTTTCATGATCTGCATATCCGATAATCTCCCCATCAAACCCGGCAGATCTAGCTTGTGATACTTCCATTCCAGGACATATTAAAAACGGTTCTGCTTCTTTAAATACAAATAAGCCCAATAATCGTTCATGGGGATTTGTGTGAAAGTTTGTTAAGTAGAAAATATTTTCTGTTGATGAAATAAAGGCAACATCTGTTTCCTGCTGCTTTAACCACTCAGATAGCTTGTTTAATCTTGCTTTTTGCATAAGATTTCTCTCCTTCATCTCCATATGTCTTCTCTATCATACGCCAAAATCATCCGAACTTAAAGAAGATGGATGAACTTCATGATGATTGAGATTCTCTTTTTCATTCATCTTTAACTTTAGCTTTTGAAGAACACGCAGCACTCTCATTCGATTGCAGCGCTGAATCATAATAAATGGCATGTTAAATACAAGGGCGTACTTTTTCTGCAGCAGCTTTTCTTATCTTGCCTTACTCCTCTATGATTGTCTCCTTCAAAAAACGGGGTACAGCTGGAAAGGTAGAACGTATCAATAATAGGTTCTTAGTTTTTAAGCAAATGTACACATTCAATCCTATTGAAAAGGTTTACCCTCTGTCAGAACGGGAATGTAACCATTAACTTTAACAGGAGGTGCAAGGGAAATGTCAAATCATCACATTAAAGACGATTCGATTCAAACCGAAAAAATTGAAAAGAAACTAGATTCTATGAACAACGAGAAAATGGAAGCTATTTTGCGGGATTTTGATGAGTTCAGGTCCTATTTAGGCGAAAAGGTAGAAGCTGGTAAGCGTTTGGGGTTAAGCGATGAAATGCTGGCAAAAGGCGCAGAAAAAGTTGCGAACTATCTAGCAAATAACGTAGAGCCCCGCAATAGCGAAGAAAATCTTTTAAATGAGCTTTGGAAAGTCGGGAATGATGAAGAAAGACATTTTCTTGCACACATGCTCGTAAAACTCGCAAACGACGCGAACTAGTAAGAAGAGCGGAAGCGCCCGTTTAGCGCAAGCATGACAGAAAAGAATCCGGCAGAAAAGTCCGGGTTTGACTTTTCCTGCGGATTTGTTCTGGCGGTGGAGCCAGACATCAATGCGCAAAATTTTCTGCTTTCATATTTCTTTAGAAATTGAACGAAAATAATCTTCCAAAAACCGAAAAATCCATCCCTTGCAATCAGGGATGGATTTTTATCATTCATTCCACTCAGAAGCTTTGTCATTCACATCTGCCAGCAAGGCATTTCCTTCGTCTGATACGATGACTTTAGCATATTTAGCATGACGTTCAAGTTCAAATCCGGTACCCTCTTCTACAAAGAAGGATTCGATTCCAAATATGAGGCTGTCATAGCCATTATATTTTCCAGTGAGATATGCTTCATCTGTTTCTGGCTTTTTGCCGGTTTCAGAAATACCTCCAGCAAATACTTCACCAGTTGATCTGTATACTCCTTTATCATCTTTTTTCACCTTTAAGGTAAATACTGTTCCTGTTTTTACAGCTTCTTTTGGCTGATATCTGCCTGCTTCATAACGCAGCTGCACGTAATCTCCTTGAAGCATGGATCTGGGATCAACAGGCTCCAGCTGCAGGATGATCTCTTTGCCTTCATTTATGGCCTTTTCATTTGAATAGCTTTGAAATCCTGTGAATGCAAGCTGAAGAACGAGAATACAGGCAATCATAGACCACGTCTTATTTGAGAATATTTTAACGTTTGCAAGTTTTTCTTTGTCTAAATATTTTACAGCTGTAAAAATCAGCAATCCAAGCAGCAGGAAAGTCAGAGATTTATGAAGCAGCTTCCATGCGAAATCATAATAAAGCCCAATAAAGAAAAGAATAAAATATACCCATACAATATTCGTTTTAACAGAGCTTTCTCTCTTTTGATAAAGACTAAGCATTGCAGCAGCCATTATTAAATAAAGAATTTGATAGATGAGAGTTTCCCGCCAATCTGTGCCCCAAAAGGCTGATGGGTAAAGAAGCAGAAATCCGTAAAAAACACTGAAACTGCTTACCTTTCTGATTCGATCAGCCGGAATAAGCAGCAGCAAAAACTGTGCAATCGATAGAATGGCCAATACGATGCGAAAATGTTCAAACCATTGCAGATGTACAGAAAACAGACTGATAAGACTCGCCAGCAAGAACGAATAGGCAAGAAATTGAAGAAATTTTTCTTTCTCAAACCAGATGACGAACACGCTGATAATGATATAAAGAGCGGTCACTCCGGCATCCAGCATAAAAATGCCGCCAAGTCCTGATAAAAAACCTGATATGAACAAGGTATACCTTGCAGCGGTGTAAAGCTTTTTCCAAAATACAGCCGCAGCAAGAAAAAGCAAGCTAAAGACAACAAGACTATATTCAGATTCGAAAATAAGAAATAATAATCCACCGAAACTGAATGTAAGCAATAATGAAGAAGTAAAGGTAATGATGACAATCAAACTATTTTTAAACACTTTATACATTAGAGAATTTTCTGGCGCTCTTTTGGTTACCCGAATGACAAGGTAAATGCCTCCTCCTAAGAAGGCGAGTGTCCCAATAATAGAAAATAAATAAAAGCTCATCGGGCCGATTTTGTCTGAAAGCCTTATGCTGAGTTCTGCATACTTCGAGAGCGCAAAGATTCCAAGCATCACGAATGTAATGATGGTAAGCGCGTGATAGCTGTCTTTTTTCATGAACAGGTAATAGCTGAGAATGATGACAAACACGTATATGATGTTCATCCATGAACTAAATGGCTCAAACACTTCGTAAAATGACATAATAATTAAGAAGATATGGATAAGTGTAAATGATACGTACTGAAGAAGCTTTAGCCTTAATCCAGAAGCGATGACGAATATGATCGCATTAATCAGGACCATGCCAAGATAAATCAGCCATTCTTCAAAGTCAGACCGATTGATTGAGACGCTTGTTGGAAACATATAAAACCAGTAGGCCAGCAGCAGAAGCACATAGCTCAAGACCGCAAAAGGCTGATACCTTGTGATGACCGCAAGTGCAATGGAAGGCAGCAGCCAAATCACAAATAAGAGATAGCTGTCAGCATGGGAATTATAAATTTGGCCGATTAAGGCGACAGCTGCTCCAAATGAGATCGCCCCCGAAACGAGGAGCCATTTAGGCAAATCTTCACGATTTGAAATCAGCTTTCCGGATAAAAAACTCGCTCCGTAAAATAAAATCATAATTCCTATCGAGAGAGCGACCTTTTCTAATCGTTCAAAACCACCCCAATTAGAGGCGAAAAAGTAAATAATTCCTGATAAAATGAAAATGATGGCACTGACATATCCAAGCGGAATGATTTTCCCCATGATCTTCACCAATCTTTCTTCAATAATGATAAATTAAATTTAGCTTTATCATATCATTTTTAGACTTAGTCTTATATCTAATCCTTATGATCAGGTATAAGAAAAGAGTCTATTTTTAATGCCCTTTAAAATTAGAGAAGTTATCCCTATTTTATGAGCACTGGAACTAAGCTGAACTTAGATAGAGCCATTTTTTATCCTTATTGTTAGGTAATCCTCACTCATGTCGCATTGCCAGATGTGAGTCCCGATTGTTTAAAGCAGGAACTGGGATTTTGATCATTTTAACGCTCATACAAAATATGTTAGAAGGATCGAAACAAAGCAAATACAATATATAATATCAAAGGAGATTCCACCATGCCAAACATTACCTAAACAGTTTGTTTCCATTTTTGCAGTGCTCTGATTCAATTTCTGTTCATTCTTCGAATAAAAGGAAAATCTGTATTTTCAATGTGTTTTCATTTTATGTATAATTAATGTGGGAATTCGTTCTTTACCTAGTAAGGAGATGTTAGCAATGCTGCAAATGATGAAACGGAATATAGTCCTCATCTTATGTATTATCGGTTTTGCATCACCTTTTATTTTTATCCGATTAACGGATTGGTTTTATTATAGCTCACTGATCGGCTGGATTATCGGATTCATTTGTATTGTTTCAGCATATGTCATTGTGAGCAAACGGCCTGATGATGATAAAGCCGGGGAAAGAACGACATAAATACATAAGAAAATGGACGAAATTGATCTTTCGTCCATTTTTTCTACCTTAACAGTCTCAGTCCATTCAGTATGACAAGAATTGTACTTCCTTCATGCCCGATGACTCCTAGCGGCAAATCAAGGACCTGTAAAAAATTAGAACAAATGAGCAGGGCGATGACTGACATTGAAAAGATAATATTCTGTTTCACAATTCGATCCATTTTCTTAGAGACTTCAATCGCTTTTTTCAATTTAGTTAACTCGTTTTTCATTAAGACTACATCTGCAGTTTCCAGTGCGACATCGGTCCCTTCTCCCATTGCTATCCCCACGCTTGCTGCAGCCAGTGCCGGTGCATCATTGATTCCGTCTCCAATCATTGCTGCGTGCCCATATTTCTCTTTCAGAGATTTCACTTGATTTACTTTATCGTCTGGCAGGCACTCCGCAATGAACTGGTCAACTTTTGCTTCTTTTGCAATCGCATGTGCTGTTGCATGGTTATCCCCTGTAAGCATGACCGTATAGATGCCTTCTTTTTTTAGGTCTGCAATTGCCTGAACGGCTTCCGGTCTTAAAACATCCTGCAAACTAAGAACGCCAGCAATTCCACTCTCATTTTTTACATAAACGATGGTTTTGCCCTCATGTGATTTTTCCAATCCAAATGCAGTCATATCGCTGTTTTCATCATTTTCTATCACAGGTTTGCCAATACTCCACAATTCACCCTTCCAGTCTGCACTTACACCAAAACCTGATTTTTCTTGAACAGAGAGCGTATGAGGATGAATAGACGGAAACTCCTTTTGAATGTAGCTGACTATGGCTTTTGCCAGCGGATGATTGGATTGTTTTTCAATGGACAATACCGCAGTATAAAAATCCGACTCATTTGCATGCTCACTAATTTTCACGTCTGTTACAACAGGTTCTCCTTTTGTAAGCGTCCCTGTTTTATCAAAAGCAATTACTTTGAGGCGGCTTAATCTTTCTAAATGGACTCCTCCCTTGAACAGCAGTCCATTTCTCGCTCCATTTGAAATCGCTGATAATGTAGCAGGTGTAATTGAAGCGACTAATGCACATGGGGAAGCTACAACCATTAACACCATTGCTCGGTAGAAGCTTTCACTGAAGCTCCATCCGAGCAAGTAATGCGGAAGAACCATCATCAGGGCAACAGCAAGCAAGACTCCTTTAACATACGTGCCTTCAAACTTTTCAATAAATTGCTGTGAAGGAGACGATTCTGATTGTGCTGATTGAACAAGTTTGATTATTTTTTGGAAAAGGGTCTCATCACTGTTTTTTGTTACCTTCATTATGATGGATCCATTTATATTAACTGTTCCTGCAAACACCGTATCCTCAGTTTTCTTTTCAACAGGGATGGATTCACCTGTAATCGCTGATTGATCGATGCTTGTTAAACCTGATAAAATCTCCCCATCAGTTGGAATTCTTTCACCGGGCTTCACAGCAACTAAATCTCCAATTTCCAAAGAAGAGACATGAACTCTTACTTCCTTGCCATCACTCACCAGCAGTGCTTCCTCTGGCTGCAATTCCATTAATGAGGTGAGTTCACGCTGGCTTTTATTGAGCGTAAAGGTTTCCAGCGCGCCGCTTAAAGCAAAAATAAAAATCAATATCGCTCCTTCAATCCAATAACCGATAAACCCTGATCCAATAGCTGCAAAAACCATTAATAATTCCACATTCAGCTTTTTCTCTGCCAGTGTTTCTTCGATTCCTTCCTTCGCTTTTGCATATCCTCCGATAAGAAAAGCTGTAATAAAAAAGAAAACAGCTGCGGGTGAGTTTTCCTGATTTAATTGGATGGCCCAGCCTATTAAAATAAGGATTCCCGATAGGATAGCGGCAATCAATTCTCCGTATTCTTTTAATCTAGCAAACTTTGACTCTTCTTTCATATCATGATGAAATACATTTTCATTTACTATCATCTAATCACTCCCTAATTGAGAAAAATAATCATCTTCAATCTCCATTTTAAATATCAAATGCTGCTGTAAAACAGCAGCAATCGCCCATATTTCTAGTGTGTCTTATCAGTATATGTATCATTATACCAAAATGTACATGAAACTCAAATAAAAATTATTATAATTTCTATTTAATAATTATTATCAATAAGAAAGAGAAAGCCCCCGTTTAGCGCAGATATAACAGAAAAGAATCCGGCAGAAAATCCGGTTTTGACTTTTCCTGCGGATTTGGTCTGGCCGAGGAGTTGGGCGATTCCGCTCGCCGCCATGCGGGAAATTTTATGCGTTCTTATCTCTTAAAAAAAGAAAAAAAGACTGGTTATGCACCAGCCTCTGTAAATTGGAGAATATATTTAACTTTGTAAAGCCCGTTACTGCGCTTTTCTTCAACCGGTATTCCATAAAAAGATAAATAATAGTTTCCTGAGGGTACTTCATAGAATAATGAGCGGGATAATATACTTTTAATTTCTACTTTCCCATCCAAAACTTGAAATGGAACTCTGCATGTAATTTCAGGTGTATTATTAAACTTTATGTCCTCAAGTGTAACCTGATTTTCGAGATCCTGTTTTGACCACTCCATATGAGGTGCTGGTTTTCCTGCCTGAGATACTGTTATTTGATGATAAGAAACGAGAAGTTCATTTTCATTCCTTATTTTCTCCATATCCTCACACTCCATCCGGCAGATTAGTCTGCAATAAATAAAACTTTCGTGCCATCTGGGTAATTTTCAAGCTGATTGCCTGCCCATGAACCTGCTCCGCGATTGTCAGACGGAGTTACATATCTGACTGAGGCACCCGCTCCGCCTTCCTCACACATCGCCATCGGCCATTCATCACGATCATTTCCTGGTTTTGCAGGAATGCCAGCCAAGCTTTCTTCTCTTCTTTCTTCTGCCCCATCACGTTCAATTGTACAAACGTCAGAATGTCCTGCAGCATTGGCATCGAAAATATGATCTCCAGTTTCAGAGTATAGGTCCATTGGAAAATATAAAACCTCATCATAGAATGATTCTGGTCGCTTTAGAAGACCGATATGAAAGAAGAGGGCAGAATCAGAAAATACAGATACTACAAGGATACATTTTACGACTCGATTATAATGGGTATGCAGAGAGAGGAATGGATCGCACTTTCTTAAAAGCTGCTTTCGCAATTTTTAGAAAGAAGCCTTCTTAAAAATATTCACCGTATGAAAACTGAGTTTTTTCTCCAAAATAGAAAAAGGATGTCAGCTTGTTTATTTTGAGAGGAGGATGCATAGTGGCACTTGTCGTTATTTGCAAGCATTGCAGCGGATCAGGAAAAATAAGATCAAATCCCTTGTTTCCACTATCTAAAAAATGCTTACTCTGCAATGGAACTGGAAAGTATAATGAATTCACTTATAAAAATTAATTAATTGAAAGGAAGCATACTAAATATGCTTCCTTTGCCAATTGTCATTTTAAATTGGCTAAAACGTTATAAACAAAAAACAATAATCCAATAACAGTGGCGAATGATCCAATGATTGTAAGGAGCAGCAGACTGTTATTCCCTGCAACAGTAAATGCCAGGCCGATCATCATCATCGGCAAACCGATATTGTGCAGCCAAAAATGCGTTTTTGCCAATAAATGATCCGTTAATTCAGGAAATAAATAATATAAAATACCTGCAATAGTAAGTGTCGTCCACCCTAATAAATTAATGTGAACATGAACCGGTGTCATCGTATAATCATGAACGATTGACATATAAAGTCCGAGCAAAAGTCCGACAGCCAAGTAAAGAACCGATATTTTAATCAATTTTATCCCCATTAAGAAACCTCCCTACATGAAAATTGATTGAGTTACATATTAATGTACGCTCTCATGTAGTTCTTTTAGAATATGTCCTAAAAAAGGTTAGATCCTCTCCCTTACTTTTGTCGTTCCTTTCAAGAAAAAGACCATAAGAAAAAGCACCCTTATTCAGGTGCTTCCACTTCATTATATAAACATTCCCACTAATACAGCTGTTATAAAACTGGCTAAAGTTCCGCCAACAATTGCTTTTAACCCAAGTTTGGAAACAAGAGAACGTTTTGTTGGCTCGAGTGATCCTAAACCAACAATTAATTGGCCAATTGAAGACAGGTTTGCAAAGTTACAGAGTGCAATCGATAAAATAGCCACTGTTTTAGGAGATAGCTCATCAATCATTTTGCTTAAGTCAAGATAGGCAACAAATTCGTTTACCGATAATTTGGTCCCGATAATCGAAGCTGCTCTGAAAGCATCTTCAATTGGTATGCCAATCATGATGGCAAATGGATAAAACACATATCCGAAAATCGTTGATAGGTCCGTTCCAATCAACCCGAGACCGCCATTAATAAGAGCAAGTATGCTGATAAAAGCAATCAGCAAACCGCCGATGTTTAGAGCAAGAGTCACACCGCTTACGGCTCCTTCAGCAATCGCTTCAAATACATTAGCATGCTTCGTTTTTTCCATTGCAACATCATCATTTGTTTTTGAAACCTCTGTTTCAGGCTCCAGAAGCTTTGCAATAATCAAGGATACAAATGGGACACTAAAAACCGAGATGAGCAGATACTTCATGTCAATTCCCATTAACGAGTAACCGACAAGTATTGCACCGCTGGCTGAAGCTGTTCCTCCAACCATGACGGCAAATAGTTCAGACCTCGTTAAATCTTTCAGGTATGGACGCACGAGCAAAGGAGCTTCAACTAATCCTAAAAATGAATTGCCGACAGCACTGAACGTTTCAACTTTTGTTGTGCCTAATAGTTTGCCAATGGATAATCCAATGATTCTAACGACGAATGGAATAATTCTTAAATAATATAGAGCTGAAATAAGTGCAGATATAAAAATAATGACAGCAAGGACATTTATTGCAAAAACAAAGGTAATATTCGATCCTTCTTCATAAAAACCGCCAAAAACAAATTCAATTCCTTCGCTGCTGAAATCAATAATTTTTTGTACAGCAAATGCTGCTTTCTCAAGAATGATTTCTCCGGCTTTGACTTTCATTACGAATAAAATCAAGGCACCTTCAAGCAATAAACCAATTCCAATCGTTTTCCAAGGAATGCTTTTGCGATTGCTGCTCAGGAGCCAGCCAAGAAATAAAATTCCGGCAAGTGATAAAATTCCATAGAAAATATTCAATCTAATTCCCCCATCATTTCAAGTCTTGTTCAGCCGTTTCCCTCACATAATCAGATGTGGTCTGAAGTCAGACAACTAAAAATGATAAAAAAAGAGACCATGTTCAAACTTATAAAGAAAGCTTGAACAATGGACTCGTTTCAGACAACCTGTTCGTACCTTCCTCATAGTCCGGCACTTTAAGGCTGCCAGGTAGAAACTTATGGACCATATCTCCATGATTATATAAGGAAAACGTATGAAGTTATCTTCGTATTGTACAGCGCCGAGTGTGCTTAATCAATCCTTTTTATCATTATCAAACTAGCAAATGTATTGTTTACTTTCTGAATCATCTATAAATATTAGCGCCTCGTTCAGTCAGCCATAGTGTAATCCCAATTTTTTGGCAGATCGTTACATAATGCATCAGGGTTAATAGAACAATGCCTGTATTCATTCCAAGAATGATCCCAACCATATTGAATGATGATTGAGAACCAAGCAGAAACATCATGGCAAATGAAACGACATGTGACCAAACAGTATGAAAAAAAGCTTCTTTTACAAGCCCCAGCCCAATTAAATAAGCCTGCATCGGTATCACAAAAAAATGAAACAAAAAGTATGGCCATAGCAGCTTTAAATAAAAGGCAGCCTGATCTGAAGAAAAAAACAGCGATGTCAGCGGTTCAGCAAAGAGATAAATAATAAATACTGCAGGCACCCCGTAAAGCATTGTAAATGACATTGATTGCTGCAGCAGCACACGAAGTGATTTTAAATCCTGTTTCGCATAAGAATCAGATACGTTCGGGATCAGCATAATCATCAAGGAATGTGCGATAAAGGCAGGAAAGAAGCCGATCGTCATGGCTACACCTGTCAGCATTCCGAAATGCTCAGTTGCTGCAACTGTTCCAAATCCTGCGGCTATCAGTGCTGTCTGAATTAAAAAAGGCTGTATCGCATTTGTGATCGCATGAAAAATGCGAAGGCCTGTTGTCGGCAATGATACAGCAAGCAGCTTTTCCCGTGCGTATTTGCCCGTTGTAAAGGTATTGTTCTCATACTTAAGAGCGTGCATATGTATCATAAATATGCTGATTAAATAAACAAAGACAATCAGTTCACTTCCAATAAATGCGCACAATGCAATCAGAAGTGCGTTTTGATCAAATTGAAAAACGGTAAAGATGAGAATAAGCACTCCAAATTGAACGGCTTTTCTCAAAAAATTTGAAAATGCAATTTTTCCCATTTGCTGAACACCCATAAAGTAGCCTCTTGCAATTGAAGAGAATGAGGCGATTGGGATTAAGCCGATGATCAGCCATTTGATAACAGGATGAAAACCATCTAATAGAGAAGATGCTGAAAATAAAATAATTGAAGCGATTAAAACGAAAAAAGTAACAAACGTTGTCATCTTCAGGGCATGGCGCAGCATGCTGTAATGCAGAACCCTCTTATTTTCAGCAATATATTTCGAAATGGAAATCGGCAATTCTAAGCTTGCCAGTACAGCCACTAAAAAAATGACCGGCAATATGGACATGTATCTGCCCATTCCTTCTTCTCCAAGCTCTCGCGCTAAGATCATATTCACAAAAAATTCAATGCATTCACTAAAAAAAGCGGCCACGATTAATAATAAGGTTCCTTTAAAAAAGGAATTCATGCTGTCTCACTCCTTGGGGAAGAACTTTCTATAAAGGTATGAGACAAGTCGTATAATTATTTTGATTATGGAAAAAAAAGAAGATGCCTTTAATCATTCTGCACCTTGAAAAGCCTGCAGGATCCCTCTACTCAATCACACCTGTTTCATTAATATCAACCTCTGGAATAATGTCCACTGACAAATTAGGATATGTCTCATCCCAATCTTTTTTACTAAAGCCCCTAATACGACTTTCCATAATATCTTCTAATCCCAAAGGATCTATATCAAGCTCCTTGAATTGCTCAATCATCTGTTTAGACTCATTTACAATCACTTTTTCAAATGCTTTTTCCATTTCCTTCTTGATTTTCGGTGTAATGATTTTCCCAGTATACTGTTGAACGAAGCCGCTTAGTTTCACTTTAATCTTTAGCTTTGTCGGATCCTTCTTATTCACTTCAATTTTCCGATTAGAGGTTATGGTTTTTATCGCTACTTGTTCATTCTCCGGCAGCTTAAGAGAATAGGTGCCTTCTGTATATTTATCAGAAATAAGCTTAAAAAAAATCAGTTTGTCATTTCCGATCTCACTGACCATCCGGTCACCTTTAAATAGAGCTAAACCATCGATCTCTATTATGTTCGATTTATCCTTTTTCAAAATCGGCAAATACGGATCGCTGTCTTTCGCATACAAATCATATAGAAAAATATGAAGATTGGTTTGAGGGATATCCGCGCTCTCAATGTTATGCTTGATTAAATTTGATATATATGCAGCTGTTCCCCTATACCCATATTGCCCCTGCAAGATGGTATTGGCACTTTCTCTGCCAACTGTTAAGTAAATTCTCTCCCCAACGCTTGCATCCCTCTGCAGCGTATCCACTAAACTCGTAAGTCCTTTTTTAGCAATTTCCTCTGAATAGACAGCAACTGAAATTTTCCCTAATACAAGCGGGTCAGATGCTTTTCGCTGTAAACGTGTTAATATGTCTTTGCTTACCTCAGAAGGGGAGGATGCTTCTATGATCTCACTTTCTACCGGAGCATCTTGCTTATATACTGGTATAACTACTGTTCCTTTTACTTGATCTGAGTTTTCCATATCGTAGCCAATTACAGTAACGATATTGACATCATCAAGTATTTCTTTTTCTACACAGCCAGTCAATAATAATGGGAAAAGAAAGAATATCATTTTATGTTTCAACCTTCTGACTCCCCTTCCATTTCCGATAGATCAGAGTAAGTAAGTATAATGCTGGTATATAGGCTATAAAAATAAAGAAAGCTACCTTGCCGATCAAATCATTCAATAAATTAATCTGTTCACGGTTTTTTATGAAGTTTACCGCCCCATACGTAACAGCTAGAACAATTAAAATGGTATACTTCTGTTTGATTTTCACAAGCTGCTTCATTCCTCTGCTTGCACACCATAGGCTTAAACAGACATTCGGCAAAATCACCAAATTCCAGTTTGCAATCCCGATATATTCAAACCTTTCAACAAATGGCATTTCGACTATTTTCCATATCGTCAGTGTTGCCCATATGTTTTTCTGAAGCTGTTCTTCACTGAAATAAACGATGCTGACCAGCATGATTATGACATACACAACAGTTGTTAATAAAGCTCCAAAATGAGCCCATTTCCGCGATTTTAACGGATTTTTCAGAAACGGATAATACATTAACAATGCCTCAAAACCCAAAATTGACAGCGACATTTTTTTTGTGCTTTTTAGCAGATCTGCTATGGAATGATCAAAAACGGGCAGAAGATTATTAAAATTAGAAAACTTCAACGTGAAAAAAAACGTAAAGATCAGATAGCTTGGAAGAATAACTCCAAAAAAACTGATTCCTGTGACGACACGAAACCCTCCATTTAAAATGTAATAAACGAGAACGAGAAAAACAAAGCTGTATAGCCATACATTTAGATCTGGAAACATCCAAACCTGAATGACCTCGATAAAAGTCCGCAGTACATTAATCGCAAGGATTATAAAATATAGGATAACAATGGCGTTCAGCAGACTTCCAATCCATTTACCAAAAAGTTTTTTGTGAATGTCTAATATGTTTCCTTCTTGATCTTTCATAATCTGATAAATTAAGAAGATCGAAATATGAACAATTACTCCGGAGGCTAATATGGCTATCCAGGCATCATGTCCAGAGTCCATTGATATAATGCGCTGAAAACCAAGTACCCCTACACCAAACTGCAGGGAGTGAATCAGAAAAAATACAAGAAACGGGGAGACTTGATATCGTTCTGCTAACTTGTTCAACTGGACACCTCACAGACTGCTATTCGTCAATGTCATGTTTCTGTTTAGCTCTTTCTGCTGAAAACTTTTCGGGTTTTTTTGTTCTTAAAGCCATTGGTCTTTTACTCAAAGTTGAAAAGGGAATACGGATAAGAGAGTCTTTCAAATCTGTGCTCCTAGGCGGATAGATCGGCTCCAAGAACGGCCTGCCCATAGATGTAAGCCTTAAAAGGTGGGTTGCTAAAAAACAAAAACATAAAACAATGCCAAGCAGCCCATACATTTGAGCGAAGATTAAAAATGGAAAGCGAAGAAGCCTGATCGTATTACCCATTTTGTA
Source organism: Bacillus sp. UMB0893 (assembly GCF_002858905.1). Classification (NCBI taxonomy): domain Bacteria; kingdom Bacillati; phylum Bacillota; class Bacilli; order Caryophanales; family Bacillaceae; genus Bacillus; species Bacillus sp. UMB0893. The sequence continues at coordinate 592,324 of NZ_PKLB01000001.1, read as the reverse complement.
TACAGGTGTTGTAAAAGAAGCAAGGGCCGAAAGGGCAACAATAATAAGGAGAACATTACTTGTAAGTCCAGCTTCTACCGATGCTGTCCCAATTACAATCCCCCCAACGATACCAATTGTCTGACCGACTTTGGTCGGCAATCTTGCTCCAGCTTCCCGCAGCAATTCTATCGTCAGCTCCAGAAACAGCGCCTCTAAAATAGGCGGCAGCGGAATTTCCCGCCTTGAAGTTACAAGCGTGTTCAATAAATCTCTTGGTATTAACTCGTAATGAAATGTTAACGTTGCCACGTACACAGGAGTCACTAAAATAGAAAAGGCGACGGCAAATACCCTGATAAGCCTAAAAAAGGATGACAAGACCCAATTTAAATAGTAATCTTCATATGAAGTGAAAAATTCGACTAGAGTAGTTGGACCTATCAGGACCTGTGGAGATCCATCCACCACAACAGCGACCTTTCCTTCAGAAAGGACAGCTGCCACGCGGTCGGGACGTTCAGAATCCAGGACCTGCGGAAACGGTGAATCATGATTATCTGAAATAAATTGGGCGATGTATCCGCTGTCGCCAATTTGATCAAAATGAATATCCTTTAGTCTCTGAATAAACGTATTAACATTTTCTTCATTTGCTATGTCCTCGATATAGAGAACTGCAATTTTTGTTTTGGACAAATCTCCAATTTTCAATTCTTTCACTCTCAGCGTAGGAACTTGTATTCTTTTTCGAATAAGATTGATGTTAAATTCTATAGCTTCTACAAAAGCTTCTTTAGGGCCGACAACACTGAATTCAACTTCCGGCAGCGAGATATCCCTGCCTCTATTCAGAGTCGCCCGGATTAAAGCACACGGACTGCCATATTCAGAGAAGGAAATAATGACATAACCGTCCAGCAATTTTTCAGAAACAATATCCGTGTCAATTGTGACAATAATATCTTCAATCGGTATAATCTCTTTCAATTGCTGATTAGTATTCCACTTTTCTCTCAGCAATGGAGCTAAAATGCTATCATGTAAAATCTGCGGATCGATAACTGTCCGTATGTAGGATATCCAAAATTTCACTTCTTTCGCATTGTGTTCATATTGGACAAAATCGGACGATACTCTATAGCCAGTAATCACTTCAGCCATTGAACGCTTTGGTTTACCATTCTCCTTATACATGCCGTTCACTATTTTCACCACGCTTAATGCTCATACTTTCCCTTATATTTCCTTCATGGCATGTAAATTATTCAGACCATTAAAAAAAGAGATAGCTAAGCACGAGCTCGTGTTTTTGCCTTATACAGTTAACGATCCAATGTTAAAAGCTCCTTCCCGAATGGAAAGGAGCTTTTTCTTATTTTGCAAATGTGTGATTGCCGATGTTCATTGTTACTTCTCTTGTGAAAATCCAGTCACTCTCTGCTGTTTTAGGATTATAAAAATAAACGGAATCATTGCCCATTCCTTCGTAAGCCAATGCCTCTTGAACAGCTTCTTTTGCTTCTTCATCAGCCGGTTCGTTGATTGTTCCGTTTTGCACGGGAGAGAACGCATAAATTCCAGAAACTTTTTGATAAATAACATCTTTGATTGTATCTGGGAATCGCTCATCTTTTACACGATTCAAAATAACGGTTGCAACGGCAACTTTGCCTGCATATGGTTCACCTTTAGCTTCAGCATGAACGATTCTTGCTAATAAATCTTTATCTTCATCAGAAATGGATTGAGGAATCTGTAATTTTTCCCCTACATATAGTAAATGACCGCTTTTATGATTTAGGGCTTGAATATTTTTAATGGAAACACCATGTTTTTTACCGATCAGCCATAGTGTATCGCCTGATTTCACCTCGTGATTGGATGCCGCTTCTGCTTTACCAAATCCAAAGAGTGAGACTGTTAATGCAGATATAATTGCAAATGTGAATAGTGCTTTTTTCATTCGTAAACCTCCTGAAGTATAATCGGTTTCGTTTGTAAAGAAGTACAAGTAATAGCCTAACAGCTTTACCTTTCTAAATCATTGCTTAAAAATTGGAAGCTTTCCCAATTGAATATTACAAAAAATAAGTGTTTTCCGTTATTCGCATGTTGATAACATGTAGAAAATGAGTATTTTCTTTATAGAAACAGCACATTTCACTACTCATTCAGCATACAAATACCCTCCTTTGTCTTTTTACCAGGATTCTTTCCTTCATTATGATAAAAGTACCGCGGAATACTAAATGGAGCGCCCCTGATTGGAATAGACAATGGATACTGAAAAAAACTTTGAAGAACTCGCAAAGAGATACAGCAACATGATTTATTATCACATCAACAAATTAAACATCCGTCAAAATCAGGATGAGTACTATCAAATTGGTTTAATCGCTCTATGGGATGCTTCAAAAACGTACGACAATTCAAAAGGGACATTCAGCACTTATCTTTACTCATGCTTAAGAGGAAGGCTGCTCACCGCTTTGAACAAACAAATAAAATATCAAAACGATGAAGAGCTACTTGAATATGAAGAAATGGCCATAACAGAAGATCCAATGAATGAGGTTATTTTTGAGCAAATGATTTATTCATATTGTGACGTTCTTACACCGATGCAGCAAAAATGGCTGATTAGCTATTGCTTCGACCATAAAACACCGCTTGAAATTGCAGCCAGTGAGCAGGTTACGGTGGCAAGTGTAAAATCGTGGAGACGAGAAACGATTAAGAAGCTGAGAGCATATTACGAATTAAAAACTTAAGCTGTTTTCTCGTTGATTGTTGTTTTTGGTTATAATTGTACCCGTGGATTTCCGCTGCAGGCACTTGCTTTCCGCGGGGAGGGATGAGAGCCTCTCTTTCCCGCAGGAGTCAAGTGCCTTCCGCTGAAATCCACTAAAGGTATTAACCATTTTTTTTTAAAGCAGCAAACTTTACGAAAAGAGCCAAAACTTAAGATAAAGCAGGGAAACCTCTCTCAAGGCTTCTCTGTCATTCTTGCATAAAAAACTGGATAGCCTTTATCGGCTATCCAGCACTATTTCTAATATAGTCAGCATGGATTTTTACTGCTGACACCTTCACCTTAGCAAAGCCAATCCTATCTTTTTGAATACCTGCCGGGAGTTATAGCTTCGGCCTTGGTGTTGCTATGTGCATGATATAATTTATCACCTGAGCTAGAACTATTTCCCCGAATTGTTTTCTTATTGCTTTCCTTATTACTAACAGCAGGCAAAATGATCTCAACAGTTGTTCCTTCATTTTCTTTACTTTGAAATGATAAGGTCCCATTATGACTCTCTATAATCCTGTAGCAGGTCATTAGCCCGAGCCCAGTTCCCTTTTCCTTTGTTGTATAAAATGGTTCCCCAAGTGTAGATATCCGCTCTTTTGAAATTCCTATTCCCTGATCGATAATCTGGATAGAAATCTCATAATCTCCCTTTAGCTCAACCTTAATATCAATATTGCCGCCCATTGGCATGGCTTCAATAGCGTTCTTAAAAATATTTAAAAACACTTGTTTTAATTGACCTTCAGCACAGAATACATTTGGCAAGTCCCTTTCAAATTCCGAGAAGATTTGAACATTTTTTAGAATTGACTGGGTATTAATTAAGGTGACCACATCTTTTATTAATACTTTTACATCTTGCTCTGCAAATACGACAGCATTCGGTTTTGCAAGAACTAGGAATTCACTCACAATTGCATTAATTCGATCTAGCTCAGATAACATAATAGTGTAGTATTCTTCTTTTGGATGGTTGGATTTTAACAGCTGAATAAATCCTTTTATAGAAGTGAGCGGATTACGAATTTCATGAGCAATACCAGCTGCCATTTGTCCCAAGAGAGCAAGTTTCTCAGATTTTTGAAGCATCTCTTCCGTTTTTTCTTTCCTTTCAGTAATATCTTTACCTATTGAAAGCACAGCCTCTTTTTCACCAAATACAATATTCAATAAAGATAATTCAAAGAAAAATGTCGATCCATCGGAACGTTTAAATTTATGTTCAATATTGTTTAATGGCCGCTTCTCTTTATTCACCTGATTAATTCGTTCTAACAAAGGGGCTTTATACTCCTGTTCAATATAATCAAAAAAATTCCTCCCGATTATTTCATCTTTACTTGCAGCTCCAAGCATGCTGACAGCTGCTTTATTTAAATAAACAATCTTATTATACCGGTGAATAAAAACCGATTCAGGCAATGAATCAATCATTTGTTTATAGCTTGTCTCATTCGCACGTGCTTTTTTTCCATAGTATTTAGCCGTATCATATTGCCAGCCAACCAGCCAAGCAATAAGGGTAAAAATAAAAAAGTCTATCGTAAAAAAAGGTTCTTGTCCCACAACCTTTTGGTAGCTGGTAAATAAAATTGAAATTATCACTAAAACAATCTGTCCCGTGTAATTCATCTCATTGCCCCTTATGTAATTAGTCCATATATAACATAGCACAAAAAATGAAATTATTTTGATTTTTCTCACAATTAAACTATTTTCTTTAAGTGCCTATTTCCACTTATTTGTATTACTCAATGTGATACTTGATTTAGTAGCTTAAAAGATGTATTGAATAAATAATGCACGGGCAATTTAACATCGAAGGAGGTGTACCTATGAAAAAAGAAAATCGTTCAGAAGCTGATCCAACATTTGCTGAAGGAATCAATACAGAAGATGAATTGAAAAGAGATGCGACTAAAGAAGAGATTGATAAAGGCGATTACACGGAAGTAACCACTTTATCTCTCGATGAGAACGATCCAAGTTAAACAAAAACGCCGTTTCTCACGGTGTTTTTATTATGCTTTCAAGACAAGAGACAATCAATTGGAAAAGTTGATCCTTTTGTAAAAATACCGATAATCATGAAATTAATTCTGCTTATAATAAAAAAGATTGAACAAACTATTTTATTTCATATCTCTTTTGAATTCTTTATACTCTCGTTCGGAATCATCACACCCTAGATTATTTATATGCTCTTCTAGTTTTTCTTTTTTGAACGGAATTCATGATGGATTTCCGCAGTACAAACAATTCAGATAAAATATTAATTGAGAAGCTATAAAATCATCATTTGTTTCAAGTATTGCATCTATCATAGAAGGAATATATTCAAATGCTTCTGCACTATTTTTATTTTCAATGATTAAATCAAATGAATGAGCTAAGTAAAATTCATCTTGATTTATCTTCTCGACCCAATTGTCTAATATTTTTATGCATACCTATCAGCCTCGTGATTATTCATATTATTAAACTTAAGTCATAAAAAATTTTATAGTTTTCTTATTATAATGGAAATATTCAATTTTGGCTCTATTTTAAACAAGCCATCGGTATGTTTGCCATCTTTTATCAGCGTAGCATTAACGTCTTCTTTAGTAAAACTAATAAGAATAACTGTATAAGTTTGTTTAATTACTTCGCCACTCATTTTTTGAAGAGAAGTCAAAAGCGACTGCGCGTTGCACAAAAAAACTGGAACAAAATTCCTAATCCTTTTAAGTGCGAAATATCAATAAATCAAATTGATTCACTCGCTTTCCAACTTAATTATGGCAAGTAAGGGGCAAGCGTATAAATTCTGATAGTACAAAAAAAACGGCTGTCACCTGTGACAGCCATTTTTTTCAGCTTCTCGGAACTTGCAAATAGCGGTAAACAATACTGCCGCCCTGCTCGGCGATCCCTCGAAAATGCTTAAAGTCCTCTCGTTCTACAAGAACTTCTCTGAAGTTCAGAAACGCTTCTTTAGAAACGTGATATTCATTGATTTCGCCATTCTTTAAAGAATCAAGCATCTCATTTGCCAATTGCTTATCCATGTAACAGACTTCCTCCAAATCTTTTCATATAAGCAAGTTTACTAAGGAGAAGTCCGCTTGTCCATGAATTAGTAAATAAATTTCATAGCTTCTTCGATGTCCGTATCTCCAGAAAGAATTTCAAACGTTTTGCCTTTCGTTTCTTCTTGAGTAAGAGCCGCTATGAGCACAGCTGCAACATCTTCTCTGGATATGCTGCGGTTCTCTTTGTTTTCAATTTTCCGCGCAGCTTCAATCTTTCCTGTTCCGGCATTGTCAGTCAATGCACCAGGTCTTACAATTGTGTAGGATAGCTCTGATCCGCGCAGATATTCATCTGCAATTGCTTTCGCTTTGAAATAATGTTCCATTTCAGCTGACCCCTCTGATGGATGATCAGCACCCATAGAGCTAAGCATGACAAAGTGATGAATGCGATGTTTTTTAGCAGCATCAATCAGTGTCTTTGCACCTTCCTGATCAACCGAAATTGTTTTTTCAGGACCTGTCTTTGAACCTGATCCAGCTGCAAAAATAATGGCATCTGCCAAATGAACCGCATGCGAAACATCATCTTCTAAATCTCCAACAACAGTTTGAGCACCGAGCTTCTCCAATTCTTCCTCCTGTTTAGGATCCCGAACCATTGCTATAGCCCGATGTTCGCCGCCTCTGGCTATTTGTTCGATAAGCAATCTTCCTGTTTTGCCATTAGCTCCAGCAATTAATACATTCATAGTAACAACACCTTTTTAATAGTATGTTTGTACTGTTCCCTCATGAATATTGCTTCAAACGTCCTTGTACCATTCAATTCAGTACGTTGTGCGGCTGAAGCCAGTCGCTTAAAGCGTTAAAGCTGTCTTTGGCATCCTGGATTCCCTGTTCATAAAGATTTTCAAGCTTCACAGGGTTTTTCTCGATCCGGTCAACTTCAAGTTTCTTTGTAGGACGAATCACAAAAACGTTCCCCAATTTTTCTTGTTCTTCTATATAATCCAATGTTTCATTATATTGTTCATAGCGTTCAAACATTGCATCTGCAAGCAGCGGAAACGCTCTAAACGAACGTCTTACCATCCATTCCATGCCGCCCTTTTTCTTTCTATAGCCTGCATTGCGGGTTAATACAACCACATTTCGGGCATTTCCGTCTGCCTGTGATTTTTTTATTGGAATGGAATCAACAATTCCTCCGTCGAGCAGCTTCCTACCATTGAATTCAATCATAGGAGCCAGAAAAGGAAGTGAACTGGAAGCTCTTAAAATCGTCAAAATATCGCTGCCATCCTCATCTTTATTATAATAAACGGGCTTTCCTGTTTCACAGTCAGTCGTACCTATCAAAAACTTCTGATCGCTTTTCATAAATGCATCAAAGTTAAAGGGTACGAGCTTATTCGGAATTTCATCAAAGATAAAATCCATTCCGAATAATTGTTTATGTCTGATAAAATTACTAAATGATAAATAATTCGGATGATTAACATAATTAATGTTTACCGTGCGATTTCTGCCTTTTTGCCTTGAGACATACGAAGCTCCCATACAGGCTCCAGCAGAAACCCCAATAACATATGGAAAATAAATGTCCTTTTCCATGAAAAATTCTAATACTCCTGCGGTGTATAATCCGCGCATTCCTCCGCCTTCGAGGACAAGTCCTGATGAAACCATGCGTATTCGCCCCTCTCTTCAATTTTCAAACTATTTTATTAGAATAGAGCATACTATCTTAAATATATTCGTAAATAAGCTTTATTAAGAAAAACAACAATCTAAGGAAAAATACCAATTTTATATCACTATAACATGTACATTTCCCACACTTCACCTATTCTGTTTAATCTTTTTTCAAAATTCTTACACAATTTTAAGTGAAAGCCTTTACTAAACGATAAAAATAATGTTAAATAGTCCTAATGGGGGATCTACATATAGAGAAGGAGAGAGGAAATGAAAATCGCTAAAGTTGGCAATGTGATTGAATTCAGAGACGGTTTACGTGGCATCGTGGAAAAAGTTAATGAAAATTCAGTGATTGTAGACTTGACGTATATGGAAAATTTCCGAGATTTAGATCTTGAGAGACGGACGGTCGTCAATCATAAAAATTATAAAATTGTAAAAGAACCGCTTCATTAATACAAAACGCATCAGTCTAAAGAGATATCTCCTTAGGCTGATGCGTTTTTTACATGCTTTTATCCAGTTAAACCATACTAAAATGGAACAAAGAAAAGAGGTGCCACAAATGAATTTCAGACTGCTGACACATCATGACTCTGAGAATTACCGAGCATTGCGCCTTCACGCGCTTCACGAGCTGCCTGCTCATTTTGCTTCAAGCTTTGAGATTGAAAAGCAAAAATCAATTGAAGAAATAATAGAAGAGATCTCTCCTTCAGCTTCATCATTTTTTATGGGTGCTTTTAACGATACGCTGCTTGTTGGTATTGCTGGATTTAAGCAAGAGCCGCTCGAAAAAATGAAACACCGCGGTCAAATTCTTGGCATGTATATTTCCCCCTCCATGCGCGGCCGCGGCCTAGGAAAAAAACTGCTTACTGCCCTTATTTCAAAAATAAATGAAAATACAGCCATTGAAAGAGTTGACCTTGCCGTTTCAATTGATAATGCCAAAGCCATTACACTGTATGAATCACTGGGTTTTGATACTTATGGCAAGTATAAAAATGCGCTGAAGCTAGATGACGGGTATGTGGATGAGGCATATATGGCTTTGGATCTTAACAGGTGAGATGCAAGGATTTATGGATCTAGAGCTTGGGGCAGAGGGTAGTTACGCTTTAGAAAAGGCAGGACTGATTGCAGAAATCATAGCGAAGTGCATAGAAATTACCTCTGTTCGTGCAAAAATCGTCCCCTGAGCGCGCACAAATCGTCCCCTGAGCGCGCACAAATAAAATCGAACGAGGGAAAATGAATGCTCATTTTATTTTGTCCTCTTACCTCTAGTTGTTGAACGCATAACAATAGACATTTAACCCCTCAATCGCGTGTTTTTTACGCTTCATTGATCACTATTGACGCTCTTATTTATGCTTTTGAGCATTTTTTTGGCTTCATTGGCTCCTTTGAAGCACTTTTTTCTGCTTTTGAGCATTTTTTTGGCTTCATTGATATCCTTTGAAACACTTATTTCTGCTATTGAGCATTTTTTTGGCTTCATTGATATCCTTTGAAACACTTTATTCTGCTATTGAGCATTTTTTTTGGCTACAAAAGCAAAAAACCCGCTGTATTCAGCGGATTTTTAAAATAGTACATGATTACTGATAAACTTTCACCTTAACTGATTTTCTGCCCCAATTCATCGCACTGTCTTGACCTGCGAGGAAAACATCTATTTCGTTGCCTGTAATCGCACCGCCGATATCGGCAGCGATTGCTTTTCCATATCCTTCAACCTCGACCGTTGACCCGATTGGAATAATGTTGGGATCGACAGCAATTACTTTTGCTTCAGGGTATTTATTTAGATCCACACCCATCTTTGTCACACCTGAGCATCCTTCGCATGACGCCGTATAAGCTGTGCTTGCTACCGTTAACTCTTTAACCGAGCCCGAAACGTCACTTGCCTTTTGATTGAGCTTACTAAAGGTTTGCGGTCCAGCGATACCATCTCGTTTGAGTCCATTTTGCTGCTGAAAGTTGGCAACAGCACTTTTTGTGCCATTTCCGTACATTCCATCAACTTTACCAGTATATACTCCCCACTCCTGCAGCAGACGCTGCAGGCTGATGACTGGTTTTCCCATATCGCCATAGCGCAACACTTTAATTTTTTGATTCGTCTCTGGCCCTGCAATGCCATCTATTTGAATGCGGCTCTTTTCCTGGAATTCTTTCACAGCCGCTTTCGTGATAGGTCCATAATTGCCTGTCTCTTCAAAGTAAGGATACATACTTTTAGATAATAGATATTCCTGTAATTCTTTTACATCTGCATGGCTCATTCCCTCAGAAAGCGTCCTGTCTCCTAATGCCGCTTCCCCGCTTAACGGAAAGATCACGCTCACACTCAGCACAGACGCGCCAAGCATCCCCATAAGCTTTTTCCTCATATTGTCCCTCCTCAGGTATTAGTAACACATCACACTATACGAGAAAAAGTTGGGATTGTTGGTGTATTGAGGAAAAAACAAATCCGAAGAACTATAAAACTGTTAATTATTAGTGCGTATTTCGACAAAGGTCTTATAGATGTTTTAAGAACCGATCCGGTGAATTTAGAAAATCTTTAGTAATTCTGACATGCTCTAAATCGTCATATTGAGCGCTTTTTAAAGGCAATTCATCAAGTGAATAGATAGCTGCATCTGGAAAAGCCATCAAAATCGGTGAATGTGTCGCTATGATAAACTGAGATCCTTTTTTTATCATCTCAAGCAGCATACTGATCAAGCTAAGCTGTTTCATCGGAGACAGCGGACCTTCTGGCTCATCCAGCAAATAAAAGCCATTGGGCCGAAATCTGGATTGAAAAAGGGCCAAAAATCTCTCTCCATGTGAACGATTATCAAGACCTCTCCCATATAGTTCTTCTATTTCGACTAACGTTCGGTAATGCGGCGAGGCTGCAAGCTGCTGTGCCAAAATAGATTTGCCTCTGTACTCCTCTTCAACTTCTTCAATTCTTCTGGCTGCTTCAGTTTTCATTCGTTTCACGTTTCTCGCATAAGTTAAAAAATCATCTGCTTTAAGGTAGAATCCTTTATTTGTTTTTGCACTCCAAACAAGTTTAAATTGATTTGAAAAATTTCGTATTTCTTCATTCATATCTTCTTCCTCTGCTGATGCAATTCGAATCATGCCTGTGTTTTGTGCAATGGCTTCAAGCAATGTTGACTTTCCTGATCCATTCTCACCAGCAAGAATTGTCACCGGAGCATTAAATGATAGAGAAAGCGGCTCTTTGAACAAAGGCAGTCCATAAGGATATTCGTTTATATTTCTGTCAGGAGTATATGTAAGCCTTTTTAAATGCACCACTGTCAGCACTCCTTTTCATTGGCGCATTGGTCCATGAAACGCCAATAAAGCTTTTCTTTTATTATACGATACCCCTTTTCCAGTTGTCTAAAGGGAATGAAAACGGTATGATCTTACATAAAAAGAAAAGTAACCGGAAAGGAGAATGACTGTGTGCGGAAGATACACGTTGTTTTCGGAGTTCGCTGAACTGGTTGAGCGATTTCAAATTGGCTCTGCAATCGAAGAAGATGAATATATATACAGTTACAATATTGCTCCTTCTCATGAAGTTCTATCTGTTATTAATGATGGAAAGCAAAATAGAATGGGATTTTTACGGTGGGGTCTCATTCCTGCTTGGGCAAAAGATGAAAAGATCGGCTATAAAACAATCAATGCACGAGCTGAAACATTAGCTGAAAAACCGAGTTTTCGAAATGCTTTTAAGAAAAAAAGGTGTTTAATTCTTGCAGATTCTTTCTATGAGTGGCAGCGGAATGACGAGGTTAAAACCCCGATGAGAATCAAAATGAAAACTAATGAACCATTCGGTATGGCTGGACTATGGGAATCATGGAAATCTCCGCATGGAAAGACCATTTATTCCTGTACGGTTATTACGACAGAACCAAACAAGCTGATGAGTACCATTCATGACAGAATGCCTGTCATTTTGAAGCGTGAAGATGAAGCAGCGTGGTTAAATCCTGCCATTTCTGATACCGATTATCTTCATCAGTTTCTAAAACCATTTGACGAAAAGCAAATGGAAGCATTTCAAGTTTCCTCAGAAGTCAATTCACCTAAAAATAATGGTGTGCATTTAATCAGAGAGATTTGCTGAAATGCAAGAAAGGGCAAGATCAACAATCATATTTCCTGCAGCATGAAAAAAACCAGTCCCTGAGGAGGAACTGGTTTCTAATGTTTAAAGAAAGAAGCCACAATTGCCGTAACTCACGTAAGAAAGTTTTAAACCACCACTTCTCAAAGTGGGTGTTTGCAGCAGCTTTCCTGTCGTCCTCTGCAAATGGAGGCATGACATTTCATCTGCGATATAAAACTCCCTATTACAGCTTAAAGGTTAAAACTTAATTATCATTACGAACAATGCAGCTTGTAATAGTAATAATACCTTAATTGTCAGTGATGGTCAAATACAATGTTTGGCATTTTTGAAAATGAGCAATTGCCTTTTTTATCTCTCGGCAATCTCACAGCGGGAAATATATTTTAGTAAATGTCTATCTCCGGATGATGAAGAAAAACTCCAAGATTTATTCGATCAATAAATTCGATGCCTTCCTCTTCCAATAACTCTTTTTGAACCCGGTACATTTCTTCATTCTTTAACCCGATTTCACCTTTTGCATTGATCACTCGATGCCATGGAAGTTGGTGTTTGCTGCTCATTGAATGAAGTATGCGTACAACCTGCCTCGATCCTCTTGGCTGACCTGAAAACTTCGCAATCTGGCCGTAGGTCATCACTTTACCAGGCGGAATGGATTTTATTATATTTACAGCTCTATCAGTAAAACTCTCCATTCTGTATCCTCCTGCAAATCGATTCAGCTTCCATTTTATCATGACTAACAGCCTTTTATGGTAAACTTATGACAAATGTATTTATTTTTTGAAAGGGTGATGAACATGGCAAAAACCATAAAAATACCTTCAAATCTTTTAACTCATCATTACATTCAAAACGAACAGGCTGAAGTGAAAATAATAGCACCTCATTATGAAATAAATCCAGATCTTCTTTTTTCAAAGGAGTTATCCCTAGCGTTTAAGACAGAAGTGATGGAACTCTTTTATTCTTATATCAGAAGAGCGAATCGATCAGATAAGGAAAATCAGTTTGAATTTATGTAAAGACATGTTGTTCCGGCTGTATTCGCGTTATAATAGAACTAGGTCAAATTCTTATGAATTAGGATGGTGACTTCATGAAAAATCGAGATAAACGCCAAAAACGCAAACGTGACATGCTTAAGGATTATATAAAAAGCAGGCTGAAGAATCTAAAACCTAAAACAAGCAAAGGGCCAGTATCAAATCATAGACAGCAGACAGATAAATAAAATTAGGCATTCCATCTATACTGTGCTAAAATGAAAGCAACCATTTAACAAAGCTTGTAAGATGATTCCTCCCCCCTGCTCATTCAATGAGCAGGGTTTTTATTTTTTGGCTGTTTTCGCATTGAATGTTGTTTTTGGTTATTAAATGTTCCCGTGGATTTCCGCTGCAGGCACTTGCTTTCCGCTTTGAGGGATGGGAGCCTCCTCGGCTATGCCTGCGGGGTCTCCCATTCCCCTCTATTTCCCGCAGGAGTCAAGTGCCTTCCGCTACAATCTACTAAAGGTTTTAACCATTTTTTCTAAAAGCAGCAAACTTTACGAAGAGAGCCTATTTTTTAGTTATCTTTTTATAAAAGGACAGAAAAAAACAGCCTCTATATAGAGGCTGTTTTTTGTATATGTCAGTTAAAATTATGCTTTTTGAACGTTAGTTGCTTGAGGTCCGCGTTGACCTTGCTCTACGTCAAAAGTAACTGCTTGGCCTTCGTCTAAAGATTTGAAACCTTCGCCTTGAATAGCTGAGAAATGAACGAATACGTCTTCTCCGCCTTCGCGCTCGATGAATCCGAAACCTTTTTCTGCGTTAAACCATTTTACTGTACCTTGTTCCATTGTTGTTGCCTCCTCGTATGCTTTAGCATACATTGTGTTACTATCCTTGCTCTCATTGATAACAAAAGGTGAAAAGTTTTTGAACTTGTTCTTTCCTTGCGTACCGAACAAAAATAATTCTTAATAAACATAACAGATAATCTAATGAAATGCAAATTTTGCTGAAAAGTTTTTTATCGATTATCAATTTTCTCCGGATACATATCATGATTCATCATACGATGCTCTGCCATTTGCTCATACTTTGTGCCAGGACGGCCGTAGTTTGTATATGGATCAATAGAGATGCCCCCGCGCGGCGTAAATTTGCCCCAAACTTCAATATATCTTGGATCCATTAATTCAATCAGATCGTTCATAATGATGTTCATGCAGTCTTCATGAAAATCACCGTGGTTGCGGAAGCTGAATAAATAAAGCTTCAGCGATTTGCTTTCTACCATTTTTTTATCAGGTATATAGCTGATATAAATTGTTGCGAAATCAGGCTGTCCTGTTTTCGGACAAAGACTTGTGAATTCAGGGCAATTAAATTTTACAAAATAATCACGATTTTCGTGCTTATTGTCAAATGATTCTAAAATATCAGGACTATATTCAAATAAATAATTTGTTCCTTGATTTCCAAGCAATGTTACATCTTTTAGTTCTGAATCTTGTCTTCCAGCCATAATCAGCCGTCCTTTCTTATCTTGACAGTATTTATTTAATTCTGGTATAGACGTCGCCTGTTCCTATACTCCTCTTTTATTGCCCCAGACCAGCGTGTGCAGCTGCGGCAATACGCGTGCATGATTAAGTTCTTCTTCTGAAATTGCTCGGTCAATCAGCCATTCATAGCGTTCGAGCAGCCTTTTAATTAATTTTTCATCATCACGCTCTGATACTTGATCGTTTCCTACCTGCAAATAAAACGGAATTTGAAGGTATTTTTGATGCACCTTTTTAGCATACTCTAAATCTTGTTCATCAAAAATAACCACTTTAAGACTTACGTTTTGAAGTCTGTTTTTATCAGTTAGATATTGGACAATTTCGTCTAATTTCGTAAAGTCCGTCTTCATTCCTGAGCTTGGCGGCTTAGGAGAAATTGTTAAATCATCGATTTGATCGAACCATGGCTGCAGTCTGCTCCCCTGTGTTTCAATCGCTACTTTTATCTTTTTTTCATGAAGAAGCTCAATTAGCTCACCCAGACTGCCAAGCAGTGCAGGGTTTCCGCCTGAAATCGTCACATGGGAAAAATTGCTGCCTCCCAGTTCAAAAAGCTGTGACCATATTTCATCTGCTGTTAATTGTTTAATATCGTCTTTGGCCGATCCATCCCACGTAAAAGCAGAATCACACCAGCTGCAGGAATAATCGCAGCCTGCTGTGCGGACAAACATTGTTTTCTGACCTATGACCATTCCTTCTCCTTGGATGGTCGGACCGAAAATTTCTAACACAGGAAATTTCTTCTTGCTCATCCGTTTTTCACCTGCTTAGGTCGATACATCACATAGCTTGTTGGAGTTTCACGAACAAAAACACCGATACATTTAGGCTTGTGTTCAAGTGTATCTAAATGCTGCTGTATGATTTCATAAATAGTGCGCGCAACGACTTCTGTTGTAGGAAATTTATTTGGATCGCTGTCATCAAACACTTCATTCTCGTTTAAAATCGTATGATCAAAACGGTCATGAACAAGCTGTTTGATGTAGGCAAAATTAATAAGAAAACCTGAGTTATCAAGCTCATCGCCTGCAACGGTTACATTAATAAAATACGTGTGCCCGTGCAGACGTCTGCACTTGCCCGCTTCATCATTCGGTACGTAGTGTGCAGCTGAAATTTGCATATCTTTATTCAGCTCATACGAGTATGGATGCAGCGTTTGAGGATACATTTGCTGAAGCATTATGCCTCTCCCCCTTTAGTTTCGAGATAGTCATCAAGTCCTTTTTTTCTCAGCAGACATGCTGGACATTCTCCGCAGCCTTCTGCGATAATACCGTTGTAGCATGTAAGTGTTTTTTCTCTTACATACTCAAGTGCACCAAGTTCATCTGCAAGCTTCCATGTATCAGCTTTATCAATCCACATAAGCGGTGTATGAATGACAAACTGATCATCCATTGCTAAGTTAATGGTTACATTGCATGATTTCACGAAAACATCACGGCAATCGGGATATCCGCTGAAGTCTGTTTCACATACACCTGTTACAATATGTTTTGCACCAATCTGCTTCGCAAGTACAGATGCAAACGTCAGGAAAAGCAGATTTCTGCCCGGAACAAAAGTTGAAGGCAATTCCCCTTCCTTGTGTTCAATCTCAATGTCATCTCTTGTCAGCGCATTTGGTGCAAGCTGATTTAATAGAGACATGTCTAATAGATGCTGTTTTACACCAAGATCGTTTGCAATAGCTTTAGCTACATCTATTTCAAGTTTGTGCCGCTGGTTGTAGTTGAACGTAACAACTTCAACTTCCTTAAATTGCTTCATCGCCCAGAATAAACATGTTGTACTGTCCTGTCCGCCGCTGAAAACAACTAACGCTTTATCATTTTTCATTTATATGTCCTCCTCAGGATAGAAGAGAGCATTCTTTCACAACCTGGATTTAAAAATCGGCATAAGAAAAGACACCCTGATCGATTCAGAAGTGTCTAGCATGTAAATCCCCAACTAAAAAACTATACCTATAGGATATAGTTCATACTTAGTTTTTTATAGAGGGTTGTGCTAGAACCTCTCCCGCGTATGATAGCGCGGAATTTATCATTATTTTAACGTACATACTATACCACGAACGAGGAGACACTTCAAACTATTTTACTTACAGGGGGATGAGTCAATTGGCATTTAAACGTTTTGCAGCAAAAATAAATTCGAACTTTTGGTTAACACCTGCTTTATATGCAGTCATCTTTTTTCTTCTTGCCGTTCTTAGCATGATGGCTGATCGGTATCTTGCTGAAAGAGATTATTTTAAACATATCCCCTCCGTTTTTTTAACCGATAAAGAACTATCGCATACCATCCTTAGTGCCACATCGACTTCCCTGTTAACGATGACGACCATTACCTTTTCATCTGTTCTGGTTGTGCTGACTACTTTTATTGCAAATTTTTCACCAAGAACGATGCACAATTTTAACGCTGACTCAAAAATACAGCGGGTTCTCGGCATTTTTATTGGAGGCTACATTTATTCACTTGTTCTGCTTATTCAAGTTAGGGAGAATGAGACTAACAATGACTTTATTGTTCCCAGCCTTGCTATCATTGTCGCCTTTATTTGTGTTGGAATGTTTGTTTTTTTAATTCACCATATGACTGAATGGATTAAAGTCGGAAACCTGATTTCAAATATTACGAAAGAAACACTTTCTTCTATTGAAAATAAAAAACGGACAGACGAGCCACAATCAGATGAAAACTTTTCACTAGATGGATGGAAAGCGATAGAGATAAAAAGTGAAAAAGAAGGATACCTTCAGGATATCTCTCTTGAAAAATTAGTCGCCGTTGCTGAACGAAAGAAAATTAGGATTAGCTTTAATAAAAATCAGGGAGATTATGTCAATGTCGATACACCTTTGCTTACTGTTTACAGTAAAGATGATTATCCAGGAGAAAATGACATTTTAACACACATCACATTTAATGAAGATTTAGAATCCAAGCACGATATTGAATTCGGGATACAAAAAATCGCTGAAATTGCACTTAGAGGCATAGCGCCAGGGAAAAATGATCCTGAAACCGCTATTGCCTGTATTGAGCATCTTGCACAAATTCTGACGAAGATTGGCAAGAATCACTCACCTTCTCCCTACCACTGTGACAACAATGGCAAGATACGGGTTGTGCTTCCTAAACCATCCTTTTCAGATTACTTATATGAAAGCTTTTATCAAATCAGGCATTATGGAAAAGAAGATGTTTCGGTCATGGCTTCTATTCTTAAAGCATTAATCCTTATAGCAGAAACAAACAGAAGTGAGATCAAACAAGCGGTCTGGGATTTTACAGCTTATATAGTTGAAGGAATGATGAAAGAGGAATGGCTGAGCCTTGATCAAAAGCTGTTAAACATACAGCTTAAAAAGCTGGCTGAGGTATGTGGAATGGAAGATAAAGAGCAAGTGTTGTTATGAAATGAGGAAGCGGCTGATTTGGAATTCCCTCCCCGAATAACGGGAGCAACCCACTATTTCCGTGATTTGCTCCTGTTAATCATAATGGAGGCGGCTAAAACACCTTTTGATTACCTAATTGATAATTATCCTTTATAGCTGATTTCCCCTGTCTCAACTAATTCCTTAAGTCCCATAAACATTAAATTCCAGCCATGTTCAGTTTCATCGTGAGACTCTCCAAGAGCTTTTTCAATATCAGCTTCCGACCATTTTTCTTCATGAGGGACGTTGATGTTTTGTGAAAATGTCATTTCACAACCTTGTTGAATTTCTTTTAGTTCAACTGTAATCGTATCTTCTAATTCGCTAAACTGTGGCATTTTAAAAGTAAACACTAATTTTGTTGGAGGATCAATTTCAAGATACTCCCCTATCGCTCGATAATCTTTTCCACCTCGATGATCAATAATTTCCCAAGTGCCCCCTACTTGAGGATTATTTTGTGCCACCTTATTTGTCCCTTCCAATGTAAAGAGCCATTTTCTCATCATCTCCGGGTTCAGCCATGCATCAAAAACTCTTTCAGGTGCTACATCAAAATTTCTTGTCATTTTTAAAGTGGTGGTTGAATAGTTATTCATATTCGTACTCCTCGTATGTAATTTAGTGTTCTTTATTTTTGGCTTTTAATAATTCATTCTCCAGAAGTTCAAAACGATTGCTCCAAAACTTCTCATAAAAACGCAGCCATTCTGTTGCTTGAGTTAATGATTCGGTGTTTAAGCGACATGTATGAATCCTTCCATTTACACTCCTATCAACTAAGTTTGCTCGCTCCAGAACCTTTATATGCTTTGAAATGGCGGCCAAAGACATATCAAATGGCTCTGCTAATTCAGAAACTGTCCTCTCTTTTTGAGCCATCATATGAAGCATTTCTCTTCTTGTTGAATCAGCTAAAGCATGAAAAATTTCATTTAAATGATCTTTATTATGGTTAACCATGTAGTTAAATATAACCGATTCCTTTCAGATATTCAACTATTTAGTTAAATATAAAACATTCCACCTTATTCAAATAATTTGCTCTTAACAAAAGAAAGTTGAATTCCTCCACAATCGGCTATCGTAATTGTACAAATAATCTTCCTCAAATTTATCAACAACGGAAAAGCACACCATTTTAACTGCCAAATGGTGTGCTAATGACACTTGAGTTTTACTGTTTTGCTCCTATGAACGTTAGATGATTAGACGCTGCCGCTTTTATTTATTGTTTTTTCCGGTTCCTTCTTGTTCAAGCTCTTTAAATGATTTAATCTTGCCATGTTCATTTTGAGATTCTTTACGCGTATCCCATTGACGCTGCTTTTGACCTTTTGATTGAGTCATTTTATTGCTCCTTTGTGAAAATCTGCTTTCAGAATTATTTTATCCTGTGAATAGAGAAACATTCATATACTTTCAGGCGCATAGAAAAAAGAGGCAGAGCAGCACCTCTTTATGTTGCAGTTAGTCCCTCTTGAATAACTGCCGGGTTATTTTGCTTTTTTTTTCGTGTTAATTCAAGATAACGGATATGATGATTTTCCATATCCTTAATTTTAAATGTATACGAGCCAAGTTCAACGAGCTCTCCCTTTTGAATATCATACTTTTCGGTGAGCATCCAGCCTCCGATTGTATCGACGTCACCTTCTTCAATTTCAAGGCCAAACAAATCATTCAGTTCACTGATTAATACTTTTCCATCAATAATGAAGGTATCATCATTGATTTTCTGAACAAGCGGTACCTCATCTGCATCAAATTCATCTCTGATCTCTCCGACAATTTCCTCTAATATATCTTCAACGGTCACAAGTCCGGCAGTACCGCCATATTCATCAATGAGAATCGCCATATGAATGTGCTCTTTTTGCATCTTTAACAGCAAATCGTGAATTGGCACAGAGTCAATCACTTGAATAACAGGTCTAATATACGATCTTAAAGAAAACGATTCGAGCTGCTTAGACTGAAATAAATCAGTAAAAATTTCTTTGATATTCACCATGCCGATAATATGATCTTTATCGCCATCAACGACGGGATAACGTGTGTATTTTTCGCTTTTAATGATGTGCAAATGCGACTGCAGCGATTCATCGATTTCAAGTGAAATAATCTGAGTTCTTGGAACCATGATTTCTTTTGCAATCCGATCATCAAACTTAAAAATTTTATTCACATATTTGTATTCAGATTGATTAATTTCTCCGCTCTCATAGCTTTCAGACAATAGAATTCTCAATTCTTCCTCGCTGTGTGCAAGCTCATGTTCTGACACTTGTTTCATTCCCAAAAAGCGGGTAAGCACCCGTGCTGAACCATTTAAAACCCAAATAAATGGAAACATCAGGTGATAAAACAAGATTAATGGCTTCGAAAAAGCGAGTGTAATCTGCTCTGCTTTTTGGATGGCGACCGTTTTAGGGGCAAGCTCTCCAATGACTACATGCAAAAAAGTAATGATGGCAAAGGCTAAACTGATGGAGAGGACTTGAACGGATGCGCCTGGTATATCTAATTGTTCAAAAACGGGATGAAGGAGATCTCCTATTGCAGGCTCCCCAAGCCACCCAAGGCCAAGAGCTGTAATGGTAATACCCAGTTGACAGGCTGATAAATATTCATCTAAATTTTCAGTTACTTTTTTCGCGGATTGTGCCATGTCATTCCCTTCATCTATAAGCTGATTGATGCGGGAACTGCGCATTTTTACGATTGCGAACTCTGATGCTACGAAAAAAGCAGTGGCAGCAAGTAAAATCGCAATAATGAACAAATTCACTATGTCCAAATAATTTCCTTTTTCCGTCAAAGACGAAAAAGGAGTCACCTCCTGGGAAAGTCAATCTATTCTTAAAAAAGACAAGATATTAAAACCCTATGCGAGCGATGGTGCAAAAACCTTTCATAAAAGTTAATACCCCATCACATCACCTCATTTCATACTGAAAAAGCGGAATAGCATGCCCAGCTTCAGGCAATAGGCTGGCGTTAAAAGCCATGTCCTGATTTCATTTGCAGCACCTCCATGATCGCGGAGATCTGCATTGAAACCTAAGGTCAAGCCTTATTTTTAAAAAATTCAGATAATGTTAAAAACATCATAATATGAACCTCTGCAGCCGTCAAACAGGATGTACGCAAGTTTTCTTCATAATTATGTGGAATATCGACCCTTTATGTTCGAATTAATTGATTATTCTAACTTTTTCACTTTTAACTATTTTTAATGTTTTGGCACTTTTTTAATGAACAATAAGACAAGAAAGACAATGCTCATATAGCCAAATAATGGATATAGAAATGCAATCAGCGAGCTGTAGCCGATTTGACTCACAAAAAAGGCTCCGCTAAGCAGAAATAATATAATGTACATTCTCGGAATGGATACCACTCTGACAAGATGACGCTCCAGACCGAATAAGTTTCCGATAACAGAAGTAAATACCTCACCATAAATCACCATAATAAATATTAGATAAAAGGAGATAACAGACGTTTTCATGACCTCTGCCATCGGAATGTCGAATGACACGACATTCGGCAATGTCGTCAAGGCAAAATGACTGCTTAATAAGATAAAGGTAAGTGTTGCCCCTCCAACAATTCCGCCCCATTTTACAACCCTTTCATCTTCAACCTCCTGAGCGAGCGGAACGAGCACTGCTTCAGCCATTGCCAGATTAAATGCAGCATAAGAGATGGCTGAAATCAGCCATCTGAATGATGGTCCACTTTCGTGCTGAAAAGCGGAGAATTTATGTACATCAAAAGAAGAAATAGCAATAAGCAAACTAAATATAATTAATAGGGGTACAACAACTATATTAACACTGAATAATCCTTTTGAACCGAACGACATAGCGATGATTGTCAGTACAATTGTAACGATGACCCCCAGCTGCCTTGATAGTTGAAGCTGCTCTTCAAAAATAGCTCCGGCCCCTGAGAGCATAACTGATGTGACTCCAAATAAAACAACCAGCATAAAGAAATTAATGACTGGCCCAAATGATTTTCCAAATAAAAAAAGATTTAAATCCTGATAGGAATTAGCACGGATTTTCTTAGAGATAATCATCATCTTCGCACCAAGATGAATAAAGAAGAATCCGCAAATTAAGATGCCGAGTATTCCATATATTCCATACTGAGTAAAAAACTCTACAATTTCCCGTCCAGTTGCAAAGCCCGCTCCAACAACCGTTCCGACATATACAGCTGCGATTTGAACAACCTGAAACCATTGATTCTTCATCTTCTACCTCCATTACGATGAATACTGTAGCTACGACCTTTCTTTATATATATGAGACAAGTCCTTAAGAAAGAAGAAGTGGGTGCGATTTGTTTTAAAAAGCTCTTTTCGTAAAGTTTATTGTTTTTTGAGAAATAGTAAAAACCTTTAGTGGATTGCAGAAGAAGGCACTTGACTCCTTCTGCAATCCACGGGTAAAATTTAAAACCAAAAACAACATTCAATGCGAAAACTGCCTTTAGAAAAGAGGAACTTCTTCTTTCAGCTCAGAAAAGCAGATCCGTTTTGAGCGAGCAGCAAAGGGTGAAGCTGGAGATAGAAACCGAACATAATTTCATTTTGAAATTTTTTAAGCAAAATACTTGAAAGTCAAAAAAGGTCAAACTATAATATGAATCAAGGTCATCCTAAGAGGTGATTTTTTAAAAGGTTATTTAGTCAAAGTTAGTCAAAGTCAAAATATATAATCCAGGAGGTTTTCATTATGCTATGTCAACATTGTCAAGCAAAGAAAGCATCTGTTCACTTAACAATGCAAATTAACCAAGAGCGTCAGCAAGTGCTGCTCTGCTCAGACTGTTATGCTCAATATAGAAGCTCTGTCCCTAGCGGATCATTTGGAAATGTTTCACCTTCTCATCCATTTCAACCGAATAGCCATGACGGCCAGACCGAAAAAACTCAAGGCAAAAACGGTCTTCTTGATCAATTAGGACGCAATCTGACAAGAGCAGCAAAAGCCGGCGTGATTGATCCAGTCATTGGCAGAGATGCAGAGGTCGAACGTTTAATTGAAATTTTAAACCGGAGAAATAAGAATAACCCGGTCTTGATTGGTGAACCTGGTGTAGGTAAAACAGCTGTAGTTGAAGGGTTCGCTCTTAAAATCGCGGAAGGTCAAGTGCCAGCCAAGCTAAGAAACAAGGAAGTGTATTTGCTTGATGTTGCTTCTCTTGTAGCAAATACAGGCATTCGCGGTCAATTTGAGGAAAGAATGAAGCAGCTGATTTCTGAGCTTCAGCAAAAGAAAAATATCATCCTATTTATTGATGAAATCCATCTTCTCGTTGGAGCAGGTTCTGCTGAAGGATCAATGGATGCCGGCAATATTCTGAAGCCTGCTTTGGCACGGGGCGAATTACAGGTTGTCGGTGCAACTACATTAAAAGAGTACCGTCAAATTGAGAAAGATGCCGCCCTTGAGCGCAGATTTCAGCCTGTAATGGTATCTGAACCATCTCTTGAAAAGGCGATTGAAATCCTAAAGGGTATTCAAGATAAATATGAAAAGTACCATGAAGTAACTTATACAGAAGAAGCGATTCATGCAACAGTTACTTTGTCTCACCGTTACATTCAGGACCGATATTTGCCGGATAAAGCAATTGATTTGCTTGATGAAGCCGGATCGAAAAAGAACCTTCAATCTGGGGGCGGAGCAGATATCAGCGGTCAATTAGAAGAACTTGCAAGGAAAAAAGCACAAGCTGCGAAAGAAGAAAATTACGAGCTTGCTGCCAAAATAAGAGATGAAGAGATGAAACTTGAGCAAATTCAATCCCCAGTAAAATCTGTAGTAGATCTTGCCGACATTCAGGCAATTATTGAAAAGAAAACGGGGATTCCAGTTGGTAAGCTTCAAGAAGACGAGCAGGCTCAAATGAAAAATCTCGAGAACAAATTATCAAGCAAAGTCATTGGTCAAGAAGATGCCGTTCGGAAAGTTGCAAAAGCCATTCGCCGCAGCCGTGCTGGCTTAAAATCAAAAGAACGTCCAATCGGATCATTCTTGTTTGTCGGTCCAACCGGAGTCGGTAAAACTGAACTGACAAAGACGCTTGCATCTGAAATGTTTGGTACAAGAGACTCCCTCATTCGTTTAGATATGAGCGAATACATGGAGAAACATTCGATTTCGAAGATTATCGGGTCTCCTCCTGGCTATGTCGGTCACGAGGAAGCAGGACAATTATCAGAAAAAGTCCGCCGCAACCCTTACAGTATCATATTGCTTGATGAAATCGAAAAAGCCCATCCGGATGTCCAGCATATGTTCCTTCAAGTAATGGAAGACGGCAGACTGACAGACAGCCAGGGCAGAACGGTCAGCTTTAAAGATACAGTCATTATCATGACAAGCAACGCCGGCATCGGGCATAAAAAAGTCACTGTCGGATTCGGAAACAATGAAGCATTAAACGAAAGTTCACTGCTGGACTCCCTCGGATCATTCTTTAAGCCGGAGTTCCTGAACCGTTTTGACAGCATCATTGAGTTCAAATCACTTGAAAAACCGCATCTGATTGAAATTGTTGAGATCATGCTTGATGATTTAAAAGCGAATTTGCAAGAACAAAAATTAACGCTCAGCATCACAGATGAAGCGAAAGAAAAACTCGCTGAACTTGGGCTTCACCCTGCATTCGGAGCACGACCTCTCCGCAGAGTGATTCAAGAGAAATTAGAAGATTCAATTGCAGATATTCTGCTTGACGGCACTGAGATGACAGAAATAATTGTGAAGCTCGCTGAAGATGAAATTGTTGTAGAATCTAAATAATATAGGAAAAGAGTGCAAAACTTATAAAAGTTTTGCACTCTTTTTTCTTTTTTTAACTACAATTGTATACGGGTATTCAGCATGGCGATATTCTAAATTTATTTCTCCTTCAACTTCAAGGACGATAGGATGAATCTCAGAACCGCGTGCTGTCGGATACCAATCCCTGCCCTCTTTTACCACAACCGCTGCCCCATTATTATCACCTACAAATGCAAAGGTGTCTGATTCAGCCAAAAACTGATCGTTCAAAAATGATAACTCTTTCTGCATGTGATGGATATTTTCGCAAGGCAGGCCAACCTCAATTACATCAAACCAGTCTAACAGATCCGCCGGTACATCCTTTCTTTCAAGCATCTCAAGAACATTGCCTTCCGGATCATGAAAATAAGCCTGCTTTCCCTTCCAAAACATGCTGACCTCGCCTTTTTCATTAGGCAGCAATGAACTTTCTATTTTTTCAAACATCAAATCAAAAAATCGTTCATTTGTTCTAAAACAAACGTGATAATAGGGCCGATTCTCACTTTTAATAAAGGTTAACCTGCTTTGTCCTGCCTTAACTGTAAAACTGCCGCTATCTTCTTCTTCCAGTTCCATCTTCAAAAAACGGATATAGAATGCTTTCATTTTCTCCAAATCGTTGCATTCAAGATGTACATGCAGGATTTTCATTTTTTTCCACCTCTCTCTGCTTTCTATTATAGAAAGACAAAGACAATTTGACTTCAGTCTTAATACTGAATACACCTCCCTCTTAATGACGAAAAAACCGCCAGCACATAGCTGGCGGCATGTTCTTTTTATAATTTCTGATCTTCTACATTCTCAAGCCACTCTCTAATATCACCTGTTACAGATTGTACACATCCGTCTTCAAACGGTGAAATTAAGTTTGCTTCTTGAACCAGTTCTAAGAACGGCTTGCTGCCTCCCTGCTTACAAAGATGCAGATAATCTGCCCATGCCTCTTCTTTATTTTCATGCATTTTTTTCCAAAATTGCAAGGCGCAGATTTGTGCCAGCGTATAGTCAATATAATAAAAAGGAGAATTATAAATATGTCCCTGCCGCTGCCAGAAGCCGCCTTCCTCTAAAAACGAATTATCTTCATAGTTGCGATGAGGCAAGTATTTTTGTTCAATTTTCCTCCATGCCTGTTTGCGTTCTTTTGGAGTTGCGTCTGGATTTTCATAGATAAAGTGCTGAAATTCATCAACTGTTACCCCATAAGGCAAAAATAGAAGCGCTCCGCTTAAATGGCTGAATTTATACTTTTCTGTATCTTCCTTAAAGAACCTTTCCATCCATGGCCATGTAAAAAACTCCATGCTCATCGAATGAATTTCACACGCTTCATGTGTCGGGAAGTGATACTCTGATAAATTGAAATGTCTGCTCATATACACTTGGAACGCATGTCCCGCTTCATGTGTCAGCACATCTATATCACCGCTTGTTCCGTTGAAATTCGCAAAAATATACGGCGCTTTGTAATCTTCGATATATGTGCAATACCCGCCGCCGGCTTTCCCTTTTTGCGCAAGCAGATCCATCAGGTTTTTTTCAATCATGAAATCAAAGAATTCATTTGTTTCAGGAGAAAGATCTTCGTACATCCTTTTCCCATTCTCAATAATCCACTCTGCATCCCCTTTAGGCGTTGCATTACCTGATGTAAACTGGAGCTTTTCATCGGAAAAAGCAAGCGTATCAAGTCCTAAACGTTCTTGCTGACGCTCCCGTAATCTTGTTGCCATTGGTACGATTGATTCCTTAATTTGATCACGGAAATTTTTCACCATGGCTGCATCAAAATCAATGCGCTGCATTCTTTCATAGCCCAGCTCCACAAAATTGGCATACCCTAATTTCTTTGCAATGCCAGTCCGCACTTTAACAAGCTTGTCAAAAATCTCATCAAACTTTTCTCCATTTTCGGCATAAAATCCAAAATAAACATCTGATGCACGTTTTCTAATGTCGCGCTCTTTTGATTCAAGCAGGGGCTCAAGCTGTGCAAGCGTGTATTCTTTTCCGTCAAAATCAATTTTTGCAGAAGCAACAAGCTTTGTGTATTCAGTAACAAGTTTGTTTTCTTTCTGAAGATCCTCAAGCACTTCAGGAGAAAACGTTTTCAACTGAGCATCTGCAAGTGCGAACAGCTGCTTCCCATATTTCTCTTCCAATTCATTGCGGAATGCTGAGCTGACAAGCGCTTTGTAAAACTCTGTATCCAGCGCTTTAAAATGCGGCTCAAGTTCATCAAGATAATCTTGTTCTTCTTTATAAAATTCATCATTGGTATCAATCGTATGGCGAATTGAACAAAGATTGAAAGCTGTGGAAATATTTCCGCGAATGACATTCAGTTCATCAATAACAGCTTCCTGTTCTTCCAGGCTTCCAGCACTTTTGAATTTTTCCAGTGCCTCATAAAAAGATTCTTCTACATCTTCTTTAACAGGCCTAATGTATTTGTACTCTTGAAATTTCATATGTAGTTCCCCACTCTCCTATCAATTTAACCACTCCATCTTATTCGAGAAAAAAGTCTGGATTCCTTTCTGTTTGTTTTTTAATCAAACTCTTAAAATATATGAAATCCTGACGATATAAGAAGTAACAAAAAGTAAGACAGAAAGATTTGGTGATAGAATGGATAAAACGTCACTTATTGGATTGATTCTAGGGTTGGTTGCTGTTGGTGTGGGTATGTTTATGAAGGGTGTCAGCCCCGCTGTTCTTTTAAATCCAGCTGCCTTGCTGATCATTATTGCCGGTACCATCGCTACTGTCGTTACAGCCTTTCCGACAAGCGAAATTAAAAGAGTGCCTAAACTTTTCGGCGTTATCTTTAAAGAACAAAAATCACACAGCATTCAAGAGCTGATCCCAATGTTTTCAGAATGGGCACAGGTTGCAAGAAAAGAAGGCCTGCTTGCTCTTGAAGCTAAAATATCAGAAGTGGATGATTCTTTTTTAAAAAATGGTCTAAGCATGGCCGTCGACGGGCAAAATGCTGAATTTATCCGTGATGTCATGACAGAAGAAATCGATGCAATGGAAGAGCGGCATATGGCCGGGGCATCTATTTTTTCACAGGCAGGCACATATGCTCCCACACTTGGGGTATTGGGCGCGGTAGTCGGGTTAATTGCGGCTCTTTCGCACATGGATAATACGGATGAACTAGGCAAAGCAATTGGAGCTGCTTTTGTCGCTACATTGATGGGTATTTTCACCGGTTACGTTCTTTGGCATCCATTTGCCAACAAATTAAAGAGAAAATCAAAGCAAGAAGCGAAAGTAAAACACGTCATGATTGAAGGAGTGTTATCTGTCCTCGAAGGACAGGCTCCAAAAGCGATCGAACAAAAATTGGCCACCTATCTTCCTGCACACGAAAGAGAACAGCTTTTCGTGGAAGGAGAGAGCATAAATGGCTAGAAGGAAAAAAAGCAAGCACGAGGAAGAGCATGTTGATGAATCGTGGCTCCTTCCTTACGCAGATTTATTAACACTATTGCTGGCACTATTCATCGTCTTGTTTGCCATGAGTTCTGTCGATGCTCAAAAGTTCCAGATGCTTGCACGAGCTTTTAACAGCACGTTTACTGGCGGCACCGGTGTACTAGAGTATCCGAGCCCTATTCCTGACGGGGATATGGAACAGCTTGATCAAGAAAAAGAAAAGAACACTTACGATGAAAAACAAGAATCACTTGAACAAGAAAAATTAAAAGAAATCCAAGAAAAAGTGAATGCATATATCGCGGCAAACAGTCTTGAAACGCAATTAAAAACAACGTTAACAGATGAAGGCCTGCTCATCACAATATTAAATGATATCTTTTTTGATTCCGGCAGTGCCTCTATTCGCAATAAAGATGAACAGCTCGCTAAGGAAATTTCTAACTTATTGGTTATGAATCCTCCGCGAAACATTATCGTAAGCGGCCATACTGATAATGTGCCAATAAAAAATGCTGAATTTGAATCAAACTGGCATTTAAGCGTAATGCGTGCAGTCAATTTCATGAAACTTCTTCTTGAAAATAGGCAGCATGATCCAAGATCCTTTAGTGCCAAAGGATTTGGGGAATACAATCCAGTCGCAAGCAATGATTCAAAAGAGGGTCAGCAGAAAAACCGCCGTGTAGAAATTCTGATTCTTCCAATTGAACGAAATGAATAAGAGCCTGAATCAAGGCTCTTTTTTTGCAGAACAAAAGAGCGGCGCCGAGGCATGCTCCGACAGAGGAGTTAGGGAGTTTAAGCTAGATATCAACTCGAAATTTTATATTCCTTCAGATGTAAAACAAGAATGGCGACTTTTTTCGTTGGTTTGGCAAAATGAAAAAACAAAAGATCCACTCAAAACTCTCAGTAAGAATTTCTTAAAGCAGGGCATAAATAATCTACTAGTTAAGTTGATATTCATGCTGCCCTTTTTTCTTCAGTGCAGCACTTTTTCTCCTCCACTCACCGCTTTACATAGCACAAGTCACTTGTTCTAAAACAATCTGTTATTTTATAATACCGCTAGAGACTTCATGCACTATCATTCCTCATATTTATATACCAACATTTATCGAATAATTAGCGGTTAATCGACCATTTTATTATTTCCTGACAACAAAAAAACACTTCTATCTCAAATAGAAGTGCTCAATCCTGAAGATCTCTTGCATGATAGCCAACTTTTTTCATAAGTTCGATAACAGTCTGCTTTTCTTCTTCTGAAAGAATCCCGACAATTTCATCTAATCTCTCCTGATGAGATGGGAATATGGATTCAATCAATTGCTTTCCTTTGTCCGTAATTTGAGCAAAGGTTACACGGCGATCATTTTCACATGCTTTTCTGACAAGCAGCTCTTTCTGTTCTAGCTTGTCAACCACATATGTGATGCTCCCGCTTGCTAAAAGAATTTTTCCGCCGATTTGCTGAAGCGGCTGATCGCCTTTATGGTAAAGCAGCTCAAGAACAGCAAATTCTGTTGGATTTAATCCGAAGCTTCCAATATGTTTGTTTACTTGATCATTAATCGCACGATGTGCACGTGATAATACAATGAATAATTTTAATGATTGTTCGATTTGCTCTTTATCTTTCATTTTCATCAATCCTTCGATAACTAAATATCTTGAATTCTAAATATTAATCATACAAAAAAAGTGTAAAAAAGTCAATAATGTCAGAGAGAGGCTATGAACAAATAACCTTCCAATTATCGTTTACAGCAGCTTTTACCTCTTTTTTCTCCAGCATATAATTGGCAATTAACTCAGACATATCAATAGGTACTTCCTTTACAATATTTTTGCCTTTAAACATCGTATACTCTCCACCGCCAGATGCACGGTAATTATTCATGACAACCTCGTATTCTTTCTCCAAATCAAGGGGTTTTTGATCTTTTTTAAGCATGATCACCCGTTCTCCGATTGGTTTGGAGATGTCTAGAACGTACTCAATTCCCTCCCACATATCATAGTTATAATGCTGAGGCTTAGGGTCCTGGAATTTGGGATTCACCATAACTTCGCCATTTTCACCGCACATAAAGTAAGAGGCTGAACGTTCAAGAGCAGCTTTAATATCATACCCAGTCAGGGAAAGGACTTTTAATGTATTCGGATAGATATAATTTGAAACAATGTCCCTCATTGTCAGATTTTCAGGAAAACCTCTTGATGAATTATTGAATAGGGCTGTGTTTGAAATATCCGCTCCTGATGCTTCCATCTGAACCCTATTAATGAACTCTATAAAAGCAGATTCCTTCATGCGGGCTGCAAGCGGTTCTTCAATTCTCATATTTCCTCTGATTCTTCCAATTGGATGATCAAGCCATTTTTGTGTTTCCTGTTCATATGGCTGAATAAGCTCATACATGCTGCTGTCAGTTTCGATTTCATTAGGGTACATAATTTCAGAGGATTTGTCCTGAATTGTAATTTGATGTTGATTTATAGAAAACGTAATCTGGACTTTCCCTAAAGCAAGTCCGTTATACGATGGCTGAACAACAGTTACTCCATTTACAGTACCTGAAATCGTGCGATGCTGATGGCCTGTGAGCAATACATCAATGCCATTTATTCCATAGCATAGTTGATAGGCTTGATTTTCTCCTGTCAGTGCTTCTGTTGGTTCGCCTGTTACTAGATCACGCTCAAATCCGCCATGATAGGAAACAATGAATAGATCTGGTGCTTCGACGTTTCTTATGTACTCAGCCCACTTTTTGGCCGTTTCAAACGCATCTTCGAATGACAGCTTTTCAATATGCTTGGGATCCTCCCAATTGGGTATGTAATGTGTCGTCACGCCTAGTATCGCTATTTTTATTTTACCCAGCTTTTTAATCAAATAAGGCTTCCCAAATAACGGCACGCCATCTTCTAATATATTGGCAGAAAGCCATGGAAAATTTGATTGTAATGCAGCTTCTTTTAATAAGTCAATGCCATAATTGAACTCATGATTTCCAACCACTGCTGCATCATATCGAAGAGCATTCATCGCGAGAATGACCGGATTTTTCTGATCTGCTGCTTTTTTCGCATGATGATAGGTTAGCGGTGTTCCCTGAATGCAATCTCCGTTATCAATCAATAAAACATTCTCGGATTCTTTTCTCTCTTTCTTAATAATTGCGGAAATCTTTGCGAGTCCAAAGTTCTTCTGCTTATTTGTGCTGTAATCAAGCGGAAGAACATGACCATGTAGATCACTGGTCTGCAAGATTGTCAATCTCACCACCCTGTCTATCTGAAACCCCTCCCTTTTCTTTCCATCATACATAAATTGACGAATATCTACAATAGAAGAAAAGAGCAGGGAATTCCCGCGCTCTCTCTGTTTGAACCACTCGTTTTCTTAATAGATTGATTAGATATTGCTGTTTATACCCGAGCTATACCAAAAATACTATCAAACTGCTTCAGCATAATTTCCTATAACCTAGTACATTCCAAATAAATGGTTTATAATGCGGAGAGGTACACTCTCTTAATCGAGCAATCTCTAACTTTGGGGCGATATACTTTGATGAAAGGCCAAAAGAATCTAAAAAAAGTTTTATTCTATTTAGTAGTAGTACTCATTCCTACCCTTTTAATAAATACCTTCATCTATTTTTATCAAAAAGAAAAAACAATGGAAATTCACCGCTCTGAATCTGCATTTATGATTAATATTCATAAAAACCAAATTGATAATTTAATAAAGGATACAAAAGCAAGACTGGAAACGATGGCACTTGTCCTTGGAGAAGAAACAAATGAAGAAAAAATCCAGCAGATTCTCATGCAGACTCACGACCTAGAACCTCGTTTTTCCGGCCTTTATTTTGTCCGAAAAAATGGAGAGATTGCGACCGGTTCAAAAAACACAGCAAAAAATGTGAACATTGAAAACCGTGCATTTTTCCAAAGAGCGATTGCGACAAAACAATCCTCTGTTTCTGATGCCTACTATGGGAACATTACAGGAGGATACATTGTTTCGATATGTACACCTATGTTCAATGATAATGGAGAGGTAACAAATCTATTGGTTGCAGCACTTAAAGTAGATTACTTAGAGAACATCATGAACGTGATTAGTCCTAATTTGCAAATAAAGGTCTTTAATGACAGCAATCATCTTCTCTTTACTACCGGCAAGGAATATGAAAATGAAATTGAACCAGTCCGTGTATATCTCGATCAAATCAGCTGGAAGCTTGAAGCCTTGCCAGAATCAATCTTAAGCCAAGAGGATGTCAAGGATATTATGATCTATATGATTATTACTTTTGGCGTCATGAACATCATTTTTATCCTTGTTCAAAATTTCCTCTTAAAGAGAAAAGCGCTGATTGAACAAAGCCAAAATGATGCTCAAAAAATTGAACTTGTGGGAACACTGGCAGCAAGTACAGCACATGAAATTAGAAACCCCCTGACAGGTATAAAAGGCTTCATTCAGCTGCTGAAGGAAAAATATAAAGACTCTGAAGATCAATTCTATTTTTCAGTCATCGATCAGGAAATCAAACGAATCAATGAAATTGTAAGTGAATTTTTATTGCTCGGAAAACCGACCGCTCATCATCATGCAGACCACGATTTAAACGAAATCGTGCTTGAGCTGTCTCCTCTTCTTGGGTCTGAGGCCAATCTGTATAACGTGGAACTCGATATAAAATTAAATAATGGATCGCTTCCAATTCACTGCACAAAAGATCATATCAAGCAGGTGCTGCTGAATTTAGCTAAAAATTCATTAGAAGCCATGGAGAAAAACGAAGGCTTTTTAACAATTGAGCTGACCAAGCAGGACGAAATGGCTGTCATAAAAGTGATCGACACCGGAAAAGGAATCTCAGAGGAATTGATTTCGAAAATATTCCATCCGTTTTTTACAATGAAAGATACCGGAACTAGCCTGGGTCTTGTCGTCTGCCAACGGATCATTTCAATGTACAAAGGAACCATTTCTATTAACAGTGTTCTGGAAAAAGGGACAGAGGTTACGATTACTCTTCCATTGGCTAAGCAAAGCTAATCACTGATCTATTTATATGTCTAAAAAAAAGAGAGAATGGGAAGCAGCAGCTTTCCACTCTCTCTTTTTGATTCTTCCCGAATCATGAAGTTTCTTTATGTACAAAATCATCAGCTCGTCAAAATTTCTTCAATTTTTTGCAATGCATTGTAGCCTAAAGCCACGTCTGATGCTTTTGCATTTTCGATGATTTGTTCAGGATGAGATGCCCCAACAAGTGTGCTTGCTACATTATGCTGTCTCAATGTCCATGCTAATGCAAGCTGAGCAAGTGTAATATCGTGTTCTTTTGCAAGCTGATCCAATAATTCCACTTTTCGGTTGACCATGTCATTCAGAATTTTTTTCATCCATGAATTCACGTTTTCACTTGATGCACGGCTGCCTTTTGGAATTAAGCCTTCTTTATACTTACCAGTTAGAATTCCTTGCGCAAGCGGCGACCAAACAACCTGAGACACTCCGGCATTTTCACACATCGGGATGATTTCTTCCTCAATATCACGATGAAGCATATTGTATTGCGGCTGATTGACAATAATGCGGTCAAGCAAATAGCGATCAGAAACAGTCATTGCTTCTTGAATTTGAGCTGCTGTCCACTCACTGACGCCTGCATACAAGATTTTCCCCTGACGAATGAGATCATCAATTGCTCTTAATGTTTCATCAAGCGGCGTTTCCTGATCATAGCGGTGACAGTAGAATATATCTACATACTCAAGCTCCATGCGTTTTAAACTTGCATGAACCTGTTCCATAATATGCTTTCTTGAAAGTCCCTTATCATTAGGGCCCTCACCCATTGGCCAGAACGCTTTTGTCGTTATTACATACGAATCTCTTGGAAAAGATTTAAGAGCCCTTGACATAACGATTTCCGCTTTCCCCCGCTCATACACATTGGCACTGTCGAAAAAATTTATGCCAGCTTCATACGCCTTATGAATAATCTCTGTTGCTGACTGCTCATCGACTGTTTTCCCAAAAGTCAGCCAGCTTCCAAGACTGATCTCGCTAACCTTTAAACCCGAACGTCCAAGACGACGATAATGCATCCCTATTCCCCCCTGTTGTACGTGATGAAATTCTCTGTCTTAAACTTATCAGAAATTTCAAATATCGTAAAGATTGAGACTGTCACTTCTTTCGACACAATTCGACATTCACAGTCTTAAATCCTTATTTAAGGCTAATAAACAGGGATAAATAGAA
Source organism: Bacillus sp. UMB0893 (assembly GCF_002858905.1). Taxonomy (NCBI): domain Bacteria; kingdom Bacillati; phylum Bacillota; class Bacilli; order Caryophanales; family Bacillaceae; genus Bacillus; species Bacillus sp. UMB0893. Next base: position 558,027 of record NZ_PKLB01000001.1, on the reverse strand, counting down.
AAGATGTTGAAAAATATGACCTCATTTGACGAAAATAAATACGAGAGTATCAAATCCCTATCTTTTTCACTATCCAATCAGCTATAATATGCCTAATACATAATAAGTGGGACGAAAAGGAGTATCGTTATGATCGAGGTTTTAACAGGCAGTACGTTATCTGCCCTATCAACGGGTTTAGGAGCGCTGCCAATTCTATTTCTTCAAAAAACGATCACCCATAGGTGGAGAGACATTTTACTTGCATTTACAGCTGGAATTATGATGGCAGCTTCTATGATGAGTCTGCTGCCAGAGGCGCTGAAGCAAGGCGGTATCCTTGAAGTGAGCATCGGTCTTTTTCTCGGAGTGCTCGTTTTAACAACACTTGAAAAAAACATTCCCCACATTGATCTTGAACATTCGCGGTATGGGATTGAATTTGATGAAAAAGCATTGCTTATTATTGCAGCGATTACACTTCATAATCTTCCCGAAGGATTATCTGTCGGGGTAAGCTATGCGTCCGACCAAAGCGAGACTGGAAATTTAATCGCTTTTGCAATTGGGCTGCAGAACGCACCTGAAGGTTTTCTGGTTGCCCTTTTCCTCATCAATCAAAATATAGGCAAATATAAAGCTCTTTTCATTGCTACATTGACCGGGGCAGTCGAAATCATTACTTCTATACTTGGTTATTATTTAACGTCATACATAGAAAACCTTGTCCCTTACGGTTTATCTTTCGCAGCAGGTGCCATGCTTTTCATCATTTATAAAGAACTGATTCCGGAAAGCCACGGAGATGGCAATGAGCGAAATGCAACATATTCATTTATTATCGGGATTTTATTCATGATTCTATTAATTGAAAGTATTTAAATAAGAGCCTTCCTGTCCAAATAAAAAACCCAATACCGAGCTGTATTGGGTTTTTGCTTTTTATATAATTAGTCCATCCCCTGCTGTCCACTTTTTCATTGACTCTATAAATTGCAGAAAAGCAGGATTTGTCTTATTTTCCTCTTCAAAAAGAAGCTGCTGATACTTATTTAACAGCATGTCCAATTCCTGACTGCACTGTACGGCGCCAACACTTGTATATCCGCCAGTTTTAGCGGTGTCAATCATTTCCTTGCGCTTCAAATCAATGCTTGCCAATAATTGGGACTTGCTAACTTCCGTTGTCATTTTCTTCCCTCCGTATCATCTTGAGTATCTATTATTGGGAATAAATATACTCGTAAATTATTACAGATTCTTCTAAACATGTAAATAGATTAGCAATATTCGACATTCTTTTTACCTTATTTCATGACAATTTTGTTAAATTTATTGTAATTTATCTCTTTTTACCCCTTTTTTTCCCTATTAAAACTAAAAATAGCTATTAACTTTCATAAAAAATGTAAAAAGATCCCTATTTTAAGTTAATCATTAAAATAAAGGTCTTTTATTTTGTCTGTAAGGATCTGCTTCATGTCCCATTTTTTGTGCCTTGTCCGCCGCTCGATCAGCATCATCAGTGCTAGTATGATTCCTCTTTTGTTTGCCATGGCTTTTGCAAGGCTTTCAGATATACGTCTTCCATAATCCTTATCTGCGTGTGTAAAATGTTCAATCATTTTTTCCTGAATATGAGGCTGACAAACTTTAAGAGCCTCTGTAAGATTTGAGATCAGTTCTTCCTTTTCCCATTCTTCAAAGGACCGATACGTGTCTCCTGCCTGTCCTGTATCATTTGGACGTTCAATTTTTCCCCGTACTAATTTTTCATTATAATGAGGTTCGTGCACCTTGCCGACTTGCTCTGCTTCTTTTAATCCTCCCAATACAGGGGCTCGTAATTGACGTGCGGATTCTGCCCTGATGCGATGTCCACTTTGTATTCCATCTGTCCGCCCTGCTGATTAGTTGCGACCCGTTTTTTTGGAGCATTAATCGGCAGCTGTATGTCCAATATAAATACGTCTAAACAATTATCATTACCACAAAAAAAGCAGATCGAATGATTCGATTCTGCTTTTAAAACGTTAACTAAATGTTATTTTGCGAGCGCTTTTTCGCCCGTGTTTACTTTATCTACAGATGTCACCCGGAATTCTTTGCCTTCCAGCTTTTTAATGATTTTGTTCAGTTTTTTCTCAGATACTTCGTGAGAAAGGTTGATGATGATTCTTCTTAAATATGTATCTCCATTATCCAATGTAAGCAATCCTTCGATGTTTACATCTTTAATTGTTGATACAAGATCTTTGATGGCGCCTTTATGCTCTTTTGTACCAACTGTCAGGATGTAGCCGCCTGTTTTCAATCCGAATGAGTCCTCAAGGACATCCATGACATTTCCATGTGTGATAATGCCTGAAAATTCCTCTTTCTCATTAAGGACAGCTAAAAATGGAAGTCTTCTGATTGTAAGGAACGTCTTAAAAAATGAATCTTCTTCATACATAAACGCATCCTGATCTTGAATTAAATCTTCGATTGAATCTTCATCTTTTCCTTGCTTTTCCACATAATGATCAAGCAGATCGACTTTATAAATGAGACCTGCAAATACGGTGCCATTCTCTTTTAAAACAGGAATGCTCCGATATCCTGACTCCTTCAGCAGCTCATATGCTTCTTTTACTGTGCTATCTGCCTTACAATACCTGACATCCTCTTTCTTGACGAAATTGTAGCGAATCTTCATCTTTACAAGCCTCCCTTAATTGCTTATTTATTGTTGAAAATTTACCATACAATCCGCATAGAGTAAAGAAAATTTAAATAATTTTGATTTTAAACGTAAGTTTCAATAAAGATAAAAAATTGGAAAATTATCGGAAGAAAAGTAGCAAATGAGGTTGTATCAGGATTGATAGTAACTTTCCAGGATTTGTCTCACTTCCGGTAAATTTGGTCGATTGGCCGGATTATGGATTCGTCGGGAATAATTGAGGAATCGGCCGGATTATGAGTTTCGGCCGGAATAATCGAAGTATTGGCCGGATTATGCTGGTTTTTGGCCGGAATAATCCAGGAATCGGCCGGATTATGGGTTTCCGCCAGAATAATCCAGGAATCGGCCGGATTATGGGTTTCCGCCAGAATAATCCAGGAATCGGCCGTGTTGAATTTCAGCCCGATAAAATAATATAAAAATTTGTTTTACTGATAAAACACCAATTTAAACGGATAAATCCCCTTTGCCATCCAGGCAAAGGGGATTTTCAAACATTAAGCTTGCTGCTCTTCTTTTTCGTAAATTGGCACCCAGCCTTCAGCTGTCACAAAGATGCGGACTGCAACGACTTTGCGGTCTTGCTGCAGCGTGAAGTAGTGGCGGATGTTTGGCGGGACTGAAATTAAATCGCCAGGATTTAGTTCAACATCAAAGAACGAGCCATCTTTTCCCTGAATAATGAAAATTCCATGTCCGTTTACGATAAAACGGACTTCATCATCTGTATGATGATGCTCTTGCTGAAAGTTTTTTAATAATTGATCAAGGTTTGGAGTGCTGTCTGACAGCGAGATCACGTCCTGCGCTTTATAGCCGCGGCGTTCTGAGATATCAGCAATTTCATCTTTGTATACTTGCAGGATTTCTTCTTTTTGTTCATCAGAAAGCTTGAAATTCTCTCTTAAACTCTCTGGGAGCTTTTCAATATCCCAATATTCATAAATAACCTCTTGCGACTCCAGGAAAGCTGCTACTTCTTTTTGATCTGAAATTCTTTCATTTGTCCCTTGTAAACGAATCGTTGCCATTCCAATTCCTCCTATTTTTAAGCTTTTAATGAGAGCGATTTGACTTGCTTTAAAGATAATAATTTCAAATGATAGGAAAATAAAAATTCACAAGCCTCGAGCACTTTTTTTGCTTCAAATGCATCTTTTCCCCATGCGGTAATGCCGTGATTCCTAATTAGGACAGCTCCTGAATCCTTCTTCACGTACTGTCCGAAATCATTTGCGAGTGTCGGGATATGCGCTGCATTCTCAATTATGGGTATGTGCCATTCCGCGTCTTCTTCCCACAGTCCAAACGCTTTAATGATTTCCTGTCCTTTAAATGTAATCCCTCCATCATCGCCGTAAAGCTCGGAGATGACATTGTTGTCGGTTGTATGTACATGAAGGCTGCAGCCAGCATTTGTACGGTTATATATTTCCACGTGAAGAAGTGTTTCAGCAGAAGGCTTTTGATTGGTTTCTTCAAGAGGAGCTCCTTCCCCGTCTACCAGCAAAAAATCCTCATCTGTTTCAAGCCGCTTGTCTTTTCCGCTGGATGTTACTAAAAAAGAGAGGGGTTCGGCATTTACTTTAATCGCTAAGTTCCCGCTCGTACCCGGAAACCAATCACGCTGTGAAAGCTCACGTTTGACAGCAGCAAGCTCGCTCCACCTCTGTTTTAAAATACTCATGAAACCGCCACCTGCCTTTCTTTCAATCCTTCTATGACGTCAAAAAACGTTTTAAATTCCTGATGAGGAAGTTCCAGCGACTTGCATTTTTCCAGAAGAAAATCCCTTGCAAACACAAAGTCTGCGAGTTTAGATGCTTCTAAATCTGTAACAGAGTCACCGATTACGATCACCTCTTGATGCGGGTCAGCAAGCTTTCTGATCAAACTAGGCTTACAGCAGCCGCAATCATTGCTGCAATGCGCATCGCATGAATTTGGCCATAAAATTTCAATCGTTTCACCGCTGAAATCAGCTTTATTGCAATATACCCGATCATGATCAACAAGCCCATTCAATAATGGATGAACAAAAAAATCGATTCCTCCGCTTACGATATATAGAGGGATATCTTTTTCCTTCGTAAATTGCACAAATTCACGAAATCCATCACGAATTTGGGCGGTAAACAGCAGGTATTGAATCATCTCGTATTTCAGCTCAGAAGGAATCAGCTGAAACATTTTCCCTACTCCATCCCTTACAGAAATCTGCTGACTTAACACATCGTCCTTAAGACTGTTCCACTCAGAAGGAGCAAACTTCTTCATAAGGGCGATGATATTGTCATTATTCGTAATCGTTCCGTCAAAATCGCAAATAATGACAGGCTTGTTCATCGGCTCACCTCCACCTGCCCCCACAGATCCAATGCGATTTGCAAATCTGTATCTGTTTTTGCTTTTTCAGATAAAGAAACTCCATGCAAGGCAGCATCAATTGCTGCACGGAATGCTTTTCCTCCGCCGGCAGCCCCATTTGGATGGCCATGAACACCGCCGCCTGCGTTGATGATGCTATCAAGCCCAAAATCCTGAATCAAGATGGGCACAAGTCCGGGATGAATTCCTGCAGAAGGCACCGGGAAGGTTTCTTTCAGCTCTTCTTTTCCTTTACATGCAGCACTAATCGCAAGTGCAGCATCTCTGTCAAGCGCAACACTTCCATACGGTGAAGGAAACAAGGAAAAATCTGCCCCGCTGTATCTCAGCAATTTTCCCAGTAAAAGAGAATGCGAGATTCCATATAGATTTGATGATGCCAAGGCACCGCTTACAGCAGGATGTGCCATAATTGGAATACCAATGTCTCTATCCTCGGCTAAGCTTTGAAGTACATCCAGTCCGTATGCAAATACGTTAAACAGCAACGCGTCTGCTCCAAGGTCTGCTGCACGCTTCGCTTTTTCTTTTAACTCATACGTTCTGCCGGATAAATGTACGGCATACATCGACCGATGACCGGTCTGCTCATAGACCTCTCTTAAAACTTCTCTCCCGGCTGTTATGCGACCTTCAAATGGCGTTAATTCATTTTCAAAAAGGATTTCATCATCCTTAACCAAATCGACTCCGCCAAGCACCTGGTCTCTAAGCTGATCCTTCAGGAAATTCAGATCACGTCCGATCACACCTTTAAAAATGCTCATCAGCAATGGTCTGTCAAAAACTCCAAGCTTTTCCCGGATCCCTTTAATCCCAAATTTCGGCCCTTGAAAAGAAGAAAGAATATCATCTGAAAAATCTAAATCAAGGAGCTTCACTTCACCGTCAAGAGAAAGCTTGCCGAATACGGTAGAGAGAATTGCCGGCAGATCATGCGTAAAGTTAACACCTGGATAAAAAATCTTAATCAAGCCTTTTTTAACACGTTTGCCTAAGTAGGCATCTGTCTTTTCATCGGATTCAATTTCTTCAACTGAGATGACCCTTCCTTTATGCTGCTGCAATTGAACTTGTGTCAGTTTAGGAAGGTCTGTCCATGACCCAACCGTTAAACCGAGAGCAATTCCGTCTGCTCTTTTTTCTAAATTTTTTTCATCATGGATTAGATATGTCGCTGTCATTCCGCTCATGTCTGTACCTTCCTTCCATAACAATATAAAAAGGCCCCTTTTCCGCTAACTGAAAAGAGACCTTATCTAACATGGCTAAGATCCTTATCTATCAGCGAATGCTGCAAGATTTAGCACCGTGCTTAAACCAAAGTTTAAGTCGGTTGCCGGGCTTCATCGGGCTAGTCCCTCCACCTGCTCTTGATAAGAATGGCTTATTTAAGTAATTTTGGATAGTAAAAATAGTTCACATGGATGTTAAGCTTCAGCGCCTTTCTCCTCTGTCAGAACGGCTCCGCCAATGAAGTCAAACCCGGACTTTTCCGTCTGATCCTTATCTGCCATGCCTGCGCTGACCAAGGAGCTTCCGCTTTTCCTGTATGTTCTGAATTTTACATGAAATTAATTTGGATTATGACAGCTTTTTTTTTGACTGTCAACTCTAATTTAAAATAGATTCAACGATTTTATTCTTTCAGCTGCTTCTCTTAATCTGTCTTCTGACGTTAACAGACCAGCCCTGACGTACCCTTCTCCAAATCTCCCAAACCCGATGCCTGGAGCCACACAAACATGTGCGTGCTCAAGCAGGTAATCAGCAAAGGATTCAGAAGTAAAGCCTTCTGGAACCGGCAGCCATACAAAAAACGATCCTGGCGGCGCTTCTACCTTCCAGCCGATTTCGTTTAATGCTGTAATGAAAACACGACGGCGGCTCTCGTAACGATCTACTAATTCTTCTACACAAGTTTGTGATTCCAGGAGGGCAGCAGCAGCCGCTTCCTGAATGGCGCTGAATACGCTGACAAACATATGATCCTGCAGCAGATTAATAGCTTCAATCACACTTTCATTTCCGATCGCAAAGCCAATTCTCCAGCCTGCCATATTATACGTTTTTGAGAGTGTGTAGATCTCAATCCCTGTCTCTTTAGCACCTTCGGCTTCTAAATAGCTGACAGGTTTTTTTCCGTCAAATCCAATGGCTCCATAGGCAAAATCGTGAACGACACAAATGTCATTTTCTTTTGCAAACGCAACCGTTTCATCAAAAAATTCCTTTGTGGCAACAGCACCCGTCGGATTGTTCGGATAATTTAAAAACATAAGCTTTGCCTGATGTTTCATGTCATCTGAAATTTGTCCGTAATCCGGAAGAAACTCGTTTTCTTTCAAAAGGGGCATAAATTCCATCTTAGCCCGCGAAAGCTCTACTCCAGACCAATAATCGGGATACCCGGGATCCGGCACCAGCACTAAATCATCTGGATCTAATAAACATTGCGGAATTTCTACAAGCCCTGCTTTTCCCCCAAACAAAATGGCAACCTCTTTGTCTGGATCTAGGCTGACACCATACTCCCTCTCGTAAAATCGCACGATGGCTTCTTTTAGAAATTTCTGTCCGCGAAACGGTGAATACTTGTGATAGTTTGGATTTTCAGCTGCCTCTTGAAGCGCCTTCACGATATGAGGGGGAGTCGGCTGATCTGGATTTCCCTGCCCTAAATTAATGACATCATGTCCCGCTTCTATACTCGCATTTACTCTCGCTACCAAGCTTGCAAAAAATTGCTTTGGAAGCTTATTTAATAACTGTGATTGTTTAAAGTTTTTCATGTTTTACACCTTCTCAAAAAATTCTTGAAATTCTAGTCAAAAATAATATATTGTTAGAGTCAGCTTGTAAAGAAAAATTTTAAGGCGGAGATGACGTTTTATGAATCCAAAAGTGACATGCCTGCAAATAGACCTTGCCTTTGGAGAACCAAAAGCAAATGCTGAAACCGTAAAAAAAGAAATTGAAAAAATCGTAAAAACTGAAAAATCTGATGTGATCGTGCTCCCTGAACTATGGACTACTGGCTATGATTTAACACGTCTCGACGAAATAGCGGATCATGACGGCAATAAGACAAAAACATTGATCAGCAGCCTTGCGAAAGCCCATAAAGTAAATATCGTTGCCGGCTCCATCGCGAAAAAAACAAAGTCAGGTGTGACGAACACGATGTATATTTTCGACAGAGACGGGGCGCTTGTACATGAATACAGCAAGCTGCATTTATTTAAGCTTATGGATGAGCATCTATACTTAAACGCCGGTTCGGAAAAAGGACTCTTTGCATTGGACGGCATTCAAAGTGCCGGGGTCATTTGCTATGATATCCGTTTTCCAGAATGGATCCGGGCTCATACGACCGTAGGAGCAGAAGTCCTGTATGTTGTGGCTGAATGGCCTCTTCCGAGAGTGAATCATTGGAGATCCATGCTGATCAGCCGTGCCATTGAAAATCAATGTTATATTGTTGCCTGCAACCGTTCAGGCAGAGATCCAAAAAATGAATTCGCCGGCCATTCTATGATTATTGACCCTTGGGGAGAGATTTTGGCTGAAGCTGGCACAGAACCAGCTTCTCTAACAACCATGCTTGAGATGGGGAAAGTAAAGGAAATCAGGAAACAAATTCCTATTTTTGAAGACCGACTTCCTCATTTTTACTCTTAAAAAAGTGTTTTTTCGTTTCAAGGTCCTTACTTTATTATTGTTAGTCGTTCTAGAAATTTATAAGAAATGAGTCTAAAAAAAGGATTGACTTTTTTTTATTATACCTGTTAAGATTCAAAACAAGTGATATATTTAAAATAGTCCGAATATACATTTTTTATTAAAAAACAATTTCATACTATCTCTTATCAAGAGTAGGCTGAGGGATTTGGCCCGATGACGCCCAGCAACCGACCGTAAAACCATTGTAAAATGGGGCGCAGTATTTTATGCGCGAGGAGAGTCCTCCTACAAGGCACGGTGCTAATTCCAACAGAAAGAAGTTCTTTCTGGCAGATAAGAGGTGCGAAGCCTATGCCTTCAAGCCTCTTTCACTGTGGAAAGAGGCTTTTCTTATGGTTTAGGAAAATATAAAAGGCAAATAGTTGCAGATATTGAAATAAAGTTATCTGCGTAAGCTGCAGCGCCTGCGCTTTTGTTCTTGCCATGAAAAGCCTCTAATCAATAAACTGGAGGGTTAAATACCATGTCAAAAAATCGATTTGCTGCTTATGAACCATTAACGGAAAGTGCCGCTATTGCTCTCGCCTTGAGACTCGGATTATTCGAAGAGAAAAGCGTTCTGACTTGCAGGGAAATTGGAGACGGCAACTTGAATCTTGTTTTTCACATCGTCAATGAACATCAGAAAGGGATCATCATTAAACAAGCGCTCCCTTATGCAAAAGTTCTTGGTGAAAGCTGGCCATTGACGCTTGACCGTGCCCGGATTGAAAGCAGCGCACTGCTTAAACAAGCTGAATTTGCAAGTTCATATGTGCCAAAAATCTATTATTCTGATGAGACGCTGGCCATAACCGCTATGGAGGACCTCTCTCATTTACAGATTGCAAGAGCCGGTTTGATTGAAGGAAAAGACTTCCCTCTTTTATCCCGCCATATCGGTGAATTTTTAGGAAAAACACTTTTCTACCATTCTGATTTTGCTCTGAATCCGCAAACGAAAAAGCAGCTGGTGAAACAGTTCTCAAACCCTGAGCTTTGCAAAATTACAGAAGATTTTGTGTTTACTGATCCGTTTTTCGATTTAGAATCGAACAGCTTTGAAGAAGAACTGAGACATGATGCTGAACAAATCTGGAATGATCATCACCTAAAGCTTGAAGTAGCCAAACTAAAACATAAATTTTTAACCGAGGCAGAGACTCTTGTACACGGTGATCTTCATACAGGCAGTATTTTTGCCAGTGACACTGAGACAAAGGTGATTGATCCTGAGTTCGCATATTATGGTCCGATTGGATTTGATATCGGCCATTTCATCGCTAATCTATTGATGAATGCGATCTCAAGAGAAGAAGAGAAACAGCAAGTACTTCTAGACCATATTGAGACCGTTTGGGATGTGTTTGCTGAAGTATTTTCAAAAGCATGGAATATTGACAGTTTGGAAGTTTTCACTAAGGTTCCAGGCTATCTCCCGTTCATTTTAGAAAAAGCATTTGAAGATGCTATTGGTTTTGCAGGAATCGAAATCATCCGGAGGACAATCGGACTTGCACACGTTGCAGATCTTGATTCCATTGAACCTCTTGAGCAAAAAATCGAGGCAAAGCAGCGTGCCCTTCATCTTGGAAGCAAGCTTATTAAAAATCGTGAAACCATTAAAACAACAGCAGACATTGCAGAACATTTCAAACAAGTGCCTGTCAGATAAGGAGAAAACATCATGTCTTATACAAACACCATAATCCCCCGATCTGTTGAGTGGAAAGAAACCTATATTCGACTGCTTGATCAGCAAAAGCTGCCTGCCGTGACAGAATACATCCATCTGCACACCTTATCAGACGTATGGGATGCCATCAAAGCCTTAAAAGTGCGCGGTGCTCCTGCAATCGGCATCACTGCTGCATTTGGACTTGCACTCGCTGCAAAACAGTATGAAACCGAAGCATTAGATGAATTTCATCAGCAGCTTTCCCTTGATCATGATTACCTTGCCACTTCAAGGCCTACTGCTGTTAATCTATTTTGGGCGCTCGGCAGATTGCTGAAAAGTGTGCAGGCAGCTGTTTCAGTGAATGAAGCGAAAACGATCCTGATTCATGAAGCGATTCAAATCCAAGTCGAGGACGAGGCCACATGCCGCAGTATTGGGGAACATGCTCTTCCCCTTTTCAAAGACGGTGATTCTGTGATGACCATATGCAATGCAGGCTCAATCGCAACAGCTCGCTATGGCACAGCTCTTGCCCCATTCTACCTTGCAAAAGAAAAAGAAATTAATCTTTCTGTTTTTGCGTGTGAAACCCGCCCAGTTTTGCAGGGGGCACGGCTGACAGCATGGGAGCTCATGCAGGCTGATATTGATGTGACGCTCATTACTGACAATATGGCGGCACATACTATTTTCTCTAAAGGAATTTCTGCCATTATCGTTGGCGCAGACCGAATTGCAGCTAATGGTGATACAGCCAATAAAATCGGAACCTATAATCTTGCTCTTTTAGCAAATGCCTTTCAAATTCCGTTTTATGTGGCAGCACCGCTTTCTACGTTTGACATTGAAACGAAAAATGGTTCAGGCATCCCAATCGAAGAGAGGGACCCTAAGGAAATTACACATTTCGGCGGTCAGCAAATTGCCCCGGATAATGTGAAAGTATTCAATCCTGCCTTTGACGTGACTCCACATCACCTGATTACAGGAATCATTACAGAAAGAGGAGTTCTATCAGGAGATTTAAGCAATGAAATTCAGAATGTATTCAGGGCAGAAGCATAAGCAGACGGACTGCTGCTTTGGTAAGGGCACACGGATTCTTGATCTAGACCCTTGCAATTCTGAAAAATAGTCTTAAACTGATAAAACTTCTATTTACACTGATAAATTATTTTCTAATAGAGTAAGAGCCCTCACCAGAGAGCTCTTTTCCTTTTTCATTATATATTATCGCTCTCTTTTATTCTCTTCTGATAATGAAAAATCGGCTTATTCTCATGCATGCCTTCTTTAAAAGCTGTATACCCCATTCGTTCCCAAAACCTAATGCCCCGAACATTATTTTTCAGAACACCGAGTCTGATTTCCTTGAAACCTTCTGCAGCAAGATGTGCTTCTGCGTTTTCATAAGCAAGTTTTGCAAGACCTTTCCCTTGGAAATCCTTATGCATCACAAATAATCCAATCCAAGGCTTTCCATCATTTGGGTTTAATGGGCAATATTCAATGATACCGATATATTGTTCATGCTCCTTGATTACATATCGCTTCGCATGTACAGCTTTTCCTTCTTGCCGTTCCTTATCTAAATCTTCTTGGTTAAGATGAGTCTTCCCATTTGAAATTTGATTGAATTCCGGGTTGGAGTTCATGATCTCCAATTCAATTGGCAAATGGCGATCCTGTCTGAATTCGAATGTAATCATTTTTTCACATAATCCTTTCAGCTAATTTTCGATGTTAATCAATTTTCGCCCAAAGTTCCTTTGGATTCAGCTCATAGACTCCATCCTCACGGTACATGATGTGATTAACGATAAATTCTCTGCGAATGGTTGCAAAATCCTCGTGAAATTGTTTAATGTATTCATTTATTTCTTTCTCAGGATATTTTTTCCAGCTTCAAAGCCTTTTGCTAAATGATATAGGACTATTAATCTTCTTTTCCTTTGAGGCGGGATTGTTTTCAGTTTTCCATCTTTTGTTAAGTAATTTCCTAGTATTTTTGTATGCTCGCCTGTTTTCTCCTGATTCATCTCAAGCTCCCCTTTGCCTGTTATGATATCCATCATTCCATGTGAAAGCTGCTGAAGCAGCTTTTCATTCACTTGAAAGTAAATGGTGTTTTTCACCCTTTTTTCAGAAATAATGCTGATTTCTCTAAGCTTTGTTAAATGATGTGTAATGGTTGGAGGAGTCAATCCAAGTATGCCTGCAAGCGCCTGGCCATTCTTAGGCCCTTTTGAAAGAAGAGCCAGAATACGGATACGCGTTGCATCCCCCATGACTTTATGAAATGTGACTAGTTTATTCAGCTGCAAAAGACCGCCTCCAATTAGATTACTATCTAATTAGATGATAATCTAATTGGAATCCTTCTGTCAATTTGGTTTTTTATTAAATCACAGCATAAAAAAGAGCAGCATCCCTCATTCGGAATGCTGCTCTTCTTTCCTTCTCATTTACCAGTCTGCGTAAATGGCAGTAATGAACCCTAAGGCTGAGGCAAGTGTTCATAATTTAGTGCGGATATCCCATAGCTCTGGAAAAAAACGATGATCCAAGACTTTCTTCAAATAAGTAACACCCGATGATCCTCCAGTTCCTTTTTTAAACCCAATAATGCGTTCCACAGTTTTCATGTGTCTGAAACGCCACTGCTGCAGCCAATCTTCTATATCAATCAGTTTTTCAGCCAGCTCATACAAATCCCAGTACGCATCAGGGTTGCGATATACCTCAAGCCATGCAGCTTCAACAGCGGGATTGCCTTCATATGTCACGGAGACATCCCTGTTCAGGGCCTCATCCGGAATGGGCAATCCCGCTGATGCCAGTGTTATTATGGAAACATCATAGATGCTTGGTTTGCTCAAAGCTTCAGATAATGCTTGATGCAAATTTGGATCTTTTTTATAAATTTCAAGGACATGCCGTGTTTTGTACCCCAGTGCAAATTCAATCATTCGGTACTGATGGGATTGAAAGCCGGAAGCCTGTCCAAGCTTGTCGCGAAACTGTACATATTCAGATGGAGTCAAGGTTGATAGAACATCCCATGCCTCAATGATTTGCGACTGAATTTTTGATACCCGTGCCAGCATCTTGAATGCCAGTGATAAATCTCCTTTTTCAATAGCTTCGATGCTTGCCTGCAATTCATGCAAAATCAGCTTCATCCATAGCTCGCTTACTTGATGTATGATGATAAACAGCATTTCGTCATGGTGTCCGGACAATCGCTTTTGACTGCTGAGCAGCGTATCCAGATGCAAGTATTCCCCGTATGTCATGCGATTTATAAAATCGGTATATATTCCTTTTTCATCTTTCGGATCTCCCATTTAAATTCCCCCTCGTCACAGCAAAGAAGCTCAGTCAAATGCTGAACTTCTTATTTTTAGTCAAAATGGTCTTTTTTTGATCTTCTGTAATCACATTCATTTTTGAAAATAAATCAGCGTAGAATGCAAGTTTGCTTGGACGTTTCCAGATTCGCATCATACTCACCCCGTTTTGCTATCAGGCAACTTTTTTCACTATACTAAATACTATGTCGCAAGGGTATGTATGTGACAAGCAAATCACAATCGATACGAAATTTTTTCAAGGTCAAGAAGAGCGGCCTTAAGATCTGTTTTCGTGCCTGCATATCCTGTCAGCTTACCGCTCGTGCCAATGACTCGGTGGCATGGTATGAAAATAGGCAGTGAATTTGACTTGTTTGCTTGTCCGATTGCACGGACAGCTTTTGGATTTCCGATTTTCACGGCTACATCTAAATACGTCCATGATTCTCCATAAGGGATCTCCGCAAGCGCATTCCACACTTGTTCTTGAAAGGATGTGCCTGACTGCCTGAATGGAAGTTCAAATTGAGTTCGTTTGCCTTCAAAGTAATCGAATAATTGTTTTTTTGCTTCGATTAGCAAAGGATGATCATCAGATTGTGTCATCGGATTGTGCTGCAGGTGCTCTTCAAATTGTCCAGCTGTAAGAAACAGCCTGGTAATAAAATCATCAGAAGCTGATATGATCAGCGTGCCAATCGGTGTGTCTGCTGTTGTATAAAAATGCATATAATTTCCTTTCACATCGTTTGTTTGATTGGCAAGGTGATATGAAAGGCTGTGCCGTTTCCGACTTTGCTTTCTACTTCAACAATGCCGCAATGCTCTTCAATAATTTTATAGCTTACCATTAAACCGAGGCCTGTTCCTCTGTCTTTTGTTGTATAAAAAGGTTCGCCTAGCCTTTTTATTTTGTCCTCCGGTATGCCGGAACCTTCATCAATAATGGTGATTTTCAGCTCATTCTCATTTTTCATAAAAATATCGACTTGAATGGTTCCACCGCTTGGCATGACTTCGATTGCATTTTTCAAAATATTGATAAATACCTGTTTGAGCTGATTAGGCTCGCAATAAACGAGCGGAACGGAACCGTTATGGTTCAGCTGAATTTGAACATTAACTAAAATAGCCTGGGCATTCAGAAGATCAATTGTTTCTTTCATGATCGTCACAACGTCTTTTTCCTGATACGAAATGGCCTGCGGTTTCGCCAGAATCAGAAACTCTGTAATAATGGATTCAATTCTGCTTAATTCAGATGTAATCACATTAAAGTACATTGAGAAATCTTCTTTTACATTCGCTTCAAGGAGCTGAATGAAGCCTTTTAAAGCTGTCATAGGATTACGGATTTCATGTGCAATCCCTGCTGCAAGCTCTCCTACCACGCTCAGCGTGTCCGATTTGCGCAAACGTTCCTCCAATTCCTTCTTTTCAGTAATGTCTCGGAATATGGCAAGGTTCAAGTTTTCAATAATGTTTCTCTTTAACGAAAATTCAAGAATTTTCTCTTTATTGTTTTGAAGCTTAAACGGTATTTCCTCTGTCATTTCATCAAAGAAATGCATCGATCCGCTTTCCATCTTATCGTAAGAAATAAGCTCATGGAGGTTGTATTTATGAATATGTTCCAGCGGAATATCGAGAATGAAGCTTGCTGTCGGATTTGCATCAATAATATTGTAGCTATCATCAAGCAGAACGATGCCGTCCATAGCGCCATTAAATATTTTCCTGAATTTTTGTTCGCTTTCACGAAGCTCTTTTTCCATTCTTTTTCGGTCGCTCACATTTCTGAGAATGGTTAAGTGATGGCCATCCGTTACGTCCATTTTTGACGTGAATTCAAGCTGTTTGCATTGTCCGTTTGGCATATAAAATAATAATTCTTCCCGAATGGCACCTGAGCGTATATATTCTTTTCTGGCAGCTCTGAATTTCAAATCGTTTAAATCAATAAAATCATAAATTCTGCTGCTGATTAAATTTTCAACCGACAATTCAAACGTACGGCTTGCAGACTGATTTGCAGAGATAATTCTGCCGTCATTGTTCCAAATAATGATAGCATCAATCGCATTTTCGAAAATCTCCCTGAATCGCTCTTCACTTTTGAAAAGCTGCATTTCCATATTCCGCTTTTCAGTAATATCTCTCATGATTGCCATATTAAAGCCGCTCAGGACATTTGATGTGGAAGTAAACTCAAATACCTTTTTCCGGCCAGATTTAAGAAGGACCGGCATTTCTCCTTTAGCACGTCCCCCTTCATTTAAGATGGACCACAGCTTATCAAGCTTAAATTGATTTTCCCCTTCTATAAAATCATGGAGTTTAAAGGTGCTCAGCTGACTTTTATCAATCTCAAAATTAGAACAAAATGATCCGTTCGCATCAATGAATTGTCCGCTCCCATCAAAAATCACAATTCCATCGACAGCGCGATGGAAAAGATCTTTAAATAGCTGTTCATTAATTGTCCGTTCTCTTTCAAGCATTTTATTTGAGGAAATATCCCGCATTAACGCTAAATGCCTCGTGCCAAGCGCATTTTTCTGAATTGAAATTTCAATAAATTTCACTTGTCCATTATCAAGTTTGATGATTAACTCATCTGCAACCTGGTCGCGATCACGAAGCTCTTCCACTTGTTTATGCAGCTGCTGATGTGGAACCAGTGATAAGAAGTCGCACATCTTCCGCTTTTGAAGCTCTTTTTTTGTTAATTGAAAAAGATGGCATGCTGATTGATTGCAATCTATAAAATGAAACTTTTCATCGATAATGATGATCGCTTCCATTGCACTTTCAAAGACAATTTCATGTTGACGGCTTTTTTCCTTCAGGCTTTTGTTTTCTTTTTTCAATCCCTCAATCTGCTCCTGCAACGATGCTAATTCACACTTATTTATAACATGACTCATGCTTTTTCGCTCCTTGCCGCCGGGCAAAATTTCATCCTTTTTAAATTCTACAATTTACTGAATAGTCCTTCACCGTTTTCTATTTAATGACATTTTTAGTCCAAAGGACCTATATAATAATTTAATTTCTGACAGAAAAAGCGCAATATTATAACATTTTACAGTTAGCTTACATGTTCTTTACAATCCCATTAAAAAAGCTTATATTCCAATTTCTCTGTTTTAAACTCTTGTTATGATGGGTAAAAGAGTAATACCTAAAACATGTCGGAAAATAATGTGAAGCCTCTTATGACTTCTGTGAAAATAGGTGATAGTGTGAAAAATCGGGAGAGCTACTTTGATAATGCGAAATTTATTTTGATCATCCTTGTTGTGTTTGGTCATGTCATCCGCTCTTTTATTGATGATAATGAATTTATGCTGAACGTCTATAAATTTGTATATACCTTTCATATGCCAGCTTTTATTTTGATCTCTGGATTTTTTGCCAAAGGCTACAATAAAAAAGGCTATGTACAGAAAATATTTAAAAAACTGATCATTCCTTATTTAATCTTTCAGGGAATTTACTCTGTGTATTACTTCTTAGTCGAATCAGAAAGCACTCTTACGGTTGATCCATTAGATCCACACTGGTCATTATGGTTCCTGATGAGTTTGTTTTTCTGGAATCTATTCTTATTCGCCTATACAAAATTGGATAAGAAATGGGCTATGCTGATTGCTATTGGACTTGGGGTAGCGATAGGCTATGTAGATTCTGCAAGCAATTACTTAAGTGTATCAAGAACATTTGTGTTTTTCCCGCTCTTTTTAGCAGGATTCTATCTTGATAAATCTCATTTCAAAAAACTAACAACATCTAAAGTTCGTTTTGCATCCATTGCCATTTTGATTGTAACGTTTATCACCTATTTCTATCTTGACTTTGATTATGAATGGCTGTTTGGCTCTAAGCCTTACTCAGCATTCGGTGAAGTTGGTGCGGAAAATGCATGGATCCGTTTAGGATTTTATGGTTTGACATTTGTCCTGACCTTTAGTTTCTTTTCATTAATTCCAAAGAGAAACTACTTCTTCACGCATTGGGGAACTAGAACATTCTATGTTTATCTCCTCCATGGCTTCATCGTCAGATCATTCAGGAACAGTGAGGCTTTAGAATGGCTGAAGGATTATCAGAGCGTCACACTGATTATTGTAATTTCCGTTCTGCTGACATTTATATTATCGACAAATTTTGTTAAAACAGTGACACAGCCAATCATTGAATTAAAAGCAACAAATTTGAAAAAGCACTTTAAAAACAGAGAAGAAAAGGTTCAATATCGATAGACAGAAAACCATCACCGTGCCAGGTGATGGTTTTCCATGTTTTTACCCTTCGTTTATTATGGTTAAAATGTGATAAAATAGATTGATTCAAAAATTAAGTAGAAGTGGTGTTTTAAATGAAAGTTGTACTAATAAGTACATTAAATGCTAAATACATCCATACAAGTCTTGCCCTGCGCTGTTTAAAAGCACATGCCCAGCCGGATTTTGACGTGACGCTTGCTGAGTATACGATAAAAGACCCTGCAATGAATGTCGTGACAGACCTTTTTCGCATGCAGCCCGAAGTTGTCGGATTTAGCTGTTATATATGGAATATTGAAGAAACAATCAAAATCATTAAAATGATGAAAAAAATTAATCCTGAACTCATTATCGTTCTTGGCGGTCCTGAAGTAACGTATGATACACGTGAATGGATGGAGAAGATTCCTGAAGTTGATCATATCGTCATTGGCGAAGGTGAAGAAACATTTAAGCAATTCCTTGGAGAACTGCATTCTGGAAAAGACTTTAAAAAAGTAAGCGGAATTGCATTCAGAGAAAACGGCTCGATTATCATCACTCCACAAAGAAATAAAGTGAATCTCGCTGATTTAGCGTCGCCTTTCCGGTTCGAGGAAGATATTCCCCACCTTTCAAAACGAGTGACCTATATTGAAACAAGCAGAGGCTGTCCTTTCAGCTGCCAATTCTGTCTTTCATCAATAGAAGTAGGCGTTCGCTATTTTGATCGGGAAAAAGTAAAAGATGATATCCGCTATTTAATGAAAAATGGTGCAAAAACGATTAAATTCGTAGATCGTACATTCAACATCAGCAGAAGCTATGCAATGGAAATGTTTCAATTCCTGATTGATGAACACCTTCCGGGAACGGTCTTTCAATTTGAAATTACGGCTGACATTATGCGTCCCGAGGTTATTCAATTTTTAAACGAAAACGCTCCTAAAGGATTGTTCCGCTTTGAAATTGGGGTTCAGTCTACTAATGATGCGACAAATGATCTTGTCATGAGACGTCAGAACTTCAGTAAATTAACTCGTACTGTAACAATGGTTAAAGAAGGCGGAAAAATTGATCAGCATCTTGATTTAATCGCTGGTTTGCCAGAAGAAGATTACACTTCCTTCCGAAAAACATTTAATGACGTCTTTGAGATGCGTCCTGAAGAAATGCAGCTCGGTTTCTTAAAAATGCTTCGAGGAACAGGCCTTCGTTTGCGTGCTGCTGATCATGATTACGTTTATATGGACCACTCTCCATATGAAATTTTGAAAAACAACGTGCTCCCGTTTGAGGACATTGTGAAAATCAAACAAGTGGAAGATGTTTTGGAGAAATATTGGAACGATCATCGGATGGATGCGACAGTCGAGTACTTAATCAACCATGTCTTTCCTACACCGTTTGACTTTTTCCAGGCGTTCGGAAAATATTGGGACGAAAAAGGATGGGTCAGAATCGGTCATCAGCTCGAAGACTTGTTTAAACGGCTTCATACATTCTTATCCGCTCATTACGTTGAGCAGGCAGCAGTTGCAGAAGGCTTTATGAAATTTGATTATTTGGTTTCTCAAAAGCATAAGCCGCGCAAACCTTGGTGGGATGATATGCTGTCTAAAATGGAAAGAAGCAAACTTTATCAAAGTATTCTCTCTAAACCAAGCCTGCTTGGCGATGAGTTTGAAAAAAAGGAATTTGCTGAGAAAGATTTGTACAAGCACACCGTGCTCGATAAAGTGCCGTTTCAGCTGGACGCCTATTTAAAAACCGGTGAACTGATCATGGGGGAAAGTATTATACTCGTCCATTACGATCCAATTTCGCTAAAAACAACTCCTTATGCAGTGACAGAGCAAAAGCTCGAAGATAAGGTTAGCTGAGATTAGAAATGCGGATGGCCCGTTTAGTGCAGGCATGACAGAAAAGAATCCGGCAGAAAAGTCCGGGTTTGACTTTTCCTGCGGATTTGTTATGGCCGAGGAGTTGGGCGATTCCGCTCGCCATCAATGCACAAATTTTTATTCTTTCTTATATCTTCTAAAAAAGCGAAAAGCGAGAGGTTTAATCCTCTTGCTTTTCGCTTTTTTTGCATTTCTTTTCTTTTTTCTCTGCAAGTGTATCTAAAATCTTCGTGGAATTATAATCACCCATTTCAGAGCCAAACTCTTCCTCAAGAAGACTCGGTTCCATCGGCTTTTTATGCTGTCCGCTATCCTTGCTTTTGAGCGTTTTCTTTGTCATGAGAACGATCCTCCGGAACGCCCTTTGCTTCCATTTTTACTGTTGCGGTTTGCGCCCTTTATAGGATTTTCCTGACTGTATGCAGCTTCAGCCGAGAACTCAGTATCAGGCAAACTTTCTTTAGGCGTAAAATTATTCTTGATTGCTTGATCTCTTGCAGCTTTTCGTTTCATAGTAAATCCCCCTCGCAAGAAAATAGTGAGCTCTACTCACTGTTCTTAGTGTAAATCTTTTTCGGAATCTTATGAGAGGGAAAACGAGTCAATTTCTTTCATGCTGATGCTGGTAGGCAATAAGAACGATCTCTTCACCAGTTTCTTCACGAAGCTCCTTCTCCATTTTCTTTACTTTTTCCAAGTATTCTTCCTGCAGCATTGCAACTGGAAATTGCTGATTCATTGCGATCACTCCTTTTTTAGGCTCATTTCTAAATCATTGCGCATTTAAAGAGCAGCAAACCTTTATTATCTAAGGGATTTAGTCTTTTCACGCAAACGGAAACAGCCATTTTTATTAGCATTACCGAAAATAAGTCAAACCTTTCATAAAAATACTAAAAAACGAACATACTACCTTTGAGGTGATGTCGATGACTGAAAAAGACAGCTTTTCTTTAGAAGAAACGCTGCCTCATCAAGCAAATGCACCATCGTGGAAAGGCACAGGAATCAGTATGCAAAAACCGTTTATCAATGAACACGGCGTTGTCATTGGCGATAGTTTTTATGATTCGAAGCACTCTCCATTAAATCAGTGGAGCGATGAAGTCGATCCTGAGATTATGGCAGGCGATCAATGGGTGCACCCCACAAATGATATCGGCTGGAATACAAGTGAGAACCGTGAGCTCATCGAAAGTAAGAAAAAACCAAATGGATTTCCTTTCTCCCACCCTGATAAAGATGTGAGTTATGGACAGGATTAAAGAAAAGCAGCATTTAAGAAACAGGTTCATTTGAAGGGTGTAAACACATCAACATTTCATTATAAGCAATATTGGAAATAGGTTAGCAGGAATCTGCTGCGGCAGCAGAATCTTATTAATTGACTTGCTTTTCTAATACATTAAAAGGGAACTCCTACTTAATTTGGAGTTCCTTCAGTGTTCTTTTAAAGCACCGGATTTTTGAGGGATCGATATTCTTCTTCAAATGCCATCCGAGCAAGAACATTACACCTTTAGTGCTCAATAACAATTTCCCCCTCGCCTTTAGGTACTTCAAAAGCAATAAGAAAAGAAGTCAAAATATCTTCTGTTATAGGAAAAGCTGCATTTGCATCAAAACGTTGGCTTCGTTGAATTAATTTTACCAATTGATTGCGTAATTTCACTACTGCATCTTCCTTGTATTGCTCATACTTTTCAGGCGGGATAGTCAATAAAATAATGACCCTTACTCGACCAAATTTCTTCGTCTATAGAAAGACGTACAAAACCTTTCTTTTCTAATTGTTGAGCGAATGTAGTCTTTCCGGAACCTGCTACACCGCACATCATGACCACTAAAGGAGTAAACCATTACATTTACGAATTATCATTTCATCTACATCAAATTTCCCCTTCACAAGTACTCACCCTTCAATATTTAATCCATATAATTTAAAACTTTGATTATTAACTAAACTTCCGATAATTATTTCAAAATTAGAGGATTAACTCAATCTTTTATTCCAATAAAAAGGACACTTACCTTATTACAGGTAGGCTCCCGATTCGGAATAAGCATTGTCTCGTTTCTAGCATTAGCCCCTTAATTAAGGAGCAATTTATAAACAACACTTACTTTAACAATTTTCATATTGGTTTATATCTTCTAACAAACGTTGGATCGATTTTTCCCAAAATTCATGTTGTGTGAGATCTAAATTAAAATGTTTTTTGATTAGCTGCTCGAGAGGCAGCATTCCAGTTTCACTTAAAAATTCTTGGAACTTTTTTTGGAAAAGTTCATTGCCTTTAGATATTTCTAAAAGTCCAATACTTAACAAGAAACCAAAAGAGTATGGATAATTATAAAAAGGAACATCAGCTTGATAGAACTGTCCATATTTAATCCACACATATGGTTCATATTCACTTAATCCATTACCAAAAGCCTTTTCCTGACATTGTAACGAAAGCTTTTCTACCTGCTTTGCATCTAATTGTTCATTTTTTCTGTACTCATAAAAACTGTTTTCAAATAAGAAAGCTCCTCTAATTGACATTAAATAATTTAAACTCCGTTCAATCTTCCATCCAAGAATTGCTTTTTTGATTGAAACATCTCTTGTGTCTTTAATTACATAATTAATAAATGCAGTTTCAAAAAAGATAGAAGAGGTTTCTGCCATTGTCATTTCGAAAGTTTCTTCGGAAAATCGCAATGATGGTACATCTTTCATTTGTTGGAAGTGCCAAGCATGACCTAATTCGTGTGCAAGTCTTCTTGCACTGTCTATACTATCGTCATAGCTTAATGAAATTCTTGACTCACCTTCAGCAATAAATGGAGCACAAAAACCTCCATGTGGTTTTGTTTTACGTTGTTCTACATCTACCCAATCTTTTGAAATTACATCCTTCACGTATTCGGATATTTTGCTGTCAATGTTTTCAAGTGACTTAGTTATTCCCTCGATGGCTTGTGAGATTGTAATTTTAAGGGTTACGTCCTGAGAGGAACTCATTAATTCATGCCACGAAAGTTTTCCTTTCTCTGCTTCTTTCGCTCTGATTTTTAAATACTCAGAAAATTTATTCGAGTAGGAATCTACTGCATCCCACATAACATTAAGTGTTGTCTTAGATATACCATTTAATTTTAAAGATTCATCAAGGTAATCGACATTTTTAATCCTGTTCTCATTAAGCCTTAGTCCAACCATCTGATTATAAATAGAAGCAAACACGTTGGCCTGTAATTCAAGAGTGTGGTTTAATTCCTTAAATACGAGATGCCTTTTTGTTGGATCAGGGTGAGACATTGCAAAATTATCAGCGTCAGTAAAAGATAATTCATTTTCTCCATTTCCAAGTTCAATTCTCACTTTCAAATTATTACGAAGTTGCCTATATATGTCTTCCAGACAGCTTAATGTTTCTCCGATAAAACTTGATATTTTTTTTTCTTCACTGCTCGTCCTTGCCCTATCATTCAATATCTCCGCTATAAACCTTTTTTGACTAATACTGTTGGACCATTCAACAATTTCTTTTTCACTCATATTATGCAGTGATTCTTGCAAATCAGATATAATACACCGAACTTGGGATTTTAGCTTCGAGATGCTCGCATTTAGTGATGTTAAAAAAGAAGTTTCTATATTTTCTGTTGCTAAACAATAATAAAACGATTCAGCTGATTCAATCTGTTTAATTATTTTTGATAGGGTTACTAAATCATTTTCTTTAAGGATTCCTAATGCGGACCTTGCCTCGATATCTGTCAACTTTTCTTTGATATTTCTCAAATGTTTCTTTAATTTATCTAAGTCTAAGCCATACTGAAGGTTATTCAAATTCCAACGTGCTGGTGTTTTGATTGTATCCACTTCCCTTGCCCCCTCTTATATATTCCATCCTTTTTTTTAATAATATCTTTGTTAGTTGAGTTCTTTTCTTCAAATCTCACACTGAATTTGTCCTCTATTGACTATTTAAAAAAATTCGTTCCTATCGAAAAACTCAATACCAATTATTTCAAAACAATGCCGTAATCTCAATCATTTATTTCACAAAAAAAGAGCATATCTTGTTCCAGATAAGCCCCCGATTGCGGAAGATCATAAATATTAGGTCTTGTTGAAGTAACGCGCTCGTTTAGCTTAATAAGCCTAGTTTATCAATCAGTGTTTTGTAAAAAAGTTAAGCATTTCATTGAAGGCGTTCTGGGCTGATTTTGCATTATATTTAGGAGAGTATGGGTCACTAAATCCGTGTTTTCCTTTAAATTTATGTAACTCGATATTTCTATTATCCAGATTTGAAATTAACTCATCCACGTCAAAGGAATGTTCTTCTTGCGGAAAGAATAAAATTGTGGGACTTAGTGGCACTATTTCTTTGTAATTCCTAATTCTTGAACCATAGTATCCCACTATCCCAGCGAGACAATCTTGATCACTACACAACCAAGCAACAGTTGCCCCCACACTAAATCCAACAATATATATTTTATTGTATTCATTTTTAACATCTAATAATATATCCTTTATTTTATGTGCAGATTTAGCGAACCCCATGTTCTCCATGAAATTTCGATAGGTAATCTCTTCTTCAGAATAATCAAAAGGTTGTTCACGTTCTAGTAAGTTTGGACAGATAATATCAAAGTCATTTTCTGATAATCTTTTACAAAAACTCTCCATATATTGATTAATTCCATAAATTTCGTGAACTACAATAACCAGTTTTTCTTTCTTATTCAGTATTTGAATCATTTTACCCCCCCAGAAATGATTACAATTCAAAACTCAATACATATTATAACATTTCTTCTTCATACTACTGCCCCATTAGTATAAGTACATTTCTTCACAATCATCTTATAAGAATTTAACATAAATACCCAATTATCCTTTTAGTGTTATTCCACAATCTGGCCCTTTAAATAAAGATAGAGCGCAATTCCTTACTGCAGAATCGCGTCCTATAACAGAAGACTCGATTTCAAGATAATCTTAAAAGACAATAATAATGACCTTCCACTATTGCCCAGAAAGTGAAAAATAGGTTAAACTTCTTCCTGATATATTTCTGATTTTATTGGCTTTAAATTCAAAGGTATTTTAAACTCCTAAAGGTTTTCTATATGATTTAAAAAATCATCTATATCATCATAATCCATTGACCATTCTGATACCTCTAAACTTCTTAACTCATCTGTTGGTTTAAATAAAAATTCACAGTGAAGTTGTTCCATATGAGAATACTCGTTTTCTTCATAAACAGTAAACTGACGTACAAAACCAAAATGAAATAGTTCCTCTCCAGTAAAACATAAACACCACATTCAAATAGAATTTCTTTATCTTTTTCGGAAAATTTGATAAATTGATGGTAACTAATGAATCCTAATTTAGATAGTTACAAACAAGGAGGCTATCCTAATGAGTAAAAAAGAAATCTTGCAAAATGGAGTCAAGCAAGCTTTTTACGAAGAAGAATGGTACCCACCGATATCAGAAGCGTTAAAAAATCTTACCGCTGCACAAGCATGTTGGCAACCAGAAGGAAAGGCCGCTAATACGATTTGGGAAAATGTAAACCATTTACTAACCTTTAAAGAGCGCTTACTTTCCCGCTTACATCAAGATGACACATTTGTTGCTCCACAAAATAATGATGACACGTTTGTCCAAGGTGGAGCTAATGATGAAGATGCCTGGCAAGAAACAGTGAAGCGAACGCTTCACGTACATGATGCCTTACAATCCTCATTAACATCCCTTCAAGAAGCAGAATTGGATCAACCAAGTCCTTCTCTACCAGTTTGGCAACAATATCTGAATATCCTTTTGCACGATGCTTATCATACAGGACAAATTGTACAACTTCGTAAACTACAAGGTTCATGGCCAGTTAAGCGCTCATATTTATAAACGATGCTTAAAATTGCTTGAGTTTCGCACACAACAAAACGATTTAAAAGCAGATCTAACTGTTACATCAAATAAAAGCCCAATTTCTCAGTATTAAAATTGAGAAATTGGGCTTTTTTATTACTCCATAATAGCGCCCTTTTCTTGAATAGCTAAGATGCTTATATTAGCTAATATTGTCAAGAACTGCTGGGCTTCCTAGGCATTTTGGGAGCACGGCGAGGTCAGTCCTCAAGAGCGCTCTAGCACGGTGGCGAGCATGCGGTGGACGACCTCGTGGTCACGCGGATCGTGCAGGCGGTAGTCTTCACCCGGCAGTGTGTACCACTCCTCGGCGCCGACATACGTGATGGCGAGCGTGAGGGCGCCGGCGTCATCGCAGGTGGTACGTAGTTCGAGCTCCCCGCTGATCACGCCGACCTCAGCTGTCATTACACCATGGGTTGCGGTGAAGATTGTCGATTTCTTTTCCATACGATTGACTCCCTTCTGGGGTTGGATGATTACGCTGCAAGTACTACCAACGGTCGGTTGGTAGTATTTGCAGACGTAGTAACGGACTCAGTAGGAGCACGTGTTGAGCATGCTCTGCAGCGCGGATTTCTCCGACGACTGCAGGTGCAGGCCCCAGCTGTACTTGGTGTTGATCCACCACTTCGCATACGCGCAGCCGGCGCCAGAACGCGGTGGCTGCCACGTCGACGGATCCTGGTCACCCTTGGACCGGTTTACGCTGGCGGTCACTGCGATCAGTTGCGGGCCGTTGAGGTCGTTGGCAAAGTTCTGGCGCTTTTCTGTGGTCCAGCTGCTGGCGCCGGAACGCCACGCCTCGGCCAATGGGACGATATGATCGATGTCGATTTCGGACGGCGAGTACACGGTGACGCCATCGAAGTAGCTGTACCACTTGCCGGACGTCACGGGGCAGCTCCCGCTGTAGTAGTCGGCGTCACGCTTGAGCACCACCTGTCGGGTGTCGCAGCCACCCCCTTGGCTTATCCAGTGCGGGAACTTGTCGCGCGAGTAGCCGGTCATAGAGCCTTCGGACTTCACGGTCAGCGAGTTCAGCTGGGATTGGGCGCTGGACTTGGACGGTGTTCCGGGTGGTAACGCCGAGGCCGTCGGCATGCCATATTGAAAAACAGCAAACGACAGAAACAACGCAAAAACAAACAACATCGATTTCTTCAGCATTAGAAATGCCTCCTATATGTAATTTTTTATTTACTAACATCTATGTTCATTTTTAGTGAATGAGATGTTAATAGTAAGATAAAGATTGCAACCAAAGCGAAATTGGGCACGGGAACGATTCATTACTTTTAGGGCCTCTTTAAAAAGCGACATAGAATTAGTGATCTGTGTCATTTTTAAGTAGTTTTCAATGAGAAAAGGCAATAAATTGAACACGCCTCTACTTGCAATGATATTACATGGATTATTTTCTTTAAAGTTAAAAAATTGTAAATAATCTATCTATTGTAAAGAAAAACATAGTTGTTTCTCTTCTTCCAGCATGTCAAAAAGCCTTTCTTGATACGATAATGATGATAGAGATCTGCTAATACTTTATATCTCATCTTAGGAAATACCTTACATTATCGTATTCCGCTCTAATGCCAGATAGTTTAATTGCATCAGTGAGTCTTACACTTTATTTTCCAGTCTAAAACTATATTTTCTTTGGGCACGTTGATCTCTGAAAATAAAATAACGGACACATATTATAGATATACAACATGTGTCCGCCTTAAATTACAGACTTTTTTTTCACTTTTATTAGCTGGATATGTATTACTTCATCTTGTTATTGAATTTTAAAAGATACTTTTCCATTCAACTCAACTCGATATTAAGTTGAATTAATAATTCGGCAGATAGTACAAACATCCTTCTTAAAATATACTGTTCAATATGTTCCACAAAAATAGCGTTAATCTTTTTTGTGGAGTAACCGAGTTGTTCAAATATCTGTCCCTAATGTAGAAGAACTTCAGAATCCGCTTGCTCCGTTAAACTGTCCTTTAGTTGAATAAGAAAAAGGCTGCCTCAGCAACCTCCATATTGATAGTAAAGCACCTGTTAATTCAATAACAAGAGGCATTACTTTTCAATTTTTATATTTTCGAAAAATTCTATTAGGTTATTGTCGGGGTCACATACACCGAAATCACGTACTCCCCACCACTGGTCACTAAGTTTCGCATTTGGGTGCAAAATACCCAATGGCTGTATGTGTTGATACAGTTCATCCACACCCTCTACTTCTATTCTACAACTGGCAGTTCCTGCTATAAAGGATTCTGCACCTGAAACGACCGGTGTTAAGCTGCTGCGACTCCGCCAGCTTTCATCACTGGCCTCCCAAAGATGGATAAGGCGAACGTCATAATAAAGAAGGACCGCGAAACCACCCTCATGGTATCCAAGGGAAAAACCAAGCTTTTCACAATAAAAATCTATGCTTCTTTTAATATCTCTCACTGGTAAAGCTGGAATGGCTTGCAGCATTTTCATATTTCAATTCCCCTTTCATTACTTACCTCTAACCAATTTTAAATTCTAAAATTAACGCCACCTTTAGTTGAATAAATTACTTACAGTATTTAATATTCTTTATTAAAACACTCGGCCCCAGCTTTTCAGTTTGTGAATTAGATAGCCTTACTTGAACTTCAACATTCTTCATTTCTGCTGAAATCAAATCAAATCTCCCAGCCCAAGTTGGACTATCATCTTCTGGGGTAGGATAAAGTCTAAAACGCCAACTTATTTCCTCTGGTATAAACGCAAAACCTTCATAACTATCATAATTTCCATAAGAGGATGGTTCCGGAAGGTGAACGGCAAGAATACTTATATTTTTTCGTGCAAAACTCGGCGGGTATAATTGCACTTTATAGATTAATGCTACGCCCTTAGCATTTCTCAGACTTTTATCAACAGGCTCCAATGTTAAACTGCAAGGCATAGAAATAGCATTAGATTGAGACGGATAAATAAAGAAAGCAGCGATAAGAGATATAACCAATACAAATTTTTTCATAAAGAACATAAAGCACCCCTTACAATTTCTTTTGGTTAATTTACCCTGCTTATTACTTACTATTAAATATCCTTTTTAATCAATCCAGCACCAGCACTTAATTAGGTTAGATCCATTACCTTATAATGCAATCGCACCCTTTTATTGAATAAGCTACTCTTATATTGCATTTTATCTTCGAAGTGTGCAATTAATGAAATATGTCTAACCTAATCGATTCTTTCTTATATAAGGAGTAATTCTAAGAGTACATAATTTTTTATATCAAAGCAATAATATAAAAAACAGAGAACAGAGGAGTTTTTATGCATTTCTTTTTCAACTTATTATTTGTAATCGCTGCTATAAAATGGGGAGATTGGAAAAATTGGCGTGAATATTACCCCACTTACTTGTTCTTTATAGGTGGCGATTTTTTTAAAAATGCAGTATTACACGATTATAAGTTGTGGTCATATAAAGAAACCATCTTTGGGAGTAATATTCTATATGGTCACCTTCTTATTGATATAATGATTATAGTTTTGGTTTATTCCTCAACATTGCTTATTTACTTAGGGAATTTCCCTAGGAACAGGATTAAACAATTTCTATGGATTATGGTATGGGTATTCCTATACAGTCTTATAGAATTCATAAATTTAAACTATCTAAATTTAATTGAACATCATCATGGGTGGAATATTGCTTGGTCTATCCTTTTCAATATAGTTATGTTTACAGTTTTAAGAATCCACGTTAATAGGCCCTTGTTAGCTTGGATGATCTCAATTTTGTTTTTCGCTTTATTGTGGATTCTTTTAGAAGTACCAAAAGAAACACTTACATAACTTCGATTATAAAAAAAATTTAAAGGTGTTGTTTTCTATGAATTCACTTCTTCAAGTAATAGCACACGTTTTAACTGCGATAGCAGCAGTATTATGGATTAGGCACAAAGAATTTAAGCAAGATAGGTTATTATATATTGCCTTAATGATTGGAGGATTTGTCTGGTCCCAGCTGCAAACTGAATATCTGATTTTGAGAATTAAGAAAAATACTGAAAAAACTTTAAAAAAAGGGATAAGTTAGTTATAAATGAAGAGGGAAACGCTCCCGTTAATTGGAATGATAAAAAGGTAAAAAATTTATACACTTCCAAGTACTGAATAAACAAATAATAGTACTAAAATAATGGCTATAACATATTTTGAAAACTGTTTAAGTCTATCACCTTCAAACGCTTTAATTAACAAGTAAAAAAAGCCGACCACCCAAATGCCATTTTGAAAAAAAGTAGAAATTATGTTTCTAAGCGTAGTAAAGATGAAAAATATGTCCATTAATTTCCCTCCTATCTCTATTAATTTACCGCTAATGAAAAAACTTTTCTTCAACAATCCTGCCCAAGTCTTCGATAACAATAAGCGTCTTCACTAATACTTCCCTTTATTCTAAATAAGAAGCAGCGACACTTTGTTATCTAAAGGTGCGATTACCATCTGCTGCAATCGCACCCGTTCAATATATTAAAGAAAAAATACTATATTTAACCATTATGTATATGGTTTTGTACACTTTGTTTTAAGTAATTATATTGTTTTTCATTGGTATCCGAATATGCCTCTTCTCTATTTGAAGGAATATCCATATACTTTATATCTTCGTTAAATTGAGCTGCAGTTAGATCATAACGTTTACCATTAATAATATTGTAAAAATGCCATCCATCAGATAAGTTTGTTTTCCGTATTTCTCCAACCAATATATCATTCACCACTAATGTTGTTACCCCGCATTGTCCTTTTGCAGGGTTATCATTCTTCCATTTTGAACTTGATCTTAATGACCAAGAGTTTGATAAAGCGTTCATTATCTGTTCTATTTGTGTTCGTTCATTTTTATCCATTTCAAAATCTCCATTCACAAACAATCGAATTTTTATTTTTAAATTTTTAAACTAAAATGCCACATTAGCACAATTAGAAAATGTTTTTTCGTCAGCAGTCCACAATTTAAATCTTTTTCTCCGTTCTTGAAGAAGGGTGTACATAGGCAAATGTAGAATATCCTGGTTTAGTCTGAAATCTCGTTTGTTTATAAGATGGTTTGCAGGTACGGGCCTAAATTTAAAAGTATGGTAATGTCATTTTCTATATTTCTTTTTGTTTAATTCGTTCTTTAAAGTGAACATATTTCTCTGCTTTTACTTTATGGGTTACTCCAATTACACATCCCTTTCACATTCCCTATATTCTTTTTTAATTTTTTTCCTTATTCAGCAATCCTGCGTGATTGCTTACTACCAATTATTTCAAAAACAGACGATTTTCTCAATACTCTATTGGATTAAATAAGGGGTAATCCTTGTTCTGGATATGCGCCCATTAATTGAGGATCATCCTAATTCATTCATCCCTGTTCCTTTATTTGATTTAAAGGTTGTAATAAAGGGAAATGGATTAGCATAAACAAAATGATTGGAGGAATAAAAACTATGACTTACCTTGACATAGGAGGGAAACTATTTTTTGGATTGATTGCCTTACTTGTCATGACTAGGATACTTGGAAAAAAGGAATTGTCCCAACTCACACCTTTTGATTTTATATACTCCATTGTACTGGGTGGCATATTAGAGGAGAGTATCTACGACGACAAAGTATCTCTGCTCCAAGTATGGTTTGCGGTGGCTGTATGGGGAGGACTCCTTTATATAATCGAGAAGTTGTCAAAGAAATACGATAAAATTCGGATTCTGTTAAAAGGCGAGTCATCCATTTTAGTCAAAGACGGTAAACTGAACGTCAATGAACTCAACAAAAATCATTTGGAAATGGAACAACTCCGTGTTATGCTCCGCAAGCAAGGGGTGTTTTCGTTGCGGGAAGTAAAAGATTTATATTTGGAGCCAGGTGGTTCGATCAGCTTAAAGAAGTATGCCAAATTAGATACAATCAAGCCAAAAATGCTAAATATGAGTCCTGAAGACGAGCCGATGAACTTTTTATTAATTGACGAAGGAAAAATTAATGAGAGTATTCTAGACTATTTAGTGAAATCAAAGGAATGGCTATTTGAAGAGCTTGAAAAAGAAGGATATTCAAACACTCAAGATATTCTATATGCAGAATGGTCAAAATCTGAAGGTTTTTTCATTAAGACGTATAGCGAAAATAATGAGAAGAATGATGAACTGAGTAAAGGGAACTAGAATACCCCGCAACATGCCCATCAGTTCATCTGAAACAATTTGCCGCACTAATCTTCCAATTAGATTTATTACACCCAGAGATATTCGCTGAAGGCACTTATAAAACCTTCTTCAAAGCCCCTTTTTGCTGAACAATCATTATAAATATTTTTGTAATTTAATAACTGCTTCTTTTTCTTTAAAGAAGTGAATAGATTGGTGAATGGTACAATTCACTTCTTCGCTATTGGTAAACGAATTTAAACCGTTAGTTTTCAGCCATTGACAACCAGGCAGTAATAAAAGAGTTCAAATTTCATTTTGATTTTTACTTATTATTAAAGTATTGCTCTGTGTATTTTTACGCAAATAACTCATATCTTTTTAGTGAAGGTTAACCTAGGAGGCGAAACCATTGCAATTAAATGAAAAAACGTATTTAGAGTCATTATTGAATTGGTGTGAAGATATCGAAATAACTTGGGAATCAGTTCGACAACATTTAACAAATGTCGACGAACCTATTCTACAGCAATGGGAAGACACTTTCTTTTCATTAAAAAATGAAGTAGAAACGGAAAATCGCATACATGATTATCATGAATTAAGTAAGAAAGCAACCTCCTTATATGACAAGCTTAATGGCTTCTTAAACCGAGCTGAACTGTTATCCGGTCATATCGAAAATGAAAGAATTCAAGTTGTCCCAATCGGGGGACATCGATTACCTCCTCTTCCTTATTCATATAATGCTTTAGAGCCTGTCATCTCAGAAGAAATCATGAGATTACATCATGATAAACATCATCAAAGCTATGTAGATGGACTTAATAAAGCAGAATTAGAAATGCAAAAAGCCCGTGAAAGCGGAAATTTCAGCTTGATAAAGCATTGGGAAAGAGAAGCAGCGTTTCACGGTTCTGGTCACTATTTACACACAATTTTTTGGACTATTATGAGTCCGCAAGGCGGGGGTGAACCATCAGATCAGTTAAGCGGAACGATACATAACACATTTGGAAGCTTTGAAAAATTTAAAAAACAATTCTCCGAAGCAGCAAAAAATGTTGAAGCTGTTGGCTGGGCTATTCTCGTTTGGGCCCCTCGAGCCCATCGTTTAGAGATTTTAACAGCTGAAAAGCATCAGAATCTGACACAATGGGATGTCATTCCTTTGCTTGTTCTAGATGTTTGGGAACACGCCTATTATCTGCAATATAAAAACGAACGAGCTAAATATGTTGATAAATGGTGGAAAATAGTTAATTGGAGGGAAGTGGAAAAACGATTCAATAAAGCAAAAACGATTATGTGGCAACCATTTTAAAGTTATTAGGGTAAAGAAAATCACTGCACCTTTTTTAACACTTTGGTATTGTTTTTAATTAAAAGAAAAAAACAGATAAAAATCGATCTTGTTTGTATGTCTTGTTGAAATAACGCTCCGTTAGTTGAAGAAAAATGGCTGCCTCAGCAACCTACCTTATTAAAGCAAAGCCCCCGATTAAGCCAGTAGCCGATGCTTCTTCATTAGGAACATCGGCTTTTATATATTTTAATTGAACCAACCTTGAACATATAACCCTATTAGCATGCCTGAATCGACCGCAAATATAATCCCTAGAACCCCAAAATAGGCCCAACGCCAGGTAAGTTCGGGCATATATTCAAAGTTCATTCCGTAAATGCTTGCAATAAAAGGTAGAGGAATAAAAATGGAAGTCATAACGGTTAGCGTCTTCATAATTTTATTCATTCTGTTGAATTTAAATAAAAGACACCACTTCTTTAATAAGTGGTGTCTCTCTTTAATAAAAGGAAAATCATGCAGCTTGTCTTCTGGCAAAACGTGAACCGACACCAAAGTAAGCCACTGCAATGAATAAATAAATTAAGAGTGTGATAGTCGTCACAATAATGGAAGTAGTAGCAATTACACCAATCAATATAGCAAGCAGCGCCAATAGAGCTATCCAAGTCGTGTAAGGAAAAAAGCGAACATTGTAGCTGACTTGATTTGTCTGATTTTTGCGGGATTTCAAATGCGCAATCGCAATAATAATCCAAATACATAAAACTGTATATCCAAGAGAACCCATTAAATAATTAAAAGTCTTGCTCCCGGCAAATAGTGAAATGAGCACCCCTACATACAGCGAAGATGTACAAGCCAGTATTGCATAAACAGGCACCTGTCTTTTAGACACTTTTGCGAAAAGTTTTGGAACACGTCCATCCACCGCTTGTGTATATAGTACACGCGATGATGCATATAGTCCGGAATTCATAGAAGAAATAATAGCTAACAATATAATGGCGTTCATAATGTGATCCGCATATGGAATTCCTATCATTTTAAACACCGTCACAAACGGGCTCTCCGGAACGCCATTCACTTGATTCCAGGGGATCAGGCTCACAATAACAAAAAACGGTAAAATATAAAAAGAAATAATTCGCGTCAATGTGCCTCTTACAGCTTTTGGTATAACCTTTTCTGGATTTTTCACCTCTGCCAAAGTAACACCTATCATTTCAGTACCGCCGTATGAATAAATCACCACCAGCATAGCCATAATCAATCCATGTATACCATTAGGGAAAAATCCGCCATGCTTTGTAAGATTAGAAAATCCTGTTGCGGCATGGTCTTGAAACGGTACTAATAAAATGATTAAGCCAAAGATGATAAATAATACAATTGCACTGATCTTTAACAGGGCAAGCCAATACTCAGTTTCTGCAAATATCTTTACTGAAAATAAGTTTACAAGGGTAACGATGGCAGAAACCATTAAAGCCAGTATCCAAACCGGAACGTCCGGAAGCCAGTACTGCAGAAAAATAGAAGCTACCACTGATTCTGCTGCGATATTTAACACCCACATTTTCCAATATATCCAGTCAAGAAAGTGCGCAGCATAACCACCTAAAAGCGGCTGAATTAAATCACGAAATGTTCTAGCCTCTTTGTTTCTTACTGCCATTTCAGCAAGGCCCTGCATAATTAAAAGCAATATGATTCCTCCAATCATATACGCAATAATTACTGCAGGACCTGCCATATCGATGGCTGTGCTGCTTCCTTTAAATAACCCTGCACCTATAGCTCCTCCCAGAGCCATCATCACAATATGGCGTGATGTCATGGTTCGTTTTAAACTCTCTTGTTTGTTATTCATATATTTAGTCTCCTAATCTTTGTTGTAAGTATACAAAAAAGCCCATCGTCTCTTAAAAAGAGACGATGGGCTTTAGGCCAACCGCGGTACCACTCTTATTGACTCCTATTCTTACAGAGTCCAGCTTAGCGCACAGTATATAATGCTAAACCTTGTAACGTAGGTTAATCGTTAGAACCTAAGATAATCATCCTATTCGGCTCTACCACTCCTAGGCGAGTTCAAAGTGCCATGTGACTGCGTTTCACCACCCCGCAGCTCTCTGCTCATCATGACAATCTTCTACTATTCCTAATCATAGTGTTCGTTATTTTCATCATGTAATGTCGTGCATAATTAATATATTGCTATACTATACAAGCTGAAAACCTCATTGTCAATGAATATAATGATTTTTCTAATACTTTACTGATGACCTTTGATCCTTTACGCTATACCCCCTTTTATGGATTAAGAGTGAGATTCTATGAAGTGTATTAGTTCAATCATTTTTCGCTCATACATTATAATTTGTTAGGGTCTAATAAAGCCCAATTCTCACTAAAATGTACGATTATTATGTTATTCAATACAGTCCCCTTTAATTGAATAACTGATAAAGTTTCTTCATTAGGAACATCGGCTTTTTTATATATTTTATTTGAACCAACCTTTAATCCATAAACCTATTAGCATGCCTGAGCCGACCGCAAACATAATCCCTAGAACCCCAAAATAGCCCCATCGCCAGGTAAGTTCGGGCATATATTCAAAGTTCATTCCGTAAATGCTTGCAATGAAAGTTAGAGGAATAAAAATGGAAGTCATAACGGTTAGCGTCTTCATAATTTTATTCATTCTGTTTGAATTCAAGGATATGTAGCTGTCTCGTATATCATTCGTCATTTCTCGATTCGACTCAATCATTTCGGAAAGTTTCAGCAAATGGTCGTAAATATCCATGAAGTATACACGTTCTTCTTTAGGTATTATCACTCTCTCTGAATTTAAAATTCTATAAAGTAATTCTCTCATCGGGAAAATTATTCGTCGTAATTTCAGTAACTGGTTCCTAATTTCAAATACACTTTCAATTAAATCTTGATTTGCTTCTTTGGTCTCAATTTCACTTATACTATCTTCAATTTTATATATGGTAGGGAAAAACTCATCGACGATTTTATCCATTATTGAATAAAAAATGTACATTGCCCCTTTATTTAGAATATTATTATCTCCCATTAATTTTTGTTGAACCATTTCTATTTCAGATGATGGGGATAAATGGAAAGAAATAATGGAATTCTTTCCTACAAAAATATCTATTTCTTCAGGTGAAAGTGAGTCTTTATTTAAAGTATGCAGAACAAAAAAATCATATCCTTCATAATAATCAAGTTTTGGCCTCTGCAAAAAATGCAAACAATCCTCAATTGCTAGAGGATGGAAGTTAAAATGTGTTTTAAGAAGTATTGTTTCTTCTTCAGTTGGGGCATCAAAATCCACCCAAAACCATTTAATAGCAGAATCAGATAAACGATTCATTGGTATATCCTTTAAAAGTTTTAAATCGTTCGTAACCGCAAAAATACGAATCATTTACACCATCGCCTTTATTTGATAAATATAATCCCATCACATATTTTGTGTCTAATACAATAAAATATTCAAAAGTTAAGCAGGATAATAAAACTCTTTAAAGTCCTAGTAAGAGAAGGTTTTTTTGAAAGAATATCAGTTCATTATGTACTTGAATCAATAGCCGTTCGATTTGACTTTCAAGAATAACAGAAATTTTTATAATGCCTTAGTTTACCATCTCGTCTAATTTAGATGATTTGTATCCTGCATCCAAAAAAAGTTTTTCCATTCGTTTAATCTGTTTTGAAGTTCGGCATCATCGCGGTCGCCGTATGCGCTAACGAGTAATAATCCAACGAAAAAGCACACCATTTTACCTGATAAATGGTGTGTTTTTTCTAATGCAATTTAACTGTCTTGAAACTCTGAACCGAATCCGTTTGCATATAAGTTTATTTTCCAGTTTTTTCATTAATTATCAGTTTGAATATAAGCTGCGAGCAGCTCCGTCATATCCGGCCCTTTTTTGATAATCTCCGCATTTTTGAACTCTGAAAACCCGTCTCCTCCTGATGCAAGATAATTGCTTGCTGCAATCGTGTAGGATTCATTTTCTTGAATTTGCTTTCCTTCTTCCGTTCTCAAATTGCTGATCCTCTCACCTTTTGGGGCATTCCGGTCAATAGAAAACGTGACTCCTTTTACCTGAAGCAAATTTTCTTTTTTCAAAGCCCACTGCTGTTCAAGAACGCTCTTCATTTCTTTTCCGGTTAAAGACATTTTTACGCCGTGATGTTTGAAAGGGAGTGCCGCATATAGCTGCTGCTTTGTAATATCTCCTTTTTCCAAGCTTTCACGGATTCCGCCATGGTGTACAAACGCGATCTCTGTGTCTAATTCGGATCTCATGGCTTCAGCAATTAATTCTGCAAGCGGGGAATCGCCGTTCGCATCCTTTTTCCTTGAAAAATTCTGCTGTGTCGTTCCTATTGATTTTCTGTATTCGTCTCCAAGCTTATCCTTGTATTTTTTGATCAGTGTGAGCGCATCTGCGTCAGGCTTAACGGTTAGGTGGTCTGTTAACACAATTGCAGCCTCTTTTTGAACAATATCACTTGTTCTGCGGTCAACTGTCAATTGAACATCAGATAATGCTTTTCCGTATGAATAGCTTTGGACAATCAGCTTATTGTCTACAACTGTATTTGCAAGCTGATGGCTGTGTCCTCCAAATATGAGGTCAACCTCATCATCTATTTTTGGTGCCATATCAATTAAGTCTTCACTTGGATTTTTTCCGTTAGAGCCGGATTTTGCTGAAACATGGGCAAGCACGACAATGGATTTGATGCCTTGTTCCTGTAATTGTTTAACGGATTGATTTATGGCTGTTATTTCATCAATGATCTCGATTTGATTTCGATTTTCAGGAAGCAAAAATTGATTGGTTTCCGTTGTGACAACACCAACAAATCCAATCTTCATTCCATCAATCTCTTTAATTGTATAAGGCGAAAATAGCGGTTCACCTGTTACTTTATTGATAACATTAGCTGAAATATAATTAAAATGAGTACCTTTGAAAAAGCCTGTTTTAAAATGGGAGCCGCCGTGCACGAGTCTTGATAATTCATCGACACCCTGGTCAAATTCATGATTGCCTGGTGTGCCGACATCAACTTGAAGCTGATTTAAAAAATGTACGGTCGGTTCATCTTGAAATAGTGAAGAAATAGGGGGACTTCCGCCAACCATGTCACCGGCGTGTACGAGCATGGTGTTTTCATGTTCCTGCCTTAACCTGTTTATGTGTGCAGCAAGGTATTCTGCACCTCCAACTTTTTTTCCCGAAAGTGTTGAATGTGTGGTCAGCTGACCATGGAAATCATTCATTCCGAGGAGATGAATTTCGGCAAGCTGATTTTCACCTGTTCCGGCCTGTCCGGAACTGCCAGCATAAACAGAAGAAAGAAACAGAACAAATAAGATTAAAAAGAAAATGGATGCAATTTTCACTGTATGATTCAATCGGCTTCCCTCCTTTTGATACTACTAACGTAGCATTTCAGAATGAAGCCCATCTAAAGATGAGGTAAAGGATTATTAATTTTCATTAAGAATTGATAGGTCTATACGAACAGCAGACTTTACAAAAAACTTCTTTCAACTTCCTCTTTCATTCCTTCACCTATTCCTTTACAATAGATTATTAGGATTACATTAAAAATGTAATATCCATTATTTCACATACCTAATCTCCTAAAAAAGCAAGTATACTGTAATCATCCCTAATGGGTTCAAAACGAAATGAGGGTTATTTATGCGTGCAGATAAACATTTAAGAAAGAAAAAAAGAGGCAGAAGAAGACTATTTGTTTTTTTCACCATTGTTACTCTACTATTTGCCGGAGTGGCCTGGTTTGTTTATGATCAATTTTTATCAGGTTTGAATGAAACGGCTGCAGAATCAACCATTAAAAAAACAGAATATGAATTTAATGGTCAAAAAGATGAAAATGGTAATACGAATGTCCTCGTATTAGGAAGTGATTCAAGAGGAGAAAAGCAAGCAAGAACAGATACAATCATGATTGCCCAATACAATGAAAAATCAAAGAAGCCAAAGCTTCTTTCCATTATGCGTGATTCCTATGTGGAAATTCCGGGACATGGACAAAACAAAATAAATACAGCCTTTGCTATAGGCGGTCCTGACTTGCTCCGTGAAACCATTAAGCACAATTTTGATATAGACATCCAGCATTATGCCATCGTTGACTTTAAAGGCTTCGAAAGCATGATTGATACGGCCTTTCCAAAAGGAGTAGAAGTAGATGTTGAGAATAAAATGTCTCACAAAATTGGTGTAACGATTGAACCAGGTGTGCAAAAGCTTGATGGTGAACATCTTTTAGGATATGTCCGTTATCGCGGCGATGCTGAAAGTGATTTTGGCAGAGTAAGACGCCAGCAGGAAGTAATGAACCTCCTAATGAAAGATATGCTTACCATTGAGGGTGTGGCGAAGCTGCCGAAGCTTGCTGGGGTCATAACTCCATATATTAATACAAACCTTGATACATCAACAGGTATTTTTATCGCGAAAGATATTATCTCAAATAAGTCTGATTTGAAAACGATGCGTGTTCCAGTTGACGGCAGTTTTGAAAATGCCCGCTATAATGGATCAGGTGCTGTTCTCGATTTGAATATTGAAGAAAATAGAGAAGCGATTAAATCATTTATGAATTCATAAAAAACAAGCTATTGCGTTTGCAATAGCTTGTTTTTTATTGTGCAGATTCCTTTAGATAGCTCGAAAATACATTTTTAACCTTCGGAACGACGTAGTGACTGCCGCCGCGTTCTTTAACATCCTCAATCATCATCGTAATGAGGAGTTCCGGATTCTCAATATTCATTCCGACAAACCAGCCATTTTCCTGACCGATTTCACCTTTGCTCGTTTTCAGTTCGGCCGTTCCTGTTTTACCGGCAAGCTTAATATTGTTTAGTTTTGGCTTATTAGCTGTGCCGTTTGGATCTTCAACTACCTTTATTAGATCATCCAAAATAATGGATGACTGCTCTGATGTGATTATGTTTTCCTTCCAGAATTCAGGTGCAGCCTGATCCTTTTTCTCTAGATACGGCTTAAGCATGCTTCCGTCGTTCATAAAAGATGTGTAGGCTGCTGCGATATGAAATGGGCTCATTAATACCTCACCCTGTCCATAGCCTGAGTCTGCAAGCAGTACTTCATTTGAAGCCAGGTCTGAACTTGAAACGGATGAAGCATTGATTGGAAAATCATAATCAATATCCTCATTAAATCCAAACTCTTCAAGCCCTTTCTTAAACTCTCCTGCTCCTATATCCAAAGCAGTCTGTGCAAAATATATATTATCAGAGACAACTAAAGCACGTTCGAGATTAACTGATGAAAATGTATCTGACACTCTTGTAATTGTATACTTGCCCCATTCAGGGCCTTTTTGCCATGTAAGACCGTTAATTTCCCTTGTTGTTTCAGGTGTAATGCTGTCTGTTTTCAAACCAACAGCTGCTGTAATTGGTTTAAATGTAGAACCTGGTGAAAATGTTTTGTTGAATTTGGCAGACAGCGGTTTTTGCGGATTTGTATTTAATGCTTGATAGGCTTCACTTGACATTCCAAAAATAAAATCATTCGGATTATAAGAAGGACTGCTGACCAATGCAAGTGTTTCCCCGGTTTTCGGATGGAGTGCAGCAGCTGTGCCTGAGTCCTTTTTCAGCTGATCATAAAGCTTTTTTTGCAAAGTGACATCAATCGTAACCGTTATGTCTTCCCCATTTTCTGCCGGCTTCTCCGCAATCGTTTCTTTCGAAGATTCTAAAAAGATTTTATAGCCTGATTTTCCTCTCAGCCGTTCCTCGTACACATATTCAAGGCCTGCTTTGCCTACTTGTGAGGTGCTTGTGTAGCCTTTATCCTTTAATTCCTCCAGCTGTTCTGCTGTGATGCTTCCTGTATATCCTGATAAATGAGCAGAACTTTCCCCTTGAGGATAATACCTTGATTCAACATCCGCCTTTTGTAAGCCCGGCAAAGACGTAACTTCTTTAAGCAAATCCGTTTTTGCAGGATCCACTCTTACAATAGGAACAGAAACATCGGGTTTTACCCAATTTGCAGATAAT
This sequence comes from Bacillus sp. UMB0893, assembly GCF_002858905.1. Taxonomy (NCBI): domain Bacteria; kingdom Bacillati; phylum Bacillota; class Bacilli; order Caryophanales; family Bacillaceae; genus Bacillus; species Bacillus sp. UMB0893. The sequence continues at coordinate 516,434 of NZ_PKLB01000001.1, read as the reverse complement.
TTTGCCTCAATATCCTCAACTGAAAGATTTAAAAGCTTCGCTGCCTCTGCTTTTACCTTCTCAGGCTGATCTCCAAGCTTTCCCGGAACAATTTGAATCTCAGGAATCTTTGCCTGAATGGCAATTCCCTGGCCATTCTGATCAAAGATGCTGCCCCTCTTAGGCTTAAGTTCAGAAACTCCAATTGCATCCCCTTCCTTAAGCTGCGGAAAAATCATAGATGGATTCCATGCGACAAACCAATTCTCTTCTTTATCTGCTTTTTCTTGCTTAACCACTGCTTCCTGCTCAAATTTTATTGGTCCGGCAAGTGTTTCCATTTCAAGCGAGAACGGAAAGGATACTTTCCCATCTTTATCTGGAACGGCCTCTTCTTCTGATTTCTTGTATGTAACTTTTAACTCGTTTACTTCTATTGAGTCATAGATTTTTTGATAACGCTCTGTAAACTCTTTTTTCTCTATCTTTTCTTTCGTATCTGCAGATAAGTAGGCATACATTTCACTGAATTTTTGATCATTCCAGAGATTCACATATTCCTGAAAACGTTCTTCAGGCGTTGGCCCTTTTGAACAGCCTGCTGCAAGAATAAGCAGCACAAGCGCAACTAAAAAATAACCCTTTTTCACTTTATCTCCCCCATTTATTAATAGATTAAGTATAGCATAAATCAGGCATTTTTTTCCTGAATCAACTTTCAGGATATCTATCTTCATATAGCTTTACAGAAGATCAAGACTATTTTTACATAGAAAAAGCCGGCACGTTTGCCAGCTTATCATCCAATAATCACCCGTTCTTTCGGATAATGATAATTCGGTTTTACTTCTTTTGAACCGATAATGTAAATAAAAGTGACCAGTCCGATTCTTCCTATGAACATAAGGATCATAATGATGCATTTTCCGATAATGCTCAAATCAGGTGTAATTCCCATGGACAGACCGGTTGTTCCGAATGCTGAACACACTTCGAATAGGAGTGCTATAAATGGAAATGGCTCAGTGATGGATAAGATAAAAACAGAAGTGAAACAGAGAACAAATGCCATCAGCGTGACGACAAGAGATTTCTTCACATCATCTTCATGAAGCTCTCTTTTAAAGATTTTAATCGTTTTATTCCCTTTGGCAAAATGATAGATCGACAGTATGTTCAGCGCAAATGTAGTGGTTCGGATTCCTCCGCCGACTGAGCTCGGAGAAGCACCGATAAACATTAACGCACACAAAATCAGGAGCGTTGCTTCGGTGAACAGGCTGACATCCATTGTTGCGAGTCCTCCGCTCCTTGTCGCAGTAGATTGAAACAATGAATAGAAAAACGTCTCATGCCATGCCTTCCCATTGAAAAAATACTGATATTCAAGGATTGCTATCATGATGGTGCCCCCTACAACAAGCAATGCATATGTAACTGTCGTTAACTTCGTAAACAGCGTAAAACGGTACTTTCCTTTTTTACTGAATAAAAATGTTTTCACTTCGATTAAAACAGGAAAACCTATGGCCCCAAGAGTAATCAATAGAATTATGACAAACTGTATGAAGTAATCATCCGCATATGGAATCATGGAAGAGCCTGTTATGTCAAAACCGCCATTTGTGGTTGCACTGACTGAATTGAAAAATCCATGCAAAAATGCCTCCTGCCAAGTAGGATAATATTTAAAGAAATAAATACCGAGAATCATACCTCCGCAAAATTCGATGAATAAAATCAAAAATAAGATTTGTTTCATCAAGTTTACGATCCCAGAGAGTGCATATTGATTCTGGTCGGCCATAATCAGCCGCCGTTCCCTTAGACCGATTCTTTTCCCGACAATCAGCCAGACAAATGTTCCAAGAGTCATAACCCCGATTCCTCCGAACTGCAGAACAAACATGAGAATAAAAATGCCTGGAACAGTAAAGGTATCAACAATTGAAACAACACTTAAGCCGGTCACGCTTACGGCACTGACAGCTGTAAAAAGCCCGTCCATAAACGTCCAGTCTACTCCTTCTTTATGTGCAACAGGGAGGCTTAATAATCCGACAGAGGCAGAAACAGCAATGAAATAATAAGCCACAATAAGCTGAAAAGGGGTTAATGATTGCAAAAAAAGTTTAAATTGATTCATGAAATGGTTCATTCCTTAGCTTAACAATTAACTGCATGGTCTCTATCATAATGAAAAGCAGGTAAGATGAAAAGAGATTAATTGAAAAAAATTGATGAAAATGCGAAAATATTTGTTTTTAGTTATTTCTTCATTGTGAACATGCACCTATTAAAACATACCTTACTTAAGATTTAACGAGTAAGATAAAGAAAACAACATATCCCAGATGACGATTCCATTTTGGAAAAATATCAAATAAAAAAGGATGGCATTAAAGGAGCCAGTGGATTGTAGCGGAAGGCACTTGACTCCTGCGGGAAATAGAGGCTCCCATCCCTCACAGCGGAAAGCAGGTGCCTGCAGCGGAAATCCACGGGTACAATTAATAACCAAAAACAACAATCAATGCGAAAACAGCCTAAAGAAAAGAAAACTATTGGAAACAAATAAAAAGCAGGAAAGACTTCTCCTGCTTTTTTACCCGTTTATTTCGCTTCTAAACGACGTATTCTTTCATCTAGATTTGGATGTGTGGAAAATAGGGCCAGCCCGCGCTTACCGCTGATTTTCAATGTTGCTACAGAGGATTGTTCATCATTAATGCGCTGTGTATAGCCTTTTAATGAACGAAGCGCATGAACCATTTTATCCTTGCCTGCCAAATCTGCTCCGCCGTTATCTGCGTGGAATTCACGATAACGGGAATAAGCGAAAACGACTAAGCTTCCTAAAATGGAAAAGAGAATCTGGAAAACGAGGACAGCAATAAAGTGAACAATTGGCGCCATATCTTCTCTTACAAACCTTGAAGCAATCCATGCCGCAATTCTGGCAAGGAATACTACGAATGTATTCACAATACCCTGAAGCAAAGTCATCGTGACCATATCGCCGTTTGAAATATGTGCAACCTCATGAGCAAGCACACCTTCTATTGCTGCATCATCCATTTCCTCAAGCAAGCCTGTTGATACTGCAACTAGTGAATTATTTTTTGAAGGACCTGTTGCAAATGCGTTAACTTCACTTGACTGATAGACTCCGACTTCAGGCATCTTTCTAATTCCTGCTGCTCTTGAAAGTCGATGAACGCGCTCTACTAGCTCTCTCTCATAAGCAGATAAGGATTGATCCGGCTTTAACACCTTTACGCCCATCATCATTTTTGCCATCCATTTAGACATAGCAAGTGATATAAATGAACCTGTAAAACCGACTACAGCACTAAATATAAGCAAACTGATGAGATCGATTCCACCTGCAGTATTCGCATAGGGATCAACGCCTAAAACAGACAGGACAATCCCGATGGTAATAAGAACAAGAATATTTGTTAAGATGAAAAGAAAAATACGTTTAGCCATCTTTGACCTCCAATATTTTGAGTTCAAGTGAACTTGTATTATAATACTATTATAAAAAAGAAACAGTCAAGAATGCAAACGAGAAGGCTTTGGAAAACTTATCCTAGGTCTCTTATGACTTTCCTAAAAGAGGTGTGAGATGAAATCATTACAGCTTCGGCGTTCAGATATGGGAAGACTGCTGCTTTCTTTAAAAGGTGAAAGTGATCAGAATCCGCTGGAATTACTTGAAGAGATTGGAGTGCCCCATCAAGATTCGAAGAGTACCATTCCTGATTTTTTACGAAATCATAAACCATTTCCAAGAGGTTTATCAACAAATGAAATTGTTGCTCTTGCTAAGCTTTGTGAGCTTACGTCATTGAAATCTACTTCCATCCAGAACTGGATTAAACGTGATATAAAAGAATTAATCGGTGCACCTGAACTCGGGAAAAAATATTCAATTGAGCAGGCAGCCATTTTGCTGATTGTGCGCGACTTAAAATCTGTTTTTGATTTTGATACAATCAGGCATTTATTGATGACGCTTTTTAATACAATAACAGACCGCAGCGATGACTTAATCTCACCGCTCTCCTACTATACAGCCTATGGGAAGATCCTTGAAAAAATCGAAAGCCTTACCCTTTTTTCTTTATCAGATCATGAGGTGGAGACCAGAATAATAAAAGAAATTGATTCTTCACGAGACTTATTTAAGGAGATATCCGGCGATCCCTGGCTGAAGGTGAAAAACATTTTAACGGTAACGGTATTATCGGTCATTTCTTCTCATATTCAGAGAAGAACTGTCCTGTTTTTTCAGCAGCACATTTCTGGAACGGATTAGGTTTTGATTGATGCTCCCATCTTGCACGCTCAAAAAAAAACACTGCCTTTAAAATCCTTTAAATGTAGGATTTGCTTTTCATTTCCTATTCATTCAGCGGCTGCAACCATAAACATACGGTGACAATTGCCAGTATATTTTCTCCTTTTTAAACAAAACTAATGAAACAGCCATCATCGGCTGGATATTTGTTATAAGGAGTTGAAAACAAATGGCTCGAAGCAGCAACAAATTACTTGTTCCAGGAATTGAACAGGCACTGGACCAAATCAAATATGAAATCGCTCAGGAATTTGGAGTAACTCTTGGATCTGATACAGTAGCACGTTCAAATGGATCTGTAGGCGGAGAAATAACTAAACGTTTAGTGCAGCAAGCACAAGCTGGGCTCGGCGGACAATCTAAAACTGAATAACATGGCAAAAAACCGCAGAGTACGAGCATTCTGCGGTTTTCTTTCGATATGTAGATGGTTCATGCACTTATTTGAATTGGCTGAGAATCAGTCTTTGCAGAAAAGCACTTTAAAACCGCTCACGATCGCTAATCTTTGACTGTTCCCTGGAGCTATTTAATCACGATCTGATCTTGACCCCTCACGATCATCATCATCTTCATCATTGTCATCGTCATCTCTGTCTTCGTTGTTTCGATCATCTTCATTCCGATCACGATCTCTTTCATTATCATCTCTGTCTTCATCAAGTGAAGATTTTTTCTTTTGTTCTTCGCGCCATCTTTTTTCCTCTTCTTTTTTCCTCTTTTCAGCTTCTTTCCATATTTCTTTATATGATATCTGATCTTTTGGAGGTTCAGGAACGCTTGGCTGTTTTTGCGGCACACGCACTTTCTGTTCCTCTTCATTTACGTCTGGCTTTTCTTTTTCAAGCGGTTTTTCAGAAGCAGGTGGAACGGTCTTCTCTTCTTCCTTAACAGGAGGCTTTTGTTCACCCGAATCTGTTTTCTCATCGATGTTTTTTTCGGTATCCTCTTCTTTGCCCTTTTCTTCAAGAGAAGGATCAGAGTTTTCAGGTGTTTGCCCTTCTTTTACCTGAGGATTTAATTTTATATATTTCCCAGTTGAGATACCTTGATCTGCTGCTTTTTTTCTCGTCTCTGCATCAGATTCAACAGCGTTTACAGTCATGTTCTTTTTTTGGTAAGAGTTTTTTAATTGTTCAACATCCTCAAGCATTTTCTTTTTAACTGCTTCATGCTCCTGATCAGTCAAAACAGTTGCAACAAAAATCTCCTTACCCTCTTTCATGTATCCTAAATCGCTGCTTTTATCGACTATTTTGGTAAAGACTTCTGATAACTTGCGGTTTTTCCAGTCTTTTAGATCGTTAAGCATCTTTTCGCCATCTTCATTCATCGGCTCTATCAGCACAACCTGAAGCTTCTCATTTAATCCTAACTCAAAGCTTGGATTAATATCGATTGTCATGTAAGCATACACTTTGTCGTTGTTAAAAACGGGCAGTACAGTAAATAAAATGATCATAAGAGCTATAACAGCCAAAAACCCGTTTCTAATCCCTTTCAAACTAAAAATGCTTATCGACTTTGCTTCCTTTTCGCTTGTATCTGAAAGTTGAAAAAAAGTTATTTCCTCACCCAGTTCGTATGAACGTTTTTGTTTATTCGCCTTTAAAAACTGTCCATCAGGGGTAAGCAATGTAACGTAATCATCATTTCGTTCAACGACGATCCCTTTTTTCATGATTGAAGCACCCCTCTTATATAGTCTTTCAGATAAATGTAATCCCCAGATAAAATAATCGCCATTGCAATAATATATTTTCTATTTCTCTCTATTGTTTTGCGACTGACAGATACAAGCACCTCAAGCTGTTTGACCGGCAGCTGTTTCTTTGTAAAAAGGATGCGCTTGAGATCATCATGCTGAATAAGAATTTGAGCTACTTTTATTGCATTTTGTCTTGCATCCATATGCTTTGGAGAATGTTCCATCAATTCTGAAAAAGACAGACCAAATTCCTGCAGCACTTTTTGGAAATAGACAATCTCTTCCCTGCGCTGCTCTTGCTCAATTAATTTCTGATGTTCTTCGATTGAGAGATCTGCTTCAATTTTACTTTGTGAAGCCTCTCCTTCTTCATGCTCCTGTAGATCAATATTAACAGTTTGTGCATTTCTGGCTTCTTTCCGGATATAATCGATCACTTTTCTCTTTATAATCAATTCGGCAAAAGCCAGCAATGAGCTCCCTTTTTCAGTTGAATACTTTTCAATGGCTTCATTGAAGGCGATAAGCCCAATACTGAATTCATCGTCCCGTTCATCAATGTACCTTTTACAAACCGAAGAAACGGTTTTTGCTACAAAAGGTTTGTATTGGTCAATTAGTTTGTTTTGCATTTGCTGATCGCCATCTTGAATCATCAAGACAGTTTCTTCTAAAGTTGGTTTCTGTTTGCCAAGTTTAAACAGTAGGCTAAGCACCGATTCTCACCTCAGTTTCTCCCTTATTACTTCGTATATCATAGCTAATTTGCAAGGAGAGCGCAAAGGAAGAAAATTGGAATTATACTTTGCCTGGTAAAACACGAAGAAGGAAGACGGAAAAAATGGAACGTGACTAGCTCTAGTATTTGGTAAATCAAGCAACCTCCTTGTAGATTTTTTTTACTCATTAAACAGCTACGAAATGAGACGTGAGTTTGAGGGTGTGTCAAAAAAGTTTTTTACAAATTCATTACAAAGTATGTGAACAATTTGGGAAATTTGGAGGTGAAATCTATTTATAAGAGAAAATATGGGATTAATGTCCTTTTGATCCAAATAAATATAAAGGCTCTTTTCGTATAGTTGCTTTTAGAAAAAAAGGTTTATACCTTTAGTGGATTGAAGCGGAAGGCACTTGAGTCCTGCGGGAAATAGAGGGGAATGGGAGACCCCACAGGCATAGCCGAGAAGGCTCATCCCTCACAGCGGAAAGAAAGTGACTGCAGCGGAAATCCACGGGTACAATTATAACCAAAAACAACAATCAATGCGAAAACACCCAATTAATTTGGGTGCTCCTTTCTTAATGCCACTTGGCTTTTTCAATCATTTTTTCTTCTTCCGATTCGGGCGTTTCTGTTACTTCTTTTGATAAAAACCATCCGGCTGCTGCGATTCCTGCAAGAACAATCCAAAAAATAAGCTTCCAGGTAGCGGATTCAATAAAATGCTTATCGATGATATTGATATCAGGATGTGCCAAGGTGTAAAGAGCAAGCTTAACACCCACCCAGCCAACAATCATAAATGCTGCTGTTTCAAGGCCCGGTCGCTTCTTAAGAAGAGCGACAAAAAAGCTTGCCGCAAATCTCATAATGATCAGTCCCATGATTCCTCCTGCGAGAATAACTAAAAACTGACCGCCATCAAGACCTCCAATGCTTGGCAGGTTTGTCGCTGGCAAGGTAACAGCAAGAGCCACAGCCGCTAAAATGGAATCGACTGCAAATGCGATATCAGCGAGTTCAACCTTGATGACAGTTCCCCAAAATCCTGATTCTTTTCGTTCCTTTTGGTCGTGGGGATCCTTTTTAAAGACAAATTTCTTCAGAATATGATTCAAGGAAATAAACAGTAAGTAAATGGCTCCAATTGCCTGAACCTGCCATACGTTCACCAAAAATGAAATCAGGAACAGTGAACCAAACCTGAGTATAAAAGCTCCTGCTAAACCGTAAAATAATGCTTTTTTCCGCTGCTCATCCGGCAAATGCTTAACCATCACAGCCATAACTAGTGCATTATCTGCTGCTAAAATTCCTTCAAGTGCAATAAGGACAAGCAGAACCCATCCATATTCGAGTAAAAGAGCTACATCCATTTTTACATTCCTCCTATTAGTGTATAAATACTATATACCCAATATCCTCTCTCACTTATCATAAAAAAGCCTTTGCCACGATTAGGCAAAGGCTTTTAAAACGATAGACCTTCTTTAATTCTTATGATCAACTGTTGTAGTTTTTACCGTTTTTCTCGTCATAAACTTGTACAAAAGGAAGATGATCACGATCGCAATACCTGCAGGAAGCAAATATTCATTTGCGATACTGCCGACTTCTTCCCATTTGTCCCCTAATTTAAATCCAAGATACACATATAAAAACGTTATTGGCAGCATAGCGACAAAGGTATAGATTGAGAAGATCCATACATTCATTTTTGCCATCCCGCATGGAATGGAGATCAGCGTTCTTACTCCCGGAAGAAATCGTGCAGTAAAAGCAACCATTGCTCCATTTTTCGCAAAAAAAGCATCTGCCTTCGCTAGATTTTCTTCATTAATAAACATATATTTGCCGTATTTCAAAAGAAAAGGTCTGCCGCCATATCGCCCGAGAGCATACAGTGTGAGCGGTCCAATTGTTCCGCCAATTGTTCCTGCAAGCACGGTTCCCCACAATGTCATATCTCCCTGGTATACCCAATAACCTGCAAGGGGCAGCACGATTTCTGCCGGCACAAATTCAAAACATAATGCAAGCAGGACTCCGAAATACGATAGATCTTTAAAGTAATCAATAAAAGCTAAGATGTATTGTTCCATGTTTCTTACCAAACTCCTTTTCAGTTCTACAAGCTATCATACTATACATACCATAAAAAAGGGACAGCTTTACATATTTTTAATGATAAAAATGAGGTGGAAAAATGGATTGGCTGCAAGCAATCATTTTAGGAATCATTCAAGGATTAACAGAGTTCCTTCCCATCAGTTCGACAGGTCATCTTTATTTAGGCAGACAGCTGTTCGGGATGAAAGATGGCGGAATTTTTCTTGATACCATGCTTCATATCGGAACTTTTATCGCTCTCATTGTGTTTTATAGAGACATTTTAATAAAACTTCTTAAGAATCCATTTCGAAAGCTGACTTTTTTGTTATTTATCGGGACTCTGCCAGCGGTTTTCGCAGGAATCTTCATCAGTGATTTTTTTGATGGCATCTCTAAGTCAGGTGTTACAATCGGGTGGGAATTTCTCATTACAGGCGTTTTTTTATGGTTTGCAGACTCGATAAAAAAAGGTGCGAAGAAGCTCGATGATTTAACGTCTGGAGACGCTTTATTTATTGGGACTTTTCAGGCTCTGGCTATTTTTCCGGCCATTTCAAGATCCGGGATGACGATTGTAGGTGCGTTAATGCGGGGAATAGACAAGGAAACAGCGGCTTACTTTTCTTTTTTGCTGTCGATACCTGCGATATTCGGAGCAATTGTTTTTCAATTCGCAGACCTTTTCTCAGATCAGGCGGCAAGGATTGGATTCGTCCCTCTTTTTCTCGCAACATTGAGTGCAGCATTTACTGGCTATCTCGCAGTAAGATGGATGATCGGGTATGTGAAAAACAATTCTTTAAAAGGATTTGCTATTTATGTATGGGTATTAGGATTGTTAGTGATATTCATTCAAACACTTTGAGGTAAACCCGCATGAAATAATATCTAATAAAAACATAAATAGCACACCAAACCGAAACGGAGTTGGTGTGTTATTTACTTGAAATCAGTAATAAAAACCGCAAAGAAAATCTGCGCGGTTTAGTGTCAATTGCGATTTACTTCTCAGTTTTATGAGGATCGGCTAGTTTACTTATTTTTTTCCAAAACATCCGCTTTAGGAAGGCGCGAATCTTTGGATATTTATTGTGATACGGATACCATTGCAGCTCCGACTTTTTCTTCCCATTATCAAGCATGACAGATTTTTCATGGCAAAAAACACGTAAACCTTGCTTACCATGATATTTTCCCATCCCGCTTTGCTTGACACCGCCAAAAGGAAGATGCTGGTTTGCTGCAGAAATCATGACATCGTTGATGACGGCATTTCCTGTGACAAGCTTCGAAACAATTCGTTTAGCCTTTTTTATATCTTTGCTCCATACACTTGCATTTAATCCGTAAATAGAGTCATTGGCAAGCTCAATTGCCTCTTCGTCTGTCTGGAATGGCATCACAGCTGCGACTGGACCGAACGTTTCTTCCTGCATCAGCTTCATTTTCTGATGTACCCCAACAACAATAGTTGGCGGCAAGAAGAGTCCCTCCGATAAGTCCCATTCATGAGGCTTGATACCTGTGATTAAACGGGCGCCTCCCGCCAACGCCTCTTCCAGCTGGCCCTTAATGATGTCAATTTGTCCCGGAAAGGTCATTGAACCCATGTCATCATCTGTATCTGTTCCTTGTTTTAGCTTTAACGTTTCATTTTTGAACTTTTCAATAAACTCGTCATAAACGCTCTGTTCCACATAAATTCTCTCAGAGCTCATGCAAACTTGACCGCTGTTCGTGAAGGCTCCCCATGCAGCACCTTTAGCTGCCCGGTCAAGATTAGCATCTCCACACACTATGATCGGATCTTTACCGCCAAGCTCTAGTGTCACAGGGATCAGTTCCTTCGCTGCTTCCTCTTGAATTTTTTTCCCTGTTGCGACGGAGCCAGTAAAAAAGATATAGTCTGGTTTTCCTCTAGTGAGAGCGGCACCTACTTCTTTGCCTCCATGGGCTACTTGTACGAGCCCCTTCGGAAATTTGGCCTGCTCAAACAATTCCTCAATGCATTTACCTACTAAAGGCGTAACTTCGGAAGGTTTTAAGATGACAGCATTTCCTGCAATAAGTGCATTCATCATCGGCACCATTGCGAGCTGAAGCGGATAATTCCAAGGTGAAATGACAAGCACGGTTCCCCTTGCCATGTATTCAATATAGCTTTTCTTTCCAAAGAAGGTCACTGGCGTATGAACCCGATGAGTGGCAAGTGTTTTGGCTGCATGCTTTTCTAAAAATGAAATGGCATCAAGTACCGGGAGCACATCAGCTGTCACAGCCTCAACCTTAACTTTCCCAGTATCGGCTGATAGCACTTCAACTACATCATCTAGACGGTCCATCATGATTTTTTTTAGTTCTTGTATGTATGTCAATCTCTTCTTAACGCTTTGTTCCCTCCATTTTAATGAGGCTGCCTGTGAAAGTTCATACATATTAGATATATGATAAATCGGGGTTTCATCGATATGATCTGCAACATTCAGCGTTGCTGGATTAAGGACAGTCATAGACTGATTTCGAGACATATACATCCCTCCGTTTTAAGCTGAAAGCTCCCATTACATGTTTTTAAAGGTTTTCCCATATTTCCAATTCATAAACTTTTTCAGTAATGAAATAGGCTCTACTTTTGTATATCGACTTGATTCCGATAAATTTGATACGTTTTGGACGAATATCAAAAAATCTAACACTTCGAATAAAAAACATGTAAGTTTTACTACACATGTGAACCATTATCCTGCGAAAACTAACTATAAACATGACAAGAAAGCAGGAGAAGAAATCATGCACACGATGTGGAAAGGCTCGATCAGCTTTGGGCTGGTGAATATCCCCATAAAATTATATGCAGCAACTGAAGATAAAGATGTAAAGCTGAGAAATTTACACAGCAAATGCCATACCCCCATTCAGTATGAGAAGAAATGTCCTAACTGTGATGAGACAGTGGAAAATGATGATATTGTTAAAGGATATGAGTATGTAAAAGGCAAGTTTGTCATTTTGGATGATGAAGAATTAAAGCAGCTGAAACAGGAGCATGAAGATAAATCTGTGGAAATCATCGATTTTGTAAAGCTAGAAGAGATTGATCCTATCTATTTTAACCGTTCCTATTTTGTCGGTCCTGGAGAAAATGGCGGAAAAGCGTATTCCCTGTTGCGAGAAGCACTTCTTAAATCAGGAAAAATAGGCGTAGCTGAAATGACAATACGGTCAAAGCAGCAGCTTGCAGTCCTCCGTGTGTTTCAAAACACCATTGTAATGGAAACCATTCATTATCCGGATGAAGTACGTCAGACAGCAGATGTTCCAAGCGTACCGGAAAAAACAGAGATTGCAGAAAAAGAGCTTGATACTGCTATTATGCTGATTGATCAATTAACAACGAGCTTTAATCCCGATACGTACAAAGATGATTATAGAGAGGCACTGCTCGGACTCATTCAGAAGAAAGCAGGCAAAAACGAAGGAAAAACACCTGCAGATGCTCCGCGCGAAAATGTCGTTGACCTCATGAGTGCGCTTCAGGCAAGCATTGATCGCTCAAAAGAGAAACCAGCTGCCAAGAAAGAGCCTGATTCAAAAACAAAAACACAAGAAAAAGCTACGAAAAAGACGAAAACTGCCAGAAAAAAAGCTTAAGCCAAGTTAAGAACTTTTAGAGTGGGCAAAATCCGCTAATTCGAATTAATTCGCGGTCTTTAATTTTATTTGCGCGCTATCCTATTTACGCGTTTTCCAACTTAATCAACATAATTGTCAAATAAGGGCAGGCACAAAAGAATTTTTGCAAATCCGTCTGACCGAAGAGTAATGCGTTAGAGCAATACATCAATGCGTATAATCTTATCAAAACCTCGTCATTCAAAAACGAGGTTTTCTTCTTTGCTGCATATCCAGCTTGCAGCACTCAGCAGAGTTTCAAAACTCTTGTCGGCTCCATGATCGTCCGAGCCGATTAAAATCGTTTTTGTGCCTGCGCCTTTGCCAGCAAGAATATCCACATCACGATCTCCAATCATATAGCTGTGCTCTAGACTAATTCCATATTTCGCAGCAAGACTTGTAATCATTTCAGGTTCTGGTTTTCTGCAGCTGCATCCAGCATATGGTGCATGAGCGCAATAAGCAACCTCTGTAATGCGACCTCCGTCTTGTTCAATTTCTTTAAGCATTTTATTATGTATTCTCTGAAGCATTTCCTCCTTCATATAACCAAGGCCTACTCCACCTTGATTGGTGACGACAAAAATAGTGAACCCATTGTCATAAAGCAGTTTAACAGCTTTTCCAACTCCTTCTAAAAGAAAAAGCTGTGACGGATGATTTACGAATTTGACGCGGTCAGTCAAAACTTCATTTATGACTCCATCACGATCAAGAAAAACAGCTTTTTTCAAACGGAAGCACTCCTTTCATGAAATGTATACTAATAAGCCATATTAATAGAAAAGCACAAGCGCCTTCGTCAGTTCAGACAGGCAAAAAAAGGATCTGAACGAGGAGTTAGGCGCCGGACTAGACACAAATGCGGAAAAGATTATGTTTTCTTATCTTTTTTATAAAGGACGTCTGCCATGTATATAAAGCCAATGCTTCCGACATTATCAGCCAGCATACCTTCTGGGGATCAGTGGTCTTATGAGGTGAAATATGATGGGTTCCGGGCAATTTTGTTCATTTCAAAAGAAGCCATCACTCTCACAAGCCGAAATGGAAAAGATTTAGGACCGCTTTTCCCTGAAATAATCAGCTACATCCATTCCAGCTTATCCAGATTTGAAGCTTTTATGCCATGTATGTTCGATGGAGAGATCGTTTTCTTAAAAAACCCTTATAAGGGATCCTTTGAGGTGATTCAGCAGAGGGGCAGAATGAGGGCTCCAGAAAAAATCAGAGAATCAGCCGAAAAAAACCCATGCACTTATTTAATGTTTGATATTCTTGAATGCAATAACGACAAAACCGTTTCCTTTGATTATCTTACTCGGAAAAATAAATTAAAAGACACGGCCATCAAATGTGATCTTCCGATTGAACCACGCAAGGGCAAGGTTCCTCTTCAATATGTTCCTTCCTTCACTCAATATGAGAATATATGGGAAGGCATTCAAATTTTTAACGGTGAAGGGTTGGTCGCGAAAGAGAAAAAAGGCAAATGGGAGGCTGGTGTCCGCACGAAATCTTGGCTTAAAGTAAAAAATTATAAAAACGCTTTGTTTTTCATTATAGGATATGACAAGAAAAATGGATATTATAAAGCTGGTGTTTTCAAAAATGAAAAAATAATAGAGGCTGGCGTTTTTTCTCACGGATTAGAGGGAGCGGACCGTGATTCATTATTAAAAGTCATCAAAGATAATAAAGTGTCTGAGAATTCACAGTGGATTCATATTGAACCAGCGATCTGTGTGGAGCTTCAATTTTTGGAACTCTATAAGAATCAGCTTCGTGAGCCTTCTTTTAAATCGTTCCGTTTTGATCAGTCCCCAAGCGAATGCACGTGGGAAAAGCTGAAACTACATGCTGTATCTTTGCATGAGGATGTGCAGATTACCCATCCAGAGAAACCATTATGGGAAAATCCCGTGATAACAAAAACAGATTATCTTGCTTATTTAGCAGAAGTTTCAGAATATATGCTTCCTTTTTTAAAAAACAAGCTTCTCACTGTTATTCGATTTCCTCATGGTACTTTCGGGGAAAGGTTTTATCAGAAAAATTGTCCTGAGTATGCACCTGATTTTGTTGAGACTGCCCGTCAGGATGAGATTGATTTTATATTATGCAATCATCTCTCCACTCTTATTTGGCTTGGAAACCAGCTGGCAATTGAGTTTCACATACCCTTTCAAACGTTTGATTCATCCTATCCTGATGAAATTGTTTTTGATTTGGATCCCCCATCTAGAGATGCGTTTCATTTGGCAGTTTCAGCCGCATTAGAGATGAGGAAGTTATTTGATTCGTTCGGCCTTGTTTCTTTTCCTAAATTATCTGGAAGCAAAGGAATTCAAATTCATATTCCCATTAGCAAAAATCGGTTTACATACGACCAGACGAAGCAATTTACATCATTTATTGCGTCGTACCTGGTTACTGCATTTCCCGATGATTTTACGATAGAAAGACTCAAGAAAAATCGCGGAAATCGGCTTTACATTGACTATATTCAGCATGCGGAAGGTAAAACCATCGTTGCACCCTACTCTGTAAGAGGAAATACAGAAGGAGCCTATGTTGCTGCTCCTCTTCGCTGGGAAGAAGTTACGTCCGAGCTTCATGTAAGTGCGTTTACTATGGACTATGTCCTGAAGCGGATTGAAGTTGACTGTCCATTTCATGATTACTTTTCATCACCTCAGGACGAAGTGATCGGCAAAGTGCTGGAGTTTATCGAAAAACAAAAGGGTTAATTTAAATTAGGTCAAATTGTTCCTTTTCATATAAATCGCCATTAACATGTGCTTCGGTCAGCCATTTGTATAAAAAGGAATTCACGTAGAATGCGCTTTCGGCCTTCTCATTTATCCTACGCTGCAATATAAAAAAATCCCAATTAAGCGGGATTTTTTTAACGGAATAATAGGTGCTGGCTATGAACGCCGGCTTTTTTCAATAAAGCAATCAGCTGCTGCTGTTCTTCAATTGATAAACCTGAAAATGCACGTGCCATTCTAACAGTATGAATGGGGTATATTTCATCCAAATATGCTTGTCCTTTTTCAGTCAGCTTTGCATAAACAGATCGTTTATCTTTCGGATCTTGTTCACGGTAAATGTATTCATTCTTCTCAAGCTTATCAATGACATACGTTACATTTCCGCTCACCAGCAGCAGTCTTGAGCCAATTTGCTGAAGCTTTTGCGGACCTTTTGTGTAAAGAAGTTCAAGTACCGAAAATTCAGTTGGATTAAATCCATGTTCTTTGCTGTCACGGATTGAGTGTTCTGAAACACTTTTAAATGCTCTTGCAAACGTTTTAAAAAGACTTAATGCAAGTTCCAGTTCTTCATCTGTATAAGACATCATTCTCATCGCCCTCTAACTTTAACATTCTTAAAATGTCTTAAGATTCACACAGTTCTATTTATTAGTTTACTATCAAACCCGTTTTTTTTGAAGTAGTTTCTTTTTTGTTTACTTAGATTCATACCCTTTAAGGATCTTTAAATCTTCCATTTTATTAATATTTGCGAATCTGCTGCTATCCTTGAAATGAGATTCATTTAAGGAGACTGCATCGATTTTTTCCAGT
This sequence comes from Bacillus sp. UMB0893, assembly GCF_002858905.1. NCBI lineage: Bacteria > Bacillati > Bacillota > Bacilli > Caryophanales > Bacillaceae > Bacillus > Bacillus sp. UMB0893. The sequence goes on along the minus strand of NZ_PKLB01000001.1, from coordinate 500,277 downwards.
AAACTCATCATTCTTAAATTCCCATTTGCTAATAGATTCTCAATTTCAGGCAGCGGGGTTCGTCTGTAGAGCGCTGTCAGAGGATGGATTTTCCCATGAATGACCGGAATGACAGCTTCATGATTTTGTTTTCGATTTAAAAGTAATGCTGTGAGAATCTCTTGATCTACCGGAGGCATATCGCAGGCAATAACTAGGGTACCAGTCAGCTTGAACCTCTTTCATCGCTGTATAGAGACCTGCAAGCGGCCCCTTCTCTCTGTACACTTCCTCATCTTCAAGAAACAATGAAGCTTCATTTCTATGATTTGCTCGTCCAATGACAGCTGTGACGTATGATACCGCTTTCAAATGATGCAGTGCATGATCTAAAAATGTCCGATTATTAAACATATAAAGTGCTTTATCATTGCCGAATCTGCGGGATTTTCCGCCTGCGAGAACAATGCCTGCAAGTTTAGTACCCATATCGTACCTGCTCTCCTATCTTTTCATCATCTTAACACACATTTATAATAGAAAAAAAGGAGAAGGAGGATGAAATGAAAGATAAAATCATCGCAGCATTGAATACGATTGCCGAAAAGGAAGATATAACAATTCATTATGCCTGTGAATCAGGCAGCAGGGCCTGGGGATTTCCTTCTAAAGACAGTGATTATGATGTTCGTTTTATTTATACGCGAAAAAAGGACTGGTATCTGCAGGTTGATGAAGGCAGAGATGTGATTGAGGAGCCGATCAGTGAGCTACTTGACATAAATGGCTGGGACCTTAAAAAAGCGCTGAAGCTGCTTCGGAAATCGAATCCTCCATTGCTGGAGTGGCTTTATTCGCCAATTATTTATAAAGAGGATCAGACGTTTACAAGGGCTTTTAAGGGTTTAGCTGATGATGCCTTTTCACCAATCCGTTCCACCTTTCATTATCTTCATATGGCGAAGGGCAATTACCGGGATTATTTGCAGCAGGACCAAGTTAGAGTAAAAAAGTATTTTTACGTTCTTAGACCTATTTTGGCAGCTTTATGGCTCCAGGAGCACAACTCTATCCCGCCGCTTTCATTTGAAACTTTAGCAGATAGGATGCTGAAAGATTTACAAATAAAAAGAGAGATTTCCTTGCTGCTGGCAAGAAAAAAAGCCGGAGATGAACTCGACTTTGAACCAAGAGTTTCACTTTTAAATGATTTTATTGAAGACAGCATCCAAAAGATTGAATCGAGAATCACAGAAACTCCATCACTGGACAAAGACCATTTTACAGAAAGAATGAACTCTCTCTTTCTCAGCACGCTTAATCGTCATTAAACAGTTTTTTTATTCGAAAGCTTGATTAAAGGGATATTATTATAGAAATAATGGTATTCCTTTTTCAATTCTGATAACGTCATACTGCTTAAAACGTCTTGATTATAAATGCCAAGCGATGTCAGCTTTTTGCAATAAAATGCTCGTTGATCTTCCAATGCTTTTTGAAATAATTTACTCATGTTCATATGCCCCTTTCATTTTATTCTCTCTTCACTTTACCCGCTAATTGTTATCTGGCAATTAAGCCAATGTAAAAATTCACTGTCACGTGTTAAAAAGGAGTAAATTGACCAAACTAGTTTCAGAATCTTATAACAAGGATGATGAAACAGTGAAGCACATTCGGCCTGCCGCCTTCCGCAGACATCAGTACTGGGATGACATTTTCTTTTTAAACACACTTGAACCAAAACAAGAACAGCTTTACTTCGCCAGGGTTTCAAAACAAGATGGAAACCTGCTGCTGCTGTGCGCTTACGAGAAGAGCCGGGATCTTTTTGGCGATGCAACATCTATGTTTAATGAGGAATATTTAACTGAATTGGCTACCTTTTTACTAGGTCAGACAGCATTTGCAGCCTCCCCCTTCCATCAAAATTCAGGATGATTTTTTTAAAGCTCCATTTTGGATAAATCGCAATAATTCATGTGCATCTTTTCCTGCTTCGTGCAGGAGATCCTCAAGCATTTGATCTCTTCTTACATCCAGCTCAACAATTTTCCTGGCAATTTCCTCCGCCTTTTTTATATCCATGCTGTCTCCTCCTTCAAACTCTTACTGTTAGTTTAGTATAAAAAAAACCACTAATCATTAAAGCTGTCATGTAACCTTACATATTATTTTCATTTTTCTATATTTTCTGTTAGATTATCTGACAAGAATACACTTATCTCTTCTTGAGTGCGGTATACTTGGAAAAAGAATCTAATGTGCGGGGTGGAAAAATGGAGCAACAAGACCACTCATATAAAGACAAAAAGGTCATTTCAATTGGAACAGTCAGCGAGCTGACAGGTTTATCATTAAGACAAATCCGCTATTATGAAGAAAGGCATTTAATTTCACCCCAGCGGACAACACGAGGAACAAGAAAATACTCGTTTTCTGATGTTGAAAGGTTAATGGATATTGCAAACAAGCGTGAAGATGGCGTACAAACGAATGAAATCCTTAAAGAAATGCGGAAAAAAGAGCAGCGCAGCAACCCCGATTATCGCAAGAAAATGCGTGAGGGCCAGATAAATGCTCAATTTCATTTCCGAAATAAAAAATGAGAGGTGCTTTTGCGCCTCTCATTTTTTAACTTCGGAATATACTGGGCTAAAATTGAAAACGATTGACCAGTTTGTTCAGCTTGTCAGATAAGCCTGTCAGATTATCAGCATTGGAGGAGATTCCCTCCATCGACTGACTGGACTGCTCAGCAGAGGCTGCAGTTTGTTCGATTCCGGCTGCTGCCTCCTCAGAAACAGACGCAATGCTAGAGATGGTATCATTCATCACTTCACTGTTTTTCATGATGTTGTTCAAATCAGACTGAATGGTTATGATTCTGTCAGACATTTGTTCAATATGGGCTTTTATTTCTGAAAAACTTTCTCCTGTTTGATGAACAGACTTTGCACCCTTGACAATTTGCTCATATCCCTGATCAAGGTTTTCTGCTACTTCTTCGGTTTCCTTTCTTACATTACCGACAATTTTATTAATATCGACAATGGAGCTGGAAACTTGTTCAGCAAGCTTTCTTACTTCATCTGCCACTACAGCAAACCCTCTGCCATGTTCCCCCGCACGCGCAGCTTCAATTGCTGCATTCAATGCGAGCAGGTTTGTTTGATCCGCGATGCTTTGGATCACATCAACAAGTTTTGAGATTTGACCTGATTGCTCATCAAGGTGCTTGACCTTTGATACCGTATTTTTCATAAGATCATTGATTCGATTCATCTGATTCACTGATTCTCTCATTAAAGAGTGGCCTGTTTGAGATTGCTTCAGCACTTGATTTGAAGCTTCAGCAACAGCCTGTCCATTTTCATTTGCAACATAGATTGATTTCACCAGATCTCCCATTGTTTCAGATAAATCTGAAGCTGAGTTTGCCTGTGTTTCTGCTCCTGATGATAGCTCTTGCATAGTTGACGCAATTTGCTCGCTTCCCTCTTTCAATTCCTTAGAAGATGATTGAAGCTGCTCACTTTGCTGAGACACGGACAGAGCGGCCTGAAAAATATCCTTAACAATTGCATTCAGCTGATGATTCATTTCATTGACTGACTGAACAAGCTGACCGATTTCATCTCCAGATTTAGACAGCAATGGTTCATGATTCAGCTGACCCCCGGAAATCGCTTTCATTCGGCTGACAATGGCAAGTATCGGTTTTGTGATTGCACTTGAAATACGAATGGTTAAGTAAATGCCAATCGCAACAATCACTACAGAAATGACTATACCTAAAATATTGATGAAGCGTCCTTGGCTAATAATTGCATCTCCATCCTTAATGATCGCTTTTTCACGATCGCTTGCAAGAGAATCAAACCCTTCTGTCAGCTCATCTGCCAAGTCTTGAACATCACCGCGCAAGGACTGATTGGCTGTTACGCGCATTCCAGAATCGAAGCTTTTGATCACATCCTCTTCAACGATTTTCTCCCATTCGGCACTTTTGTTCATTAATTCCTTGCTTTTAGAATTATTGCTTTGTGACAGCAGATTTTTCTGCAGCTCCTGACTCTCCTCTGTCAGCTCATAATACTGCTCCTTATATTCATTGTTTCCGTAAATAAAATACGCTCTTATCAACGAAACTCTCTGTGTAATATTGTCCCGCAGCTTACCCTCTGTTAAAAGCGACTGCATGTCATCTTTTACGATCTGCTTCGTTTGGCTGTTTACCATACTAAACCCGATAATATTAAAAGCTGCCATGAAAAGACTAAGACCAATAATCACTGAAAAACTCGCCATCAGCTTTCCTTTTAAAGAAAAATTCCCAAAGTTTATCTTTCTTTTTTTCACTTTTTTAGACCCTTTCATTCAAGGTGCCCCCTCTAAAATAGACTCTTATGTATAAAGCTATAAAATTAGATATTTAGCCTTACACCGGAAAAGCGACTGATGAGAAATAAGGCTCATATTTACTTCATCGGCTATTTTTACAGAATATTAAGGGAAAGCGGAAATTTTAGTTATTAATTGAACTTTGTGTTTAATGGGATAAATCTCATAAATAGAAATATATGTCACTATGGCGCTCTTTGAATACAATCCACGCATTCATCTATCCACTTAGAAAAAAAATTTTTAACTTCGAAAGATAAATCGTGATTTATGAGACTAATTTTCTTATCTCAAATAAATAAAAGCTCAAATCCTACAAAGGATTTGAGCTTTTATTTTTAGGCTTGTTTGCACAAATTGGCGTTTTCAATAGGTATGCTTAAAACAAGTCTATTATTAGGAAATTGTGCTAAAAAAACGATTGAAAGATCCCCTCTAAATTTGATTAAAAATCAATTATGTTCTAAAAAGGAGCTTATTCATTAAACTACTTTCAATTCAACCTCAATGTTTCCTTTTGTTGCTTTAGAATACGGACATACGGTATGTGCTTTTTTAACAAGGTCTTCTGCTCTTTCCATTGATACGTCAGGAATGTGGACTTCAAGGATAACAGATAATCCAAAGCCTGTATCATCCTTCCCGATTGAAACATGTGAAGTAACAGTTGTTTGACCGATTTTCTCTCTTTCCGTTCTGGCTACTAAATTTAATGCACTGTCAAAACAGGCTGCATATCCAGCTGCAAATAATTGCTCAGGGTTTGTTCCTTCTCCTCCTTTTCCTCCTAGAGCTTTAGGCATATCAATAGCAACGTCTAATTCTTTGTCTTTCGTGTGAACTCTTCCTTCTCTTCCGCCTATGGCTGTTGCAGTAGCTGTGTAAAGTTTTTGCATGTCATTATCCCCTTTTTTAGTTTTAGTAAATTTAATTGTGCACAATTTGTTTTTGCAAAACTAATATAGCAAGGTTATAATGGATTTGTCAATAAATAAATGTCAGGAGCAGTAACCAATGCCATCAGAGAAAAATCCTCTTAGCCTTGAACACCAGCTTTGTTTTTCGATTTATGCGTGTTCACGTGAAATGACAAAATTGTACAGACCCATTTTGCAGGAGCTTGAGCTGACATACCCTCAATACTTAGTTATGCTTGTTTTATGGGAGCATGAAAAAATGAGCGTGAAGGATTTAGGCACCGAATTATTCTTGGATTCTGGTACCTTGACCCCTCTCTTAAAGAGGCTTGAAGAAGCTGGATTTGTCGAGCGCATCCGTTCTAAGACAGATGAAAGGAAAGTGGAAATCAGCTTAACAGTTCGCGGTAATAAGTTAAAAGATGAGGCTTTTCGTGTCCCAGAATATATGCTTAAATCCAGCGGTTTATCAGGAGAAGACTTCAGAAGATTAAACGATGAATTCCGAACCCTGCTTAAAAAGCTGACTGCTGCTAAATAAAAGTATATAAACAGTTAAAACAAGGTAAAATACGACGATTTAAGAAAAAAAGCATATAAAAAAGCTTGCATTCGCTATGATACAAGCTTTTTTCCGTTTATTTTTTTCGTTCAACCACTTGATCCACGTAATCTACGATGATTCGATCATCATCTGTTTCTATTACACGAAAAGCGATCGCTTTGCTTTCCTTCTTATTATCCTGGTCATAATAGGCACGGAACACATAAAAGCTTTCTTCCTTTAATTCAAAGTCAGCTAATTCAAGTTTATCTATGTCCCACTTCTTTTTTAGAGAAATCAGTTTTTCTGGGGAATGGTAGGCCCCTTCTAAATAAATATCCCTTATGCCCCTCTCATTTTCTTCAAGTATAGCCTCAAGCATATCTTCTGCCACTACTAATCTCCGGTCCCGTCCCTCGTCTTCGTCTTTACAAGCAGCAAGGGCAAGAATCATGAAGGAAATGAATAAGATTTTATATATGTTTTTCACTGGATATCCCCCCTATAAAACTACTCATTTTTCACATGTCAGCGGATACAGCTTTATCAAAAGGCAAACTTAAACCGGCCCGCAATCGACCGGTTTAGCTTGATATTTTTTTTGAGCTGTCCGGACAATGCGGAACAAATGTGACTTTTTCCCATTGTTCATTCCACTCAATTTTCATTTTTTCACCGACATTAATCTCACAGATTTTTCTAATTTCACTTGGAATTGTAACGGTTCCTTTGCTGCTTAACGTTGTTTCAATTTCAGATGAATTTTCATGATTCATGATCATGTCAATGGTTTTCCCATCGGTTTGAACAACCACCCGTTCACCTGTTTGTATGTTTAGTTTTTTTCGAATGTAGGAAGGAATCATCACTTGTCCATTTGACCAAATCTTTACGAAAAATGGGTCTTTTTTCAAAGATATCACTCCATTCCTTCAAGAGATACATATTATTATATCATGATTAACCGCCAATTCCCCATCATTTGGTTAAATGTGAAAAACAATCAGAGATCCTGATTGCTTTCGGGTTATTCTCTATTTTTAACAGCACTGGTAGATTTTCTTAATACGAGCTCTGTCGGCAAAATATACTCTTTTCCTTCAATTCCCTCATTAAGCGCCTGATAAATAAGGTGTGCTGCAAGTGAGCCAATCTCATAATTGGATTGTTTTACCGTTGTCAGAGGAGGAGAAATATATTGTGTTATTTCTATATCATCAAACCCGATAATCGAAAGGTCTTCCGGGATCTTCAAGCCAGATTCCTTGAATGCCTTAATGGCGCCGACTGCCATTTCGTCATTTGCACAAAAAACAGCTGAAGGCTCGTTGCCCTGCATCATTATGATTTTGGCAGCAGAATATCCGCCCTCCCTTGTATATTGCCCCTGCAGGATCCAGCTTGGATGCAAAGGTAGATTGAAATCTTTCAAAGCCTGTTTATATCCTTCAAAACGCAGCTGATTATCACGATTGTATGAAGGACCGCCAATATAAGCAAGTTTATTGTGACCGAGATCAATCAAATGCTTTGCTGCCTGATATCCTCCAGAAAAATTGTCAACAAGGACATGAATGATTGAATCACTTTCAAGCTTCCGGTCAAGAACAATAATAGGAAAATCATCTCGGACTGATTGAAGGATCAGCTCATCCGGGAGACTTTCCGCCAAAATAATGACGCCGTCCACTCGCCGTTCCTGCAAAAACTTTGAAGCCGTTGTCACATTTCCTCCAATGGAGCTGCACGCTATTAAACCATATTTATGTGTCAGCAGCGTATCCTGAACCCCGCGCATTAATTCAGAATAAAAAGGACCTGAGAGATCCTGAACGATGATTCCGATTGTTTCGGTTTTGCTGCGCTTTAAGTCTCTGGCAATCCCGTTTTTTTGGTAATTTAACGTTTTTGCAGCTTCTAATACACGCTTAGCCGTTTCTGCATTCACTCTTGATTTATTATTTAATGCATAGGATGCTGTTGAAACAGCTACCCCTGCTAATTTTGCAACATCTTTGATCGTGGCCATACAATTCTCCACCTTACTGTAATTGCTTCTTCTTGCCAGAAGAGATAATAGAATGAGGGACTGCTTCGGTGAGTTAATAGTGAGAGGAACATCTTTTTCTACGGGGCTATTCCCATTCAAACCGGTCACTTCCTGACCGATTTGAATGAGTAATAAAACCGTATTTATTATTTTGCACATTTTTCATTTTTATAAGCTTACGCCCACCACATATTCGTCGGCTGTTCTTTAATTAAGACACTCTTTAGATTAGTCACTGCACGCAAGAAGCCTTCTTCAATCGACATGATTGGATCTTCATGCTCAATGCTGACAACATAATCATATCCGTATGTTCTAAGGGCACTGATCATATCGGACCATTCCTGCATGCTGTGTCCGCAGCCGACAGAACGGAAATTCCATGCTCTTGACTGGATTTCACCATATGGCTGCATATCCGTTAAGCCATACATATTGATGTTATCTTGATCAAGGTACGTATCTTTCGCGTGGAAATGATGAATCGCGCCTGCTTTACCAAGAATTTTAATCGCTCCAACAGGATCAATGCCCTGCCACCATAAATGACTTGGATCAAGATTTGCACCGATTGCATCACATGTTTCTTCTCTTAATTTCAATAAAGTATACGGAGTATGAACCAGGAATCCGCCGTGAAGCTCTAAACCGATTTTCACATTTAAGCTCCGGGCAAGCTCGCCAACTTCTTTCCAATATGGAATCAGCTTTTGTTCCCATTGCCATTTTAAAACGTCATTGTATTCATTCGGCCAAGGTGCGACAGGCCAGTTCGGGTATTTTGCACCTTCATGATCGCCGGCTGTTCCTGAAAAACAGTTCACAACAGGTACGTTCATTTCGTTTGCAAGTTTAATTGTGTTTACTAATGTCTCATGTGATTCAGCAGCAAAAGCAGTATCTGGTGAAATCGGGTTGCCATGGCAGCTGAACGCGCTGATTATCAGACCGCGTGACGTCACTTTTTCTAGATACTCATTTTGTTTTTCTTTATTGCCTAATAGTTCTTCCACAGAACAATGTGCATTTCCAGGATAGCAGCCTGTGCCTATTTCAACAGCTTCAACTCCTGATGCTTTTACGTAATCTAACATATCATCCAGATTTTTATCTGAAAATAATACTGTAAATACACCTAATTTCATATCGTAAACATCCTTTCTATGCTTTTAATAATTCATCCATCTTTTTGGAATTTTCAGCCACTGCGTCCATCAATTCGCCGTCAAAATGTTCTTGCTCAACGATAAACCATGGGAGCTCAAGCTCTTTTCCTAAGTTCAGCAATGATTTCATATCAAGCTTACCGGTTCCGATGACCGTACTTTGCTTCTCGCCGTTTACTTCTTTCATATCTTTAATATGGAGTGTTACTACTCTTTCGCGCTGCTCTTTAATTAAAGATAATGGGTCAAGTCCTGCATATGAAACCCAATAACAATCAAGTTCAAATTTTACTAAAGATGCATCTGTTTCACTCAGCAAAACCCCGAAAGGCGTTTGATCGCCAAATGCATGAAATTCAAAATCATGATTGTGATAAGCAAGCTGCATCCCTTCTTGCTTAATGGCAGCTCCCGCTTTATTAAGCTCTTCTGCAATTCGCTTGTAATCATCTAAATCCGTTCTTTGTTCTTCTGTTAAATAAGGCATGATGATCAAGTCATTCCCAATTTCCTGATTATAGGAAATCACTTGTTTCAAGCTATCTCCTGTGATTTGGTCATAAGGTACATGACTCCCCGCGGCCTTCAGACCATACTCTTTCAATGCCTGATTCAGACGGTCTGCAGGTGTATCAAAATAACCTGCAAACTGTACCCCTTCATACCCTAAGTCTGCCACTTTTTTCAAAGTGCCAAAAAAATCCTTTTCGAGCAGCGTTCTGATTGTATAGAGCTGAAGTCCTTTTTTCGTCATGATTCTTCCCCCTTATTAAAGTTGGCTGTGTCCGCATCAATTGTTGTTTTTCGTAATAAGACTCATTTATACAAATTTCCACTAAAAACAATTGAACACAAAGATACGATTGATAGCAGCAATGATTTAGAAAGGATGTTTTCGCATTGATTGTTGTTTTTGGTTATAAATATAACCCGTGGATTTCCGCTGCAGGCACTTGCTTTCCGCGAGGAGGGATGGGAGCCTCTATTTCCCGCAGGAGTCAAGTGCCTTCCGCTACAATCTACTAAAGGTTTTAACCATTTTTTCTAAAAGCAACAAACTTTACGAAAAGAACCTTTAGAAAAGAAACTTAAAGTTTTACGATCGTTTTGCTTTCGTTTGACTCTAATGCACCAAGTACGATTTTCAGCGATTTATAGCCTTCTTCTCCAGATACGGCAGGCTCAGTATTGCCGATGATGCTGTCTACGAATTTATCAATTACTTTTGAAGATGTTTGTCCGCCTTCATCATTTGATTGAATTTTGCCTAATTCATAGTTTACAACTTCACCTGTTTTATATTGTGCTATTAATGAGTACTCTGGATGATCTTCTAAACGAAGAACCCCTTTTTCTCCGTAAATGACTGTTGCATTATCTTCTTTGTTGTATGACCAGCTAGCTGCAAGTGATCCCATTATGCCGCTTTCTGTTCTTAATACGCATACGGCATTGTCATCTACATCTGCTCCTTCTTTAGCAACTGTATCAACAAACGCTGCAACTTCAGTTACTTCTTCGCCAAGAATGTAGCGCATTAAGTCCGCTTTATGAACACCAAGGTCTCCCATTGCTCCGATAAATGCGTCTTCTTTTTTGAAGAACCAGCTGTCGCGTCCGTCAGCACTCCATCCTTCAGGACCGCCGTGGCCAAATGCTGTGCGGAAAGAAAATACTTTTCCGATTTCGCCATTTTTAATAAGTTCTCTAGCTTTTTCATGTGATGGCACGAAACGCTGATTGTGGCCAATCATTAATTTGCGGTTGTTTTCTTTTGCAGCTGCAATCATAGCTTCTGCTTCTTCTTTTGAAGTAGCCATAGGCTTCTCGCAAAGAACGTGCTTCCCTGCATTTAAAGCATCAATCGAGATTGGGGCATGCAGCGCATTAGGAGTACAAACGCTTACAGCATCAATTTCCTCAAGTGCAAGCAAGTCTCTATAGTCTGTAAATGCTTTTGCATGATATTGCTGTGCTGTCAGTTTTACACGGTCCTCGTTTATATCGCATACTGCCACGATTTCTACATGTTTATTGCCTGCATACTCCGGTAAATGTCTATGCTTTGAAATGCTTCCGCAGCCAATTACACCAATTTTTAAAGTTGTCATTCCAAATTCCTCCTGAGGTTATATTTATGAAATCGATTCCTATCGCCTGGAATCTATTCGTTTTTTGCAAAATAAACAGGTTCGCCTGTTTCAGATGATTTATAAATCGCTTCCAAAATTTCAGTTACGATAAGGGCTTGTTCAGGTTTTACGACTGGATCTTTATCCTCAATGATGGCTTCAATCCATAATCTTGCTTCAATATCTGCTTCACTTTCAAGCTTTCCATCAACTACGGATGCACCTGATTCATCTAAATCAACCTTTGTTGTATAAAGCTTTCCGTGGCGCTCACCATTGATGCGAAGACCATTTTCCATATCGGCTCCGCCTTCAGTTCCCATTAACGTACATTTGCTTTCGCCGACACTAACTGTATTTAATGCCCAGCTTGATTCAAGGAAAATCGTTGCTCCATTTTGCATCGTAATATACCCGAATGCAGAATCCTCAACATTAAATTTCTCTGGATCCCAAGGCCCCCATACGTTTGCAGCATTTTCTTTTGTGCCAAGTTTATGAAACGCGTTTCCTACGACCATTTTCGGCTCATAATTATCCATCATCCATAACGTCAGATCGAGTGCATGAGTGCCGATGTCAATTAACGGACCTCCACCCTGCTTCTCTTTATCCAAAAACACTCCCCAGGTTGGAACTGCACGTCTGCGGATCGCATGTGCTTTTGCAAAATAAATCTCGCCGAGCTCGCCTTCTTCGCAGAGCGATTTGAGATGCAGGCTGTCTGCACGGTAACGGTTTTGGTAGGCGACAGATAATTTTTTCCCTGTGCGTTTAGCTGTATCAAGCATTTTTCGCGCTTCAGCTGCAGATGTTGCCATTGGCTTTTCGCACATGACATGTTTTCCTGCCTCAAGTGCAGCAATTGAAATATCTGAATGAGAATCATTCGGCGTACAAACATGAACAACATCTACATCGGGATTTGCTAATAATTCCTTGAAATCTGTATAATGCTCAGCCATCTCAGATCCATATTCCATTTTCGCTTCAATCGCTCTTTCTTCAACAAGATCAAAGAAAGCAACCATTTGAACGTTTTTCAATCGTGCGAGAGCAGGCATATGCTTTGCAGTAGCAATTCCTCCGCACCCAATAATTCCAACTCGAACAATCGTACTCATTGTCCACCTCCGAGTTATTTCCGATTTATTTGAAACGTTTCACATCATTTCGATCATGTATGTAATAATTCCTTTATAAATTTAGAGGGAACTCATGTGAAACGTTTCGACAAACTCATTTTAACATGAAAGCGCTTTTAATTAAATAAAAATTTAAAAATATTACTCTGTAAATTTATTTTTCGTGTATTCTGAAAAAAAATGAAGCTTCTTTAAAACTTTTTCTAAACTTCTAAGTCTAATGAATAGAACGAAAAGGAGGGATCCATTTTGACTGACCCCAAACTTATAGAGAAAGCAATAAAAGGTGATGATGGGGCCTTCCTGCTTTTAATGAAGCAGCATAAGGAACAGCTTTACAGAACAGCATTTCTATACTTAAAAAATGAAGCTGATGCTGTCGAAGCCGTTCAAGAAGTAACTTTCCGTGCATACAGATCCATGAGGAAATTAAAGGAACCCTCCTATTTTTCTACGTATCTTATCCGAATCATGCTGAACTATTGCAACGACCAGGTAAAGAGACAAAAGAAAACGATGATCAATGGTGAGCTTGCGGCATCTGCTTCGAAATCTGATTCCTATGAATATATGGAAATTGAAGAGGCATTAAGCAGGCTTGAGGAAAAGTATCAAAAAGTTATTACGCTGAAATATGTGCACGATTTAAAAATAAAAGAAATTGCAGAATTTATGAAATGCCCGGAAAGCACCGTAAAAACCTGGCTGACAAAGGGATTGTCACTGCTTAGACAGCAGCTTGATGAAAAAGGAGGGAATTCCCATGTCTGACGGCACGGAAAAAAAACTTGCTCTTTTAAAAGAAAAAATGAACTCTGTGGCGATTCCAAATGAATTACTGGATGAAGCTATTTTGAAGGGTTATCAGAAAGCAAAAAAACGAAAAAGAACACCTTCTATCAAATGGGCATCTATTGCTGCAGCTGTTTTCATTTTTACTTTCATTACACTCATCCGTGTTTCACCAGCTTTTGCATCTTATGTCAGTTCAATTCCTGGAATGGAAAAAATGGTCGAGATCATCCGCTTTAATAAAGGGCTGATGTCTGCCGTTGAAAATGGTTTTGCACAGGAAGTGGGCGTGTCAGATGAACATAATGGAATTCAATTAACAATCAATTCAGCCATTGTCGATAGTAAGAAATTGAAACTGTTTTATACCGTTCATAATAAAGCTGATGAAACAAAGATTGAAGTCGAATTCCCGAAATTAAAATCCGGTGATGTGAATTTAAACGAGAATGCTTCTTTAACGTCGGGTCATATTGAGGAAGTTCTCCCAAAAAATAAAAGTTCAGATTGGTCTATGGAGTATGACTTTGCGGAACCAATGAATTACGAAGATTTTCAGCTGGAAATGACGGTAAAATCAACGCATGCCCATTCTAATACAGAGGAAAATACGTTTCAATTCTCGTTTCAGCTTGATCAAGATCCTAAAAAAGTGAAGGTAATTGATATAAATCAAACCGTAACCATTGAAGATCAAAAAGTGACATTCAAAAAAATAGAAATACGGCCACTCTCCGCTTCCCTTCATGTTCAATACGATGCAGGCAATACAATGGAATTATTTGCATTTGAAGATCTTAAGCTTGTTGATGAAAAAGGAGAGCCATGGTCGATTTATCAGAATGGGCTTGTGGGATCTGAGGTCAGTGCTACAGAAGATATCATTTATCTGGAAAGCAGCTATTTCGAAGAGCCGAAGGAGCTATACTTAGAGTTCAGCAAGATACGTGCTATGAAGAAAGCTGATTTAGAAGTGATTGTTGATCCTGAGACAAATACTGTATTAAAAAGTCCTAAAGATGGTGTATTTGGGAAGATTGAAGTGCTGGAGAATGAGGTTGCCTTTACCTATTATGACATGCGGGATAACATGAGTTTTTTAATAAATGGAGTAAAAGATGCAAATGGAGTGGAGTTATCTTCGAGTTCCTCTGCTGAAGACACTGATAGTGATACTGGGGAAAAAAGATTTGCTATCCAGTTTGAACGGGATAAAATAACGAAAGGTCCGCTTTCAATGACGTTTATTGATTATCCAAGAGTGATTGAGAAAAAATCGAAGGTTAAGATTAAATAGAAAAAGGCCCTCTCTACAAGAAAGATCGTTCAGTTTTTGTGGATAAAGTCTTAATAACAGACAAAACACATTACATTTCTCAGGCGAAATCAGATAGGAAACAGTACACAAAAAAGCTCAGGGTGTAAAGACTCTGAGTTTTTTCTTATATTGCAGACTTACTCGATTAAAGACCGGAATTCACAGAAAATCACTTACAGATATTAACAGTTAGTACCCTGTAAAAAAGGGTCAGAATTTCCGATTATAAAAGGAGAAATTAGGCTCTTGATCTTAAATGAACTCATCCGATTATAAGAGAATAGTTATTGGAACCATTTTATATGAGATCAATTTAATGATTTTGAAAAATTCATATTAAATAGGATCTAATTTTTAAATGATAAACCACTTTCTTTCAAAGAAGCTCTAAGTTTAGGCAGAGATGCTGGCCCTATACCATGAAATTGCAAAATCTCTTTTTCACTAAACTTTGATAGATGCTGTACTGTAGTTATTCCATTGTGTTCCAAAGCTCTTCTTGCAGGTGATGAGAGCTGTGAAAGTAATCCGCAGTCGGGTTTACGTTCATGCTCACACGCCGGACAGCTTGGACAATCACTGCTCTTATAGTATTTGTGCCCTTTCTCGCATATCCTTAAAGTTTTTTTTGAGGCTGACATAACCTTTTCCCCTTTCTTAGGATACATAATAGGTATCTCTATATTGTATAATTTTCAAATGAGTTAAAAAAGCATTTGCAAGTCTTCAACATGCAAAGAGCGATTACAAATTGCAGCAATCACCCTTTGATTGACGAGTAACACTTATACTTCTTCTTGATATCCAATTAAACAGATTGGCATTCCCTTTACCGGCGGACTAAACACTTTACTATTTTCGATTTTATTGCCGTATCTCCTTCAAAATTAAACTCAATCGGAATTACAAAAAAATGAAATTGCTATTTTTTCTTTTTTGCTAAATAACCCAGCCCTAAATAAATAATACCAATACATAAGATGAAAATCTCATTCTTAAATCCCAGCGACCCAAACGAAATCAAAAAGGCTGCTAAAAAACCAATACCGAGCATTATACAAAATCCAATATAAAAATGACTCAAAACTTTTCTTTTTAGCTTGAATGCTCCAATCGAAGTGATAAGACCAATTACAAGAAAAATTATTAGGATTATTATAGGCGAACTGTCGACAGCATTTCCTGTATTCCATGCTTTTGACAAACCTTTTCCTATTAATGACAATATACCAAATCCTATTCCTGCAAAGATGGCCAATATGCCCACGATAATACCTAATATCTTTGTATACATATATTCTTTCATTCAAGCACCTCGTAAATTCTACTAGTACATTTTCTTTACTTAATAATGTTTTGTTGTTTTAATGTTTCAATTGCAATAGTTTTAGCTTCAGTTCCGCTTCCATTTATATTCACTGCAAAGAGCCATGTACCCTTTTTTGTCTCAACAAAACCTATATACCAGCCCAGTCCAAAATCGGAAAGTCTTGTCCCTGTTTTCCCGTGCAGGGTATAGATATCCTGATCGTCCTGAATCATTATCCTCTTCACTGTTTTTTGATGTTTCTCTTCAAATGGCAGCTTTTCCTTTACGAGTTTTTCCAAAAAGTCCACTTGTTCAACAGCTGATATCTTCAGGGAACTGTCCAGCCAAAATGAATCAATTCCCCCTGATATGTCCTGATTGCCATATTTCATTCTATTCATGTAATCTCGCATTCTTGTATCTCCGACATCTCTTGCCATATCCTGATAAAACCATATGGCGGATTCTCTCATCGCAGAAGCCAGTGAGTGGTCGCGGTTCCAGGTTTCGAATTGCCTTACGACACCATCCCACCGCTTTACCTCGTACTCATCTCCCACTGCTTTTGTTTGCAGACCAATTAACGCATTCGGTACTTTGAAAGTCGATTCTGCAGTAAATCTTTTCGTGCTCCTTACTTTGTTATACACATACGTCTTATCAGTTTTTAGATTTTCAAGCACCATCGTGCCCTCTTTTCCGTTAAAAAGCTCTTGAATCTTCAGTTCTTCTGGTTTCTGCTGAGCTCCTGACACTCCTGCTCCCGAAAATACCAATATGAATGAAAAGAATAGAAGTACTACCGCTCTAATCATCTTGATCTCCTCCTTGTTTAATAGGAATATCTCATGATGTAATACTCGCTTTTGATACCTTATACTATAAGCAACAGAATAGATCACGAAAAGCTTCGTTTTTCACGACTGTACCCATACAGATTAGAAGGAGAGAACGTCCTATGCTGACGAAATATGGAGAGATCATAAAGGAAATCGAAACGAGAATAGGAGATGGACGCCTTTTACCGGGCGAAAGACTTCCATCTGTCCGAACCCTTTCAAAAGAACTTCATTGCAGCATTAATTCCATTATTAAAGCTTATGCAGAGCTGGAGAAAGAACACAGAGTGTACGCTGTGCCAAAAAGCGGCTATTTTCTTGTTGGGAGCACGCCTGCACATCACAAAAATCGATCTGATCTGATCGATTTTGCATCTGCCGGCCCCGACCGAAGCAAAATGCCATATCGTGATTATCAGCATTGTATGAATCAGGCTATTGAGCTTTATAAAGAAGAAATGTTTCAGTACTCCGATCCGCTTGGTTTATTCACACTTCGACAGCAGCTTTCTAAGCAGCTTCAGAATCTTCAAGTGTTTGCACCTCCAGAAAGAATTGCTGTGGTATCAGGGTCACAACAGGCGCTTGATCTCCTTGTCTCTCTCCCCTTTCCAAACGGAAAAGAAGAAATTTGCGTAGAACAGCCCACGCATTTTAGTTTTATTGAATCGCTTACGTCCAGAGGCATAAAGGCTGTTGGACTTGAAATGACGGATCGCGGGATCAACCTTGAGCAGCTGGAAGAGAATTTCCGAGATAGATGCATTAAATTTTTTTACACTGTCTCGAGGTTTCAAAATCCGACCGGTTACAGCTATTCCAATCAAGAGAAAAAGAGAATCGTTGAGCTGGCCCAGAAATATGACGTGTACATCATTGAAGATGATTATATGGGGGACCTGGATACACGAAGAAAGGCAGATCCGATGTTTGCCTATGATCCTTCTGGCAGAATTATCTATACGAAAAGCTTTTCCAAGGTTCTTCTT
Source organism: Bacillus sp. UMB0893 (assembly GCF_002858905.1). Lineage (NCBI taxonomy): Bacteria > Bacillati > Bacillota > Bacilli > Caryophanales > Bacillaceae > Bacillus > Bacillus sp. UMB0893. The sequence continues at coordinate 482,693 of NZ_PKLB01000001.1, read as the reverse complement.
CCAGGGTTAAGGCTCGGAGCTGCCGTTTTGCCTGATGCGATGATCCCTGACTTCACAAAAGCCAAATTTGCAGCTGATGTTCATACGCCAGTTCTTACCCAGGGAGCTCTGGAAATCTATTTAGAAAGCGGTATGTACAACGCACACATTCATAAGTTGAGAAAACAATATAAAAAAAAGGGGATTATTCTAAAGCGGGCTTATCTGGATTACCTTCCCCAAGGTACCTCTTTTACTGGAGGAGAGTCTGGTTTCTACTCAACGATTAAACTGCCAGGACGAATGAAAGCTTCGCACCTTGCACAGCATCTTAAGAAAAAGAATGTGCTTGTACAGGATGCTACGAATATGTACCTCCCTCCTTATCGGGAGGAAAATCGAATTCGGCTCAGTGTGTCACAGGTAGAAGATCATCAAATCAATATTGGTGTTAAGAAGATTGGCGGGGGGATAGATGAACTTATTGTAAGAAGAGGCAATGATGGATAAATAAAACGTCACTGTTTACTATTTTTGTCACATCAGCTAAAAAACGGGCGTAATCCTTGTAAATGGATTGCGCCCGGTTGTTGAAGAATGAAGAGCTTTTGAATTAAATTTATCGGTAATTGTCATGGATGGGTTGAAACAAATCTTCTTGAGCAGTCCCAACAACGGAAAAATGGTCAACATTGTAGTGGCCATGCAAAATTTTATTATGATGATTTACAATTTGTTCAGCGGTCAGTACATCATAATCAGTTGTAGAATGTCCGTCACCAACTAAAGTTACATCCTTTTCATACAAATTTTACTCTATTTTCCTCTTTTATCATTCCACAATCTTACACTTTTTTTGAGTAAGGACATGAATAACCTTTAAATTTCCAAAGTGCGATAGCAGGCATTGTAAACCTATTAAAAGCATGCTGATTTTTCAGTAGTAAATACAATAAAAAATCGAGTATAAAACCTTTGGATTTCATACTCGATTCACTAAGCTATTTCTGTTATTTCTCCACGTTCTAGATCTACTTTTCTAAAAGAACGTGCGATTGACATTAATTCCGGCGCAGCTTAGCAAGCAAACGCAGGATTTCAAGATAAAGCCAAACAAGTGTAACCAGCAATGCAAAACCTGCATACCATTCCATATGCTTTGGAAGGCCTGCTCTTGATCCATTTTCAATGAAGTCAAAATCAAGGACAAGATTCAGTGCTGCAACAATAACGATGGCAACAGAGATTAAGATTCCGATTGGAGACGAATCGTGCAAAAACGGAATATTGACTCCAAAGAACCCAAGCACAAATGATAATAAATACATGATAAAAATTCCGCCTGTTGCTGCTATAACTCCTAATCGGAAATTACGTGTAACATTGATTAACCGTGTACGGTAGGCAACTAGCAAAGCCAAGAAAACACTTGCGGTAATTAATACAGCCTGCATAACAATTCCTTCATACAGGGAAGCATAATATGCTGAAATGCCCCCAACGAACATGCCTTCTAGCACAGCATAAACTGGTGCCAATACCGGAGCTGTTCTTGGTACGAAGCTGACAATCAGAGCGACGATCAATCCTCCAATGGCTCCTCCGATCATGATTGCCGATACATCTTGACCCTGTGAACTGTAGTACCACGTTGCCCCTGCAGCAGTAATTAATATAAACAGCAATAAAAACGATTTATTGATAGCTCCCATCAGCGTCATCGGTTTGCTGGAATATGCTCCTTCACGCTTAGTAAAAGCTTTTAAAGCTGGATTAGATGTTCTCATCCTAAGATCTTCCTTTCTTTTGTGTATAAATGTATTACGTACGAGGAAACGAAAAGTTTCATCGGTGAAGTATTTTGCTTGTATAAGTATATCGCATTCATGACAAGTTATGAGCATCTTCTTCTCTATTTTGATTTTCAAGAAATGAAGAATAAGATATTATAATCTTTTTATTATTTAATCTTATTTTATTAAATCTATATATTAAATAGCTGATCATTTTGTACTCTGCACTTGATCATTTTGATCATTTTGCCTGATCATTTTGTACTCTGCACTTGATCATTTTGATCATTTCGTCTGATCATTTTGTACTCTGAAACTGATCATTTTGATCTTTACTTCTGATCATTTTGTATGCTGGACCGATCCAATGATTTGCTGAAACTGATCCTTCTATTCTCTTCATTTAACCTATTAGATCGAAATTAAAACAAACCTTCTCCCCTTTCTCATTTCCGGCAGAGGCAGAATTGTTTCTTCCTTCCAAAATAGACTTTCTCATAGAATGATACAAGAAATATCATCCGGTAGTAGCATTGTAACTTTTGCATTTATTTTGCACTTTTTTAATACTTATTTTGCGTGAATAGAAAAAAGGATCATACATATTAGTTCTGCTAATATGTATGATCCTTTTATATTTATTCCACAAACGCGCCCGATTGTTGAATACTAGCAGCGTGAGAAATGTATTGACGAGGCGACTGAGTTATGGTAAATATGGAAAACCTTTTACAACAGATAAAATCATTGAAGTGACAAATAAGATAAACAGACTCAATTTACGTAATATTCCACTCAAACAAAATGTTACCGTTGAAATGATTCAGGAATACGTAAATAAATTAATAAAATGGTGTGCATCTCAAAAAAGCGAACACTGTCTCTGTTCGCTTTTTTTAAAATTATTTAGCCATTTTTACTTCTTCCATTAAGTTTCTGACGAAATTATCATCATTTACAAGCCATGCTGAATATTTTCTTTTTAAGAACTTTTCTGCTTCTTCAAAACTTGGGTGGGTCTGTTCCGTTATTGTTTTATTTTTTTCAATCCCCCATTCCCCATTTTCTAAAGGATATATAAGATAGATCTCGTCACTTATGTTTTTATACATGGTACCAAAAGTGGATTCTTTTACATTATATCGATTTCTTTTCGCATCTTCTGGTAACGGTTCAAGATGATAGGTATCAATTACGAATTGCTTGTAGGCATCTTCTGTTAAGGTGCAGCCGGATGCTTTTGCATGTCCCCCGCCACCGAATTGTGCAGCAACATCAGACACATCAATATGATCGTGGATTGTTCGAAAACCCATTCGTTTGCCGCCAATATTTAATATGGCTATATAATCTAGGTGCGGGTTTTCTTTACCGAGTTCATTCCCGAGTTCTGAGTGATACGATTCCGCATAAACCACACCCGCAAAAAGTCCCCCAACCTCTGTTTGAACGAGCTCCCTTCTTTTCCTGCGAATATATCTGTCAATTTTATTTTCTTCCATATCAAGGATTTTTGTTTCAAATTCATCAAAGTAGAAATGATCACTCGTTTGCAGCCGGGAAATCATTTTTTCTTCAAATTGATCTATTGAGAGAAGAAAAAATAATGCATTCAGTCGCTGTGCATGGTGGTTTTCATTTTTCTCCCACTCCCACGTATCGTATTGTCTTACGAGTTCAACAAATTCCGCTGTTGCGTCTGATGGCTCCATTAGTTGATGAGATATGAGGTATTCATATAATAAGGAAGTAGCTGAAGTTAACTTCCCTTCCTCACCCTCCACCACAACATGCCCCCACTTATAATCATTATAACGGAGAGCCGTTTTATGGTGATCAATCAACTTAACCTTTCCCCCTGCTTGAAAAAATTCTTCCAGTCTTTTTTCATTTTCTTCACTTACGGACAAATCTGTAATAAATAAGAAAGTATCCTTACCCTCATTTTCTAAGAACCATTCCACTTCACGATTAAGACCTGAAATAGAATTGTAGCGTACTTTGACCTGCTCGCCAAAAGAAAGTTTTGCTAAAATACCGCAGCCAACTCCATCGAGATCATTATGAGATAACAGTTTATACATATTCTTCACCTCAAAAGATAGTATAGGTTTAACTATTGATTAACATGTAAATAAAAAAAGCTGACTCAAGGTCCTCCCTTCAAGTCAGCTTTAATGGTTGGATGCCGCGCCAGCCGCTTACATCGCATTGGCCATATTCATTATCACCCACAGCAACCACCGTGCCGTCCGATTTAAGACCGACGGTATGGGCACAACCTGCCGCAATCGCCACAATATCGCGCCAATCACTTACATTACATTGGCCAAACTCATTCCACCCCACAGCCGCCACAGTACCGTCCGATTTAAGGCTGATGGTATGATTACTACCCACCGCTATCGCCACAATACCTCGCCAGCCGCTTACATCACATTGGCCATATTTATTATCACCCACAGCCGTCACCGTACCGTCCGATTTAAGACCGATTGTATGAAGATAACCCGCCGCGACCGCCACTATATCATGCCAGCCGCTTACATTGCATTGGCGATGCCGATTATTACCCACAGCCGTCACCATGCCGTCCAATTTAAGACCGATGGTATGCCAGTCACCCGCCGCGACCGCCACTATATCATGCCAGCCGCTTACATTGCATTCACCTTCATTATTTCGGCCCACTGCTACCACCGTGCCATCCGATTTAAGCCCAATGGTACGACGCCAACCAGCCGCAACCGCTACAATATCGCGCCAGTCGTTTACATCGCATTGGTCATGCTTATTCCAACCCACAGCCGCCACAGTACTGTCAGATTTAAGACCGATTGAATGAGCATTACCCGTGTTCGTCGCCATATGAACATTACCAGCCGCGACCGCCACTATATCGCGCCAGCCGCCTACATCACATTGGCCATATTTATTATCACCCACAGCCGTCACCGTACCGTCCGATTTAAGCCCAACGGTATGACGACGACCCGCCGCTATGGTATCTTTAGGCCACCGTTTCACCTTTAACACCGCTTGTTTCGGTGTAATGTAATCCATGTTTTACCTCCTTGAATATAAGCAACCCTGCAGTTATCTGACAAGTATATGTAACTTTACGGTTGCTCGTCAAATGTAAGCAACTGTATGGTTGTGTGATAAAGGAACCCTATCTAACTGTCATTTAGTTTATTCCATTATCTGGCCCAATTGTGGAAGACCAAAGAGTAACAAACACCTTATCAGATAAATTCTTAAAACGGATTCTCTGGTTCATCTTTTTTATAAACGGTGAATCTTATTTTTAAATCCACATTATATTCACCAAGAAAATTGATATGCTCCTATCCTAACAAATTTTATTTTGGACTTATATGTATGCCTTCACTCTCTCGCCAATCTGCGTAGAATATTCGCTTTACATTATCATATCCGTTAGTAGTTAATTGGTTATCTAACCACTGTTGATCAAATCCGAGTTCATGTACATTATCCCATAAAATTTCCCCATCTAGAATTAACGATGTTGGGAGGTATACTGGACTTTCTGGAAGATTGAAATCTTGCTTGTCTGGTTTTTGATACTTCGATTTTAATAATATACTTATTTGCCCATTAGTTTCCAATATACCGTATTTGACTTCGCGAACTGAAAAAACATTATTTTGTCGAAGTATACTCAAAACTTGATTTACATCCAATTTGTTCTTTTTAAGTAACTTTTGATCCATGACACCATTCCGAATGATGATGTTGGGATCGCCTAATAAGAGAGAACGTGTCGATTTATTTTTTAGAGTCATAAACTCTATCCCCAACATGAGAAGCGTCCACAATCCGATGGCATATAAAAAGTGAAAAGTCCTTACCTTATCTTCATAAATGGTATTTCCTAAAAAATCTCCAAGTACTAATACAAAAACTAAGTGAAACGGGGTTAACTCAGAGATGGATGTTCTGCCTGTTATGATAATAATAAAAAATAAGGTGACAAAACCTACTATGACTTTGATGGTCAGTAAACCAATATTAACTTCTTCCAAAGTTTTTTCCTCCAATTTAAATTTTACTTAGTTGTAAGATCTTGAAGTTTAGATAAAGAGGCTAGTTTTAGTATTAAAGCTCGAGTTCCAATTTCAACGATTATGTAATATATGAATGAATAACTGTATCTCCACTCAAAATAATAAACAAGTTCGACCCACTCGAAAAAAGGTTCACCAATAAAGGCGTATGTGAGTGCCATAGTGATTTGTGCGATTATAAAAAATTTCCATGTACTAAAATATTGATATAACAACATGTAAGCTACAGGTATCATTGAAAAATCAAAGGGAAAAGCCCTGGGAATAATAGGTAGGAATGCAATTGGATAATCCCAAAACCTATAGTGTAAGCCAACTACATTTAATAAGGTTGTTGTTATGATAATTATGGTACCAAACAACAAAATTTCTAAAATAATGTCTCGTTTAACGAGTGTAGACCATATAATCCAAAGCACAACTAAAAAACCAACTAATATCCACCATTCCCAAGTTAAAAATTCATTCTTTAGCTAATTATTTAATTCTAAAAGGTACAGTTTATCCTCTAATAAACGTATTTCCTTAAAATTTTCAAATATATTATCTATTGTTATCATCCCTTATATTTAAATTTAAAAAGTAACTGATATTTTTGAATTCAAACACTTTAAGCTGTCTTTTTAGGATTACCGTTTTTTAGTAATGAATTACCATCGTAAATAAAAAAACCCCACGATAGAAATTCTTCTAACACGGGTTTTCGACTTTTTTTCAAATAAATCAGAAATATATTAAAGCCAATGAAATTTTTTAAATCTAGATTTAAGATAGAACAATAAAAACAGGATACATCAACTTATAATAATGGAGAAAGCAGGCGAGCACCCTGTTCAACAATGCGCTCGGTCAGGGATCGTTGCAGCAAGTCTTCAATTCTTAATGGTACAGAATCAGTAAGATCGCGTTCGAACTGCTCTGTGAGTTCCCTCGCCACATCAGCACTGTACAAGACTTGACACACCTCATAATTCAGGCGAAAACTTCTCATATCATAGTTTGCTGAGCCTACTTCTGCAATCTCCTCATCTATGATTATCACCTTCGCATGTAACATTCCTTTGTCGTACTGGTAGATTTGGACTCCAGCTTCTATAAGTTCCCCGTAAAAGGTACGGCTTGCAAAGCCCACGATTTTTTGATCAATGTGGCAAGGAACCAGCAATCTTACGTGCACACCACGGGCCACAGCTGTCTTTAATGCCATGATAATATCTGTTTCCGGTATAAAGTAGGGTGTTGTTATATCAATAGTCTTGGTCGCCTGTGTTATACATATAAAGTAAGCTTGACGAATAACTGGAGTAGGAATTCCAGGGTTTCCTTCCAACGTATGGATGTACGCTTTTTGCAATGTCCCTGTCTTTGGGTATATGTCCATCTCTTTATCATCTAAGTTGCTCAACTCTTGCCCAAATTCGGCTGACCATCTGGAAAGGTATACTTTTCCGATTGGATTGATTTTCGTTACATTAGATTTTGTTTTCAGATTTGTTTTCGATTTTATTCGTTCCGGCACAGCAATATCCCAATGAACGTCAAAGACAGTCTGTAAATCGACTGATGCTTCTCCTATGATTTGCAAATGAGTGTCCCGCCAAAAGCCAACGTCAGGCTTCAATCCTGTATATTCATATCCTACGTTCATGCCACCAGTAAAAGCTTTCTTTCCGTCGACCGTGACAATCTTACAATGATCCCGATAATTCCAATTGGACAAAATCCAGGGAAAGTGTAAAGGAAATATTGTCCGGCATTCTATCCCTGCTTCTACCATCTGAAGGATTTTTTGACGCGGAAATTTTTTACTTCCCCAACCATCTCTAATAAAACGAACCCGCACTCCGTTTACTGCTTTTTCGATCAGCAGCTCTGTGATGCAATTACCAATTTGGTCATTTCGATAGATGTAATATTCCAGATCAATGGTTTTTTGGGCTTTTTGTAAGGATTCGATGAGTTGTTCATACTTTTCTATTCCATTGTTAAGTACTTGGACTTGGCCGAATCGAAGCCCATGTACAGTGAAATGTCGTAAAGCATCTGCGATTACCGATGCTGAATCACTATATGTATCAGGTAATTTGTCAGACTCATTTTGAGAAGAGGTCAATCTTTTCCGATGAATAAGCTTAGGATTTGATATGCTAAGATATAGCAAGAAACCAATGACAGGTAAAATAAGGACGATTATTATCCAATTCAAAGCCTTTGCAGGCCGACGAACTTCCCAAATTGCTATGAATAACATAAAGAGTGCATTAAATAGATATAGACCAAAAATCCACTCCAACTGAAATCCCTCCCTTGTTATTCTCTTAACATGTACAAACTGTGTAGGGAGTATACGTTTGGATAAAGAATGATCTTAAAAAGTCCGCTAATCCTCTCATGTGAAAGCACAAAATTACTGATGGGTATGTTGATATTTTTGTATTTAAAGAGGCTGTTCCATAGTCGGTTAAACCCACTTATGGAACACCCCCTTTAATTTGACTATCTTAATTAGAATTTGGAAGCAGCTTTTGTAACGTTTTCTAATCCTGTACTAATGATTTATTGTGCACGATCAGGATCCATATTATGCCCTTCGATAATTACTTCTTCTGGATTTTTGACGCCCCAAATATTAATAATATTTTTCACTAAGCTTACAGCCATTTCTTGTGAAGCCATTCCTTCTAAAGAATAATCTCCACCTCTAGCATTCAATAGCATTACTTCTTTATCACCAGCATAACCTACTGTGCCCTCTGCAGTATAATTAAACATTTTACCAGCTTGTGTCAAATATGATAGGTAAGTTGAAAGAGGTGCAGGTACTGTTTTATTCCATAATGGAAATGTAAACACTATTTTGTCCATTGAAAGGAATTGATCCAAATATTTATCAACTAAATTGATTTATTTCTCAAAAACTTCCAAACTTTTTTACATGCAAAAAAAGACCGCCTTTGCGAAAAGCGGTCTCCTTTCATACTGCCTTGTTTCGTATATAAACAAATCCCCCTGTAAAAAAACAAACAAATCCGCAGACGACTGCAATAAAAAATGACATTTCTGAAACGAAATAGCCATCTCCCTGCGCCATCATCGCTAAAAATGGCTGTGCCCAGGGATAGTATGGTCCAAATGTTTCGGAATTGATAATCATGATATTCGGAAGTGTGAAAATAACATTGAGTGCTAAAGGTGCAGCGAAACTTTCCCAGGCCATTGATACCCACAGCAGCAGGGCTGCCAGCGGCAAAGCTGCCAGAAAGCCGCCTGTCAATAATTTCACGAAGATTTCTAATGGAAATTGATCAGAAAACCCATTTAACATTCCAACGAGAACCCAGCTGAACATAAAGAGCAATTGGTTTATTAAAAGAAGCATGGTGATGATCAGCCATTTTGTCATAAAGACTTGCACTCTATTGACAGGCAAGCTTAACAGCTGTTTCCATCCTCCGTTCTGATGCTCATATCGGCAAATAAAGCTTGCCAGGATGCCTATCATTAAAGGCATTAAAATAAGCGCGTGTGCAGGAACCATAATGAGGAGCGGTGTCAGCCACTCATTAGGAATATCTTCAATATCACTTAACTTAAACCCAAGTAATCCAGCAAAAAGCGGACTGATAAAAAGCAGGCTCAGAATCTTAGTTTTCCGCAGCTTCAGCAGCTCTGCAGATATAAGATGTCCAATCATGAGAGCACCTCTCTTCTGACAAAATCGGTCATACCGGCAAGAAAAAGAATAGAGCCTGTTATCAATCCTGCGATAACGTACCATAATGGATCATACGCTCCTATCAGCAATGGCCATTTCCATGGAACCCAATCCGGTGCTGCATATGCTGCCAGCGAGAAAACAGCTCCAAAAATACCGACAGAAAGAGGAAATGCCTGATTTGAAAAAACGATCGACATCCATACTTGCAGACATAATACTGGGATTCCAGCAAAGAAAGGATAATAGCTATTCTTTAAGACAGCGAAGATTGGAATGTCGTGCACACTAAATTTTAAACTGATGCCAAATAGAACGGTTCCCAAAAACAATAGCGTTGAAGAAATGAAAATCATCATACAAACAATGATCCATTTTGATGTAAACACTTCTCTTCTCTTTACAGGCAAGCTAAGGAGCTGCTTCCAAGAGCTTTGCTGATGTTCAAGCGCCGCAATTTGAGAAGCAAGAATCGTCATTCCGAGCAGCAGTGCAGGGGCAACGAACATATTAATATTTTCGAGAAGCCCTGCCCACACATCTGGCTGCTGTTTCATTAAATAGTCATATCTGACGCCATAATTCACCATTTGCAAAGCAATGACGCCAAAAGGACCAAGAAAAACCAGGAGCCAAAACCATTTCCTTTTTACTTTAAGAAGATCTGATTTTAGAATGAAAAGCATTAAGATTTCCTCCTTCACTCGTTAAATCGAGGAAAATCTCTTCCAGCGATTTTCGTTTCTCTTCCACACGATAAATATCAATCCCCGCCTTGACGAGCAATGAAATCACGTTCGCTGTAGTTTCATCTGTCACATCACTTAATATTATAAATTCATCTTTTTGGTCAGTGACAAACCCATTGGAGAGGAGCAGTGATTTTGCTTTTTGAGTATTCTCTGTGCGGATCATCACATGTTCTTTCGCCTTGCTTTTTAACATCCCGATCGAATCCTGAAAAATCATCGTCCCATTCAGGATAATTCCTACTTTCGTTGCCATTTGATCGATTTCGCCGAGCAGATGACTTGAAAGTAATACCGTCATTCCATATTCATTTGGCAGGCTTTTAATTAAATCCCGCATCTCATGAATGCCGGATGGATCAAGTCCATTCGTCGGCTCATCTAAAATAAGTAGTTCGGGATTTCCAAGCAAGGCAGATGCGATTCCGAGTCTTTGCTTCATCCCCAGTGAAAATCCTCTAACTGGACGATTGCTGTCATTAGTCAGTCTGACGATTGATAACACTTCATCTATACGGTTTTTAGGCACCTGTAAAATCTTGCGGATTGCTTCTAAATTCTCCCGAGCTGTTAAATGTCCATAGTAGGACGGAGATTCAACAAGAGAGCCAATTTTCCTTAATGACTCCAGCTGGTGAACAGCTGCATTTTTCCCGAAAAGTTCGATGGTTCCGCTTGATGATTTCATTAACCCAAGCAGCATCTTTATCGTAGTTGTTTTTCCTGCTCCATTAGGACCTAAAAATCCGTAGATTTCACCTTTCTCAATGTGCATATTCAAGTTGTTTACGATTGTTTTTTTCTTTATTATTTTCGTCAAATTTGATGTTGAAATCATCGTTTCCCTCATTATTCATCACCTCTAAGGATAAGAATAGACGGTCAGAGTTAAAATGAGGGACGGCTTTTGTTTAAATTTTGATTAAATAGACGAGAAACTAACAGCATTAAAAAAAAGCTTGATTCACAAGCGATTAAATCTCTTTCATAATCGATATCACCGTACCGTCCCCGCAGGAGTCAATTTTTAGGGTAAGGTCCATTTTCTTAGTCATCATTTCCACAATGGTTAAGCCGATCCCGGCACCTTTTTTCCCGCTGTCATGATGAAAGCCTTTGCCCTTATCGCGGATTAATATTTGCTGAACTCCATCTGTCTCAACTACAGAAACACAAATATACTGTCCGTCACTTGCATGGCGCAGCGTATTCTGCAGCAAATTGTCCATGATTCTCTCAAGCCATTCCGGATCAGCAAGCCATAGAATGGAGTCTTGCTGTATATCAACCTTCATATCAAATCTATGTTCTTCAAAAACAGGATACCATTCAGCCACTTTTTTTCGGATGAATCTGCTGAGATTTATTTCTTTTGGATCACAATGATATTTTCCTGAAGAAAGCAAGGTATAAGAAAGCAGATTATCAATCAGAGAGCTTAAAAAATCAATTTTGTCATCGATTGCCTCTATTGCATTCATACCATCAGCAGTGACTATTTCCTTTTTTACATTAAAGAGATGAGCACGAATCGTCGTAAGCGGTGTTCGAAGGTCATGAGACAGATTTGCGATCAGATCCTTCCTGATTTTTTCTTCATGAAGTTCCCGCTTTTTGCTTTCTTCTAGTTCTCTGATCATTCCGTTGAAACTTACTTCCAGCTCGCCAATTTCGTCCATTTTTGAAAGAATAATCGGCAGCGGCAGCCCATAATCATCTTTTTCCTCCATCGCATTTTTGAGCCGCAAAATTCTTTTATGTATACCTCTGAAAAAGAACCATGAGAGGAATAAAAAGGAGAGCATAAGTACAGCAAGCACGACAAAATAGATATAATTATATTGATCTCCAAGTCTCTGAATAGGAGGCTCAAGCATTAACCTGTCTACTTTAATAACCATAAACCCTTCTTTTTCATCGCCGCCAATAAAAGCAACGACCGTAAAAGGATCCGCATCAAAGCTTTTTTTCATATAGGTTACTGTATAGCCTGCAGTCCATACTTTGGGGAGTTTTCCATGATAGGATAGAACATCTCTGCTTTTTCCTACTTCATCCACCCAGAACATCTGGGAACCTGTATATTTTTCATTTAGCTGTTTAAGCCTTGCAGCAATTTCTTCATCTGATGCTCCTTTTAGCTGCTCTGCCTCTTGATGCCACATATCTGTGAGTTCATTAAAGCCATCATATGGATGATTTTGTTCCTTTTCCAAAAACACCGCTGGCATAAAGACTGCCAGTGATGCAAATGAAAAAGAGATTGGGATAAAAAGAACGGCAGCCAAAACAATTGCAAGGTACTTAAACTGCAGCGATTTCCGCCAATTCATCCTCTCACCCTGTATCCTACTCCTCTGACAGTCTCGATTATTTCTGGCTCAGATGGATTTTTCTCAATTTTTTCACGCAGGTAGCGAATATGTACCATAAGAGTCTTATCCCCGTCTAAAAAAGGTTCTCCCCATACATGCTCAAACAGCTGTTCTTTTGTTAAAATTTGATTTAAATGCTGAATGAAACATGTGAAAATATGAAATTGCTTTCCTGTTAAAACGATTTCCTCACCTGTTTCACGATTGCCAATGAAGCGATTCACTTGATCAATTTCGAGGTGCTTGATAACTATTTTCCCTGGCGAATTTTTTTGATATCTTCTAAGCTGAACTTCAACCCGTTTTGCTAATTCCTCAGGGTGAAACGGTTTTGTCAAATAATCATCAGCAAACTCCAAACCGGCAAGCTTATCATCGATTGACGTTCTTGCAGACAGCATGATAATCGGAGTATCGGGACTCCCTTTCTTAAATCTCCTTCCAACTGAAAAACCATCAAGACAAGGAAGCATCACATCAAGAATCAGCAAGTCCCATTGCCCTGTACTTGGAATAGAAACGCCAGAAGTCAGCCAATCGACTGTATATCCTTTTTCACTCAGCTCCCTCTGAACCCAGCTTCCAATTTCAAGATCATCTTCTATATATAATATATTCATGAAAATACTACCTCCATATCCTATAATTTACATGTTACATAAGTTGGAAGCTGCTGAAAAGAATAAATTTAGAATAGAAGATCAGCATTGATAAGTTCAGTATGAAAAAATGCGGGTCTTCCCTATGAACATGAGCTGATTGCCTCGAAGGTTCGAGCGGGATGTGCAAACAGTGCAATCCTTGCATCCTGCTGCATATATAATTCAAGGTATGAAAAAAATAAAAAGAGTGTCCAATTGTAGAGTTTTGGACACTCTTTTCCATCCTATTCAGTTGCTTCGACTAGCTTCTCTTCTTCATCACTTGCCCTAGATTAAACAGCAAATCCTCTACATATTTCGGACCTCTAAACAAAGCTTCTTCTAAAGGCACAATCCCGGGTACAATTGAAAACACTGAACCAATCCCCTCTTCATACACCTTTTCATAGCCGTCGCCAATCGACCCGGCAATCGCAATGACTGGAATTTTCTTTTTCTTAGCTGCTTTAGAAACCCCAATTGGTGTTTTGCCATGAATGGTTTGTCCATCTATTTTTCCTTCTCCTGTTATGACTAAATCTGCACCTTCCAAATGTTTTTCAAGCTGAACGGTTTCAAGCACAATATCAACACCTCGCTTGAGCGTGGCATTTAAAAAGGCTAGCAATCCTGCCCCAAGGCCTCCCGCTGCACCAGCTCCTTCCATTTGTTCAATACAGATGCCAAGTTCCTTTTTTATTAATGAAGCATAATGAGAGAGGTTTTGATCTAACACGTTTATCGTATCAGCTGTTGCTCCTTTTTGAGGACCAAATATGGCTGAAGCTCCGTTTGGACCAGTTAAAGGATTGTCTACATCGCATGCTACATCCATTGAAACTCCTGATAACTGCGGAATCATGCCTGATGCATCAATTTTTGCAAGTTTCGATAATGCACCGCCGCCATTAGCAAGTTCAGCACCTTGTTCATCCAGAAATTTCACTCCGAGTGCCTGGGCCATGCCCATTCCCCCATCATTTGTTGCACTTCCTCCAATGCCAATGATCAAATGTTGTGCGCCTTTTTGGACAGCATCCTTGATCAGCTCGCCTGTACCCTTTGTAGTTGTCAGCAGCGGATTTCTTCGTTCAGGCGGGACTAAGTGCAAACCTGATGCAGTCGCCATTTCTATGACAGCTGTTTTTCCATCTCCAAGCCAGCCATATTGTGCTTCAACTGGAAGCCCCAAAGGTCCAGTTACGGATAGAGATGTGAATGTTCCGTTCGTTGCATCCACTAAAGCCTGGACCGTCCCTTCTCCTCCGTCTGCCATCGGAACCTTCACAATGTGAACATCGGGCATTGCCCGCTTTAATCCTCTCTCAATTGCTTCACAAACTTCAAGCGCCGTCATACTTTCTTTAAATGAATCTGGGGCAATAACAACCTTCAATTCTCTCACTCCTATCCAAACAATTTAAATACACCAAAAAGTAAAGTAGATATAACGGCAAGCGTTAGTCCAACTAAAGATTCATAGGGAATCAGCTTCATTCTTTCTTTCATTCCCATAAACACACTGCCGCCCGTTGCGTGAAAAAAGCTTCCATGAGGGAGATGATCAAGCACGGTTGCACCTGCATGAACCATTGCAGCACCTGCTAGAGATGAAATACCGATCTCCAATATTGCCGGCGCAAATACACTGCTTGCCACTGCTGTACCTGCTGTTGTAGATGCAGTAGCCATCGACATTAAGATACCTGATGCAGGAGCAAGAATAAATGCAGGCAATCCAGACGCATTCAGCCCAGTCACAATAACATCTTTTAATTCGGAATTCGCGATAATTCCCGCAAGCGTACCAGTACCTATCAGCATAATGGCAACACCGGACATTTTTGAAAGGCCAGAGGTTGCAAAATCTGTTAACTTCAAGAAATTTTTTGTCGCAATCGCTCCGACGATGCCGCCGAGTGGCAATGCAATAATTGGATCAATCGCGATATCAAAGATCGGTCGTAAAGCAAGTAATAGAATAGCTGAAAGCGGTCCGCTGATTGCAGCTGCAAATGAAGGCAGCTGTCCAGCACCTTGAGAAGTCATTTCAGCAGCTTTCACCTGCTCCCCTTTTAACACCATCCTCCTTGCAAGAAAATAAGTCACAATTACCCCAAACACTGCTGGTATGATTCCAGCTGCCATAACGGATGTTAACGGGACATCGAACGCATCTGCTGCAGCAATCGTGTTCGGATTCGGAGACATGATATTCCCTGCCTTACCGCCCCCAATCATGGCCAGCAAAATGGCAGGCTTGGAAAGCTTCGCCCGATGTGCAATCGCAAGGGCAATTGGTGCCACCGTTATAACAGCAACATCAATAAATACTCCTACCATCGTTAACAGCATGGTTGCAATAACGAGCGCGAGCAGCGACCGTTTCTCACCAATTTTCTTTATGATCGTATCTGCTATCACTGACGCAGAGCCTGATTCAATCAGCACACCTGCCAGAACTCCTGCAGCTAAAATCCGCAGTACAGCTGGAGTGATATCTTTTGCACCTGTTATCATCAATTCAATTGTTTCAGTTAGATTAACTCCGCCTAAAAGGCCTCCTGCCAATGCTCCTGCCATCATTCCGTAGGCTGGAGGAACTTTCTTTAATATGAGTACGATGGCAACGATTAGTGCAATCACAGCTCCGAAAGCGCTTACCTGAATATCCACTGTTGTTTCCCCCTTTGTAAAGCTCAGCTTCATCCAATTGTAAACGCTTACTGTAAATGAATCATTGTCTGTCCTTACAAAAAAGGAATTCAGGCAAAGAGAAAAAATTGTGCAATTGCACAATTTAATCATCCGCATCTATTAAAATCGCCGCATACAAAGTCATCAAATCAAGTGTTTTCCTCGGATCATAGTGCGTGATCTCCTCGATTTTATCAAGGCGGTATCTTAATGTGTTTCTGTGAATATATAGCTCTTCGGCTGTTTTATTCATATCCCCATTCAGTTTAATAAATGAAAGCAGTGTATGCAGCAGCTCTCCGCTGCGATCAGAACGCTTGAGGGTTATCATCATTTTTTTAAAGTGCTCATGCTTTTTTTCATCTTTTTTACCTATAAGCAAAACCGGAAGCGCCCATTCATTGTAAGAAAAAAAACATTTTGTACTTTGAAGCTTTTTTGCAGCAGCAAGCGTTTCTTTTGCGCTTTCATAAGAAAGAGAAGCTCCATAAAGTCCTTCAAAGAGATAGCCAAGCGCTCCATAAATTCCGAGATTCATTTTTTTTAATAACTGATTGAACATTGAAGAAAATGCAGAAGGATCCAAAGACCTGCTTTCTTTTAATAAAACAATCTCTGTTGCAGAGGTCGTTACCAACAGGTCATTTATTCCTGATAGATGCTCCAGCTCTTTTGTGAATCGCTGTCTCTCCTTAAGATCTGTATCCTCTGGCACATAAAAAATAACAGCTTGCCTCTCTATGTTCAGATTGATATTCAATCGTTGTGCCCGTTCTGAAAATTCTTGAGTAAGTATCGCTTCACCTTTAAGAAGCTGAATAAGCGTTTCTTGCTTCAGCGTTTCGTTCCAGCGCATCTGATCAAATAAATAGGCTTGCTCAATGGTCAGCTCTGCCGCCATTTTGACAAGCTCCCCAAACGGCGCAACAACATCCGGATCCCCTGTAATCCCAATGACACCAATCAATTCTTTATGAAAAAAAATCGGTAAATTGACACCCTGCTTTGTTCTTTTATATTTTTTACTGTCCTGCTCTGTAAAAACAACATTTCCCCCTGATTGAAGGACTTTTAAAGCTCCATGATGTTCATCTCCGAGCCTGCCTTCATCACCAGATCCAATGATAATACCGTCTTTATCCATGACATTCACGTTATAAGGAATGATGGTCATTGTTCGGGAAACTATTTCTTTTGCGAGTTTTTCATTCATTTTCGTTCACCTGCTGGAGCTTATTTTCTTGTATTTTATCATTTGAAGCTAAATCTGCAATACAGTGATTTTTCCAAATAAATGAAACTTTCTGCCTATTCAATCGTATTAGTAAGTAGGAGGCTAAGAGAGGAGGATCTCTACTTATAGAAAGATAAAAAAAGTTAGAGGGTGATAGTTATGTTCGGTTACCCGATTGAAACCATTTACTTAATCGGACTGATTGCTGCAGGAAGTCTGACTTTATTGCTTGTCTTTTTTGGCGACGCAATTCATGGCATGACGGAAAGCATTCCTTTTTTAAGTCCGACTTTAGTGCTCGCATTTTTGACTTTCTTTTCTGCATGCGGATACATCCTTGAGGTTTCCGCCATTTTTTCCACTTTCTTTTCATTAGCCATTTCCAGCATCAGTTCGCTCATTTTAGTTATTCTGCTTCACATCTTTATATTAGTGCCGCTTTCTTCAGCCGAAGAATCCCTTTCCTATCACGAGTCAGAATTAAAGGGGCGTATTGGAAATGTCATTACATCCATTCCTGCTGACGGGTTTGGCGAGGTGCTGCTGACAAGCACCGTTGGCTTCATTTCCAGGACTGCAGCAAGCTTTGATAACGCCCCGATCCCAAGCGGAACAAAGGTTTTAGTCATTGAAAGCAAGAACAGCGTTGTTTCTGTCACACCATATCAGCAATTTGAAGACATACTCTAGGAGGAACTCTATGACAATGCCTATTATTATTGTAGTTGGAATCGTATTTTTTATTTTAATTGCTTTACTTGCTGTATTTATTACTAAATACCGTACAGCAGGACCTGATGAAGCATTAATTGTAACCGGCAGCTATCTTGGAAGTAAAAACGTCCATACAGATGAAAACAGCAATAAAATCAAAATCGTCCGTGGCGGGGGAACCTTTGTACTGCCGGTTTTCCAGCAAGCAGAGCCGCTGAGTCTTCTTTCAAGCAAACTTGACGTTTCAACACCAGAGGTATATACCGAGCAAGGAGTTCCAGTCATGGCAGATGGTACAGCGATCATTAAGATTGGCGGCTCCATCTCTGAAATAGCAACGGCTGCTGAACAGTTTCTTGGAAAAGCGAAGTCAGACCGCGAACAAGAGGCACGAGAAGTTTTAGAGGGTCATCTTCGTTCCATTTTAGGCTCAATGACCGTTGAAGAAATTTATAAAAATCGTGAAAAATTTTCCCAGGAAGTCCAGCGTGTGGCCTCACAGGATCTCGCGAAAATGGGACTTGTCATTGTTTCATTTACGATTAAAGATGTTCGGGATAAAAATGGATACCTTGATTCATTAGGTAAGCCGAGGATTGCACAGGTCAAACGGGATGCCGACATCGCAACAGCGGAAGCAGAAAAAGAAACACGCATTAAGCGGGCTGAAGCCGCAAAAGAAGCAAAAAAATCCGAACTTGAGCGGGCAACTGAAATCGCAGAAGCTGAAAAACTAAATCAGCTTAAAATGGCTGAATACCGCAGAGATCAGGATACGGCAAAAGCAAATGCCGATCAAGCATATGACCTAGAAACAGCGAAAGCAAGGCAGCAAGTAACCGAGCAGGAAATGCAGGTTAAAATTATTGAACGCCAAAAGCAAATTGAGCTTGAAGAACGAGAAATCCTGCGCCGTGAACTGCAATATGATTCTGAAGTGAAGAAAAAGGCTGATGCTGACCGTTATTCAGTTGAACAGGCGGCAGCGGCAGAAAAGGCAAAACAGCTGGCAGATGCAGATGCCAATCAATACCGGATTGAAGCACTTGCTAAAGCTGAAGCTGAAAGAATCCGCATGGACGGTTTAGCCAAAGCGGAAGCACAGCGCGCACAAGGGGAAACAGAAGCAGAAGTCATCCGCTTAAAAGGGATTGCCGAAGCCGTTGCAAAAGAAAAAATTGCTGAGGCTTTCGAACAATATGGGCAGGCAGCTATTTTAGATATGGTCGTAAAAATGCTTCCTGAATATGCAAAGCAAGTAGCAGCTCCACTTTCTAATATCGATAAGATTACAGTTGTCGACACTGGGGGCAGCGGCGACAACAGCGGTGCGGGCAAAGTCACAAGCTATGCAACAAATTTGATGAGCTCACTGCAGGAAAGCTTAAAAGCATCCTCAGGCATTGACATAAAAGAACTGATTGAAAATTACTCTGGAAAAGGCAATATAAAACATAGCATTGATCAGCTTGCCCAATATCAAAACCGGAACCTCGAAAACAAAGAGTAATTCTTCAGCTGATGCGAAAAAAGAGCGCATGCTGTTGTCAGCATGCGCGAGCAGGAAGAGGTGTCTTACAAACATGATTCAAGCTGAGAAAACTTTCTTTCTCATAAGACATCCTATTCAGAAAGTGTTCGTAAGGAATGTGTCATTTGTACAAGTTAGCGCACATTTTGTCAAAAATCAACGAATGCCCTTTTTTATTTTCTAATTCGTTATTATAATGCCCCCTGTACCAACTAGATTCTTTAAATGAAAGCCAGCTTATGTAAAAAGGAGCGAGTTGATTTATCATCAGCAGCTCCCTTGCTGTTATTAGCAGCCTCCGTAACCGCCGCCGTAGAATGAAGCTCCTACGATGATCAAAAGAATAAATAATACGACCACTAGCGCGAAGCCGTTGTTGTATCCTCCACCAGACATTGCTCTTCCTCCATTCATGTCTTAGTCACTTACTTTATCAAGCTATGTAAAAAGACAAGAAATGATATAGGACGCGAGTGGAATTTTATAAAAAACCTCAAATGCCTCTTCACATTTGAGGTTTTCTGTTTTTAATCTTCATCTTCCCATTCTGTTTTCAGCACGTCACCTGTTTCAGCAGAAACTTCAACCTCTGCTTCCTTGCCATTTTCTCCTTGAATTTCAAAGCTGTATACGGCTTTACCGTCTTCATTTTCGAGCTCACTTTCTTCAATTGTTCCATTTGCCTCTTTTAAAGCGATCGTGCTGGCTTCCTCTAATGTCACTTTCACCTGTTTGGAGTCAACATTTGAATCGTCTCCGTCATCATCGCTTTGATCATCGTCTTCTTTCTTTTTCGTAATTTCTCCCGTATCGGCATTTACTTTAAAATCGTAATCCCTGCCGCTTGATTTCACTTCGATTTCATACATCCATACACCTGACTCTTTCTCAAGTTCCATTTCTGATATGCTGCCTTTTTGAGCTTTCAGCACAATTTCCTTTGCCTGCTCGTAGCTAATTTTAAGATTTTGCTCTTTTGCTGTCTTTTCAGCCTGGGCATGGTCAGCTGGTCCAATAAACTGCGATCCCACACCTATTCCTCCAAGTACAAGTGCTGATGTTAATAAAGCAGCTGTTAATTTCACTTCTCATTCCTCCTTGTTTTGTTGTACATCCTTATCTTAGTCCTCATAAATGATAAAAAAGAGATAAGAACATTAGAAAACGATGAGAGAAGGATGAAAATCTGAAATAATCTTCGAAATCTAATCCAAAAATGGCTTTTTCTAGCTGCACTTGGCCATTTTTCATCATCACATAATTAGAAAGCGATTACTTTATTGTTTGCAGCTTTCGTTACGTCCTCTAATTCCTGCATATTATCGAAAATACGGCCGTTCCTCTCCACAATAGGCATTTTACTATGGTATTCCATTTTTATGAGCTGAAATGCTGGGCTTATTATCCAGGCGGCTTTACGCTTCATACAAAAAAGACACTTCCTGATTGATTCAAAAAAGTGTCTCACTCATCTTCATTTTCAATTACAACGGATAAGATTTCACCTGTAAATGCATCGATTTGGATAACTGCTTCTTGCTCTTTTGCATCCATCTCTACCTCATAAAAAACATGGCCATTATCTTCTTCGAGCTCGATATCCTCAATTTTCCCGTTAATTTCGTCTAATGCAATTTTTCCAGCTTGCACTTCTGTCAGCTTCACCTGCTGTGTATCTTTCTCAATGCTGCGTTTGTCTTCAGAAGTAATTTCACCGCTATTAGCACTCATTACCAATTTAATTTCTTCTTGCTTTGTTCTTATCGTGATATGATAAATTTTTTCCCCTTGCTCCTCTCCAGCAGATAGTGATCGAACGTTCCCGCTGTATTTATCGACAGCAAGCTGTTTTGCCTTTTCTTCGCTGATTGCAGGTTCATTCGTCTGTTCACTTTCTGATTTCTTCACTTGCACTAAGTTTTTAATGTTCCCTGTAATTGCGTCTACTTCAAGCTCATATAATCCAGTCTTTTCTTCTAATCCAACTTTATAGGTGTCTTTCCCTTCTGATTGATCTAAATGAATTCCAGTAATGCTCCCAGAATATTGTTCTTTTATAAGGTTTCTCACTTCTGCTTTTGATAACAGATGGTCTTTTTTAATTGCTGAAGCAATACCAATGATTCCAATCACACCGACAATCGCAGCTATGCTGATAAAGATCCATTTTCGTTTCATCGTTTCCTCCTTTCCTGCATATGTATTTTAGCTGACAAAGATTAAAACTTCATGAGAATCACTTATTGGGTAAATAAATATGAACGGTTGTCCCCTCATTCTCTATGCTTTCAATAGAAATCTCTCCTTGATGAGCTTGAACAATTTTTTTTGCGATCGAAAGGCCAAGACCTGTGCCTCCAGTTTCCCTGCTGCGCGCCTTATCTACTCTGAAAAAACGGTCAAAAACGAGGTTTACTTCATCTTTTGGAATGCCGATGCCTTGGTCTCTCACTGCAATATGGACTTTTTCATTTTGAAGTACTGCAGAACATGTGATTTCCCTCGAACTGTACTTCATTGCATTATCGAACAAAATAAACAGGAGCTGTTTCATCTTAAGCTCATCAGCCGCAATAAACAGTTCTTTTTCATCAAAAAGAAAGTCAATATGTCTTTTATATACCTGTTCAATTGTCCGTCCTGACTGAAAACAAAGGGAAACCAAGTCAATTTTTTCTAAGTTCAGCCTCATGTGAGATTCATTTTCTGCCAATTGCAGAAGCTGAGCCGTCATTTCTTTCATTCGCACCGCTTCTGAATAAATGGCATCTACTGACTCCTCCATAACCTCCGGCTTTTTTGTTCCCCAGCGTTTTAAAAGTTTCGCATAGCTTTCGATAATGGTTAATGGCGTTTTCAGTTCGTGCGATGCATCGGAAATGAATTGCTGCTGTTTTTCAAAGTTTTTCTGAAGCAGATCAATCATATTATTGAATGCATTTGCCATCTGATGAAGTTCATCCTTAGAATTCCCGATCCTTTCAATTTTTTTAAATGTTTCTTTTTTCTCGATTTCTTCCATCGTGCCGATTAAAGAGTGTATTGGCTTCAGAATCATCCTGCTCAGCATTCTTCCTGCAAAAAAAGAAGGAATCAGTACGAATAGAGACGCTATGGCTAAAACGATTTTCAATACATCCATATTTTCATTCAGTTTCTCCAGGTTTTCCGTTACTTCAAGCTGTACGACTTGACCATCCTTCCAGATAATCGGAATGACAGTCTTTGCAAAAGAAACACCTTCAGCATGAATGACCTCGCTTTTTTCAGAAGAAAAAAATTGCGGAATTAAAATATCTGGGTAGTCTGAGTTTTTAAACACAGCTGCAATTGCTTTCGAATCATCGTTAATGATTCTGATCATTCCATTTGAAGGCAAGTAGGCTCTTAAAAGATCGGAAGAATTAACAGGCTGGTTTTCATCAGGCTTGATTGCACCGGCTATGGTTTCAGCTTGCAGCTTTAATCGATCGAGCTCACTGTTTTGAGTAATCGTTAAAAACAAAAAATAGATGGCACCATTAATCGCAAGTACAATGATCAGCATCCAAACCGTTGAAAACAGCTGAATTTTATGGTTTATTTTCATGAAGAAGGCTCCTTGATGGAGTACCCGACTCCTCTGATTGTTTGAATCAGGGGATGCTCAAAATCACTGTCTATTTTTTTCCGCAAATATCGAATATAAACGTCGACAACGTTTGTGTCGCCAAAATAGTCAAATCCCCATACATGAGTCAAAATCTGCTCTCTGTTCAATACTTGATTTTTATGACTCATTAAAAAGACCAGCAAATCAAATTCCCGCGGAGTCAAATCAATTTCGCAAGCTCCCCGTCTGACATCTCTTGTTTTTTCATTTACAGATAAATCAGAGGCTTTCCACACGCCTTCCTCAGCAGATGTCTGAGATGGTTTATTTTGTCTTAGACAAACTCGGATTCTGGCCAGCAATTCTTCAATTTGAAAGGGTTTCGTTATGTAATCGTTCGCTCCCTGATCGAGCCCGCTCACTTTATCAGGGATAGAATCTCTTGCTGTTAAGAGAATGACCGGTGTTTCCTGATCATTTGACCTTAGTCTTCTAAGCACTTCAATGCCTGTTAATTCTGGCAGCATGACATCAAGCAAGATCAGGTTCCAGGTTGATGTGCGAATTTGTTCAAGTGCCTCTAAGCCATTATGAACCGCATGAACCGAGTACCCTTCGAATTCAAGCTCAAGCTTGAGAACTCTGGCAATTTTCACTTCATCTTCTACAATCAGAATTTTCTCTTTTTCCATAAAGGCCTCCCTGACTCGGTTTTTTACTAGCAGTATAGCATATAAAAAGGAAAAACTTTCCCTTCCTATTGGCATTGAATAAAAATCTGGGTTACGATAGAAAAGCGGCACCGCCTGTTTAGCTCTCAGAGTCTGGCGGCGGGCCTGGACATTGAAGACGGAGTTTTAAATCTTTTAGTGTAAGAAAAGAAAAGCTGCCCGGGGGTGTTTGGTATAGAAACGATCATCATTTTGATTGCAGTTTGTTTATTGATGGCTTTATATTTGCTAAGAAGGATGAATCCTAAACAAGGTAACGTACGTGCCATGCTGACGGTCGCTCACAGAGGCGCCTCAGGCTATGCACCGGAAAATACGATTGCCTCATTTGATAAAGCAATAGAACTGAAGGCTGATTTTATTGAAATTGACCTGCAATTGAGCAAAGATGGCCAATTAGTGGTTATTCATGATGAATCAGTTGAAAGAACGACAAATGGAAAAGGCAACATACGAGACCTTACCTATCAGGAGCTCAGAAATCTGGATGCAGGCAGCTGGTTTCACGAATCCTTTTCAGGCGAAAAGATTCCGGCTTTTGATGAAGTGCTTGATCGTTATATCGAAAAATGCGGATTGCTCATAGAGCTGAAAAGCCCAGCGCTATATCCCGGCATCGAGCAGAAAGTGGCAGATGTTTTAGCAAGCAGAGGGCTTATTGCCAATCAGCAATCGAACGTGATCGTCCAATCATTCGATACGAATTCTATGAAACTTTTTCGCCAGATCTCACCTGCCATGCCAATAGGTGTCCTAGTAAAATTTACGCCAAGAGGAATATCAAATGCGCAGCTAAAAGATTTTAAATCCTATGCAGACTATGTAAATCCCAATAAAAGACTGGTTACCAAAAAACTGATATCTCGAATACACGAACAAAACATGAAAATTATCCCCTATACGATCCGCGACCGAAAAACTGCGCAAGCCTTTATGCGATTAGAATTAGATGGGATAACAACGGATTATCCGGACTATATAAAAAGCTAGAATCACAGTGATTCTAGCTTTTTTACCATTCTATTATTATTTAACCGATACTTCGACTTGTTAAGAATGCCAAATAATGAATGGGTTTCCATCTAATTTTCTTAACATTTCCATTTTTCAATAACAAATAGGTTTGTGATTTCTTCATGTATAATGGATTTTTGATACATATTCCATTCTGAGAAGGAGTCGTCCAAATTATGCATTTCGTAATTCGTTGGGTCAGCATTTTAATCGGCTGCATTGCAGTGGCCTTAGGCGTTCATTTGCTATCATCCTCAGAACTTGTGATTGGCGGAACAGCCGGCCTTGGCATTGTATCACAGCATCTGACAAACTATTCATTTGGAACATTGTTCTTTATTATTAATCTGCCTTTTTATGCACTTGCTGTTGCACAGCTCGGCATTCCCTTTGCACTTCGGACGTTTATCAGCGTAAGCATCTTGTCCATCACCTCAGAATTTCTGCAGCAAGTTTTTATTGTCCATTTCCCTCATCCGATTATTGCTGCCATACTTGGCGGAATTTCCATTGGAATCGGGTTAATTTTTCTCTTTAGAAACGGATCTTCACTGGGAGGCATGAATATTCTCTGTTTATTCTTAGAGAAAAAATTTGGATTCAATCCCGGCATAACCATGCTCATCACAGATTTAATGATCGTCGGTTCCGCTCTTCTTGTGTTCGGAATGATGCAAGTTGTCTATTCAGCAGTGGCGATCTTTGTCATGACCGCCATTCTTGGCAGATATCATAAAAAAGCTCCGCTCGAGCGGGAAAGTCAGGCAGCAGATTCAGAGGAAGACCAAATTTCTGCTACGGCTTAAAACTGCACCATTAAGAGGATTAAACAGGATATGTTTAGTCCTTTTTTCATTAAAAGCCACTTCTATAGACATTTTGGATTTAATTGACTCATTCAATCTTAAAATCGATCGAAGCTTTTACTGCTCCATTCACAATAATTGATAGTGTATGTGTTCCTTTATAATGTTTCCTTGTTGTTAAATCTTTAAATGAATGACTGCGAGTTATTAAGGTTTTATCCCCTTTTTTCATGTCAATCCCTTTTAGCATAAACACTTTTCTGTTTCGCTGACCTCTGGCTTTCACATAGTCAATTCCATATTCCACTCGAACTTTAAGTGATTTTTCTGATGCCATCATAAATGAAAACTGAATACTGTCTCCAATAAAAATAGGATCTCGCTCAATGTTCAGCTGCTCTATTTTTATAGCGGTGTCATCAATGTATCCGAACAATAAGAGCGCTTGTTTATTTCCTTTTTTCAATAACGATCGACAAGCATGCCTGATTATCCAATCTGTATTTTTGTTTTTTCCATACCATTCTTTTGCAATGTTTAAAACGATGTCCGGATTTATGTAGGAGATATCATTTAAATGATTCGCTACACTTTTGCGTACATACAAAGAACCATCCTCTTTTAGATTGGCAAGGATTGGCAAGGTTTGTTCTGGATTTTGTTTCAATAAAGGCACTGCTAAACCCCAAGGAAGTCTTGGTCTGCTGCCTTCACTTGCTAATCTTCTGACATGTTCATCTGGATCAATGGACCATTTGAGCATTTGATCTAGCAACTTTTTCCCATCTTTCAATAGAAAAGGCCGGACTGCAAATTCGGATGTAGAAAACGTTGTGAAATACTTCAGGGCACACATTGATTCGTCCCACTTTTCTAATCCATACTGCTCGACATAATCTGGAAATATGATACCTCCGAGTCCGGTGAATTGTGGTGCAGCCCCTGCTAAAATTTTAAGAGCTTCCCCGTATTCTTGAGGCAATTGTTCATGTAAGCAAACAGTCATTTTTCTCATCCGCTGTTTTAAGGCTAAACTCTTCCAGTCATCTTGAAAAATTCGCGTTCGAAATTCATCTTTATCAAATAAATCATATTCTCTTTTAATTGCTGAGCTTAATTTCTCAATAAAAGTTTCATTAAATATTTGCCTTAGTTCTTCTGCCATTGTTACACCCTCAATTCCGGAAAATCTTGTGTAATAGTAAGTAATTCTTCTTCTGATAGTTATCAGTAAACTCAGATGCTGTTTTTTCTCTTATATAGCCTAATAGTATACGAACAAACATTCGATTGCAATCATGTTGTTGCTCTTATATTAATTGGCGTTTGCGCTCATTTTAAAGCTATACAATGGAAGATGCTTATATTATTGTTCAAAAGGGTATAAACATATAAACCTGACTCACTTAATATCTACCGCTAAGGTTTCTTTCCATGAAAGAAACCTTGGCGGGAGGTGATTATATGAGAAAGGTCTTTGGAATAAATAGTTTGATTGAGTACCTTCATTCAGTAAATTATCCAATTACTGAAGAAAAAATCAATGAATTAATACAAAGTAAAGGCATACCTCATCTCAGACCTATCAACAATATGATTGCGTTTAATTTAGATCATATTGACTGGTGGATTCAAGAACAGCGAAAAAATACTTAGCTATTAAGGCCCTGCGATTATGCGGGGCTTTAATCATTTATGCCTTATTATTTCATTAAAAAAGAAGAGTCCAGATCATAAGCGATCTGGACTCATTTTCTTGGACTCTAACATTTTATTTATAAATCAAATACTCTTTCCGAACCTTCTTAAATTCATCCTGTTCATCCTGATACTCGTTCATAATATCAGCAACAGTTGCTCCTTCTAAAATCATTGTTCTGACCCAGTCGTTCCCAATCAATAAACTGAAGTTGTTCGCAGCTAAAAACTGGAAGTCATCCGGATACATGTCATGGATCGTTTTAATAATGTGTAAGCCAGTTGGAACAGCTTCAAATTCTTCGCGGTCTGTCACATAAATCTCGACTCCATGACTTAGTTTTCCAGCATGTTTCGAGAAGGTTGGCGTAAAGGAAGCTGCTCTGAATTTTACACCCGGCAGGCTGAGTGAGTTCAGTTTTTCAGCAAGGTCTGTACTGTTGATGTACGGTGCTCCAATCAGTTCAAACGGTTTAGTTGTTCCTCTTCCTTCTGAGACATTCGTCCCTTCGATTAAACCAGTTGCCGGATAGACAAATGTTGTTGAAACCGTTGGCATGTTTGGTGATGCAAGCACAAATGGCAGGCCTGTTTCATCAAAATTCATTGAGCGTTTCCAGCCATTCATTTTTACAACCGTCAGATCTGCTCCGATTTCAAACTCTTTATTGAAGAATGAAGCAAGCTCACCTACTGTCATGCCGTGCTTTAACGGAATTGGATACAAACCTACAAAGGATGAAAATTCAGGTTCAAGAACGGGTCCATCTACTGAAAGTCCACCCTGCGGATTTGGACGGTCAAGCACGATAAACGGAATATTATTTTCTTTTGCTGCTTCCATTGCATATGCCATTGTATAAATGTACGTGTAATATCGGGTTCCGACGTCTTGGATGTCGAATACAAGGACGTCTACATTTGCAAGCATTTCAGGTGTTGGTTTTTTCGTTTTTCCATATAAGCTGTAAACAGGCAATCCTGTTTTTTCATCGATATAAAATTCGACGCTGGAGCCAGCTTGTGCGTCGCCGCGAACGCCATGTTCAGGACCGTATAATGCCGTTAATTCGATTTCCGGGTCATCATTCAGCAGGTCAACAATGCTGTTTAAACCTGAGTCAATGCCGGTTGGATTCGTAATTAACCCTACCTTCTTTCCTTTTAAAAGCTCTTTTTGATCTTTTAAAAGAACCTCAACTCCGGGTGTCACCTTATTCTTTTTCTTTTCTTTATGCGCAGCGACATCTTTTTCTGCAGGAATTGCGCTGAATGCTACCATCAGAATCGTAATTAGCAATAGAATTCGTTTCAAGATAACTCCTCCCCTTATTTTGTTATTTAAGCTGCTTGCCAGAACGGATATCTAACCCATGGCCAAACTTATAAAGAATTTGATCTGGATTTATAACAGATGGAATATCCACCGGCAATTTCCCATTTGGTTTTGATTCTCCAAAGATGGTTCTAATTCCAGCCGGGATATTTGGCTGTCTATACGCTCCATTCGAATAACCTTTAAATCCGTATACCGCAAGCACAGCATCTGCTTCTTCAAAATTCGCCGCATCATAAGGGTTGCGCAAGCTCATCAGGACAAACTCTTTATCCTTATTATGAGCATCTTTCATCACGGCTCTTGGAAAGGCAGTTGCCCATTTGCTTGAATCTTGAACACTATCATCGATGACGCCATCATTTACAGCTGGATCATTTTTTACGACGTAAGATCCCGTGATGACATAATCGGCTTCGTCAATCATGGCAGCCACTTCTTCGTTAAATGATTTTCCTGAAAAAGCATACCCTGTTACAGAGATTTTTTTATTCTTGCCACTTAATTCATGAATGCTTCTTGTCATGGCTTCTACTTGATCCGCAAAAGGAGCCAGCACAAGTACTTTGTCATTTTTCTTCGGTTTAAAAGGCAATGTATTGTTCTCATTTTTCAAAAGAGTCACGGCATCTTCGGCCATTTTCTTTTCTTTTTTCAGATGATCTTTATTTCCGACAACGTTTAAAGCATTTTCAACTTTTTCTTCAATTGGCGTGTTGTCAGGAGTCAAGATTCCGCGTTTCACTTTGAGTTCAAGAATTCTTTCAACTGAAGCATTTACTTGTTCGATTGGAAGATCACCTGTTTCGATTGCTTCCTTAACAGCATTAAATACGGAACTTAAATTCCCTTCCATTTGCAGAGAGTTGACTTGTGCAGGCATTAAAGCGATATCAACGCCCGATTTTAAAGCTAAGACAACAGCTTCTTCTTGTCCAAAATTGTCAGCGATCGCTTTCATGTTGAGCGCATCTGTTACAATTACACCGTCAAATCCCATTTCTTCGCGAAGCAGACCCGTTAATACTTTTTTAGAAAGTGTAGCTGGAACCATAATTTCCTGTCCATCTTTTTTGCTGATATAAGTTGTATCATCAAATGCTGGAAACTGAACGTGGGCAGTCATCATCATATCAACACCAGCATCAATTGCCTTTTGAAAAGGAACAAGCTCAACCGAACGCAATCTTTCCTTGTCATGTGACACTAGAGGGAGACCGTAATGACTGTCAACAGCAGTATCGCCATGTCCCGGGAAATGCTTTGTTGTTGCAGCCATATTTTGGCTTTGCAACCCTTTAATCGTTTGAATGCCAAGCTTTGAGACAAGCTCAGGGTTTGAACTGAATGAACGGACACCAATAACAGGATTCCCTGGGTTGTTATTCACATCTACAGCTGGGCCAAAGTTTACATTGATGCCTAGAGAAGATAGTTCTTTTCCAATAATTTCTCCTGTTTGATAGGCATATTTTTCATTTCTTGCTGCACCAAGTGCCATATTGCCGGGTAGGTTTGTTCCTGTTTGCAGGCGTGTGACAATTCCGCCTTCCTGATCAATCGTTATAAAAAGCGGAAGATCCGGGCTCGCCTTCTGCAGGCCGTCCGTCAAACGGGCTGTTTGCTCCGTTCCAACGACATTTTCAGCAAAGAGAATGACGCCTCCCAAATGATATTTTTCAATGATGCTTCCGACTTCTTCATTCATGACCGTAAAACCGGTTGCTTTGCTTTCCCCCTGTTTTTGCCAGTTTCGAAAATCCGGCATAAGCATTTGACCCACTTTTTCTTCCACCGTCATGTTTTCTACAATCGCTTTCACATCAGTTGTTTCAGCTGAAGCTTTAGCAGGTTTCATGCCTGCAAAAGCGGAAACGGCCAGTACAGCAGCTAAGCCGGCAGATACCCATTTCTTTTTATTCATTTTCCCATCCCCCTTTAATTAATTGACTGTGTTCGTATTGATTGGTGCTTTGCGTATAGTAATTGCACACTCACAAAAGTCTCGGTCGGGCTCTTTTCCTCAAATTTCACAGATACAGACTATTTTGGACCCCGTAAAAACTGTAAAAAATCCAAAACCCGATTTTTTACTGACTAGCTATAGCAACAATGTTTACGAAAAGAGCCGATTAATTTGATTCTAATGCTTCATACACAGCGCTCACTACACTGCCATAGCTTCCTGTTTTGAAAAGGTCGCCGAAAAACTGATTTGAATTGGCAGCAGGATTGACGAGCGGCGAATGCTTTTTATTTGTAAGCAGAACAATGCCAAGGTCAATTTCAGGATCAATAATCGTAACGGTTCCAGTCCATCCAGTATGACCATATGCACTGTCGCTTGCATATGCACTGAACATCCATTCCATGCTGGCATCTCCATTTCGTCTCCAGCCAAGGCCGTAAGTCGGATTCATATCAGATGGTGCAACGAACTCATTGATTGTTTCCTGATCAAACAAAGAATGTTTTCCGTATCCTCCGCCATTCAGCATCACTTGAAGAAGGACAGCGAGATCACTTGTTGTTGAGAAAAGACCGGCATGACCTGAAACGCCTCCCATTGAATAGTAGGCTTTTTCATCGTGCACTTCCCCTTGAAGCGTGTACGTTCGAATGTTTGGAAAATCAATTACGCCATCACGTGTATTGCCAAGTAACTCAGTGGCGGCAGCATCCTTCGGCTTAAACCCTTTTTGAAGCGGATTGAACTTCGTATTTTTCAAATTTAGCGGCTTGTACAATTCATTTTCAACATATGTGTCCAGCTTCTGTCCTGTGATTTTTTCAACAATGGCGCCGAGCAGCATATAGTCGACATCACTGTAGACATTTTGAGTTCCAGGTTCATAAGTGAGCGGAGTTTTATTAATGAATGCAATCGTTTTCTCGCGCTCCTGTGAATAAAGCTCCTTTGACACCTTAGGATTATGGTATTGCGGATCCGGTTTAAACCCGGCAGTGTGATGAAGAACATCGATTATCCGCATTGTATCTTTTCCTTTGATGACATCTGCTTCTGTATCTTTGAATTCAGGAATGTACTGCTGAACTTTCGCATGTATATCAAGCTTGCCTTCACTGGCTAATTTCTGTAAGGCAAAATTTGCTGCATACATCTTCGTGTTAGAAGCAAGGTCAAACAAGGTGTCATTTTCCATCTTCAGAAACTTCTTAAGCGGTGTATGCCCAACAAATTTCTGTTTATAGCCATAGCTCTCATTTTTAACGATTTTCCCATCTTTTATGACAATCAGGGCAGCTCCAGGGAATCCGGCAGCTACTTCTTTTTCAATCAGCTGATCTACCTTTTCAAGCTTTTCAGATGAAAAACCGACTTCTTCAGGCTTTTTTGCTTTTGTTAACATCGGATACTGGGTCACTGCTGGTTTATGATCAGCAGGATTTGCATTCGTTTGAGCAAAAGATGCGGAAGGTGCAAGTAATGAGAATGCCAGAACGGAACTTAATGCACAGCTTGTCCATTTTTTCATCATGATTCCCCTTTAAAATCGTATTTTGGTAAACTATGAAACGATCAGCTTGATCTTTTGCCCAGGGTGCGCCAGATCAAGAAGCGGAAGATCTTTTTCTGCAACCTGACCTATGACATTAACCCTGCTGTCTGCATCCAGATCCCGTCTGCAAATTTGTATTTCACCGCGATAACGTCCGTAGCCATCATTGTCCATCGTAATCATTCCTTTTTTTCGTGCAATGGTGTTATCCGCTTCAATCCCAGAAGAAGTCCTTGTATCAACAAGTCGATGGACATCCCTTGATAAATCTGGGCGCAATTGATAAATGCCGCTTAAAAGCTTAGTAGATTCAGCATTAATTACAAGAATATTCTGATTTTCATAAGCAGAAAGCTTCTCCAGCAATTCATTGTCTGTACCTGGATCCCCTATGAATACCTCCTTCACATGCTGCAGCATCTCAATTCCTGCTGTATAAGAATCTATGTATCTATGTTTTTCAAGCGTCGGAAGTCCGTCATAAAGCGGACCGCGCTTTGTTCCCATTCCCGGAATAAAGGCAGCAATCGGGATACCGTATTTCTTAAACAGCTGATTTTGCTTATGAAAGAATTCTTCGTCTAAACCTGTTTCGCGCCGAGGATAAAAGTTGTGCCAGGCAATGAGCCTTTCAGGAGAGAAGCCGTTTCCAAGAATCGTTTGCAGCTCTTTTTCAGTAAGCGTGCTTGCGTTTAGTGATAAAGAAAAGACGCCAGCTAATGCATGAATAGTTTCATAGTCAAATCCATCATCAAGCCGGATTCCTTTTATCCCAAATGATGATAAATCTTCAAATCTGTTTATTCCAAGATGGTTCAATGTATTTAATGACACATCTGCATGAATTTCAATATCATGGCGATTTGCCAGTTTTAATAGCCCAGACATCCTTTGGACGAGATCGCCTTTTTCTTCAGGGATGTGAAGCGAGGTAAAAGCTCGCTTCACTCCTAAATTGGCTGCATGAAGAATTTGTTTTTCAGCACCCTGATCCTGCAAATAAAATGAAATGCCGATCATTTGAACTCAGCTGCCATTTCATCTTTAAATCCGAATAGGTAAGTGAAAATAAATCCAGCTGCGTAAGAGATGAATAGTCCAGCAAGGAAAAGAATAATTTGGTTCGTATGAACTAAGAATGTGAGAGGAAGGCCTGATACTCCGACTGCGATTGTTGCGATATCAAAATGGGCCTGGAATGCTCCCCCTACGCCTGCGCCTAAACATGCAGTTAAAAACGGACGCCCAAGCGGCAGCGTAACACCAAAGATTAAAGGTTCGCCGATTCCAAGCATTCCTGAAGGAAGTCCCCCGCCAATTGCCCGTTTTAAGCTTTTCTTTTTTGTTTTAAAATAGATTGCAAATGCTGCACCGACTTGACCTGCACCGCCCATTGCAAGAATTGGAAGCAATGGATCGTCTCCAATGGAGTTAATCAATTCAAGATGAACAGGTGTTAACCCTTGATGCAGTCCTGTTACAACAAGCGGAAGGAATGTTGCGCCAAGCACAAATCCAGCTACGACACCGCCAACGTCAAGCACACTCAGCAAGCCTTTCGTGATTGTGTCTGAAAGAAAACCGCCTACAGGCATAAAAACAATGTAAGTTACGATACCGGTAATAAGTAAAGCAATAGTAGGCGTGACAATGATATCAAGTGATTGCGGAACAAATTTTCTAACTTGTTTTTCAACTAAAGCGATAAAGATAGCTGCAAACAGAACCCCGATTAATCCGCCGCGTCCCGGGAGAAGATTCTCACCAAACAAGGCAATATCGCCGACTGCAGGATTAATGACCAAGATTCCGGCAAGTGCGCCAAGTGCTGGCGATCCTCCAAATTCTTTCGCCGCATTCGTACCGACTAAAATACCGAGGTAAGCAAACAGTCCAGATCCGATAACGGTTAAAATAATAGCTAATTGTGAATCTGCTGCAAGCCATCCTGCCTGTACGATCGCTTTTGTAATACCTGTAATTAATCCTGAAGCTACAAGAGCCGGAATCAGAGGAATAAAGATGCTTGCGATTCTTCTTAAAAATAGTTTAAAAGGTTTCGCATTCTTTTTATCAATTTCAGATTTATTCTTAGAAGCCGTGTCTTTTAAATCAAAATCGTCTGCTGCTGCAAGCAGCTTATCAAATTCCGCAGAAACTTTATTCACTGCACCTGGTCCGAGGATGATTTGAATCGTTTCTTCTTCTACTACACCCAGAACCCCTTCTGTCTTTTTAATTGCTTCCATATTTACCTTTGAACGATCCTGCGGCGTGACACGCAGTCTGGTCATGCAATGTCCTGATGTCGCAACGTTAGCTGCTCCTCCCAGATGCTCCAATAATTGTTCCGCAATGATTAAGTTTCGATTGCTCCCCTTTGCCATCTTAAAGCCCCCTTTGTAAGTGCCTATTTATATTTTTCTGTCATTGATTTAATGGCCGATCTTGTATTATCAATATATTGAACGGTCTCATCGTACCGTTCAGTTGCCATTCCTAAAAATAAAATGTCAATCATATAAAGCTGTGCAAGACGGGAAGACGTAGCTGCACTTCGGAACGGCGCTTCATTAGAAAAAGAGGTATGAAGCGATACATCGCATAACGATGACACTGTCGTTTGTCCGAAATGAGTAAGCCCGATTGTCTTAACTCCGCGTTCTTTTGCAAGCTTCAGCACATTGATGATCTCTTGTGTTTCACCCGAAAATGAAATGGCGAATAGGACGTCATCTTTATCCGCATTAGCAATCAGAGTGGCAACTAAATGCATATCTGTGAAAGCCGTTGCCCCTTTATTAATCCGAATCAGTTTTTGCTGTGCGTCAGCAGCAACAATGTTCGAAGCGCCAACTCCGCAAAAATGAACGTTCTTTGCGTTCAGCAGCATGCTGATTGCCGTTTTGAGATTATCATGATCTATAATTTCCGCCGTGTCACGGATGATTTGAATCGTATTGCTCGTTGTTTTTTCAACAACTCTGTACAAGGATTCTGAAGGTTCAATATCACGGTATCCCTGCTCAACAGACTTCATCAAGTCACCGGCAATTCTCATTTTCAAGTCCTGAAATCCCTTTAATCCAAGTGACTTGCACAGTCTGATCACGGCGGCCCCGCTCGTCTGGGCTGATGTGCTTAATTCACTGACAGTACTGTCTACGACCTCATGCGGATGCTGCAAAATATAATCTGCAAGCTTTTGTTCTGACTGGGGAAGTTTGTTCAGCATCGTTTGAATTATGGATAATCCGCCTGTTGCCATTGTTCTCTCTCCTTAATCCGTATGAAGTGCGATGGCTTTTCTGACATCTCCATCCGCACGATTTAATAGCTCTTCAGCCTGTTCCAGCGCTATTTGCGCTTTTATCATCACAATTGCGGGTTTTACTTTAAGTCTGGCTTTATCAAGTGTTTCCTTTGCAAGCTCATATTCAGCACCAGTGACTGTCTGTATAATACTGACGGCTCGCTCCTTCAGCTTATAATTGCTGACATTTACATCCACCATGAGATTTTCATATACTTTTCCAATTCGGATCATTGTTGCAGTAGAAATCATATTGAGCACCATTTTATGAGCCGTTGCAGCTTTCATTCGAGTCGAACCTGTTACAACCTCCGGACCGACGACAACCTCTATGCCAATATCTGCAGCTTCGGATATCCGTGCATTTTTATTGCATGAGAGCGCAATTGCTTTAGCACCTTTTTCTTTTGCGTACCTGAGTGCACCAATGACATATGGAGTTCGCCCGCTTGCGGCAATTCCAACAACCGTGTCATCAGCTGATAGATTAATATTTTTTAAATCTTCAGCTCCAGATTCTTCTTTATCCTCTGCTCCCTCTACTGCACGGACAAAAGCTTTCTCACCGCCTGCAATGATTCCGATGACCGTTTCAGGAGAGGTGCTGAACGTTGGCGGACATTCTACAGCATCCAGTACACCCAGTCTTCCACTTGTTCCAGCACCAATGTAAATTAATCTTCCTCCCTTCTTCAGCGATTCAACTGCACATTCAACCGCTGCCTTAATTTCCGGCAGCACTTCCTGCACAGCAACCGCCACTTTCAGATCTTCGTTGTTCATCATTGAAAGAATTTCGAGTGTGTTTGCATTGTCAATATTCATAGTTTGTTCATTTCGCAATTCTGTCGTTAATGAACTCAGTTGTTTTTCCATAAACGGGTAAAGCCTCCTAATGATCGAATTCTCAATTTTCAGTATATTATATTATAAACATAATTTCAATTTATTCTTTTAAATAATGAAATTATGTTTCAAATTATATGCATAATGATAGCGCTTTTATGACTATGCTACAAGAGGAAATTCAGCAAACCAGGAAAAGAACATCCAAATAATCAGTTCATTCGGCATACAAACTCTCATCACATGTGTTTGCAATTAATTAATATGGCATTTTGTTTCAGGCAGGAATCCGAATTAATAGTTCATTAGAATGATTTTTTCAATTTATGAAAAATAGTTTTTTTCTGTGTACGGGGTTTCGAGTAATAATATATTAAAAACCATCCTTCTTGCCCTATTTCTATTTGCACTTGGCCATTGGCATCATCTCGCAGAGAGAAAGCGCTTAACTCAGCTTACTGAAGCAACCTCAAATAAACAATGTCCTGCTTATTATCGAAAAAACGATCCTTATTCTCCTTCAGCAGTTTCTTATGATCCGAAATACCGGTTTTATTAACCGAACGGCAAACCCAAAAGAAAAACAGCCCAGGATCCAAATCCCAGGCTGCTGCTTTCTATAAAACATTTTTCTGCTTTGCTTCTGTAATCCATTCAGGAAATTCATTTAATAACTGATCGTACAGCTGCTCATCAGTCGTAGCATCGATGTCTTGAACGTGAAAGAAATTTGCATTATCAATAAATCTGCCTTCCATCGTGTCCAGGTTTTCAAGCACTTCAAAATTGGAGCTGCCCACACCGACGAACTGCCAGAAAATTGGTTTGTTTGACGAGGAGACAACAGGCTTCTTGATCGTTCGCTTGCAGCCCCCATCGTTAATAAAAACAACAAAAGCAGGATCTTTACTTGGCTCTTCCTGCAAATATTTCTTCATAACATCGTACATCACAGGCGGTTCATCATTGCGGCCAAATTTATGTATGCTTTCATTTTTTAAAATCCGCAAGTTCACGTAGTTTTCAAAATCTCTCTCCGTAACGGATGGAAGCCGTGAAAATTCATTATCATACACCCAAATATCAAGCATCCCATCATCATCAAACTGACTGGCAACTGCCAAAATCCGTTCAACCACTTTTTGAACAGATCCATTTTTATAGAGATTTCTCATCGAACCCGAAATATCAAGAACTAGTCCCACTCGGGCTACAACACCGGTCAGCTTCTTTTTCTCAAGAACAATGCCGGCAGTTTTTTTCATTAGATTGATAGAGCTCAACTGTTTTTAGTCCCCTTTAAGTGAAAGATAGCCTCTTAGACATCCAATCCATAATTTCTGCAAAGTGCTGCAAGTCCTCCGGAAAATCCGCTTCCGATCGCATTGAATTTCCAGTCTTGTCCGTGTTTGTATAACTCACAGACAACAACTGCTGTTTCAACTGAGAAATCTTCACCTAAATCGTAGCGAAGAACTTCTTCTGAGTTATCTGCATTCACGACACGCACAAAAGCGTTGGATACTTGTCCAAAGTTTTGATGGCGTCCTTTTGCATCATGGATTGTTACCGTTATTCCGATCTTTTCGACGTGAGAAGGCAATAATGAAAAATCAATGATCATCTGCTCATCATCTCCGTCCCCTTCTCCAGTACGGTTGTCTCCAGTATGCTCAACTGCTCCGTTCGGGCTTTTTAAGTTATTGTAAAAAACAAATTCTAAATCATTTTGAACTTTACCGCTCCCATCTGCAAGAAAAGCAGAAGCATCCAAGTCAAAATCCTTCCCGCCTGAATACTTATTCGTATCCCAGCCAAGTCCAATGATTACCTTAGTTAAACCAGGATTCGTTTTTGTAAGATCAATACGCTGTCCCTTAGATAAAGAAATTGACAATGTCATCACCTCGTTTAATATTTTCCAAAAAAGGAAGTCTGCTTCTATTGTACTACGAATCTAATTAAAAAAAAGTTTCAAAAGAAAGATTGTCCGATTTTTTAGATCACATTGAAAGTGGAATCACGTTTAAGATTAAAGCGAGAGTGGAACGTGTTAAGTACAATCAATTAAGGAGGCTAACCATGCAAGAGCATAAATTGTATATTAACGGTGAATATATAAATTCCACATCTAATGAAACAATTGATGTCATCAATCCAGCCACTGAAAAGGTAATTTCAAAAATACCAGCAGGCACTGAAGAAGATGCAAACAAGGCCATTGAAGCTGCTTTTGAAGCGCAGAAAAACTGGGAAAAGACTGCATCAGCTGAAAGAGGAAAAATCGTCGGCAGGCTTGGAGATAAGCTAAAAGAAAGACGTGAAACTTTTATAGAACTGCTTAGCGAAGAACAAGGGAAGCCGTATGAACAAGCAAGCGGCGAGGTTGATACGGCCATTGATTACTTTTCTTATATGTCTGAATGGGCCCGCAGAATCGAGGGAGAAATTATTCCGAGTGATCGCACGAACGAGAATATCCTGATGTTCCGAAAGCCAATTGGAGTTGTAGCAGGAATTGTGCCTTGGAACTTCCCTGTTTTTATTTTGGCCAGAAAAGTGGCAACCGCGCTCATTACTGGATGTACAATTGTCCTAAAACCGAGTCAGCAAACTCCGAATACTGCGGCAGAATTTACAAAAATCATTAATGAAATGAAGGAGATACCAGCAGGCGTCTACAATTTCATCACAGGCAAGGGCTCAACGATCGGCAAAGTGATGGCATCCCATCCGAAAGTCGGGATTGTGACGATGACCGGCAGTGTAAAAGCCGGTACAAAAGTTATGGAAGCTGCCGCTAAAAACATTACAAAGGTTAATCTTGAACTTGGCGGGAAAGCACCAGCCATTGTGACGAAAAACGCCAATCTGGATACAGCTGTAAATAGCATCAAAACATCACGAATTACCAATGCGGGACAAGCCTGCACAAATGCAGAACGTGTTTACGTCCATGAAGACGTTGCAGAAGAATTCATTGAGAAAATGACGCAAGCAATGAAAGATACCAAGCTTGGCATGCCAAATGATAAGAATGCCGAAATGGGACCCCTTGTTAGTCAAGACCGTTTGGATGTTGTGGATAACATGGTACAAAATGCGGCTAACAATGGAGCTAAAGTGCTGACAGGAGGCAAAAGAGCTTCCATGACCAGCGGCTTCTTCTATGAACCAACTATTATTACAAACGTTAAGCAGGGCTCTGAAATCATCCAAGAAGAGATTTTCGGACCAGTTTTGCCAATCATGACATATAAGACTCTTGATGAAGCCATTGAACTAGCTAACGATTCCGATTATGGACTATCTTCCTCTATCTATACAGATAACGTCCATGAAGCGATGCGAGCTGCAAATGAACTTAAATTCGGAGAAACTTTCATCAATCGGGAAAACTTTGAAGCGATTCAAGGCTATCACGCCGGTGTCCGCAAATCAGGACTCGGCGGTGCAGATGGAAAACATGGCATAGAAGACTTTACCGTCACACACGCTGTATATATGCAGTACGATGAGAATAAGCAATAAGCTAAAAAGACAAAGTGCCCGAAGATTGATTTTCGTGCACTTTTTTGTATGCAGTGACTAAAATGGTCTTTTTCTAGCTGCACTTGGCCATTTGGTATTATCCACGCTGGACACAATTGCACATTTAATAAAAAGAAATGTAACAATTTATAATGAAATATGCTTTTTTGCAGTTCTATTCCATCGTGAGATTCCTGCTTACTTTCCAATATCATAGAAATACTTTCTATTCTGCGGAAAATACCTTCCAAACTTGCTGAATACTTTCCAAATCATCCTGAATACTTTCTTTTTTCCATAAACCTCCTAATATAATCCGTGATGGCCTGTTTCTAGCCGCACTTGGCCATTTTGCTTTTAACATAATTACAAGTTCTGCCCGCTTTGTTCGATTTTAAAGTCTATTTTCCGTCAATCGCCAATACAGATAATATGAAGAACAAATGAAAGGCTGATGACAATGACTGATGAAAAAACACAGCAATATGATCTTGAAAAAAAGCTGGATGAACTGAATAAAAAGCTTGATAGCCTCGAATCAAAAATGAACCGAAAGCCCAGTACGTTCGGGCAAAACGTATGGGTTCTTATTCCCGTTGCGGCAATTATCATGTGGGGATTAGCGAATATTTTTTAAGAAAAACGGCCATGAGAATTGGCCGTTTATTTCTTGCTTCGCACCATTTCAGCCACTTTCCAAAGAACGGCAGCAGCCGGCACATTGAGCATTTTACGCACAAAAGGTGAGCCCGTTGAAACCGGACTCACCTTTTTTATTTTGATGTATTGAAGAACCTTGAAATCCCGATTCCAATTGCTTTCTTGAGTCTGAATTGATCCAGGCTTCTTTTCAGCTTTTTCAATTGGATGCTGGTCCCCTTTAATTTGAATGCTTCAGCCGTTAACTAGCGGACTTCAAGCTGTAAGCTGTAAGTTTCACCTCGGAATAGTCCTCATAAAAAGAGCAATCTTTTATCATTGATTTTCCAGTTTCAACATATACCTTAATCATTACGAATAAAGGAGACGGTAATGTGGAAGGACAAGTTCGGCTGCTGCCTCATAAATATGGACCTATTGTCAAAAGTGTAAAAGCTATTTCTGAAGGGGTTGCTATGATAGGTGCTCCTAAGCTTTGGGAACAGGGTATTCAAGGGAAAGGAATCACGATTGCCGTATTAGATACTGGCTGTGATGTGACTCACCCTGATCTACGCGGAAAAATTGCAGGAGGACGGAACTTTACTACTGATGATAACGGAGACCCTAATCGTCTGACAGACTATCACGGTCATGGTACACACGTATCAGGGACGATTGCGGCGGCTAAAAATGTAGGCGTTGCACCCCAAGCAAAGATTTTGGTAGTAAAGGTACTTGCAGGTGAGTCAGGAAGCGGAGAGTATGCATGGATCACGAATGGAATTTTGTATGCGATTGAACAGAAAGTGGATGTCATCTCAATGTCACTTGGCGGACCTTCAGATCATTCGGAACTTAGAAAAGCTGTCCGAAAAGCCGTTGCCAGTCAGATAGCGGTAGTCTGTGCCGCTGGAAACGAAGGCGACAATGACGGCAGCACACCTGAGTTTTCCTACCCTGGTTCTTATAATGAAGTCATTTCTGTCGGATCTGTCGGATTCGAAAAAAAATCATCCTACTTTTCAAACTCCAATAACGAAATTGACCTTGTCGCACCAGGCGAAAAAATTGTTTCAACCATTCCCGGCGGCGAATATGCAGCTTTCAGCGGAACTTCCATGTCGACACCTCACGTCGCAGGAGCCATTGCATTAATTAAACAGTTTGAACAGCAGGAATTTGACAGAAAATTCACTGAAGCAGAAGTTTACGCCCAATTAATAAGAAGAACTATTCCATATGGCAATCCAAAAACCCAGGAAGGAAACGGTCTCGTCTACTTGACTGCTCCTGATTTGCTTAGAGAAAGTGTCATTAAAAAGAATCTTATCGATTGAAAAAAAGAGCCAGCACCAATTTTAGGTGTGATGTGACCCCCAAAAGTTAAAGTTTTATATTATGCTGCTAATTGGCTGGTGTGGATACGGTATTGAACCGGACTCATGCCTGCCAATTCAACGGTACCTTCACCTGAAACGCCGTTAAAAACAATTTCCATGGATGAAGGCTCCTTATCAAATTCAATGGAAATCTCGCCGCTTGTTGCCTCAGCATCAATGTTTCCTGTTAGTTCACTATTTTCTATTAATATGTCTCCTGATGAAGAATCTGCCTTTAGATTGCCTAAAGCTTCGCTGATTGTAATATCACCAGAAGAGGTATCTAGTACCGTTTCTTTTCCTTGCTGATCACGAATTGTTAGATCCCCGCTGTTTGTTTTTAATTCAAAATCCTCTGCAGAATTCTTTAGAGATTGAATATCCCCGCTTGAAGTTTTCAACATCATGCGTTCGGCCGATTTTGAATGTTCCAGCGCAACATCGCCTGAACTAGAATTCAGAACAACTTCTTCTTTCGCTTGCAGGTCAGTTCCTTTAATATCTCCAGATGATGATTTTCCATGAATTTTGTCAAATACTCGTTCAGGTAAATACACCTCAACATTTGTGTCTACAATATTGATTCCAAAATTGAATTCCAAACGGTCTTCTCCAGATAGGGCGATTTCAAGGGTATCCCCTTTTTCTTCCACTTCTAATTGTAAACGATCTTTGTATTTTTTGTTTACTTTTCCATTCAGCTCAACTTTTATATCCTCATCGGATGTTTGATGAAAAGTAAGATCAGCAGACGATAGAGCCACTTCGATGTTTTTTATTTCTTTATTGGAAATTACTTTTTCATCAAATACTTCTTTGGCGTTAAAATTAAATCCGCCTGCAGCGCCGGCTGCGGCAACTGTTCCGGCAATTCCTGCTGCCAATAATATTAGTAAACCATAGACAAGTTTTTTCATCCCGCTTTATCCCCTTTAACCATTCTCAAATTAAATTTAATGTATCTCAAAATTAGATAGTAAAAATACTTGCCGACGTAAATCATCCCAATGCTCATTAACAATCCTGAACTTACTAGTGTTAGAGAAACAAAGAAGCTAAACGCGAAGGTTTCAGTGCTGTATCCCATTAATGAAGATGCTATAATTCCCAGTGGTGAAAGAGTCAGCGCGATTGATGTTACACATAGTGCCAAATACGTTCCCAAGAGTGCTGCAACAGGGCCGACAATGAACACAATGTTGAAAAAGCTTAAACTGATTGCGGCAAAGATGGCCCGAAACATGTTTGTGGCTGTTTGATCGGTTTCAGCCTTGCTGATTAAGTAGTCTGCAAGCAATTCTCTCGCAATCACATTTGGATCGCCAAGCTCTTCTGCAAGCTCTTTTTCACTTCTGCCATCGGCGCAGCCAATTTCGAAATGCTCCTGGTAATCGTAGAGCATTTCCTGCCTTTCTTTTTCTGGAACTCTGCTGAGCAGCGAGTTCAATGTTTCTAAGAATTCATTATTGATCATGTTTTGAACCCTCCTCAATAAATTGATTAACTGCAAATGAAAACTGCTTCCATTCTTCAACAAGCAAATTCATATTTCTTCTTCCTTTTTCAGTCAGTGAGTAATATTTACGAGGCGGTCCTTCATTCGATTCAGCAAGGTACGTTGTCAAATACTCTTCTTTTGTTTGCAAGGTACTGAACAAACTATTTTTTCTTTGGACTTTTCAGAAACATAAAAATACCCTGAACAATGAAAGTTATAAAACTTCCTCATTCGGGGTATTTAATCTCTTTGTCATTTTGTCAGCATCTGCAGAATCATTTTTGCATCCTTTTCTTTTACATTCATTTCATTTGCAAGCTTTACAGGATTGTCAGCGAGTGAAGGACTTTTTTTGATAGCTGCAAGTGATTGATAACATAAACTGATTGGCGTATTTTCTACGCGTGTACTGATGATTCTGCATACACCGTTTTGTTTGGTTTTGATTGCCCCATACTGTTCTAATTGTTCCATTTTTTGCAGCGCAGATCGCTTTGAAACACCAAGCTCGACTGACAGTTCACGAATCTGATATGCCACATTTCCATCTGTGTCTCTTTTCATAAGCAGATAGCCCAGTATTTTCGAATATAGTTTTGTAAGATTCAATAATGCTTGCTCATTTATGTTCATGATTTGGCCACCTAATCCAATCTGTTACAGATAAGTATACATATTGTCTTAGTGCAAATGTTTCATATTATTGTTTTGTAATATAGATATCATTATTTTGTTATATTTTTGTGAGTTTTTAGGAGGTTTCTTCCCCTTCATATTGAACATAAATAAAAAAGGAACAGAAATTTCAGGTAAATCTGAAAATAATGATTGAAGAAAGTGGAACATGAGTTATAATTTAATGAATAAAAGCATAAAAGCGTAAAAGCATGATAAAAACGGGGGGCATAATCATGAACTGGAAAACAAAGTTTGGAATGAGTATGGCAATTGCTGGACTGTTAATTTCTGCAGGCTGCGGTTCAAAAGAAACAGCAGGCGATTCAGGAAATGAAAAGACTTATCAAATCGGGGTCACACAAATTGTGGAGCACGCTTCCTTGGATGCAGCACTTGAAGGATTTAAAAAAGCCCTTGAAGAAAAAGGACTGAACGTCGAATATGATGTTCAAATTGCAGCCGGTGATCAGAATAACAACCAAACCATCGCAAGCAATTTTGTCGGGGATGACGTTGATCTCATTTTCGCAAATTCTACACCAAGTGCTCAGAGCGCATTAAATGCGACGAAAGATATTCCGATTGTGTTTACTTCTGTTACAGATCCAATTGGTGCAAAACTTGTCAAAAGCTTTGAAGAGCCTGGCGGCA
The DNA here is from genome assembly GCF_002858905.1 of Bacillus sp. UMB0893. Taxonomy (NCBI): domain Bacteria; kingdom Bacillati; phylum Bacillota; class Bacilli; order Caryophanales; family Bacillaceae; genus Bacillus; species Bacillus sp. UMB0893. The sequence goes on along the minus strand of NZ_PKLB01000001.1, from coordinate 437,941 downwards.
ACATTACAGGCACAACAGATACTCATCCTGATGCGATTCCAAGTACGATCAAATTCATTGATGAAAATCTTGATGGTAAAAAGGTCGGCATGATTTATAACTCAGGTGAACAAAATTCAGTCGCTCAAATCGAACTGGTCAAAAAAGCAATGAAAGATACGGATTTGGAAATCGTTGAAGCCTCTGTCTCTACCTCAGCAGAAGTCAAACAAGCTGCTGAATCGCTTGTCGGAAAGGTCGATTCGTTCTATATCATTACAGATAACACTGTTGTATCAGCTTTAGAGTCAGTTGTATCTGTAGCTGGTGATGAAGATATCCCTTTATTTGTTGGAGAGCTCGATTCTGTGGCCAGAGGCGGATTTGCAGCATATGGATTTGATTACAAAGACATCGGCTATGAAGCAGGATTAAAAGCGGTCAGCATTCTAACAGGGGATAAAGAAGTAAGTGAGATTCCTGTCGATTACCCCCAAAAACTTAAATTGCAAATCAGCAAGAAAGCTGCTGAAGCCATGAATGTTGAAATCAAAGAAGAATGGGACGATGCAGAAATTATAGACTAAGGAGGATCCATCATGTTTACCGCACTTTTCTCATCCGTAGAATCCGGACTTATCTACGCCATAATGGCGCTTGGTGTTTACCTTTCTTTTCGAATATTAAATTTTCCTGACTTAACTGTTGACGGAAGCTTTGTAACTGGAGCAAGCGTCTGTGCTGCTTTGATCATAAACGGAGTAAATCCATTTCTCGCTACACTTGCAGCATTGATTATCGGTTTTGCTGCAGGCTGCTTGACTGGAATCCTTCATACAAAAGGAAACATTAATCCATTGCTTGCAGGAATTTTAATGATGATCGCCTTGTATTCTATTAATCTGCGGATCATGGGACAGTCAAATGTCCCTCTTCTTCAGGAAAGTACGGTCTTTACAGTTTTGCTGAATGGCTGGAATCAGCTCGGCATTGATTCATTTATGCAATCATTATTCATATCCATAGGTCTTTCTGGCTTTGTTCCAAAAACGTGGTCAGTTCTTGCAGCTGCTCTGGTTATTATTGTTTTGATCAAGCTTGTATTGGATTATTTCCTGAAAACAGAAATTGGGATCGCCATCCGTGCTGTAGGGGATAACGAAAAAATGATTTCGAGTTTTTCAGCCAACACGGATTTATTAAAAGTCATCGGTCTTGGCATTTCAAATGCACTTGTTGCTTTTTCAGGTGCATTCATTGCACAGCTAAACGGCTTCAGTGACGTTGGCATGGGTATCGGAATGATCATTATCGGTCTTGCATCGGTCATTATCGGAGAGGCGCTGGTTGGAACGAAAACCATTATTCGGGCTACACTTGCTGTCATTATCGGAGCCATTCTTTACCGAATGATCATTGCCCTTGCCCTTAGAGTTGATTTCCTTGAAACCGGAGACATGAAAATGATTACTGCCTTAATCGTCATTGCAGCGCTGGTCGTCCCGCAGCTGCTGGCCAAACAAAAGGAAAAACGGAAAAAAGCCTTGCGAAGAAAGAGTGGTGTTCGAGTTGCTTGAGCTGAAACAGATTGAAAAAGTATTTAACGAAGGCTCTCCCGATGAAAAGAAGGCACTCAACTCCATCTCTCTTTCTCTTAAAAAAGGAGACTTCGTGACTGTGATCGGCAGCAATGGCGCCGGGAAATCGACATTGCTGAACGTCATTTCAGGCAGGATTTATCCTGATGACGGCGATGTTATCATTAAAGAAAAAAACGTAAGCTTCGTTCGTGAACATAACCGCTCTAAATATATCGGACGTGTTTTCCAGGATCCTATGGCTGGAACGTCTCCAACACTAACCATTGAGGAAAATCTAGCTATTGCCTATTCTCGCGTTCATAAACGTTCATTAAAACCTGGCGTTACCGCGAAAAGAAGAGAATTTTTTAAAGAACAGCTTACATCACTTGGACTTGGCCTTGAAAACAGATTGTCTGCAAAAGTAGGTCTGCTATCTGGAGGCGAAAGGCAAGCTCTCTCCCTGCTGATGGCGACTTTTACACATCCAGACATTCTGCTGCTCGATGAACATACCGCAGCACTCGATCCATCAAGGGCTGAGCTTATCACACAACTCACGAAGAAACTTGTTGCGAATGGAAGTCTGACAACTTTGATGATTACTCACAACATGCAGCAGGCAGTCGATCTTGGCAATCGATTAATCATGATGGACAATGGCCGCATCATTTTTGAAGCTGAAGGCGAGCAGAAGAAAAAACTCACTGTTCCTTCACTATTGAATGAGTTTGGTAAGATTAAAGGAAATGGACCGCTTTCAGATAAGGTAATGCTCAGTTAAAAAGAATTAGGATTAACTACCTTCCTTTAGTGGTAAATGCATACTAAACACCCTAAAGGAGATGGACTAAGATGGAACAAGAAAAACGAACCTATTTCGTCAATATCGCCAGTGGAGAAATCTTAGAAAACCCAGTAGAATCCATTCCCAGCTTTAAAATCCTTGCGAATCAATCTGAGCTGAATGAGCTAAAGTCCTTTTACAGCGAAAACAGTACAGCTGATTTTCAAACCTTTCAGCGTGCACAGGTGCCATTTCGCGAATATCATCATGATCAGGAAAACAAAGATTATGATGATACTCTGAGGAAGATTTTTGCGATGATTTATTTGCTTGGGGATGAAGAAGCGAAACGTCACATTGAAGAATACGGGATTTTAGAGGATAATCACTCTAACAATCCTGATGAAATTAAAAATTTCAAATGAAAGCCACCCGTGAGAGAACGGGTGGTTTCCTCTGTGGCTGAAAGTCTTTTACTGAATGCCATCTGCTTATTTCCTTTTGTTTTTCTATCCTTTTTTTCAGCTAATGGATCTATATATGCTTACATGCGGATGGAAATGGTACATGGATTTCAGTTTATCCGGTTTCTAGGGCACCATTTGAATGGAATAGCTAAGATATTGCTTTGCGAACCAAATATATTTAAGCACCTAAGAAGAGTTTTTTAGCTGAAAGCTTTTGAAACCCTAGACCTAGCTTAGAGTTTTCATTTCGCAAAAAAGGTCCATTACAAGGTAATGGACCTTTGATTTTTCTAACTAATGGATTCAAGCTCGTCATATAAACGCTCGATCTGCTTTTCTTTTTCTTCTTTGCGTTTGTTCAGCTCCATCAGTTCTCCCAAATCAGATAAAGCCTGCATCTGATTTTCAAGGCTAAATAATTCGTTTTCGAACTGTTCTATTTGTGATTCTATATCCGGCGGTGAAATATGCTTCGATTGGTTTGGTTTTTTCAAGTCATTTTTAGGCACCAATGTCTTTGGAATCTCTTTTTCAGACATGTTCGGCTTCATCTTTTCCCGGGCCCAAGCATAATGACCATTAAATGAATAAAGCTGTTTTTGATAGATCCAATACGTTTTTGAGAAAAGTTTATTCAGGAAATAACGATCATGGGAAACAGCGAGAATCGTGCCGTCAAACTGTTCAATCGCTTCCTCCAGGACTTCCCTTGAGTCGATATCCAAATGATTGGTCGGTTCATCCAGAATGAGAAAGTTGAGATCCTTCTGCATCAGCTTAGCTAGCTGAATCCTCATTCTTTCTCCCCCGCTCGTATTTTTCATCTTCTTGAACACGGCTGGGCCGTAAAATAAAAACCTCGCTAAAATATGTCGGGCATCATCCTCTGTCACCACAATATCTTCCCTGAAATAATCAATGATTGAGAGGTCTGAGTCTGGAAGTATGATTTGCTGAGAGAGGTACCCTATTTTCACATTGCTTCCAAGCCATACCCCAGCTTCATCAGGCTCTTGCTCCCCCATCACCAATCTTAACAGCGCTGATTTTCCAGATCCATTCTCCCCGACAATGGCAGCCCTGTCCTTGTATGAAAGCTGCATGCTGACATTATGAATGACTGATTTGCTTCCAAAGCTTTTTGAGACATTTTCTAGAGTAAGAACTTTTTTGCCGCTTCGGTCCGTCCCCTCAAAATGCAAATCCATCTTTCTGTGGTTAAGGATGGGTTTTTTCAATTTCTCCATGCGTTCAAGCGCACGCTCCATATTTCGTGCCCGCTTATGAAGACCTTCGTTCGGCGGATTAGCCTGGTTTGCCCATTCCCTCAATCTTTTTATCGCTTCTCTCATTTTTTTCATTTTCTTTTGCTGATCCTGATAGGCCTGAAACTCAGCCATCAGCCGCTTTTGTTTTTCAGCAATGAAACCTGAATAATTATGATGGTAAACTGTGACTTCACCATCTTCCAGATCAATAATTTTTGTAACCACTTCATCCAGAAATGCCCGATCATGCGAAATCACCACGACTGTCCCCTTATATTCCTTCAGAAAGTTTTCCAGCCACTCAACAGCTGCGATATCTAGATGATTGGTCGGTTCATCAAGCAGAAGAAGGTTTGGTGCCTGGAGCAGCATTAACCCGAGTGATACTTTTGTTTTCTCGCCTCCACTTAGTGTTTCAAAATCTGCATCCAATAGCGGCTGCAGCTGCAGACCATTAGCGACAGCACTTATTTTTGCATCCATTTCATACCCGCCAAGATTTTCATAGTTCTCCTGACAAATGCCATATCGTTCAACAGCTTTCTCCAGAAGTATTTGATCCTCCGTTTCAGACATCTCTTTCTCAAGAACGGCAAGCTCGGCTGATAATTCAATTAACTCAGCAAATGCCTGTCTTAAAACCTGTTCAACTGCAGTACCTGAAGGAAACATCGGGATCTGGGCAAGATAGCCAACCTTCATTCCTTTTCGTATCGAAATGGTTCCTGCGTCGGGATGCTCGATTCCTGATATGCATTTAAATAATGTTGTCTTCCCCGTTCCGTTTCGTCCGACAAATCCAATTTTTTCATTCTCATTTATTTCAAACGAAAGATTTTCAAAAATAAGCTGACTTCCATATGATTTTGCTACTTGGTGGACTGAACAAATTGTCATAATAAAAACCCCTTTCAAATATAAAAATGCTGTGTTCGCATTGATTGTTGCATTGCGTATAGTTATTGCGCACGCACAAAGTTCTCGGTCGTGCTCTTTTCCTCTTATTTCAAGATACATGACTATTTTGAACCCAGTAAATACTGTAAAAAATCCAAAACCCGCTTTTTTACTAACTAGCTCTAGCAACCATTTTTACGAAAAGAGACTATAAAAAAGACCAGAACGAAGCAGTTTCCTGCCTATCCTGGTCAATCAGAAAAGCGGAACCGCCTGCAGCTCCAAAATACTTAAGAGTTGGGCGGTACTGCCATATATGACAAAAAAACGGAGAGCTAATAAGCGCCCTCCGCATCATCCCTATTGATTAATGGATAAGAGAATCTTCTTAACGTTTGATTGTGTCTATGCAATTTGTAAAAAAGGGCATACGTATCCCGTTTACCGCAATTGCATGAAAAATTGCACGACATAAATAAAGGTATGACAATACTCTACCGTGCGACACTTTCAAACTCATCTCTGATCCACCTCCGTCCCATTAGTTACATCTAGTATAACCGATGACTGTCAAAATTATCAATCAATTATTTCAAATACATTTATTTGTATTATTTGGTAAACATATATGTGACATAAAGGAGGGATTTACTTTGAAAAATCAAAGCTCTAAGCTTCCCAAGATTCCAGAGCCATACTGGAGAGATACCGTTCAGCTGCCAACTCATCAAAAACTTGCCAAGAATTTGAACGTGGATGTGGCGATTGTTGGAGGCGGAATAACCGGCATAACTGCTGCCTATTTGCTTTCAAAAGAAGGATTAAACGTAGCATTAGCTGATTCAGATGTATTGTTAAATGGGACTACTGGTCATACAACTGCAAAAATAACGGTTCAGCATGACATCATATATGATGAACTCATTCAGCACTTTGGAGCAGAGCAGGCTAAGCATTACTATGAAGCGAACTTGAGCGGCCTTGAATTTATCAGGAAAACGGTCAACGAAAAAAACATTGAGTGTGACTTTACGACAGAAGATGCGATCCTTTACGCTGTGTCTGATGAATCGATGAAAAAATTGCTTAAAGAAAAAGAAGCATACGAAAAACTGGGCATTCCTTTTGAATTTACAGATAAGATTCCGCTTGATATCGAAATGCAAGGTGCACTCATCGTAAAAAATCAAGCTCAATTTCATCCGCTGAAATATTTACATACTCTGGTTCAGGAAATGTCTCAAGCTGGTGTTCAAATCTTTGAAAAAACAGTGATTATTGATATGAAAGGAACCGAGGATGAACCTAAGCTGATCACGAATGAAGGATTTGAAATCACCTGCCAGCATGTCATCTCTGCATCACACTTTCCTTTTGTTGATGGATCTGCATTTTATTTTGCGAGAATGTATGCAGATCGTTCTTACGTAGTAAGTGCAAAAACTTCGAAGCCTTATCCTGGCGGTATGTTTTTAAGTGTCGACGAGCCTAAACGATCTCTTCGTTCAGCAACCGATAATGGGGAAACCGTTGTGATTATCGGCGGCGAAGGACATAAAACAGGACAAGTCAAAGATACTGCAAGGCTTTATGAAAACCTTGAGTCCTTTGGGGAAACTGTTTTCGGACTAAATGAAATCACACATAAGTGGTCAGCTCAGGATTTATTCACACTTGATAAAGTGCCATACATTGGAAACCTCACTTCAAACCATAAAAACATTTATACAGCAACAGGCTTTCATAAATGGGGAATGACAAATGGAACATTTGCAGCCCTCATGCTGAGAGACCTGATTGTAAAAAAAGAATCACTGTACCTTGATCTCTTTACACCTTCACGCTTTCAATCAGATCCAAGTGTAAAAGAGTTTTTAAAACAAAATGCTGATGTTGCCAAGCACTTAATTTCCGGGAAGATCAATCCTCCATCTAAAAGGCCCCAAGACTTAAAAGCAAATGAAGGCAGTCCGGTTATATTTCAAGGAAAACGGGCTGGGGCGTATAAAGATGACAAGGGCGTACTTCACCTTGTCGATACAACGTGCACTCATTTAGGCTGCGAGGTCGAATGGAATAACGGCGACAGAACATGGGACTGCCCTTGCCACGGATCCAGATTTTCATATAGCGGAGATGTGATTGAAGGACCTGCAGATAAACCGTTGAAGGTGCTGGATGCTGAATTACAATAGGCATGAAAAAAGGACAAGAGGTTCCACTTGTCCTTTTGATTATGTATAGGGGAATGGATCTTTTAAGCAAATGTATACCCTTATTAAATCCTTATTTATACCTTTTTAACAAATTCGGATTTTAATTTCATAGCTCCAAAACCATCAATTTTGCAATCAATATCATGATCTCCATCAACTAAACGTATACTTTTTACTTTTGTACCTATTTTAATTACAGATGAAGTTCCTTTTACTTTAAGGTCTTTGATGACTGTTACAGAATCGCCATCGTTTAAGACATTTCCATTTGCATCTTTGAAGATTTTTTTATCTTCTTTCTCAGTTTCTGATTCTGCTCCCCATTCATGAGCACACTCCGGGCAAACAATAAGGCTTCCATCTTCGTACGTATATTCCGAATGACATTTTGGACAATTTGGTAATTCATTCATCATTTCTTTCCTCCAATCGTTCTTGTCAAGTTATTCATATTATTTACCGAACGGGCAATTTTCTCACCGCATACGTCTTCTTAAAGATAGGCTGTTTTCGCATTAATTGTTGTTTTTGGATCATAAACTTTTTCCGTGGATTTCCGCTGCAGGCACTTGCTTTCCGCTGGGAGGGATGGGAGCCTCCTCGGGTATGCCTGTGGGGTCTCCCATTCCCTTCTATTTCCCGCAGGAGTCAAGTGCCTTCCACTACAATCCACTAAATTTTTTAACCATTTTTTCTTAAAGCAACAAACTTTACGAAAAGAGCCTAAAGAAATAACGATCCGGCAAGATTACACTTATTTAGACACAAAAAAAGACCCCCGGCAAGGGAGTCCTTTCGTTCAATTACTTTTGAACGTTAGCTGCTTGTGGTCCACGAGCGCCTTCAACGATTTCGAAAGTAACTGTTTGGCCTTCTTCTAAGCTTTTGAAGCCTTCGCCTTGAATAGCAGAGAAATGTACGAATACGTCTTCTTGACCTTCTGCTTCGATGAAACCGAAACCTTTTTCTGCGTTAAACCATTTAACTTTACCTTGTAACATGTGTGTATCCTCCTAGTGCGTAATCCGCACAATTGTATTACTATCCCTGCTCTACATAATATTCTTCAAGACGAGTGCCTTTTTAATCATATTACGAACAAAAATAATTACTCTTAGTATACCAAATTCAAGGTTGTCCCGCAACCGTTTCTCATATTTTTTTAGGCTTCATGCTGCCTTTTCAATTTCTTAGAAATGTGTCGCTTTTCTTACAATTTCTGATTCTGCTGTCCATTTACTCTCTAAACATATTAAGATGGAGATTCATGCATTATTTGTGGGTTCCTATTGAAATCAGTCTGTCGACATTTTTTCATTTAGCTGATAATGGCCGGATATTGGGCATTTGGCCGGAATTTCCTCGAATTTGGCCGAATTCATTCAGATATTGGCCGAATTATTTGGACTTTTGGCCGAATTCATCAAGATATTGGCCGGAATACCTTTTCTTTCTGAGATTTACAATAACCCCTCGCTTTTATAAAACTATCTTTTGAAGATTGCAGGTGTGGACTATCTTATACTATCGGACACTGAGAAATCATGAAAAAAAGCCATGGGTGACGTTTATCCACGGTGCAGGCGGAAGTTCTGCAATATGGTACAAACAAATTAGAGAGTTTAAAAGCCAGTTTAATATTTTGCTTATTGATCTTCGCGGGCATGGCAAATCACAAAAAGGCATGTGGAATAAGGGTGACGGCTTTGAAGAAATTGCCCAGGAAGTCATTGATGTACATACTCATTTGAAAATAAGTTCTTCTCACTTTGTCGGCATCTCGCTTGGTACAATCGTCATCCAGTCTATTGCAAGACTGCAGCCATTCCTGCTTTCGTCAATGCTGTTAGGCGGAGCCATAACGAAGCTGAATGCCTTCACCCGGTTTTTACTGATCCTCGGAAATATCGGGAAACGGATTTTGCCATATATATGGCTGTATTCTTTCTTTGCATGGATTATCATGCCATATTCACATCATAAAGAAGCCCGCTCTATGTTTATTTCCCAGGCGAAGAAAATGTGTCAAAAGGAGTTTATACAATGGTTCTCCTTAACACGTTACGTGAATCCTTATTTAATTGAGCTGCAGAAGGATTTCCACGGGATTGCGACACTCTTTATAATGGGTGATGAAGACCACTTGTTTTTGACTGCAGTTAAAGAAATTGAAGCTTCACATAAAGAAGTCAAAGCCATTTACATAAAAAGTTCAGGCCACGTCTGCAATATCGATCAGCCTGAACAATTTAATACAGCAGCGATTCAGTTTATAAAAGAAAAAAACTCATTAAAGCTTGTTATCTAAAAAAACGCTTGGACTATAATTATAGACCAAGCGTTTTTTTATTAGCATTTTTTACCAGCAAGTATAGAGACTCTGCGGCATCCTTAGAATGACCGATTGCTCCGTCATGGACTGGAAGTTTATTATTATAATCAGCTGCGGGCAATATGAAATTTGGAAGCTGCAATGTTTTGCCCCGCGTATTTCCCTTACCTATTATCTTTACCGAAAAAACGCTGGATCGCCAGTTTCAATTTCCCTTCTGCCTGTTCAATATAAGCTGCAGCTTGTTCTTGTGAAGATTGAGTAACAGTCATAAAAATGGCTTCTTTTAAATTGTATTGTGTTTGATTCATGGCAGTTTCAGCTGATTCAGCTTCCATGCCAGTCAAATCCATTAAAATCGTTTCAGCCCGTTTTTTCAGCTTTAGATTAATGAGCTTCATATCGACCATTTCATTTTGATAAACTTTTCCGAGCTGGATCATGACTGCAGTTGATATCATATTAAGCGCCATTTTCTGGGCTGTGCCTGCCTTCAGTCTTGTGGAACCTCTAATGACTTCAGGACCTGTTGTCAATTCAATTGCCACATCACTTATTTCGGAAACGGTTGTATTCGTATTGTTGCTGATCGAAATAGTGCAAGACCCTGTCTCTTTTGCATAAGACAGTCCGCTTATCACAAACGGTGTAGAACCGCTGGCCGTAAGACCGATCACGCAATCAGAAGCATTTAACTGATAGGATTGTAATTCATTTCGAATAACGCTTACATCATCTTCCGTCTCTTCAAGAGGCTGCCACATCGCTTCATTTCCGCCTGATACAATGGCAGTCCATTTCCCGGTTTCTACTGAAAAGGTCGGACCAAGTTCCACAGCATCAAGCATGCCTACTCTGCCGCTGGTTCCCGCTCCGATGACAAAGACTCTGCCGCCATCGTTCCATCGTTTCACGATTGCATCAACAGCTTTGGAAATTTGCGGGAGTGTTTCATTTACTGCTGTCAAAATCGCTGAATCTTCTTTATGCATCATTTCCACAATCTGAAAGGAATCCATTTCATCAATACGCGCCGTTCTCTCATTTCTCTCTTCAGTTGGTTTACGCACCATTATAAACGCTCCATATCAATCGTGAATTTATAGCGATCTGCGCGATAGACGGACCTGACGACCTCAAACGGTTTGTTCGTATCGAGCGTTGTTCGCCGTTCAATCAGCAGGACTGGTGCACCTTCAGCTACCTGGAGCATCTCAGCCTCCGTTTTTCTGGCAAAGGAGGCTTCGAGCACTTGTCTTCCATGCTGTATTTTTAAGCCAAGCTTGTTCTCAACATAATCATAGATAGAATTCACAGCTATGTCTTTCGTAAGACCCTGTGCAAGCTCTTTAGAAATATATAGCATTTCATACGCCATTGGGAGCTGATCGGCTAGCCTTACCCGTTTCAGTTCGAAAAGAGGAGCACCTGCTTCAACCTCAAGCTTCGCAGCAAGATCAATACTTGCTTTCACCTCTGTAAAACTGATGACGCGTGTGCTCGGTTCAAGTCCTCTTGACCGCATATCTTCAGAAAAGCTTGTTAAGCCTTGCAGAGGCTGCTCAATTTTTTGATGAGCAACGAAGGTTCCTTTCCCGCGCTGCCTGTATAAATAGCCGTCATTCACCAGATTCGAAAGAGCTTGTCTCACCGTCATCCTGCTTATTCCATACTTTTCAGCGTATTCTCTTTCTGAAGGAATCATCTCACCAGGCTTTAATTCTTGTTGTTGAATGGCTTCTTTTATTCCCTCTTCAAGCTGATAATAAATTGGGAGCGGAGAATTCTTTTGAATCATTTGGCAAACATCTTCCTTTCATCATGATGCAATTTAGACAAGGCTTCTTGATCTGCAATGATGATTGTATCCGGATGATTTCTTAAAATTGTCGCCGGAATAGAGTTAGTAACATCTGAATGAAACAGATCATATAAAATGGCTGATTTTTGCAATCCTGAAGCGAGAAGCAGCACTTTTTTGCTTTTCATAATGGAAGCGATCCCCATTGTTACTGCATGCGTCGGAACTTCTTCAATGGAATCAAAGTAGCGTGCGTTTGCCTGACGGGTTGACTGTTCCAAAGCAACCAGATGGGTTTTTGATTCAAAAGAACTTCCCGGTTCGTTAAATCCGATATGCCCATTTTGGCCGATGCCAAGAAGCTGAAGATCAATTCCGCCTAATCCCTCAATTTTCTGATCATAATTCTCGCATTCCGCTTTCATATCATGTGCTTCCCCATTTGGAAGAAAGGTTTGAGAAGAAGGAATATTGACCTCATCAAAAAAGTGTTTCTTCATATAAGCATGATAGCTGTTTTCATCTTGTTTTGATAAGCCGGCATATTCATCAAGATTGAATGTTTTAATATTACGGTAGCTTGTATTGTTTTGCTTATGATCCAGAATCAGCTGCTGATATGTTCCCAGCACAGTGCCGCCAGTTGCCAAACCAAGCACAGAATCAGTTTTTGCCTTGATCTGATCTAATATAACCTCAGCTGCAAGCATACTCATTTCATGATAATCTTTTGCTTCTATTAGTTTCATTGTTCAACACTTCCTGTAAAAGAGATTTTGCCTCTGCAAAACGTCATCAGCACTTCACTATTTTCATCAAGGACGACGATGTCAGCATCTTTTCCGATTGATAAACTTCCTTTACGGTCATAAACGCCAATTTGTTTAGCAGGATTAACAGATGACATCTTCACAATCTCTTCTAGTGAACATCCTGTATAATTCATCATGTTCACTGCAGCATCTCTGAATGTCAAAATACTTCCTGCAAGAGTTCCATCAGCAAGCGTTGCCCGGGAAGCATCAACTGTAACTTCTTGCCCGCCAAGGTCATATTTGCCTGCTCCAAGACCTTTAGCTCTCATGGCATCTGTAATTAATATCGTTCCCGCACTGCCCTTTACTTTATAAGCAAATTTCACCATTTCAGGGGCAATGTGAATACCATCCACAATCATTTCTGTTTTCACTTCATCGATCATAAGCACAGTACCCGCTACACCTGGTTCCCTGTGGTGAATGCCTCTCATTCCATTAAAAAGATGTGTGGCGTGGTTTACGCCGCTTTCAACAGCCTTTTCAACTTCTGAATAGACGGCATCACTATGGCCAATTGAGGCTGTTATGCCCGCAGATGTTAAATGCCGGGCCAGTTCGTATCCATTCCTGCATTCTGGTGCAAGTGTGACCAGCTTAATATGATCTTTTGCATCTTTCAGCCATTTATTAAAAATTTCGATTGACGGTTCAATGATATTGCCTGGAGCCTGGGCACCTGCCCGTTTTGGATTCAAAAAAGGTCCTTCTAAATGAATACCAAGCACTTCTGCTCCTTCATTATTTTCACGTGCAATATAATCAGCAGCATTCTTCAGCGCGTCTTTAATCTGGTCTTGACCAGCTGTCATCGTTGTTGCGAGATAACTCGTAGTCCCTTCTTTCGGAAGAGCTCTGCTCATCGTTAAAATCGCTTCTTTCGTCGCATCCATCACATCTGCACCTGCTGCACCGTGGATATGAATGTCAATAAAACCCGGCAGAATGGAAGCACTGCCTCTGAGATTAAACACCTTATCATCAGCTGCAGGTTCCGGCATTTCCGCTAAGTCACCAATTCCAGTAATTTTATTGTTTTCAATGATGATAAAACCGTTTTGAAAAACGACTTCACCCGTATATAATTTTGCGTTTATTAAATAGGTTTTCGGCATGGTTACAGCTCCTTGCATCTATTCTCACCCTTACTATAACACCCATTCAGCTAGTTGTCTATACCAGTATAGGTGAAGGAAAAATTCCCTCCTTTGATGATATGCTAATTTGCATCAAAGAAGGGAATTTTAGTTTATTGATTAATAAAATTTAGTTTTTCAATCAAACCCAATTTATTTTCTGATTTTTTCTATTTCATCCGCTACGAACTGTACTTGTGTACCCACAATTACTTGAATGCTGTTTTTTCCGACAATATTAATTCCCGGTACGCCTGTATCTTTAATTTTTTTCTGATCGACCGCATTCATATCTTTCACTTCGATTCTTAAACGCGTAACGCAGTTATCGACAGAAGTCACATTAGCATCTCCGCCTAGGCCATCATAGATCTTGGCAGCCATCACTGCGAATTTAGAGCCTTTTGCGTGAGATTGATCACTGCTTGACCCTTCTTCAATCATTTCATCTGTATCATCTTCTCTTCCAGGAGTTGCTAAATTAAATTTTGTAATTAAGAATCGGAATAATACATAATAAATGACTGCTACTACAAGCCCTTGCACAAGTAACATATAAGGCTGATTAGCTAAAGGTAATCTAGAACTTAGCACAAAGTCAACAAATCCTGCACTAAAACCAAATCCTGCTGTCCAATGGAAAAATGCTGCAACCGCTAATGAAAGACCTGTTAATGCTGCATGAACTACATAAAGTGCAGGAGCTAAAAACATGAATGAAAACTCAAGAGGTTCTGTGACCCCAGTAAAGAATGAAGCAAAACCTGCAGCTAACATCAACGATGCCGCCTGTTTTTTTCTTTTCGTTTTTGCAGTATGGTACATTGCTAACGCTGCAGCTGGTAGACCAAACATCATAATAGGGAAGAATCCTGCTTGATACATTCCTGTTATTCCCTTTGTTCCAGTACCTGCCCAGAAATTCCCAATATCATTAATACCAGCTACATCAAACCAGAATACCGAGTTTAATGCATGGTGTAAGCCTGTAGGTATGAGGATCCTATTGAAGAATCCGTATAATCCTGCACCAATAAATCCTAATTTACTGATCCATGTCCCAAAAGCAACTAATCCAGTAAAGATTACCGGCCATGCGAAGAAAAGCACGACTGAAACAAGCAGCATTGAAACAGCTGTCATAATAGGAACTAAACGTTTTCCGCTAAAGAAAGATAAAGCAGCCGGCAATTGTACATGACTAAAACGATTGTACATAATGGAAGCTACGATCCCTGAAAGAATCCCCACAAATTGATTACCTATTTTTGCAAAAGCAGCATTGACATTTTCCGGGTCAATTCCCTGAAGCATAGCCACTGAGTTTGTTGAAAGCAGAGTTGTAATAACCAGGTAGGCCACCAAACCACTCAGCGCGGCGGAACCATCTTTTTCTTTCGACATACCCAATGCTACGCCAACTGCAAACAGAATGGCCATATTATCAATAATGGATGATCCGGCTTTAATTAAGAAGGCTGCTATTGGACTTCCAGATCCCCAGCCTGCAGGATCTATCCAATAACCGATTCCCATCAGAATCGCTGCAGCAGGTAATACTGCTACCGGCAGCATCAATGAACGGCCGATTTTCTGTAGATATTTCATCATTTTTTACATTCCCCCAAAATAAAGTATAAGATAATAAAGAGGTATAAGTGATCTTTATTGTATTTAAAAACGACTCCTTGTATTCGTTTTCAATATTAATATAACATGTATTCAACTAGTTATCTATACCAGTTAATCTAAATTTTTTTTAACAAATTGCACCATATAATGAATATGCTAAAATAATTGAACGAGGAGGTCTTTAAATGATCTTTAAAATTAAACGAAATCCCATACTCGTATTAATCGTACTTTTTTTAATCGTTCTGCCCTTTTTCCTGCTTTTCAATGAGTCAGAATCACTTGCATCCATGATCATACCTTTCTTGCTGTCAGCCTTTTTAGCACACGCATTCCTAAAATCATATTTTCTCATTCAGGATGAAAAATTAATCATCGTATTCGGCCTTATTAAAAAAGAAATACATATTAAAGATATTAAAGAGATCAGGTATTCAAACAATCCGCTGTCTGCCCCTGCATGGACGTTGAAAAGGCTTGAAATTGTATATGCAAAACCTTTGGGAACAATGCCTGGCTCATCAACCAGATTTGCCCTAGTTTCCTTGCCGAAAGATGAGGATGCTTTTTTTAGAGAGCTTGCCCAAAGGAATCCATACCTTTCTACGCCTTAAAAAGTACCGTCATCTTATCATGCACGACTCATTCATTAATAAATGTTAAATCTATAAATCACTTCTCGATCTGCTATTTTACCTGTATCCCGAAATCCCGCTTTTTGATAAAGTCTCTTAGCCTGTAAATTGTCTGGATTAACGCCAAGTAAAAGAAACGGGCTGACATCATAACGGGATTTCATGAAACTGAGGATAATCTGCAGCGCTTCCCACCCGTATCCTCTCCCCTGATAGTCTTTATCTATCATGAATCTTACAATCCAGTAGACGCCATCTGCAGGATCTTTGCCAATCATCGCAAATCCGATCATTTGATTTTCTGCATAAATGCCAAGCGGCAAAAAGGAGTTTTCAAACCTTGATTCTGCCAATGATTACAAATTACTTGCAACGAACTTTTCTTGATCTTTTTCAACCTTAAGGGAAATGCATGTCTCCCAATTATGCTTCGTTATGGGATGCAGCTGAATGAGCATGGTCTGCCACCTTCTGTTCCTTTTCAAAGTATGAATCTTTTATTTTTAAAACGAAGATGCCGCTTGCGAAGTAGATCGCAGAAGCAATAAAAAAGAGCAAAGTAATCGTAAAGTATTGAGCTAAGAAGCCCCCTCCTATGATAGCAGCGGCAGCCATAAGGGATGTCCAAAAGTGATAATTGGCAATTTGAACGCCTCTTTTTTCCTCATTTGTCCACTGGGAAAGAAGCATTTTTTCTCCATGCTTTTGCATTGCACCAAAGATTCCCATCAAAATTTGACACACATAAACTTCTGAAATCGTACCAATATACGGGTAATATAAAAGAAGAAATGCCATGCCAACTGAAGATACCGCTAAAATCACTTTATCGTTTATCTTTCCGGAAATGTGCCCTAATAACGGATGAACAAGCGCTGCTGAAAGTCCAAACAACCCATACGAAATTCCAAACTGAGAAAAAGATGTCCCGACATTATTGATAAACAAGATATAAAAAGGAAAAATAAAATTACTTGCGAAAAATAACGTGCTTTGAGCTGCAATGAATCTTCTGAAGGATCTATTATTCATCGCCTCCATACTCCTCATAAAAGTAATTCATAAAAATTTCTTCTTTGTCATATTTACTCTTCAATTCGAAAAACTCATTCACTTTCGGATACGCAGTCTCCATTTGTTTCTTTGTTGGATAAGGCTGATAAGGCAAATAATAAGTTCCATTATAAGCAAGCGTGACATCAATCATTTTTTGAATCACGCTCCTTGTCTTATATATTTCCTCTTCAGATAACCCCTGATTGATTAATAGTACAAAAGCAAACATATCGTCGCGGCTGTAAGATAAAACGGCATCTTCATTTTTCTCGACATACCGGATCGTGATATTAAACAGATTCAATTCTTCCTCTGTCAGTGTCTCCCTCAGGCTATCCACATAGTCAGGAAACATATCAACCGGTATGAAGTATTCCTGAAGAATGTCGGTATTCTTGTCATCCTCATATTCCAGAAACTTTGACGCCGACCTCATCACATTATTTCTAGTAATATAAGTATCTTCATCACTCACAAAATATGACTTTTGGGCATTCCAGAAAGCATTTTTACCCCAATCGTAATTCCTTGATAATCCAAATGCGAACTTCATGAGCGGGACTAGCTTTTCCTCACTTAGTTCATCATATTCTGTGCGGGCGCCTTGTTCACCTGCAAGTTCATAGTTCGTCACATACATTTCTTTCAAAAAAGTATCAGGTGCCGTTGATAAACGGGCAAGATGCATCTTTACCTTTTTATTGCCCTTTACTTTCTGCTTAAAATAATCTGCATATTTTTTGTAATCAAGAGACTCAGATTTCATGACGTAGAGCTCATCATCCGTCAAGCTGATTTCAGCATCTAAAATGACGCCGAACAACCCATATCCTCCAATAACAAGCGGAAAAAGTTCTGCATTTTCCGTTCTGCTTACATTCACAATTTCCCCATCTGCTTTCAGCAAACGAAACGAGTTGATGCTCTCAATTAAAGATCCATGGCGGATATCCCGTCCATGCACATTTACACTCATAGATCCTCCAATGGTGAAAATATTTTGGGACTGCATCACTTTCACGGCAAGTCCATGGGGATTGACGAAACGCTGAATATCATCCCAAGTCGCCCCGCTTTGAACCGTAATCGTTTTTTTCTTCTTATCAAATTCCAGAATTTCATTATAGGAGGTCATATCAAGCACAATCGCATCTTTGTAATACGTGTGCCCTCCCTGGCTGTGCTGTTTGCCTGCAATGGCAATCTTTTTATTTGACGCTTTCGCTTCATTTATAGCCTGTTTGAATGATTCGATTTCTTTTCCTTTCACAATCTTATCAATCTTTACAGGCATCAATCTGCTTACATCTGTCATCATGAGCGAAACATTTTTTTCTTCTTTAAAAGCAGCTTTCATTGAAAGTGTAAAAGTAAAAATAAATCCGAATACGAGAATAAGAATATACCTTTTTTTCACAGAACCACCACCAAATAGAAAAATGTGTATTATAGTTACATTTTACACTTAGTGGTTATTTTTAACAATAAGGTAGTTAGAGAATTTTTTTATAAAAACAGAAAAAATGAGTTCTCTTTTTGAAAATGCACTTTGCTAATGTACGATATATCCATATATTACTGCTGAATCTTGTCTTACTTTCAAAAACTGGACCTTTACTTGCGGATTTACCTTTTTACTTGCGAATATGGATGCGCTACTTTCCGAATGAAGCGTTTTACTTTCTTTTTTCCATATACCTCCTAATCAGGAGTTCTAACTTGCAACATGATCCACCTAAAATGTTTTAACCTCGCTATAAAAAGGAATAAATAAAATAGCACTAACTAAAAGGAGATGTTTTACATGGATAAGCAGAAACTAAATAAAGAAATATTAGATATATTGGAAAAACATAAGGTCGGAACACTTGCAACTGTCGTAAAAAATAAGCCGCACTCACGCTATATGACATTTTTCAATGATGAGCTTATGCTTTATACCCCTACAAATAAGAACACTCATAAAGCTGAAGAAATTGAAGAAAACCCAAACGTTCATGTACTGCTTGGATATGAAGGTGAAGGTTTTGGAGATTCTTACATTGAATTTGAAGGAAAAGCAAGCATCGATGAATCGGCAGAATTAAAGGAAAGATTATGGAACGAAAATTTGAAAAATTGGTTTGAAGGCCCTAATGATCCTGAATATGTCGTTTTAGCTATTAAGCCAAATAAAATAAGATTAATGAATAGCGAGTATGATTCACCTCAAACTCTAGAACTATAAATGGTACAGAAGCGGCAATCATAGGACTTGCCGTTTTTGTATGGGGCCAATTTCTTGTTTTCGTAAGAGCTGCATGAGAAAATAAAGAATAAGAACAAACACTAGAAGGTGATTGCATGTATTTCGTAGTAGTGGATATCGGCTGCTCTGATTGCGGAGAAGCTTCAAATGTTGTCGGTATTTTTACCGAAGAGAAAAAAGCACGCAAAGCTTTAGAAGAATATAAAATAACGAATAAACTTGATCTATATGGCGATGATCATCAATTTTTAATATACAAACTCGAAGAACTCAATCAAATTCACAATAATAGTTATGAACACCTCATTTATGACAGTGAAGAGGATTGAAAAACGGCACCTTCTCAATTGAAGGTGCATTTTTATTTATCCCCTCCACGCAATTACATAAAAATAGACATTTCTGCAACTCCTTCCAAATGAAGCGAATCAATTGATTCTGTCATCTGTTTCTAGTAAAATAGAAAACTGTGTTTTACGTTCGAACCAATAAAGCGGAAGGAGTCAGGTATGTATAATTCTGTACTAACACGCAGCGATCATGCACCAAAAGACGCAGAGGAACTTGAGTTTCAGCTCTTTAGAATGCAGGATAATCTAAAAGAAATTGCAAAAAGATGGCAAGTTGTCGGAATTGATCAAACGAAAGAGGATAATTGGGTTGTGGTTTATGCACAAAATGACGGTGATTCATGCAAGGTGATGCTGAATGATTGTGAATCTGCCTATCGGGGCACATGGGATTTTTCCATTCATGCCACATACAAAGACGATAAAGCGATCCACATCGGAGATATTAAAGGCCCGGCAAATAAGGGCTATGGATCCATTTGCATGAATTATTTAAAAGAGTTCGCGAAAGATCAAAACATTCCCTATATCACTGGCGATATCGCCAAAAGAGACTGGGATCATGTTGACCGTCTTGTGCATTTTTATGAAAAGCACGACTTTAAAGTAAGGATTAATTATGATAAGCAAGCAGGCAAAATTGAATGGAATGAAATGTATTAACATATTTGATCAGCTGAAAATTGACAATACAAGTCAAACACAAATAACCCCCGTTCTTAGTTAGGACGGGGGTTATAAAAGTGTTTAATATATTTTATGCAATCTTTAGTTCCTTAAACAATCTCGCCCTTAAGATATAATAATTTTGACAAATATGATTGAATACATATATAAATCATCAAATTTCCCAAAAGTAAACTCATAAAATAGACTAAGAAGGAGGAGGAACTCTTTTTATTTAAATTCATTTTAATACTGCTTTTGAAAACAAATATCACTTTTTGAACAATACTGCTCTCGTTCGTTTAATTGTAAACCTGCAGAATCTCAATTAGCGTTCCTCAACAAGATGGCCCTATACAAAAAGACGCCTCCTTCCTGTAGAAGCGCGCCCTTTTATGGAATAACGATAACCCTAACTAATTGGAATGTTCCTTCAAAATTGGCTTTCCGGTTTCAAGTAATACTTTGTTTCTGCCTAAAAAGATTGCAAGTATTAAAATAAGTAACCCTGTTCCAATAAGCAGCCATTCAATTTTTATTATATCTGCGATTGGACCGAAAATGAGCATCCCAATCGGCATCATCGAGGTCGATATCATCCCAAATACTCCAAAGATTCTCCCTAGATAATTTTCTTCTACTCTCTCTTGTAATAAAACCATAGTTGGCGTATTAAAAAATGGAATAGCCACTCCAAATACAGCCATACAAATTAAATAAATCCAAAAGACAGGAACAATCCCGAGAGCAAACGTACAAACTCCCATTAAAAGACTTGCGAAGGTCATCGTATAAACTTTATTTTGAAAACCTCCCCAAGAAGCAATAATTCCTCCACCCGCCATCATCCCAATCGAAAAAGCAATTTCGATAGCCGTTAATCGCCATACATCGTCACCGAAGCTCCGTGTAACTTGCAGTGGCGTTAAAAATGCAGCAGGTGCCATTAAGACAAAGAAAAAAGCGAAAAACAGAAAAAATTTCTTAAGGAAATCATGATTATTAATGTACGTTAATCCTTTTTTAAAGTCGTAATAATAGCTTGTTGTTTGTTTTTCGGATGCCTTCTCATGCACCGGAATATTAAAAAACGCCAGTAATGTTAGAATCGCAATAGCTGCAGTAATGACATCGATAATAAAAATCATTTCGATGGAAGCCATTGTCAACAGTGCTGCACTAACCATTGGAGACACGAACATAATAATCGCTTGAAGACTTCCGTTTGTTCCGTTCACTTTAGTCAGCTTATCCTTTGGAACAATTTGCGGTAAAATGGCACCTACTGCCGGGGTTTGAATGCCTGTCCCGATTGCACGGACTGCAGCCATAACAAAGAGCAGCCAAATCGCATCATATCCCATAAAAAATACAATAGCGAGAATAAGTGTTGCAATCGCAATCAGTCCATCTGATAAAATAATCAGCATTTTTCGATTGTAGCGATCTGCCCACACACCCGCAATTGGGGATAAAATAAAGGTAGGTATGAAGCCGCAAATGATAAACAGCGTCATCATCACACCAGACTCCGTAGTAAGTGTGATATACCACATAATCGCATATTGAACCAAGGACGAACCAAAAAGGGATATCGTCTGACTGCTCAAAAAGAGAATAATATTTTTTTTCCAATCTTCCATTAAATGTTCATTTGCTGAATTCATCTTATTCACGACCTTCTTGATTCCTGCTTCTGTTAATGTATACATATTTATTTATAAAACTTATCCAAACGCTAGGATATTCAACCCTTTTACATAAAGAAAGAGCAATTATTGCCCAGTTAGCTCAAACTGTTTAATTAACACTTACAAATCATTAGATGATTTCCATCAGGATCTTTAAAATTAAAATAGTGATTATGTTCAATTTCAGTTATTAAATGAACCTTCTTTTTCTTCATAAACTTATAGGCTTCTTCAATATCTTCTGTATTAAAATGAAAGGGGGGGGTTTTTAATATATTATCTTCTGAAAAAATCTTGCTATCTAAAACAATCCCTGTCCCATTCATAGGTAAGACATAAATATGACCGAACTGTATTTCTCCATTTGGCTGTAAACCTAAAATGTCACAATACCACTCTCGAGCTTTTTCTATGTTGCTTACTGGAATAAAGACCGTTCCGATTTGATTTAAAATAGGACTATTCAAAAAAACTCCTCCTACTTATTTTCTAGTACCCTTATCTATTAATTAATTTCGCTTTTATATTTTTTTCGGCCGTTATGTAATTTTATTTTTCAATTGCTAATCTGAATACTAAAAGTGCAAGCATGCAGGTTAATGGAGTCATTACTAGTGTTTCCAAACCAGAGTTTGAGACTAAATTGCCGATTGTATTAAGCACCATAAGTCCAAACATTACCCATGTTCCGACATTCACAGTTCTTTTGAACTTTCCTTTGAACACATACTCTGCTTTTACAGCAATAATTGAAATAAATAGTATTTGCACAACGATTGATATACTTTCGAAGATGATTAAATCGGCCTCACTCTTTAATCGTCCTCCCCATACGAAATCATGCGGCAAAAGGTTTAAAAGGATCAGGACATGCATCAATAACGCTAAAGTATTAATGGTGATGATTATATTACTTGCAAGTCTGATGCTAATTATTTTTTTCATTTTCCCCTCCTCTTCTATTCAGATATTAGATTTTTTTCTTTGAAAATTGGACTTAATTCACTCCAAACATCAAATTAATTACCATCTAAATCATAAAAAACAAAATTCATTCCTATGTGTCCTCTGTTTTCGATCTCTCCAACTCTTATGTTTCTTTTTTAATAAAACCACTATGAATTGCTTCTAGTGCATTTAAACAATTAACTTCAAAACATAACTAAATATGTTCTCTCTATATGTACTTTTCTCCTTGTAAATTCCATAATTTTCTTTTTCATTCTAAAAAAATAGCCGCAATTCATACTTAAAGAATTGCACCAGGTTACCTTCTCATTTATTTGCAAAACGAACTTATTTTAATGCAGCATTTCAGGTGAATCCCAATTTTCATCAGCCAATTTTGTTTTTTTTCCAATCACTTTTATTTCCATGATTCCAAATACATAGATTAGAATATTTAAAATTCGGGTATAAACAATTAGGGCATTTTTTCCTGTTTACCATAATCGCGCTATTTCGCTAAAAGAAAGGAGCTATGAAACTTCAATGAGAAAAAAAGCAATTTTCTATTTATCCGCCCTTTTTCTCGTCAGTATGCTTACTGCTTGCGCAGAAAAAGAAAAATTGTCAGATGGAACAGAGCTGATTGATAAAGATCAGTTTGTTTTCACGGCATCTGGAGAATTCAAACCATTCAGCTATGTCAAGGACGATATGACGATGACTGGTTTTGATATTGCCGTAGGTGAAGCCATCGCTAAGGAACTCGGGCTCGAACCTGTTCAGAAACGAATAAAATTCAAAGGAATTGTAGAAGGAGTCAAAACTGGCCGTGCAGATGCAGCAGTTGCCAGCCACACGATTAATGATCAGCGCGCCAAGCATGTTTCATTTTCTGCCCCCTACTACTATTCTGGTCCTCAAATTTTCACACGTCCAGACAGTGACATCAAAACAGTTGAAGATTTAAAAGGGAAAGAAGTTGCCGTTGCAAAAGGCTCTACATATGCTGCAACCGCTGAGAAATACACAAAGAACATAAAAATGTATGATAGTGACATTACAGCCCTAAAAGCGCTAAGTACAGGACGGCATGATGCCGTCATAACTGATTTTGTAACAGGAAAAAGTGCAGCTAAAGGCGGTTTTGATATCGCCGGGCAGCAGCTGATTGAACGAAGCGAACAGGCTGTTGTTATTCCGAAGGATAATCCAGTTCTTTTGAAACGAGTAAATGAAGCATTGGACAATCTTAGACAGGACGGAACGCTTAAGAAAATCAGCATCGAATATTTCGGAGAAGATATTACGACAAAACCTGAGTAACCACCACTTGTATAGAAAGGATGTTGTTCATTTTGCCTAGTTTTTCACATTTTTGGAATTCGTTAATTGACAATAAAGGCGTATTTTTGGACGCGATGCTTGTTACTCTTCAATTAACGGTTGTCTCCATATTAATCGGGATTGTAATCGGTCTCTTTTTTGCCATTTTAAAAATATCTAAACTAAAGGTCCTCAGCATCATTTCGGATGCCTACATTTACTTAGTTAGAGGCACACCGCTGATTGTTCAGATTTTCATCTTGTATTTCGGCTTCAGCGGACTCTTTTTAATCCCTGATTTCTGGGCAGCTTCCCTTGCACTTGCTTTTCATAATGGTGCTTATATTGCTGAAATTTTCCGGGGGACAATTCAATCCATAGATAAAGGCCAAATGGAAGCTGGACGTTCTCTAGGAATGACAAGAGGCCTTACAATGAGACGAATCATTATGCCGCAGGCTTTCAGACGTGCTCTTCCTCCCCTCGGAAATCAGGTGATTATTGGACTGAAGGATTCATCTCTTGCAGCCTTTATCTCTATAAACGAGCTCTTTAACGTTGCGACCACATTAGGGTCAAATAATTTTGATGAGATGACATTTTTATTAATTGTCGCTGTTTACTACTTAATTTTAGTTGCAATATTAACACTGATTGTCAACGGACTTGAAAAGAAAATGTCAATTAGTGACCGCTAAGGAGGGAATCATTTTTGGAATCGAAACAAATGATCAAAGTTGAAAAGCTGAATAAATCATTCGGGAATCTGCATGTTTTAAAGGATATTGATTTAACAGTAAATGAAAGTGATGTTGTCTGTTTAATCGGCTCCAGCGGTTCAGGGAAAAGCACCCTGCTTAGATGTTTAAATTTTCTTGAGAAAAAAGACAACGGAAACATAATAATAAACGGTGAAGAAATTCTACAGTCTACACATGACATCAATGAGGTTCGCCAAAAGGTCGGTATGGTATTTCAGCACTTTCAGCTGTTTCCTCACAAAACAGTGATTGAAAACATCACGGAAGCGCCAATAATGGTTAAGAAAATGCCAAAAGAACAGGCACTCGCTGAAGCCAGGTCTCTCCTTGAAAAAGTCGGACTTTCAGACAAAGCAGATATATACCCAAACAAATTATCTGGAGGACAAAAGCAGCGGGTTGCGATTGCACGTGCACTTGCGATGAAGCCTGAAATCATGCTTTTTGATGAACCAACTTCAGCGCTTGATCCAGAACTTGTCGGAGAAGTTTTAGCTGCAATGAAGGAACTTGCTGAAGAAGGCATGACGATGGTTGTGGTAACCCACGAGATGCAATTTGCCAGAGAAGTTGCTGATTGGATTGTTTATATGAATGAAGGATCTATTATTGAAAGAGGACATCCAGAAGATTTTTTTACAAATCCAAAAGAAGAACGCACGAAAGAATTTCTAAAAACGACACAATTAAATTAGCCATATGAGACGTGAGATTTCAATATCTCACGTTTTTTATTTCCCATCTTCAATAAATTTCATATTGCTTTTGCAAAAAGAATTCAGTATGATGAAAACGGTTAAGAGGTCTGATGACTAACATCCAAAAATTAACAATAGATAACAGCTTGAGAGGGGATTTTCAATGAAAGAAAGAGCTTTGTTTTTTATTACAGGATTACTGATCCTGACGCTAGGTGTTTCATTAATTATTAAATCGGGATTAGGTGCCTCTTCTTGGGATGCTCTTGCAGTAGGCGAATCAAACTTATTCGGACTTACTGTCGGCACTTGTATTTTCATAAATGGAATCGCTTTAATATTCATCAATGCGTTTTTACTTAAGAAAAAACCTGAAATCATGGCAGCGGGCAGTATTCTTCTAATTGGCGCCCTAATTGATTTTTGGCTTCTCGTCGTTTTAAAACATTATTCTCCTGAAGTTTTATTTTTCCAACTAACTGCTCTTGCAGCAGGCATCATTTCAATGGGAGTTGGAGTAGCGATTTATTTACAGGCAAAATTCCCTGCAAGCCCAATGGACACACTTATGGTAGCCATACACACACGCTTTGGATTAAATCTTAGAAATTCAAGAATCATCAGTGAAGCCTTTGCATTATTTCTAGCTTTCTTATTTCAAGGAGCCATTGGAATCGGAACTTTTATTGTCACGCTGACATTAGGTTTTGTTGTTCAATATTTTCACCCTAAATTTGAAGGTTTATTATTTAAAATGAGCAGCAAACTATCTTATAAATAAAAAAATGACGGTATAAAATTTCTTTAAAAATAGGGTTGCTTTGTTCCTATAAATCTATTATAGTTGATTAGGTCAGAGGTCAGACATCAGATGACGCTGACTCACTTTTTGGCAATAGATGAAAGCGTATACAGATTCTGTCCAAAAGTTCTTTTAAATACATCATAGAGGTGAAAAAAATGAAATATCTAATAGCCCTTCTTGGACTTGCTGTTGTTTTAGGATTAGCATGGCTTGCAAGCAGCGATCGTAAAAAAATCAAGTTCAAACCTGTAGCATTAATGATTGTGATTCAAATTCTATTAACTTTCCTTTTACTGAATACTAAATTTGGCCTAATAATGATTACAGCCATTGCAAATGGATTTGGAAAACTGCTTGGATATGCAAATGAAGGAATCTCTTTTGTTTTCGGCGGAATTGCAAATGATGGACAAATGCCATTCTTCTTAAATGTTCTTCTTCCAATCGTCTTTATCTCAGCACTGATTGGGATCTTGCAATACCTCAAGATTCTTCCTTTTATTATGAAAGGAATCGGACTTGTTCTAAGTAAGATCAATGGAATGGGTAAATTGGAATCTTATAACGCTGTGGCATCTGCCATTGTAGGACAATCAGAAGTTTTCATTACTGTAAAAAAACAGCTGGGCCAATTATCATCACAGCGTCTTTATACTCTTTGTGCTTCGGCAATGTCAACTGTATCCATGTCAATCGTAGGTGCTTACATGACAATGGTCGAGCCAAAATATGTCGTAACGGCTATCGTCATCAACCTGTTCGGGGGATTTATTATCGCTTCGATCATTAATCCTTATACAGTATCAGAGGAAGAAGATATTCTCGTTATTCAAGAAGAAGAAAAACAATCCTTCTTCGAAATGCTCGGCGAATATATCATGGACGGATTTAAAGTAGCCATTATCGTAGGTGCAATGCTTATCGGTTTCGTTGCTTTAATCGCTGCTGTAAACAATATTTTTGATATGATTTTCGGAATTACATTCCAAGGTATTTTAGGATATATTTTCGCGCCTGTTGCGTTCATCATGGGTGTACCAATGAGTGAAGCAGTTGCTGCCGGCGGAATCATGGCAACAAAATTAGTAACAAATGAATTTGTAGCAATGATGGACTTGGCAAACGTGTCTAAGAACTTCAGTGAACGTACACTTGGCATCATTTCGGTATTCCTTGTATCGTTTGCAAACTTCTCTTCCATCGGAATCATTGCTGGTGCTGTTAAGGGTCTTCATGAAAAACAAGGTAACGTTGTTGCCCGCTTTGGATTGAAATTGCTTTACGGTGCGACGCTTGTAAGTATTTTATCTGCGATTATTGTAAGTATCGTATTATAATAAGAAGAGCAGCCGGGACCTCAATCCCCCGGCTGCTTTTTTTACTGCTTATTTCAACTTCTTCCCATCAAACATAAAACGATAAACAGGCAGTTCCTGTCCAACCTCTGAAGGAATAAATCCAAACGTTACATAACTGTCGATCGATTCTGGCTCTAAGGACAGCGACAGCAGATTATTTTGCGGCTGAGCAGATAAGAATACATACGTGCCTTTCGGGAATAGAACGTCTTTCCGCTCAAGCTCTGTCTTTACTTCTACAAGCTGTTTGCCTTCGTATTTCTCAGTATTTTCTTTTGATGTTACATCATATGCTTCAACAGAAAGCTTCATCTGCTTCGGAAGCTTAAATCCTTTTAAGCCTTGATTCTGAAGCTTAGCTGCTACTTCTGACTGATCTGGGTTTAACACATATGCAGTTGGCCGTTCTCTAGTTAAAGTTGGCTTTGCTTCTGTTGCACTGAAGTAGTTAACTGGAACATCTTTCAAGGTTCCTGTTGCGATATCAACCATCTCAAGTGTCTGATTTTCTATTTCGGCTGCTTCGCTGTTTACAAAAATCGGATCTTTATCATTTGAAACCAAACCTTTTTTGATAAGCTTAGCTCTTTCGGCTGCTACGGTCGTTTTTACTTTTTTCGCATTCGCAGCAGTTTGTCTTAAAATATTCTCGTGAGTCGCAATCTGAGCAGCAACCCGTCTTCCAAAGTCTTCTCTGCCAATCGCTATCCCACGGCTTTCAACTAAAAATGAGAAGGCCGTCTGCAGGCCAAATGCGTTGCGGCCGATTCTCGGTTCTGTGCCGCCTTCAAGAATATCAATTTCTCCATTTGTTACCCCTGTTGTATAGTAACGATCACCCGTGAAGCCGTTTTGTTCCAACGTGTCCAAGGTAGGATCAACATATAAGCTGTCAGACATTGTACGAATCTTTTCAGGAATATTTAAGTTTCTTCCAGATAACAGCAGGATATCATGATACTTCAATAAACCCTCATCTCCAAATTGATCGAATGAACTCGTATATGGAGAATACTCATGAGCATCAATGACAACTTCTGGTGTATATCGATTGTATTCATGATGAATGGCCTGTACTTCCGGCGATTCCAATTTCACATGATCGCGGTTTCCATCAAGACCATTTTGCAGCTGGCGCTTGAAATTATAGGATCCATCAGGATTAACCCGCGGAACGACGATGACATTAATTTTATCCAATACTTCCTCACCAAGTTCCCCCGTCAAGCGGTTTGCAATTGCTAAGACGGATTCGCCGCTGGCAGGCTCGTTTCCATGGATCTGGCTTTGGATCCAGACTGTTGGTTTGCGGGACATGAAACTTGGATTGATTTTTTGATCCTTAGTAAAATAAAGTGCCGGAATTTCAAGCCCATTCTGTGACGCTCCAATATTTTTAACAGTTAAATATGGACTCTTCCCTTTCAGCTCTTCTATGTAGGCAAGCATTTCCTCCTGGGTTGTAAATGCTTCTTCCCCTTTCACAAAAGCTGGTGTGCCATCGGTTACCTCAACTTCTGGAAATAATGGCCTAACCTGTTCTGGCTGACTGTATTCCTTTCCGTAATAAGGCGTTTGGGCCTGAACGGCTGGAGCGAATAAAAAACTGGCTGTCAGTAATACTGGAATCGAGCTTTTCTGAAGTACCTTTTTCATAGAGTGCCTCCTCATTTTATATTGTCCTTATTATGATAGAGGAAAAAATAATTATTTTCAAAAAATTAAGAATAGTTTATATTGCTCATAAAATTTCATTACTTTTATGAATAAGCGTAAATTGGTTCAAAAGATATATCAATTATTTCGATAATCGAAAGACTCCTAGAAAGGATGTCCCATGACGGTGCCGCATTTTATCTATTCTCTATCTTTTGAAGGATTTTTTATCCAAAATAACCTGAGATAATGAATGCAGATAAAAAAATTGAGGGCACCATACGGCTTCATTGGTACCCTGGATTTGCGATTTTCGTGATTCGAGGGTATAAATGCTACTTTAATTATGCACAAGATGATTGCGTAAGGTTGTACAGTTTTAAAGCGGGTCCTGCGAAGAGTTTATGGTTTTTCTCAGATAATAAAGCCAGAATCCTGTTGTTCCGGGATCCTGCTACGCATGCAAATGTGCTCTTTTCCTGCAGTAACTACATTAAATGGCCAAGGGCAGCTAGAAAAGGGCCATTTTGGGGTTGGAATGTGAGATTGAGCTATGGAAAATGGTCCATTTTCAATCGAGTTTGCGGCTCGGATCATAAGCTGCGCATTTCAGATTATAAAACCTGGTTTTCGGATCATAAAACAGATTCTGCGGAGAGTGAGTGGCCTTTCTCGGATAATAAAGCCGGAATCCTGTTGTTCGTGGAACCTGCTACGCATGCAAATGTGCTCTTTTCCTGGAGAAATGAGGGCACAATACTGCCCCTATGGTACCCTGAATTTGTGATTTTCGTGATTCAAGTGCTTAAAAACGATTTCAGATTAGCGCGCTTAGATATAGACCTGTCTCAGAACACCACTCGGTATTTATGACCCAAATTGATCGATATATGACCGAAAAAATCCGATATAATGACCATTCGATTTTGACATTTCATACTTCATACCCGAGTACTATAATTTTTTATTCTTTTTACGCATTTCTTTGTATTTTTCGAAATCCCAGCCTTCCAAAAATGCTTTTGCTGATGAATACCCAGATTCATAAAGGAAATTCATTTCCTCTTCAGATAATTCAAAATCAGTAGCGCTAATGCCTCCAGTCGGAATTTGTATCGTGCGTTCTTTTGTCTCTTCCGTCAGATGCCTAAGATCATGTGCTTGCAGCATCGTCTTAAAAATATTTTTAAAAAGATGGACTGGTGTCGGGATTACCGCTCCCATCTTAATCTCATCTTTCACAAACCGAAAGCCAAACGTCGGAAAACGGGGTTCTTCTTTTGAATCAAATATCCAGATAGGGAAGTTGCTCAAAAGTCCCCCATCTAAAATGTAAGATTTATATCTCCCTTTTGATTTCCATATGACTGGCCGAAAGAAAAAGGGCAGGGAAGCGCTCATCATGACGGCTGTTGACACTTTCAAATCTCCAGGTGTCATCCTGTATTTACTTAAATCATCAGGCATAATAAGGATTTCTCCATTCGAAACATCTGAAGCGATAATCTTCAATTTATCTTCAGGAAGATCAGCAAAAGTCCGGATGCCTTTAGCAGCAAGAATCGAGTCCATCCATTCCTCTAAATACTTATTATTATATAATCCTAAATGGATCATCAGCTCAAACAAGCTGCCGACAATCGGAATATAATTCAAAAATGATTTGCCTCTGAATTTTGAGAAATCCATCTCTTTCAGCAGCTCCAGAATTTCAGCACTTCTGTAACCGCTGGCCAGAAGTGCAGCTATAACTGCACCAGCCGAGGTACCTGCAAGTCTTTCCCACTCTACCTGCTCATCTTCCATTGCCAAAATGGCTCCCGTGAAAGCAAGTCCCCTTACTCCGCCGCCTTCAAAAACGGCATCTGCTTTCATTTCTTTCACCTCTTTAGGATTAAATTTCTCTCACCCTCTACATTCAAGGTTTCTCATAAAAATTCCTTTTCTCTATGTTCAAATGATTCCTTTCGCCCAAGATTAGCAGCATCAGGCTATCGCCATGTATCATTCTCAAAGTATGAGTGATAAAGAGATAGTTTTTGATATCACTGAAATGATTGTGAAAGAAACGAAAAGAATTGAAAAGAAAGGTGCCGTGGATTTCCGCTGCAGGCACTTGCTTTCCGCAGGAGGGATGGGAGCCTCTATTTCCCGCAGGAGTCAAGTGCCTTCCGCTACAATCCACTTAAGGGTTTAACCATTTCTCAAAAAGCAACAAACTTTACGAAAAGAGCCTTAATCACACAACATCACCACCACGTTATTGTGGAGGGAGCATTGATTGCAAATAACTTGTTAGAGGCAGTATCCTTTTTCCAATATAGTAGATGGAGCTTTATTTTCTATTGGTGATGGTCATGCCGTACAGGGAAATGGGGAGGTTTCCGGAACGGCTATTGAATGTCCGATGGACTTTGTTGATGTCACTTTAATCGTTAGAGGTGATATGCAAATCAATATGCCTAGAGCAAATACTCCATCAGGATGGGTAACATTTGGATTTCATGAGGATTTAAATGAAGCAACAGCAGTATCGGATGAAATGGTACATCTCATGCAAGAGTTTTACGGAACTTGAAAAAGTAGAAACAATGGCATTTTCAAGTGTGGCCGTTGATTTACGAATTACACAGTTTGTAAATGGGGTTAAAGGTGTTCATGCAATTTTACCTCATTGATCGATTCGTTAAATTAGAGCACTCTTAGAGGAAAATTCATTTTCTCGAAGAGTGCTTTAATCGTTTTACCTTTCATCAACCTTATACTTTGCAATGTTTTTCAGGGTAAATAATAATTTCTTTACGGCCGCAAATATAGTACGATCTTGAAAAATTCATACAGATTCCAAACCAAATCGGGGTTTACGCAGTCATTCCAATGTGGGAATGGATTTCAACCCTAACATCGAATAAAGTCGCTTTGAAGAATTAATGTTCTTTTAAGTTAGACAAAGGAACCACTTGTTCATTCTGTGGTTCATCAATAGGATAAATTCTAGCTGTTTCATTATTTTCGACCACATTCTGAATATAGATTGGAACATCGTTAT
This sequence comes from Bacillus sp. UMB0893, assembly GCF_002858905.1. Taxonomy (NCBI): domain Bacteria; kingdom Bacillati; phylum Bacillota; class Bacilli; order Caryophanales; family Bacillaceae; genus Bacillus; species Bacillus sp. UMB0893. The sequence goes on along the minus strand of NZ_PKLB01000001.1, from coordinate 405,787 downwards.
AGGTTACATTAGCCATAACTGGCGATGCAGCAATCTCTTGTGCACGTTGTTTGTTCATAGTAAAGCCCCCTCTCTTTTTATTAGGCTGTTTTCGCATTGATTGTTGTTTTTGGTTATTAATTAGTACCCGTGGATTTCCGCTGCAGGCACTTGCTTTCCGCTACAATCCACTAAAGGTTTTAACCATTTTTTTCTAAAAGCAACAAACTTTACGAAAAGAGCTTTTTTAGCAATCAAGTCATAATGTTAACTTCAAACAATATAATTATTCCTTATGTTATTAAACATAATAGTGATTTAAGCCACTACCCCTTCCCATATTGTATAAGTGGAAACGGACAAAAGAAGTGGAATTTATTTAGAAAGAAAGATGTACAGGAGGTAAAAGAGTTCAGTCTGAATTTTTCCCCTTTCAGGTTTAAATCTATCGGGAATAATACTTATCTTGTTTTGTAATCGTTCAGTTTTTAAATCAAATAATAGGAGCCATATCATCCCTTAAATAAAAAAAAGAGTGAATCCAAAATTAACGGGTTCGGTTGCGGGGTGCAAACATATTAATTAGCATTATAAATAGCACCTATAAAAAATAGGTCAACCAGAAATAAATCTGACTGACCTTATAATACGAAGCCCCCGATTGTTGAATAACAATAATGCCTCCTTTCACTTATTTATTACCAAAAGAGAGCCTAGAGGTTCATTTTTTCGATTTAATTTTTCAAATAATAAGTAAAGCTTCCTATTAGATATAAAAGCAGGATTACTTTTAAAGTAGTGCTGACTTTAATGAAAAAGAGAGACTTTAGTGCAGGTTGTATGGATCATCATTCACCAACGTCTGTTTGTTTTTTATAATAAGTGAATTTTTACATATGTTGTAAAACTGAAACGTCCTTACCTTGTTATTTTGGTACCCAGAATAAGTCTAGATAATTTATAGATATATGCTCTTGATTAATTCTGCTTATCTTTTCAAATATCCGCTATTACCTTAATAATCGTCCAATCCTTTTTAGTTTTATGCCGTATCTTATAGTAAGAGAACGCAAGTATCTCAGGTTCCTCCGTAACCCATACTGAACCTCTTTTTCACTTTCAAAGGTAAAAGCATATGTTTGAGACATATGCTTTTATTAATTTTGTTCGGTTTGTTGTGAGGTATGATATCAGAAAAATCCTATAATTTTTGTTAATATTGATTTTTGCCCGTATTTTTATAGATGAAAGTTATCGTTTGTTGCAACATTATCTCTAAATATAGGCATTTATATTATAGTGATCAATAACTCTCATAGACATACATCCATTTTCTATTAAATTGAACGTTTGTCTAAGCCAACTTCTTCTTAATACATACATTATTAGAGAGAGCGAATAAGCTCTAAACAAAAAAGAGAGGTGAGAACATATGTACGGATATGGCGGATATGGCGGAGGCTACGGCGGTGGTTACGGCGGCGGTTTTGCGTTGATCATT